>NZ_JBNCNO010000006.1:193168-427383 GCF_049847025.1 Micromonospora sp. DT231 | reverse complement strand
GTCCCCGGCGGTGGGCGTGCGGGCGGCGGAAGCGTCCCCGGCGGTGGGCGTGCGGGCGGCGGAAGCGTCCCCGGCGGTGGGCGTGCGGGCGGCGGAAGCGTCCCCGGCGGTCCGCGCACCCGCGGGAACACCGTCCCCGGCGCTGGGCGCGCTGGCGGCACTGTCCCCGGCGGGCCGGGCGCTGGTGGTGCCGCCAACCCCGGCAGCAGCCGACTTCCCGACTGGTCGCGTGGTGGGAGCGGCGCTGGCGACGTCCGGGGTACGCGGTGGATCGACCGCCGCACCCTTGGCGCTGGTCGGAGTAGCCGGCACCCCGGTCGGACCCGTGGTGGTCGGGGTAGGCGTTTTCGTCGGACCGCTGATGATCGGCATGGGTGTTCTCGTCGGGCCGCTCGTGGTCGGGATGGGTGTCCTCGTCGGACCGGTGGTGGTCGGGGTCACGGGGGTTCTCGTCCGACCGGTTCCGCTGGTCGGGGCCGCTGCCTCTGCCGGGGCCGTGGTGGTCGGGGTGGCCCCGGAGGCCGGGCCGGACGTGGTGTCCCGGCTCTCCCGGTCGGGCTCGGCAGCGCCGGCGGCCGGCTCGTCGGTGGCGTTCGACCCCGACGTGCTGTCGGCTGGATCGATGGTGGCGTCGAGCGGGCTGGCCTTCGCCTTACGGGCTCGACGCGGCTTGACCGTCAACGGCGCGTCGGCCGTGCCAGGCTCGGCCCCACTCGTGTCGACGGTTGCCGTGCTGGCCGCGCCCGCGTCGAGGGCGGCCGCGCCCGCGTCGAGGGCGGCCGCGCCCGCGTCGAGGGCGGCCGCGCCCGCGTCGACGGTTGCCGCGCTGCCCCTGTTCGCGTCGGCGGTTACGGTGCTGGCCGCGCCCGTGTCGGCGGTCGCCGTACCGGCCGCTCCCGTGTCGGCGGTCGCCGTGGTGGCCGCGCCGGTGTCGGCGGTCGCCGTGTTGGCCGCGCCGGTGTCGGCGGTCCCGGTGCTGGTCCCGTCCGTGGTGGTGGTTGGGGTGGTGGTCCTCTTCGCGTCGGTAGCCCTCGCGCCGGCTGTTTCCGTGCCGGTGGGGTTCACGGCGGCTGTCTCCGTGCTCGTTGCGCCCGCGTCGGCCGTTCCCGTGTTGGCGATGGCGGCGGTAGCCGGCGGGGAGGTGACATCGTCCCGGCTCGCCGGGGGCGTCCGCCTCCCGGCGGTGAACTCACCTGTCGGATCGGTCCGCCAGGCCTGGGACGTCGCCGGAGCGGCAGGGGTCACACCGTGCTGGCCGCTGGTGGCGTCCGCCGGCCAGTCCCAGTGGGCGGGCACGGTGCGTACGCCGTCGGAGCCGCCTGCGGCGCGCGGACCCGAGGTGGCGCCGGTCAGATCGCCCCCGGCGGGCTCAAGGCCGGCCGAGGGCGCGGCGGTCCGCGCGGCGGTCCGCTCGGCGGCGTCCGGGTCGTTCGCCGGACTCGGCGACGCGGCGTTGGGCAGGGCCGGGCCGGTGGGAAGCGCGTCCAGGATGTCGCTGGGCTCGATCGCCTGCGAATCCGGGGTACGGGCACCCGCCGGCCAACGCAGCAGCGCGGCGGCGGCCGCGCCGAGCGCACCGGCGAGGATCGCGATCAACGAGCCGTAGTAGGGAGTCACCTGGTAGCGGTCCACGGAGTCGCCCGGACCGGCGGTCAGGTAGGCGAACGCCACCAGCACCGGACCGGCCACCCCGGTCGCCCCGCTGATCAGGGGGTCCTGCCCCCGCCAGCGCGCCAACCCGGCGGTCGCGGCCCCGGCCAGCAGCGCCACGGTGGGCAGCAGGAGCAGCGCCAGCCGCTGCGCGGTGGAGTCGCTCAGCCAGCTCGGCTCCAGCACACCGAGCCGGACGGTCGGCAGTGGGCCGGTCGTGCCGAGCGACGGCAGGACGGAGATCAGCGCCAACAGCCAGACCACGCCGGCCACGGCCGCCATGTTCCAGCCCAGCGCGGGCCGGAGCAGTACGGCGATCGCGGCGCCGGCTCCGATCACCGCGCCCAGTACGGCGCAGATGCCCACCGCCCAGACCGGGTCGACGGAGACCAGCTCCGCAGCGCGGGCGGGCTGCATGCAGAGCGGGGCGATGACGGTGGCGCCGAGCGCCGCCGCGCCGCCGATCGCCAGCTGCCGGCCGGTGCTGGCCGCCGGAGCATCGCCGCGCGCGAGGCGTCCGGTCAGGACGGCGCCGGCGACGGCGGCGTTCGCGGCGAACCAGCCCACCCAGACGAGCTGGGCCGGCCACTGGTTGACGGTCGTACCGGTGAAGGCGCCGGTTAACCGGACGATGCCGAAACCGTACGCGACGCCGAGCTGGCCGGCCCCGGCCAGCACGCTCACCCCGAGCGCCGTGAGCAGCAGTCTGCCCCAGGTCCGAAAGGCCATGTCCGGCACGTTACGCACCCCGTACACCCGACCGCCACCGGCGCGCCGCGCGGCGCGTCGGCTCGCGTTCGGCGGGTCTACTTGAGTTCGACCAGTCGGGCCAGGTAAGTCGTGTCTCCGACATTCGTGAGCATGTGTACGGCCCCGGGGTCCCGGTAGACGACTCCGCCGGTGGGCTCGTCGGCGTCGATCCGGGTGCCGTCGATCGTCTGTACGACGTTCTTCGCGCCCTCGATCGCCACCACCAGGTACGGGTGGTCATGCCGGTGCAGTGGCTGCCGCTCACCCGGCTCGAGCCGGATGTGCCAGACCCGGACCCGGTCGTTCTCGTACACGATCTCCTGGCCCACCGGCCCGAGTTCGGTTCCGTCGATCACGTCGGTCATCGTTCTCCGTCCAGTTGGGGGAGCACCTCGGCGGCGATCAGCTCAAGGTGGTCGAGGTCTGCGAAGTCGATCAGGCGCAGGTGGACGCGGGTGGCGCCGATCGCGGCGAACTCGCCGATCCGCTGCGCGAGTTGCGCGGGGGAGCCGACCACCGGGTCCTCCGGCGGCAACGCGCTCTTCTCGTGCAGAGGCGCGGCCCGCCGCTGGGCCTCGGCGTCGGTCCGGCCGATGGCCACGACGAGCCCGGCGGAGAGCACCAGCGGCGGACGGCCGGACTCCGTCCGACCGGTGCGCTCGCACGCCTCACGCACCCGGTCGAACGCGGCGGCGGTGTCCGCCACGGACTTGAACGGCATGTTGAACTCGTCGGCGTACCGGGCGGCCAGCTCGGGGGTGCGCTTGGGGCCGCGCCCACCCACGATGATCGGCGGTCCGGGCACCTGCACCGGCTTGGGCAGGGCCGGCGCGTCCACCAGGCGGTAGTGGTCGCCACTGAAGCTGTAGGTCTCCCCGACCGGGGTCCGCCACAGCCCGGTGAGCACCTCGAGCTGCTCGGCCAGCCGGTCGAAGCGCTCGCCGACCGGCGGGAAGGGGATGCCGTACGAGGTGTGTTCGCGCTCGTACCAGCCGGCGCCGATGCCCAGGTCGACCCGGCCGCCGCTCATCTGGTCGACCTGCGCGACCATCACCGCGAGCGGGCCGGGCAGGCGGAAGGTGGCCGACGTCACCAGGGTGCCGAGCCGGATCCGCTTGGTCTCTCGGGCCAGCGCGGCGAGGGTCAGCCAGGCGTCCGTCGGGCCGGGCAGGCCCGGGTCGGCGCCCATCGACTGGTAGTGGTCGGCGCGGAGGAAACCCTCGTACCCGCAGGCCTCGACCAGTTGGGCGAACCGGAGCTGCGTGTCGTAGCTGGCGCCGCGGTTCGGCTCGGTGAAGACCGACACCCGCATGTTCATCGTCCTTCCGCGCCGACGGTGGTCGGCTGCTCGCGTTCCATCAGCAGCTCGTGGAGGTCGGCGCTGACGCGTGCGACGTCGGCCAGGTGGGCGTTGCGGCCCAGGGTGCGCGGCCGGGGGATGGTGACGTCCACCACCTTGCGGATCCGGCCCGGGCGAGGGCTCAGCACGACCACCCGGTCGGCGAGCAGCACCGCCTCGTCGATCGAGTGGGTGACGAAGACGATCGTCGGCTTGTTCTCCATGTGGACCCGCTGGAGTTCGCCGGAGAGTTCCTCGCGGGTGAGCGCGTCCAGCGCGGAGAACGGCTCGTCCATCAGCATCACCCGGGGCTCGCCGATCAACGACCGGCACAGCGACACCCGCTGCTGCATGCCGCCGGAGAGTTCGTGCGGCAGCCGCTTCTCGAACCCGGCCAGCCCGGCCACGTCGAGCAGTTGCCGGGCGCGCTCGCGGTGCTTGGCGCGGCTCCAGCCGAAAATCTCCACCGGCAGCAGGACGTTGTCCAGCACGGTGCGCCAGGGCAGCAGCGCCGGCTTCTGGAACAGCATGGCGATGTCCTGGCGGGGACGGGAGATCGGCGTGCCGGCCACGGTGATCTCACCGGCGCTCAGCGGGAGCAGCCCGGCGATCAGGCGCAGCAGCGTGGACTTGCCGCAGCCGGAGCGGCCGAGCACGGCGACGAACTCACCCTCGGCGACATCGAGGTCGATGCCACGCAGCGCTTCGACCCGGCCTGATCGGCCTTCGAAGGTACGGGACACCCCGGCCAGTTGGATCATCTCCGGCGGACCTCCGCTGAGTGGACGGTCAGGAATCCGGCAAAGGCTAGCTGGCCTGCCCTCGTATCGCACTGTCCGGGGTGGTCATGAGGTTGTTTCCGTTCCGCAACCCGATACGCCTGGCGTCACAACTGTGTCTCTCTCGTACGCTGTGCCCGCGAAGAGTCCCCCCACGACGGCGGCGTCCGGCTTCCACCCCTCCCGCCGGCCCGTCATGACAACCCCCTCCGGCGGCCTGTGGGCCCCGGTTGGAAAGGACATGGTGCTACTGATGAGAAGGCTGACCCGTACGGTCGCTACGGCCGCGCTGGCCACTGCCCTCGCTCTCGTTTCCGCCTGCAGCAGCGGGTCGGACTCGTCTGACGCCAAGGGCGGCAAGGGCGGGGCACTGGAGAAGGTGACCTACCTCACCTCCTTCGGCAACTTCGGCCGTGACTCCTACGCCTGGGTGGCGAAGGACAAGGGCTTCTTCAAGGACGCCGGCTTCGACGTCGAGATCAAGCCTGGTCAGGGCACCGGCGGCGTGATCCAGACCATCGTCGGCGGCCAGGCCCAGTTCGGCCCGGTCGACCTCACCGGCAGCCTGCTGCAGGTCGGCAACGGCCAGGCCAAGGACTTCACCGTGGTGGCCGCGATCCAGCAGCGCACCATGGCCGGCATCGCCTCGGTCGAGGGCAAGAACATCGCCTCGCCGAAGGACCTGGAGGGCAAGAAGCTCGCCGACACGCCCGGGTCCGTGGTCCGCAACCTCTTCCCGACGTACGCCCGGCTCGCCGGTGTGGACGCGAGCAAGGTGACCTGGGTCAACGGTGAGGCGCAGGCGCTGATCGGCACGCTCGCCTCCGGTGCGGTGGACGGCATCGGCCAGTTCGTCGTCGGTCAGCCGACCATCGAGGCCGTGGCCAAGAAGAAGGCCGTCATGCTGCCGTACAGCAACGTGATGCAGGACCTCTACGGCAACGTGCTGATCACCTCCTCCAAGATCGCCAAGGAGAAGCCCGAGATGGTGAAGAAGTTCACCGCGGCGCTGCTCAAGGGCCTGGAGTACAGCCTGGCCAACCCCAAGGAGGCCGGCGAGATCCTGAAGAAGAACGTGGACGCCGCCAACCCGGTCGCCGCCGCCGCCGAGCTGGAGCTGATGGCCGCGTACGTCCGGTCCGGCAACACCGGCACCGCGATCGGCACCCTGGACAGTGGTCGGGTCGCCAAGAGCATCGCCATCCTGCAGGGCGCCGGTGCGCTCAAGCAGAACATCACCCCCGAGCAGATCATCGACTTCAGCCTCGCGCCGAAGGCCTGATCGTCCGGTCGTCATCAGGGGGTACGTCCCGCCGGTTTCCGGTGGGGCGTACCCCCGTCGCTCGTCGGCCCCCGGGGGGCCGTGGGATTTCGAGGAGGACAAGATGACCGACGTCCGGTCGGTGGACCCGGCGGTGGCGGCATCCCCACCCGTGCGTGTCGGAGCCGGGGCGGGGCGGGCGGGTCGAGGCGCCGGTCTCCGCGCCGGGGCCGGGGCGGCGCTGCTGCCAGCGGCCGGCCTCCTGATCGCCCTGGCGACGTGGTGGCTGATCGCCCGGCTGGAACTGGTCCATCCCGCGGCTCTGCCGCCGCCTGGCGACGTGCTCACCGCGTTCGTCGACAAGCCGGCCCAGATGCTGGAGCACACCTGGGCCACCCTGCTGGAGATCCTGATCGGCTTCGCGCTCTCGGCGGTGGCCGGTGTCCTGATCGGACTCTCCCTGGCCAGCTCCGGCACGGTGGAGCGGATGTTCACCCCGCTGCTGGTCGCGGTGAACGCGGTGCCGAAGATCACGCTGGGCCCGTTGCTGGTGGTGGCGCTCGGTTGGGGTCAGAAACCGATCCTGACGATGGTGTTCCTGCTCTGCTTCTTTCCGATCGTGCTCTCGACCGCGACCGGGCTCACCACCACGCCCGCTGATCTGGCCGAGCTGGTGCGCTCCTGGAACGCCTCGCGCTGGCAGGCGTTCCGCAAGGTGCGCTTCCCGGCCGCGCTGCCGCAGATCTTCGTCGGGCTCAAGGTGGCCATGCCGCTGGCCGCGATCGGCGCGGTGATCGGTGAGTTCCAGGCCGGCGAGAGTGGTCTCGGCTACGTCATCACCCAGTACGCGGGCGTCGGTGACACCGCCACCGCGTGGGCGGCGATCATGTTGGTGGCGTTGGTGAGCATTCTGCTCTACTCGGCGCTTCTGTTGATCGAACGGATCGCGCTGCCCTGGGTGCGCGAGACCACGAGCAGCCGCTGACCCGAGCGGCGAGAATGCGAAGGGCCGGCCTCCCCATCGGGAGGCCGGCCCTTTCTTGATCGACTCGGCTTTCGGGACGTCGGGGCTACTGCGCGTCCCGATTACCGGGAATTCAATGACGTCGCGTTGATCATCTGTGGAGCGGTGGCCCGGAGACCGTTACCCCGCCAGGCGCCAACGGCCGTTACGGGCGACAAGCGTGGTGAGCGCCTGCGGCATCAGCCCGCTGTGGTTGTCCGGCGTCATCCGGATCGGACCCGACAGGCCGTCCATCTGGGACGTCTCCAGCACGTCCCGGATGCCGTTACGGTCCACCTTCCCGGCCTCACCACCGGCGCGAAGTTCCGCGTCGGTGATCAGCTGGAGGGCGTCCGCCGCGAAGGACGACGAGCCGTTGTAGCCGCCGTAGCGCGCGGTGTAGTCCTGGAACCACTGCCGCCGTGCCGCCTTGGCGGGTGTGGTCGCGATGACGTCGTCGATCACCATGGTCTGGGTGAAGATCAGCGTGGCCCGCTCGGTCGCCCTGGCCGCCGGGCCGAGGAAGAGGTCACCGGCCGCGCCCGCGTCGAAGAAGAGGGACCCGCGGAAGGTGGTCTGCGAGGCGCTCGTGGCAGCGAGCGTCGCCTGCTCCGGTGGGGTCCAGAAGACGAGCGCGTCCGGCTTGCCCACGGTGACGAGCTGTCGGACCTGCTGGCTGACGTCCGTGTCGGTGGTCCTGACCCGCTGCTCGCGCAACGTGATGTTGGCCTTGATCAGCTCGCTCTGGAGGGCGGCCGCGCCCTCCTGGCCGTAGTCGTTGTCGCTGACGAGCAGGCCCACCTTGCGGATGTTGTTGCGACGCAGCTCGGTGGTCAGCGCGGCCGCGCTGTCCAGGGCGTTGGGTCCGAGTTTGAACACGTAGCGTCGTTGCGCGACCGGGCTGGCTATGGCCCCGGAAGCGGCGAGCGCAATGGTGGGAATCCGCTTCTCGTTGATGGTTCCAACTGCTCCGACGGCGCATTCGTTGCAGCCACCCATGATGATGGCGCTGACCCGGGAATCGCTGCTGAAGTCGACGATGTTGCGAAGCGACTCGGCCGAGTCGGAACGGTTGTCCTTCACCTTCAGCTCGATCTTCCGGTTGTTTAGTGCGCCGGAGGAGTTCAACTGGTCCCGCTTGAGTTCCAGTGCGCGCTTGTACGTCTGCCCGACGGGGGCGGCGGCGCCGGAAAGTTCGAGGTCGGCAGCGATCACGATCGGACTCGTGTCCTGCTCCGCCCCGCCAAACTGGCAGCCGGTGAGCGTGGTGGCCACTACGGCCGATGCGAGCGCCGCGATGGTCGCGGAGCGGATGGGGCTCAACTCAGTCCTCCAGGTGCGGGCGCGGGCGCTGCCCGGTCACCGCCGCTAATCCGTCCTCAGTGGAAGACGGGATCTCCTCTGCCGTACGGTGTGCGCGAAGCCTGCAAAACCTTGCCAATGGCCGGCGCTGTGGTCAAGCGCGGACCCCGGTAGCATTTTCGGGACGGTCATCCCACATGCTGGGGTAACGCAATGTTTGCAAAAGCTCACTTTGCATACACGCGTGACCACTCAGGAGTTACATGCCCTGTTCAGGGGCTTGCGGAAATGAAGGTATCAGTTGCCCGGATCACGGGATGCGCTCCGTCCGACCGTTTCCTACCTCACTGCGGCTTCCCAAACAGGATCATCTCTGATGAAATCGCGGCCGTGCCGCGCGTGGTCCCCTCCGCTTACGGCATGGCTCAGTGGGTCAGGCGGGGAAGAAACGACGGAGGCGATGTCGTGAGCACCGGACCGACGACCCTGCCCGCGCTCGGCGACAGCGCTCGACCGACGCGCCGGCGGATGCCGAGGCTGCGAGACGCCCGGATCCGGTCCAAACTGGCGTTGATCCTGGTCGTCCCGGTGGCGGCGGTGATCGCGCTGGCCACGGTCCGGCTGATCTCCGTCGGCGAGGGCGCCTTCGACGCCACCCGAGCCCGGTCACTGACGGCCCTCTCCATCGACGTCAGCGCGCTGACCCAGGACCTCCAGGTCGAGCGGATGGCCGCGGCTGCCTACCTGGCCAATCCACAGCAGCCGGCCGACGCGTACAACCTGCGGGTCCGTGAGACGCAGCAGCAGGTGGACAGGTACCGCGCCGAGCGCGGCCGGATCGGCGAGGTGCCGGCGGCCCTGCGAGACCGCCTCAAGGCCATCGACGAGCACCTGGCCACCCTGGACGACACCCGTAAAGAGGTGCTGGACGGCCGGCAGATGGCGGTGGCCGAGGTCGTGCTCCGCTACGGCGTCATCCTCACCGACCTGGTCTCCTACGGTGACGGCCTGGCTCAGCTGCCCGGCGACGAGAGCCTCGCGGACAGCCGCCGCGCCGTCTCCGCCTTCGCCCGTGCCAAGGCGTCCGTCGCCGAGGAGGAGGCCGTCGCGTTCACCGCTCTGACGGCGGGCCAACTCGACTCCGAGCAGTTCTCCTCCTTCGTGGCGACGCTCACCAGCCAGCAGGAGGCCCTCGTCTCCTTCTCGCTGGCCGCCGACCCGGTGCAGCGTTCCCTGGTCGACAGCACCGTCTCCGGTGACGCGGTCGGCCTGGCCGACCGGGTCGCCACCGACATCAGCCGATCGGTCGGGCAGCGCCCGCTTGTCACCGCGCAGGACGCCACCGCCGCCATCGGCGCCGTGAACGACCTGATGCGCTGGGCCGAGATCCAACTGCAGGACCGACTGCTCCAGCAGGCCGAGACGGCGCGCTCGAACGTCATCCGGCAGGCCGTGATCGAGTCGATCCTGGTGCTGCTGACCCTGATCATCGCCGTGTCGCTGGCCGTGGTGCTGGCCCGCTCGCTCAACCACTCGCTGCGCCGGCTGCGTGAGGGCGCCCTCTCGGTGGCCAACCACGACCTGCCCGACGCCGTGCGGCGGCTGCAGAACATGGGCAGCGTGGGCGACGGCGGGGCGGACGAGATCGTCCGCCAGGTTCGGGACCCGATCCAGCTCAACAGCCGCGATGAGGTCGGCCAGGTGGCGTTGGCCTTCAACGTCGTCCACCGGGAGGCGGTCCGGGTCGCCGCCGAGCAGGCCGCGCTGCGGACCAGCGTCTCGGCGATGTTCCTCAACCTGGCACGTCGTAGTCAGACCCTGGTCGACCGGATGATCGGCGAGCTGGACGCGATCGAGCGCGGCGAGGAGGACCCGAAGCGGCTCGCGCAGCTCTTCGAGCTCGACCACCTGGCCACTCGAATGCGCCGCAACGACGAGAACCTGCTGGTCCTGGCCGGCGCCGACTCCGCCGTGCCGCGTCGCGACGACGCCCTGGTCGTGGACGTGCTGCGTGCCGCCCAGTCCGAGGTGGAGCTCTACAACCGCATCGAGTTCGGCACCGTGGACACCGACGTCTCGGTCGCCGCGCACGCCGTCAACGACGTGGTCCGTCTCGTCGCCGAACTGCTCGACAACGCCACCCGGTTCTCGCCGCCGAACACCACGGTGGTCGCCGACGGTCGCCGGATCCGCGACTACGTCCTGATCCAGATCGAGGACCGCGGGCTCGGCCTCACCGACGAGCAGCTCGACTCGCTCAACCGCCGGCTGGCCGCCCCGCCGAGCGTCGACGTCGCCGCGTTCCGGCTGATGGGTCTGGCCGTGGTCAGCCGGCTCGCCTCCCGGTACGGCATCCGGGTGGAGCTGCGTCGCAACGTCGAGGGCGGCACCGTCGCCCAGGTGACGTTGCCCGCCGCCACCGTGGTGCTGCCCACCAACCGAGGCCGTGAGCAGGTGCTCACCCGTCCGCGTCAGCCGATGGCGGTGGAGCAGACGCCGCTCACCCCGGCCGGTCACAGCGAACAGTTCGCCGGTGCCGCGACCTCGGCGGCGACGCTGCCCGACCAGTGGCGCACCAACACTCCCGCTCCCACCCAGTGGCAGTCGCCGCTGGACTCGCGGGACACCACCCCGGCCGTACACGCGGGTGGCTACAGCGGTGCCCGCTCGACGGCGCCGCCCCCGGCCGCCCCGGCGCCCGTCCCCCCGACCCTGCCGGCGCGGCCCGCGTACAGCAACAGCGCGGGCACCTCGTCGGGCGGCCCGACGGTGGCCTATCCGACGATCGACCCGCTGCCCCGGCGCGGCTCGACCGCGGACGCCGCGGACGGGCGCAACGCACCGGGTCTGCCGGTCGGGCCGGTCGCCGGCGCCGGCGCGGTGGCACCGCCCCCCGCCCCGTCGGTACCCGCCGCGCCGGTCAGCACCCGCCCCGAGTTCCCCGCCGAGGCGCCGATCTTCCGGGAGATGGAGGCGGTCTGGTTCCGGTCGCACGGTGACGACGCCACCGCGATCTTCACCCGGCCGAAGTTCGACGAGCCGCCACCGCCCGCCACCGCCGCTCCGGCCGACGCCGGGCTGCGCGCCCAGCCGGGTGCCGCCCCCAGGCCGACCGCGGCACCGGCCCGACCGCCCCTGCCGACCCGCACCCCGGGCAGCTCCAACACCGACAGCGTCACCACGCCGGGCACCCCGGGCCGGGGCGGCGCGACCGCCGGTGGGTTCGGCACACCGCCGTCGTACTCCCCGCCTCCGGCCGCCCGGTCGGCCGCACCCGCCGCGCCCACCGCCCCTGCCGCGCCCGCCGCCCCACCCGTGGACCCGGACGCCTGGCGGACGGCCGCGGACGAGGGCTGGTCCCGGGCCAGCCGGGCCGCCGAGCCGGCTCCGGCCGGGACCACCCGATCCGGGCTGCCCAAGCGGGTGCCGCAGGCGCAGCTCGTGCCGGGCGGCATCGAACCGAAGAGCGGTCGGGACCGCAGCCGGCGGACCCCCGATGAAGTACGCGGTCTGTTGTCGGCCTACCACCGCGGTGTACAACGTGGTCGGACGGCCGGAACGGACCTGAACAGCACCTCGACCAAGGAGAGCCGATGAACAGGCCAGCTGCCATGCAGGACATGGGTTGGCTGCTCACCAACTTCGCCGACAGCGTGGCGGGCATCGCCCACGTGGTGGCGGTGTCCGCCGACGGGCTCCTGCTCGCGTCCTCCCGGGATCTCCCGGGGGACCGGGCCGACCAGCTCGCCGCGATCACCTCCGGCGTGGTGAGCCTGACCGAGGGCGCTGCCCGGATGTTCAGCGCGGGTGGGGTGTTGCAGACAGTCATCGAGATGGACAGCGGGTATCTCTTCCTGATGTCGATCAGTGACGGTTCGTCGATGGCCGTGCTGGCCGCGCGCAGTTGCGACGTGGGCCAGGTCGGCTACGAGATGGCGCTGCTGGTCGAGCGGGTGGGCGCCGCGCTGGTGCCGCTGCCGCGGGACGCGGTGCGCTCGTAGCACGAAACGGCGCCCGGACTGCGCCGAGTCAGGGACGGGAGACGGCACACACCGGCTCCACCGGCAACGAGGAGGTGATCAGGGATGGACCAACGACGCGCTGACCCGCGCGGCGCACTGGTACGTCCGTACGCGGTCACCCGTGGTCGGACCGAGCCTCGTCAGGACATCGCTCTCGAGGCAGTCCTCACCGCGTCTCTCACCCAGGTCGCCGAGTCCCGCTTCGCCGGGCACGACAAGCACCGCATCGCCACGGTCTGTGAGGGCCGAGCACAGTCGTTGGCGGAAATCGCCGCGTACACCCGGATGCCGCTTGGCGTCGCCCGGGTGTTGGTCGCCGACATGGTGGCCGAGAGCCTGCTGACGTTACACACTGCTGCTCCCGCCGAGGGGTTCGAGGAGCGGATGGAACTGCTTGGAAGGGTGCTAAGTGGACTTCGCAGGCTATGACCCCGCAGGGGGGCGGCCAGGCCGGGGAATCGTCTCCGCGAAGATCGTCGTCGCGGGCGGCTTCGGCGTCGGCAAGACGACACTGGTCGGGGCGATCTCCGAGATCACACCGCTGACCACAGAGGCGTTGATGACCGCGGCGGGTGTCGGCATCGACGACCCGTCCAAGGTCCCGGGCAAGGAGACCACAACGGTCGCCATGGACTTCGGCCGGATCACGATGGCCCAGGACCTGATCCTGTACCTCTTCGGTACACCCGGTCAGACCCGGTTCTGGTTCATGTGGGACGAGATCATCCGAGGTGCGGTGGGCGCCGCCGTGCTCGTGGACACGCGCCGGATCACCGACGCGTTCGCCCCGCTCGACTACTTCGAGAACCGCAACCTGCCGTACGTGGTGGCGCTGAACCGGTTCGACGGCGCTCCCCAGTACGAGCTGGAGGAGATCCGCGAGGCGTTGGCCATCTCGCCGCAGGTGCCGTTGGTGATGACCGACGCCCGGCACCGGGACTCGGTCAAGCAGGTGTTGGTGACGGTCGTCGAGCACGCCATGCTGCGGCTCCAGGCCGAGCAGGGGCGGGGCTTCCCCACGCCGGTCGGCTGATCCGTCGCGTCACGGCCGGCGCCACCGGCCGGCCGTGACGCGTCAGTCGACCCGGAGCCGGTAGCCGCGCTTCACGACTGTCTGCACCACGCGCGGCGCGTGGAGGCCGGCCCGGAGGCGGGCCACCGCCATCTCCACCGCGTGCTCGTCCGCGCCCCGGGGCAGCGTCCGCAGCAACGCCGTGCGGGACAGCACTCGGCCGGGCGACTGGGCGAGCGCCCGCAACACCGCCATCGGGGCGGGGGCGAGCGGCCGCAACTCGCCGTCGATCACGGCGGCGTGCCCGCGCAACGTGAGCAGGTGCCCGGCGGCCTTGAACGTCACGGTCCGGCGGGGCAACTCGTCGACGATGGTCCGCACCAGCGCGCCCAGCCGGGCCCGGGCCGGCGCGCTCACCGGCACCCCGTACCGCAGCAGCGGCTCGGCGGTCACCGCGCCGACGCAACTGGCCAGGACGTCACCGCGGAACGCGGACAGCACCGCGTCGGTACGGTCCCCGGCCGCGCGCAGCAGGGCCTCCACCGCGGGCGCCGAGGTGAAGGTCACCGCGTCCACCAACCGGCCGGTGATCAGGTCGATCAACCGGTGCAGCGGTGTCGGGTCGGTCGGCGGCGCCCACCGGTAGACCGGCACCTCGATCACCGTGGCGCCGGCCGCCTCCAGCGCGAGCGTGCACTCGGGCTGTCGCTCACCGTGCAACTGCATGGCGATCACCTGCCCGGCCACGCCGCGCCGGCGCAGGTGGTCGACGACCTCGTCGCAGCTCTCCGAGGCCGGCGACCACTGGTCGTGCAGCCCGGCCGCCCGAATCGCGCCGCGTGCCTTCGGGCCGCGGGCCACCACGTACGAGCTGGCCAGCACCGAGCGCAGCGGCTCGGCCAGCCCCCAGCCCTCGGCCGCCTCCAGCCACCCGCGCATGCCGATGCCGGTGTTGGCCATCAGGATGTCCGGCGGCTGGCTGAGGCAGGCGCGGGTCGCCTCCCGCAGCTCGGTGTCGTCGGACAGCGGCACGATCCGCAACGCCGGGGCGAGCACCACCCGGGCGCCCCGCCGTTCGAGCAGCGCCGCCAACTCGTCGCGCCGCCGGTCGGCGGTCACCCCGATGGTGAAGCCCGCCAGTTCTTCGCGCATCAACCCTCCTGTCGCAGCCGCACCTCGACCAGCCCGTTACGGCAGCGCGCGTCGTGCCGGCCCACGGTCACCCCCGGCAGGTCGAGGCACTGCCCGCTGCGCAGGTCGTACACCTGCTTGTGCAGCGGTGAGGCGACCGTCGGCACCCCGCCACGGCTGCCCACGATGCCCCGCGACAGCACGTACGCCCCGGAGACCGGATCGCGGTTGTCGATCGCGAACAGCTCGTCCCCGGTCCGGAAGAGGGCCACCTGCACGCCGTCGACAAGTGCGGCGACGCCCCGGTCCGGTTCCAACCGGTCGAGGAGACAGACGGTGGTCCAGGTCAGCGTGATGGTCTGGGTCATCGCCGTACCTCCGGTAGGCCGAGGGTGACCGGTTGCCGACGGCGACCGTTCGTCGGCTCGGATCCGGTCGGGGGGTTATCGCGTACGGGTACCGGCTGGCCGCGTTCCAGTGCGAAGGTGATCGACGGGTCGGGCACGTCCGGAGCGTTGACGAACGAGGTGTAGCGGCGCAGCCGGTCCGGGTCGTTCAGGACGTCGCGCCACTCGTCGGAGTACGACGACACGTGCCGGGCCATGGCCGCGTCGAGGTCGGCGCAGAGGCCCAGCGCGTCGTCCACGATCACCGAGCGGAGGTGGTCGAGGCCGCCTTCCATCGCCTCGATCCAGCCGGCGGTGCGTTGCAGCCGGTCGGCGGTGCGGATGTAGTAGATCAGGAACCTGTCGATGAGCGTGATCAGCGCTTCCGTGGACAGGTCGGTGGCGAACAGGTCGGCGTGCCGGGGCCGGAAGCCGCCGTTGCCGCCGACGTAGAGATTCCAGCCGGTCTCGGTGGCGATGATGCCGAAGTCCTTGCTGCGGGCCTCGGCGCACTCGCGGGCACAACCGGAGACCGCCGACTTGAGCTTGTGGGGTGCGCGTAGGCCCCGGTAACGCAGCTCCAGCGCCACAGCCAGCCCCACCGAGTCCTGCACCCCGTACCGGCACCAGGTCTCGCCCACGCACGACTTCACGGTCCGCAGCGCCTTGCCGTACGCGTGGCCGGACTCGAAGCCGGCGTCCACCAGCCGCTGCCAGATCTGCGGCAACTGCTCCACCCGCGCCCCGAACAGGTCGATGCGCTGCCCACCGGTGATCTTCGTGTAGAGCCGGAAGTCCCGGGCGACCTCGCCGATCACGATCAGCTTCTCCGGGGTGATCTCACCGCCCGGAATCCGGGGCACCACGGAGTAGCTGCCGTCGCGTTGCAGGTTGGCCAGGAAGTGGTCGTTGGTGTCCTGCAGGGACGCCTGCTCACCGTCGAGCACGTGCCCGCTGCCCAGCGACGCGAGGATCGACGCCACCACCGGCTTGCAGATGTCGCAGCCGCGCCCCCGCCCGTGCTCGGCGATGAGCTGGGAGAAGGTGCGGATGCCGCGTACGCGGACGATCTCGAACAGCTCCCGCCGGCTGACGTCGAAGTGCTCGCAGAGCGCGCGGGACTGCACCACCCCGGCCGCGTCCAGGAGCTGCTTGAGCATCGGCACGCAGGAGCCGCAACTGGTGCCGGCCCTGGTGCACGCCTTCAACGCCGGCACGTCCGCGCAGCCGTCGGCGATGGCGGCGTCCACGTCGCCACGGGTCACCGCGTTGCAGGAGCAGACCTGGGCGGTGGCGGGCAACGCGCCGGCGTCCGCGCCGCCGCCCTCCGGGGCGAGCAGCGCCAGTGGCGCGGCCGGCAGCGGACCGCCGACGCTGGCCCGCAGCGTCGGGTACGCGCTGGCATCGCCGACCAGCACCCCGCCGAGCAGGGTGTGCGCGTCGTCGGAGAGGACCAGCTTCGCGTAGACCCGGGTGGCCGGGTCGGTGAACGTGACGTCCAGGCAACCCGGGGTCGTGCCGTGGGCGTCACCGAACGAGGCCACGTCGACACCGAGCAGCTTGAGCTTGGTGGCGGTGTCCGCGCCCGGGAAGGTCGCCGCGCCACCGACCAGCCGGTCGGCCACCACCTCGGCCGTCGCGTACCCGGGCGCGACCAGACCGTGGCAGGTGCCGTCGACCGCCGCGCACTCACCCACCGCCCAGATCCGCTCGTCGACGCTGCGGCACGTCTCGTCGACGAGCACCCCGCCGCGCGGACCGATCGGGAGCCCGGCCGTGCGGGCCAGCTCGTCGCGCGGTCGGATGCCGGCGGCCACCACCACCAACTCGGCGTCGACAGCGCTGCCGTCGGAGAGTTCCAGGGCGGCGACCGCGCCGTCCGGGCCGGACCGGATCGCCGTGGTGGCCACCCCGAGATGGGTTCGGACACCCAGGTCGTCGACGTAGCGGCGGAGCATCGCACCGCCCGCCTGGTCCACCTGCACGGGCATCAGCCGGGGCGCGAACTCGACCACGTCGGTGCTCAGGCCGAGCAGCCGCAGGGCGTTCGCCGCCTCCAGGCCGAGCAGACCACCGCCGATCACCGCGCCGACCCGCCGGCCCTGCGCGTACGCCCGGATCGCCGCCAGGTCGTCGAGGGTCCGGTAGACGAACACCCCGGGCAGCTCGGCGCCGGGCACCGGCGGCACGAAGGGGTACGACCCGGTGGCCAGCACCAGCGCGTCGTAGTGGTACTCGCCCACGGCGGTGGTCACCACCTGCCGTTCCCGGTCGAGGGCGGTGACCGGCTCACCGAGGCGCAACCGCACCCCCTCGTGCGGGGTGTGCACGTTGAGCTCGTCCTCGCTCACCCCGTCGAAGTACGCCGAGAGCCGCACCCGGTCGTACGCCGGACGCCCCTCCTCGGCCAACACGGTCACCCGCCAGTGCCCGTGCGGGTCGCGGGCGCGCAGCGCGTCGACGAAACGCTGCCCGACCATGCCGTTGCCGATGACGACCAGTTCGCCGCCGTTCATCGCGTCACCTCCACCGATTCCGCTTGGCTCAGCCAGTCGACGATGCCGCCCACCGCGTCGCGGCAACCGCCGCAGCCGGTGCCGGCCCGGGTCGCGGCCACCACCGCGTCGACAGTTCGGGCCCCGGAGCGCCAACTGCGCACCAGCGCGCCCTTGCTCACCGAGTTGCACTGACAGACCGTGACCCCGTCCGGCATCAGTGCCGGTGACGAGGCCGGTGCCGCGGCAGCCGTGCCGAGCGCCCGGCCCAGCAGCAGCGCCCGCCGGTCGGTCGGCACCGGGTGGCCGCGGTCGAAGAGTTGGATCACCGTGCCGACGGCCGGGTTGTCGCCGAGCAGGATCGCGCCGACCAGCCGCTCGTCGCGGATCCGCAACCGGGCGTACGTGCCCCGGCTCGGGTCGGTGAAGGTCAGCTCCTCGCCCGGCCCGCCGCCCACCGGGTCGCCCATCGAGGCCAGGTCGATCCCGGCGGCCTTGAGCCGGGTCACCACCGGCCGGGGCCGGTACCGGGCCAGCGGGTCAGTCCCGGTCAGCACGTCGGCGAGCACCCGGGCCTGGGCCCAGGCGGGTGCGACGAGCCCGGTGAGCACGCCGTCGTGCTCGGCGCAGTCGCCGATCGCCGAGATGGACCGGTCGCTGGTGCGGAGCCGGTCGTCCACCAGGACGCCACGCCCGACGTCCAGCCCGGCCGCCCGCGCGAGGGCGGTGTCCGGGCGCACGCCGCAGGAGAGCACCAGCAGGTCGGCGTGCAGCGTCTGGCCGTCGGCCAGGTCGAGGCGTACGCCCGTGGCGTCCGTGGCCACGCCGATCGCCGGCACCGCCAGTTGGCTGGTGACGCCGAGGCCGGCGAGCGTGCCGGCGAGCACCGCACCCGCCGCCGGGTCGAGCTGTCGTTCCATCAGGTGCCCACGCGGGTGCACCACGGTCGTGGTCAACCCTCGGTTGGCCAGCCCACGGGCGGCCTCCAACCCGAGCAGGCCACCACCGAGCACGAGGGCGCTACGCGCGCCGTCCGCGGCGGCGAGGATCCGCCGACAGTCGTCGAGGGTGCGGAAGGGGACCACCCGCTCCGGCAGGTCGGCCGGGTCGAGGCCGGGCAGTGGCGGCACCACCGCCCGAGCGCCGGTGGCCAGCACCAGGTGGTCGTAGGCGATCCGTTCGCCGTCGGCGGTGCGGACCTCCCGGGCGGACCTGTCGAGCGCTGTCACCGTCACGCCGGTGCGCAGGTCGATGCCGTGCCCGGCGGCCTCGGTCAGCTCCACGTCCGGCTCGTCGACCCGGCCGGCCAACAGGGTGGAGAGCATGATCCGGTTGTACGCCCGGTGCGGTTCCGCCCCGAGCACGGTGACCTTCCGGTCGCCTTCGCGGGCGTGCAGCTCGCCGGCGAGGCGGGCACCCGCCATCCCGTTGCCGATGATGACCACCCGGGCGGTCATGCCTTCTCCACCCGGACCGCGCAGATCTTGAATTCGGGCATCCCGGAGATCGGGTCCACGGCGTCGTTCGTCACCGAGTTGGCCCGCCCGGCCCCGGCGTAGTGGAACGGAGCGAACACCGTGTCCGGTCGGATCCCGGCGCTGAGTCGGGCGGGGGCGCACAACTCACCTCGGCGCGAGGTGACCCGCACCGGGTCTCCGTCGTCGACGCCGAGCCGGGCGGCCAGGTCGGGGTGCAGCTCGACGAATGCCTCACCGGCGGCGCGGCGCAGCGCGGCCACCCGGCGGGTCTGAGTGCCGGACTGGTACTGCGCGAGCACCCGGCCGGTGGTGAAGTGCAGCGGGTACGCGGCGCTGACCTCCTCGGCGGCCGGTCGGTGGTCGACGGGGTGGAACCGGGCTCGGCCGTCCGGGGTGGCGAACCGGTCGGCGAAGAGCCGTGGGGTGTCCGGCCCGTCCTCGGTCGGGCAGGGCCAGTAGACGCCGTCGTCGGCGTCGATCCGGGCCCAGCTGATGCCCGCGTAGTCGGCGGCCCCACCGGCCGAGGCGCGGCGTAGCTCGGCGAACACGGCGGCCGGGTCGGCGGGGAACCGCGCCGCCGCGACGGCACCCGGTAGCGCGATGCCCGGCTCGACGCCCGCGCCGGTGCCGGTCGCGTCGGTCCCGCCCGTGCCGGTGCCGGTTCGCCCGGTGCCGGTCGCGTCGGTCCCGCCCGTGCCGGTGCCGGTCGCCTCGGTGGTGGTCGTGTCGCCCGCGCCGGCGGCGGTCGCCTCGGCGGTCGCCAGCCGGGCCGCGAGGGCCGAGATGATGGCCAGGTCGGTCCGGACGTCCGCCGGGGGTGGGCGGAGCGCGCGCCGACGCAGCACCCGACCCTCCAGGTTGGTCATGGTGCCGTCCTCCTCGGCCCACTGCGCCGTGGGCAGCACCACGTCCGCCAGCGCGGCCGTCTCGGAGAGCAGGAGGTCGGCGACGACAAGCAGGTCGAGGTCGCGCAGCCGGCTCTCGATCCGCGCCGCCCGGGGAGCGGAGATCACCGGGTTCGAGCCGAACACCAGCAACGCGCGGGGGCCGTCAGGTGTGCCGAGCGAGTCGAGTAGCTGGTAGGCCGGCACACCCGGGCCGGGCAGCTCGTCCGCCGGCACCCCCCAGACGCCGGCCACGTGCTCGCGGGCCACCGGGTCGTCGATCCGCCGGTAGCCGGGGAGTTGGTCGGCCTTCTGCCCGTGCTCCCGCCCGCCCTGGCCGTTGCCCTGGCCGGTGAGGCAGCCGTACCCCGAACCGTCGCGGCCGGGCAGACCGAGGGCGAGAGCGAGATTGACGTACGCGCTGACCGTGTCCACGCCCTTGGCGTGCTGCTCGGCGCCACGAGCGGTAAGGATGATCACCCGACCACCGGTGCCCAGCGCGCGGGCGGTCGCCTCCAGGTCGGCCACCGGCACGCCGGAGAGCTGCTCGGCGCGGGCCGGCCACCAGGCGGCGACGCCGCGGCGGACCGCCTCGAACCCGGAGGTGCGGTCGGCCACGTACGCCCGGTCGACCCAACCCTCGATGAGCGCGATGTGCAGCAGTGCGTTGGCCACCGCGAGGTCGGTGCCGGGCAGTGGTTGCAGGTGCAGGTCGGCCTGGCGGGCGGTGGCGGTGACCCGGGGGTCCACGACGATCAGCTGGCCCCCGTTGCTCCGCTGCTCGGTGAGCCAGCGCACCAGCGGCGGCATGGTCTCCGCCGGGTTCGCTCCGACCAGCAGCAACGTGTCGGCCCGGCCCAGGTCGCTGAGCGGGAACGGCAGCCCTCGGTCGATGCCGAAGGCGCGCATCCCGGCGGCTGCCGCCGAGGACATGCAGAACCGTCCGTTGTAGTCGATGTGGCGGGTGCGGAGCCCGATGCGGGCGAACTTCCCCAGCGCGTACGCCTTCTCGTTTGTCAGCCCGCCGCCACCGAAGACGGCGACCGCGTCCCGGCCGGCGTCGTCCTGGACGGCGCGGATGCCGTCGACGATCCGATCGAGGGCGACGTCCCAGCTCGCCGGGCGCAGCGCACCGGTGGCGCTGTCCCGCACCAGGGGAGTGGTCAGCCGCTCCGGGTGGTCGAGCAGCTCGGCGGCTGTCCAACCCTTCTGGCAGAGCCCGCCCCGGTTGGTGGGGAACTGGCGGGGGTGGACCGACACCCCGGTGTCGTCCTCGCGTAGCACCATGCCGCACTGAAGAGCGCAGTACGGGCAGTGCGTCGCCACCTGCCGGAGCGTGCGCCCCGGTCGAGTCGCCGACCATGCACCGTCTGTCATGTCGGCAAAGCGTGCCGCCGGGCAGTTTCCAGTCCGGGTCCCTTCTGTTTCGGTCCTGTCAAGTGGGGCTCACACCGCAGCCGGGCATCGGGACGGCCGGCCACCGTGAGCGGTGGCCCGTGCAGATCTTGGACTGTTTCCGTTCGGGAGCTGGGCAGGTCACGCGTGGCGTGTCTATAATATGGGAAAACTGTCTCAAAGTTTGGGAGTGGCGGATGAGCGTGACGGACGTCTTCGACGCGGTGGCCGGCAGCTACGACGAGGCCCGCCGACGGCTGATCCCCTGCTTCGACGCCTTCTACGGCACGGCGGTCGAGGTGGCCGCGCCTCCACTGCGCGCCGCGCTGGCGGCCGGTCGTACCCCCGAGGTGTTGGATCTCGGCGCCGGCACCGGCCTGCTCTCGCTGCTGCTCGCGGCGGCGGTGCCCGGAGTTCGGCTGACCCTCGTCGACGGGGCGCCGGCGATGCTCGCCCGCGCCACCGAGCAGTTGCGCGACCGGGACGTGCCGCACCGGCCGGTGCTGGCCGATCTGTCCGACGAGCTGCCGCCGGGCCGGTACGACGCGGTGGTCAGCGCGCTTGCCATCCACCACCTGGACGACCCCGGCAAGCGGGCGCTCTACCGGCGGGCCGCCGCAGTGCTGGCACCCGGCGGGGTGTTCGTCAACGCCGAGCAGGTCGCCGGGCCGACCCCGGAGCTGGAGCGGCGCTACGACGAGGTGTGGATGCGGCGGATCGCCGAGTTGGGCGCGTCCACCGAGGAGATCGCCGGCTCCCGGGGCCGGATGCGTCACGACCTGCCGGCGACAGTGGCCGACCAGTGCGGGTGGCTCGCCGAGGCCGGCCTGGTCGACGTCGACTGTTACTTCAAGGAGTGGCGCTTCGCGGTGTTCGGTGGCCGGGCCCGGTGACGGTCGCCGGAATGGGCGTTTCGACGCCGGTACGCGAGTCGGTCGGCGCGGGGATGACTGGTGGTCATACCGCTGGGTAGTCTCAGCGGCATGACTGCCAAGGTGACTCTGTCGTTTACCGACGAGACGATCGAGGAGGCGCGGCGGTTCGCCAAGCGCGAGGGGCTGTCGCTCTCCGCGTGGATGGACCAGGCCGCCCGCGAGAAGGCGCTGCGCGAGGTCTTCACCGCGCACGCCGCCGCCGTGGGCCGCGCCGGCCTGGACCTGGAGTCCGCGGCTCTCGCCGACGCCCGCGAGGTGGGCATGGTCAACGACCTGCTCTCCGGCGGACGACCGCGTGCTGCGTAGGGGAGAGGTCTGGCGCATCGAGGGCGCCCGGGAACGCCTCGGTCTCGTGATCAGCTCGGACGTCTACAACTCCACTGACGTGCCCATCGTGATCGTGGTCGAGGTGGTCGAGGAGTCACTGCTGCGCGACTCGCCGCTCGCCGTCTCGATGGGCCGGTACGTGGTGATGCCCGACCGCATCTCCTCGCCGATGAAGAAGTGGTTCACCGACTGCGTGGACGTCGCCGACATCGACACCATGCTCCGGGTCGGCCGCGCGCTGCGCATCCTCCAACAGCTCTGAGCACGCGCCGGACGGCACGTGCTCACCATCGCCACCGGCCCGTCGTGCGGTAGGCGTATCCGGGCCGACCCAGGACGGGCACTGCCAGGTAATCAGGCGTTCCTAGCGTTTCTCCTCGTCACATCGACGAGAAGGAGCCGCCGTGAGCACGCTCACCAGCACCGCAGTCACCGCCGCGCCGCCGGCCGCCACCGCGCGTGGGCGCCGGCTCGACGACTGGCGTCCCGAGGACCCCGAGTTCTGGGAGGCGACGGGCGCGCCGATCGCCAGGCGCAACCTCTGGGTCTCGATCTTCGCCGAGCACGTCGGCTTCTCGGTGTGGAGCCTCTGGTCGGTGACCGTGCTCTTCCTCGGCCCCGCGTACGGCATCGACCCGGCCGGGAAGTTCCTGCTCACCGCCGTGCCGGCGGCGCTGGGGGCGGTGTTGCGGCTGCCGTACACGCTGGCGGTGGCCCGCTTCGGGGGGCGGCGCTGGACGACCATCAGCGCCCTGCTGCTGCTGGTGCCCACGGTGCCGATGACCGTGCTGCTGGAGCCCGGGGTGTCCTACTCCACACTCATGGTGCTCGCCTGTCTCACCGGTGTCGGTGGCGGCAACTTCGCCTCCTCGATGGCCAACATCAACCTGTTCTACCCGTCTCGGCTCAAGGGACGGGCCCTCGGGCTCAACGCCGGCGGCGGCAATCTCGGCGTACCCGCGGTGCAGTTGGTCGGGCTGGCGGTCCTCGCCACCGCCGGCGCCGCGTACCCCCGGTTGGTCCCGGCGGTCTACCTGCCGCTGATCGTGCTGGCCGCGCTGGCCGCGGCCCGGTGGTTGGACACCGTGCCCGGGGCGCGCAACGAGCCGGGCGCGCTGCGCGAGGCGGCCCGCGACCCGCACACCTGGGTCATGTCGCTGCTCTACATCGGCACCTTCGGGTCGTTCATCGGCTTCGGGTTCGCCTTCGGGCAGGTGCTCCAGCTCCAGTTCGCCGAGCGGTTCCCCACCCCTGTCGACGCCGCCTGGTTGACCTTCCTCGGCCCGCTCGTCGGTTCGCTGATCCGGCCGCTGGGCGGGCACCTCGCCGACCGGCTGGGCGGCTCCCGGGTGACCTTCTGGAACTTCGTCGCGATGGCGGCCGGCGCGGGCATCGTGCTGTACGCGGCCCGGGAGCGCTCGTTCGGGCTCTACCTGGCCGGGTTCATCGCCCTCTTCGTGTTCTCCGGCATCGGCAACGGCTCCACGTACAAGATGATCCCGGCGATCTTCCGGGCCCGGGCGGCGGACGCGGTGGCCGCCGGGCGCCGCGATCCGGAGGCCGCCGCCCGCTGGGCACGGCGGATGACCGGCGCGTTGATCGGGATCGCCGGTGCGATCGGCGCCTCCGGTGGGGTGCTCGTCAACGTCGCGTTCCGGCAGTCGTTCCTCGGCTCCGGCAATGCCGACGCCGCCTACCTGGCCTTCATCGGCTGGTACGCGCTCTGCTTCGTGGTCACCTGGGTCGTCTACCGTCGTCCGGGCGTCGATCGGCTCGCCGGCGTGTGAGCTGAGCCACCCTCGGCGGGTCGCGGCGCGGAACGGCACCCCCGTTTTGACCTGCGGACACCGCGCCGGGTATCGTTGCCTGCTGTTGTACGACATCCAGAGGCGTGCCCTATCAGGTACGCTTGGTCGTTCGTGCGCGCTGGTCCGGCCTGCAAGATCTGGTCACCTCGGCGCGCGACCCCAGACCGACGACGAGACAAGGTAGACCTGTGCGTACGTACAGCCCGAAGCCGGGTGAGATCGAGCGTCAGTGGCACGTCATCGACGCCTCTGATGTCGTGCTGGGCCGCCTGGCCACCCACGCCGCCACGTTGCTGCGTGGTAAGCACAAGCCGACTTTCGCGCCGCACGTCGACACGGGCGACTTCGTCGTCATCGTGAACGCGGGCAAGGTTGCGTTGACCGGCAACAAGCGCCAGACCAAGGTTGCTTACCGCCACTCCGGTTACCCGGGTGGTCTGAAGCAGATCGGCTACGACGAGCTGCTGACCAAGCGCCCCGAGCGGGCCATCGAGCTGGCTGTGAAGGGGATGCTCCCGCACAACAAGCTCGGCCGTCAGCTGATCAAGAAGCTGAAGGTGTACGCCGGTGCCGAGCACCCGCACCTCGCGCAGCAGCCGGTGCCGTTCGAGATCAAGCAGATCGCGCAGTGAGCGCGGGCGAAGGAAGCAGCATGACCGACATCACCACCGAGACCGAGGTCGCCCCGGAAGCTCCCGAGGCCACCGAGGCGCCGGCGCCCGTCGCCCGCGCGCCTCGTGGTGACCGGCCGATCCAGACCGTGGGCCGCCGCAAGGAGGCCATCGTCCGGGTCCGTATCGTCCCGGGCACCGGCAAGATCACCTGCAACGGCCAGGACCTCGAGGCGTACTTCCCGAGCAAGGTGCACCAGCAGCTCATCAAGGACCCGCTGGTCACCGCCGAGAAGACCGAGCAGTTCGACGTCATCGCCAACCTGCGTGGCGGCGGCACCACCGGCCAGGCCGGTGCGCTCCGGCTGGGCATCGCCCGGGCGCTGATCATCAACGAGCCCGACGACCGCCCGGCCCTCAAGAAGGCCGGCTTCCTGACCCGGGACGCCCGGGTCAAGGAGAGCAAGAAGTACGGCCTCAAGAAGGCCCGTAAGGCTCCCCAGTACTCGAAGCGCTGATCTTTTCCAGCGCGTTGTACTTCTGACGGACGGCCGGTTCGCCTCTCCCCGACTCGGGAGAGGCGACCGGCCGTTCCGCTTTCTGCACTTCGGCAACGCACCACGGAGGTTGGCGGGTATGGGTCGGTTGTTCGGCACGGACGGCGTACGCGGGCGGGCAAACGCGGATCTCACCCCGGAGTTGGCGCTGGCGCTCGCGGTGGCCGCCGCGCACACGCTCGCCGAGACGGACCGCAGCCACCCGCCGCTGGCCGTCGTCGGCCGGGACACCCGGGCCAGTGGCGAGATGCTGGAGGCCGCGGTGGTCGCCGGCCTGACCAGCGCCGGCGCCAACGTGGTGCGGGTCGGCGTCCTGCCCACCCCCGCGGTGGCGTTCCTCACCGCCGAGGCCAAGGCCGACCTCGGCGTGGTGCTCTCCGCGTCGCACAACCCGATGCCCGACAACGGCATCAAGCTCTTCGCCGCCGGCGGGCACAAGTTGCCCGACGAGATCGAGATGCGGATCGAGGCCGCCGTGGAGGCCAACGCCACCACCGCCTGGGACCGGCCGACAGGTGCCGGCATCGGCCGGGTCCACGACCTGCTCGACGGCGCCGACCACTACGTCCAGCACCTGGTCGGAGCCGTGCCGCACCGGCTGGACGGGATCAAGGTCGTCGTCGACTGCGCCAACGGCGCCGCCGCCGAGGTCGCCCCGGTCGCCTACCGGGAAGCCGGCGCGGAGGTCGTCGCGATCCACGCCGAGCCGAACGGCCTGAACATCAACGACGAGTGCGGCTCCAACCACATCGAGGCGCTGCGCGAGGCGGTCGTCGAGCACGGCGCCCACCTGGGCATCGCCCACGACGGCGACGCCGACCGGATCGTGGCGGTCAGCGCCGACGGCGAGGAGGTCGACGGCGACCAGGTGATGGCGATCCTCGCGCTGGCCATGCGGGACGCCGGCACGCTCACCCAGGACACCCTGGTCGCGACCGTGATGAGCAACCTCGGCCTGCGGCTGGCCATGTCCGCGCAGGGCATCCGGCTGATCGAGACAAAGGTCGGCGACCGGTACGTCCTGGAGGCCCTGCGCGCGTCCGGGCTGGCGCTCGGCGGTGAGCAGAGCGGTCACATCGTCATGCCCGCGCACGCCACCACCGGCGACGGGGTGCTCACCGGCCTGCACCTGATGGCCCGGATGGCCGCCACCGGCCAGTCCCTCGCCGAGTTGGCCTCGGTGGTCACCAAACTGCCCCAGGTGCTGATCAACGTGCCGGTCGGCGACCGGACCGTCGGCGCCGCCGCACCGGCCGTCCGTGCCGAGGTCGAGCGGGCCGAGGCGGAGCTGGGCGAGACCGGGCGGGTGCTGCTGCGCCCGTCGGGGACCGAGCCGCTGGTCCGGGTGATGGTCGAGGCCGCCACCGAGCAGACCGCCCGCGAGGTCGCCGAGCGCATCGCCGAACTGGTCCGCACCGCCAGCCCCGTCGCCTGAGACCGCCCCTGGGCGGCTTCACAACCGCAGTTGGGCCGCTCGCTCGTACGTGTCGGCGGGGTCCTCGCCGTCGGTGAGGTCGAGGTCCTCGACCACCCGGCCGTCGGCGAGCCGGACCAGCCGGTCGCAGCGGGCGGCGATGGCCTGTTCGTGGGTGGCCAGCAGGATGGTCATGCCGTGCCGGTCCCGAAGGTCGAGCAGCAGGTCCAGGATCTGCCCGCCGGTGGTGGAGTCGAGGTTGCCGGTGGGCTCGTCGGCCAGCAGCAGGCCCGGTGCGCCCATCAGCGCGCGGGCGATGGCGACCCGCTGCTGCTGGCCACCGGAGAGCTGCGCCGGCAGGGCCCGCTCCCGCCCGGCCAGGCCGACCGCGTCGAGTAACTCCCGGGCTCGGGACGCGTGGTCGGCCCGGCCCCGGCGGGGGAGGACCGGCGCGATCACGTTGTCCAGCACGGTGAGCGCGGGCAACAGGTGATAACGCTGGAACACGAACCCGACGCCCTGCCGGAAGCGGGCCAGCGCGGCACGGCGCAGGCCACTGACGACCACGCCGTCGACGGTGACGGTCCCCTCGTCGGGCTGCTCGATCGCCCCGATCAGGTGCAGCAGCGTCGACTTCCCCGACCCGCTCGGCCCGGTAAGCGCCACCACCGAACCGGCCGGGATGGTCAGGGACACCTCGTCGACCGCCGTCAACCGGTCCGCGCCGGTGCCGAATCGTCGTACCAGGTGGTCGACCGAGACCGCGCTGCTGATCTGCTCGCTCATGACTGCTACTCCTCTGCCAGAAGTCGGGCGGGCCGTAGGCGTGGCAACAGGGCGGCCGGCACCAGGGCGGCCACAGCACTGACCAGCGCGCCTGCCAACGCCGCCAGCGCGGCCACCAGGACCAGCGCGCCGGGCAGTTCGCCGATCAACCAACCCGCGCTGACCAGGCCGACCGTCGCTCCGGTCGTCGCACCCACGATCCCCAGCGCCAGCCCTTCGTAGCCGACCAGCCGGCCCAACTCGGTGTCGGTCCAGCCGATCGCCCGCAGGGTGGCCAACTCGGCGGCTCGGTCACGGATGTTCAGGTAGAGCACGTCCGCGACCGCAGCGGCACCGAGCAGCACCGTGGCGGCAGCGGCCACCGTGTCCGCGCCGCGCACGCTGAGCGACACCACGTCACCGAGCAGACTGCCGACGAGCGCGCCCCGAAAGGCCCACGCGGCGGCGGCGACCAGCGTCAGCGCGGCCACCCCGATCGCCAGCGCACCGGCGCCAAGGAACGTGCGACCGGGCGTCCGGGCAAGGTTGACCAGGGCCAGCCCGAACAGGGTGCGTGGTCGGCGTACCCAATGGGCGGGAGCCACCATCGGGCGGAGGGCGCCGGCCGGGTGGGCACGCGCCGCCCGCAGCGCCGGCACCAGGCCCGCGGCGAGCGCGAGCAACAGGGCGATGGGTACGGCCAGGGCGGCTCGCCGCCAGTCGAGGTCGATGCCGAGCGCGATCCCGAGCGGCACCGCGAGGGCCAACGAGAGCACACCGGCGATGAGCCCGAGCAGGGCGACCTCGCCCAGGATCAGCGCCGCGATCCGACGTACCGGCCAGCCGAGACAGGAGAGCACCGCCAACTCGGAGCGCCGGTCGCGGACCGCGGCGCTGACCGCGTTGCCGAGGAACAGCACGCAGACCACCAGCACCAGCACGAAGAGCACCACGCTCTTACGGTCCACCGCCTGTGTGATGACCGATGCCACGCCGAGCGCCGACCAGTTCTCGGTCAGCCGCAGCGTCGGCCGTCCGAACGAGCCGGCGGGCAGCTCGACGGTCTGCGGTGCGGCCGACGAGCCGAGGGTGATGTCGACGTCCAGCCCGGTGCGCGCGGCGATCTGTTGGGCGACCAGCCGGACCCGCTCGGCGGACTGCTCGTTGTAGCCGCCCACGTCCGCCACCCGTACCCGGATCGCGCTGATCGGGGCCGTCGCCTGTGGCCCGCCACCTTCCAAGAGTTTCGGCAGGCTGCCGAGGTTGGTGAGCAGCAGCGGCGGGGCGGAGAGGTAGCCGGCGGGGTTGCCGCTCGGTGCCAGTGGCTGGCCGCCCAGGGCTGCTCGGCTGCGGTCGTCGGCACCCTGCGCCAGCGGTGCCTGGTAGGTCTCCAACGGCACCTGGCCGAGGTCGCTGAACCCGGTCAGCCTGCCCGGGTCGAAGACACCGGTGGCCTGCCAGAAGCGATTGGCGGCGTTCACGCCGGTGGGTAGCGGCAGCGCCCGTACCGATCGCGAACCACTGTCGTCGGTGAGCCACGGTCGGGGCAGTGGGTTGAACGTTTCCTTGTCGCCGTACACCTTGGGGTTGACCGGCGGCTGCGGGCGGGCGCGGAGGCTGCCGTCGGGCAGGCGGTCGTACTGCACTTCGGCCGACTGCACGACGGTCTGCAGTTGACCGCCACAGCACCCGGCGGGGGAGAGCTTCTCGGTCAGCATCGCCTGGTGCCCAGCGGTGAGGTCGTACCGGCCGGACCCGGCCGGCGTTCCGCCAGGGCGGCTCAACGTCTTCTCCAGGTCGATCGCCTCCACGCCGGCGGGACTGATCGCTCGCCGCGTGAATGTGGCTGACAGCGACTCGTCGATGAAGGGGCGGTTGGTGACGAGGACCGGCACCGACACGTTGTCCGCGGTGCCGCGCCGTTCGACGGTGACCGTGTCGTCCGGGCGGAGGGCCCGGCCGGTGATGACGGCACCGTTGAGGCCGACGAGTTGTTCCTCGGCCGCCGGGTCCACCGCCGCCAGGAGGAACGGCACGGTCAGGTCGTACGCCATCACCAGATGGTCGGCGGGTGCCGACGTGCCGTCCCGATCGGTCGCCAACACGTGGGGCGGGCCTTGGAACCGGCCGTCGGGCAGCAGTTGCACCGCGTCCAGGGACCAGCCATCGCGCTCGGAGTAGGTGCCCGGGTTTCCGAGCAGGGCGAATTGCGGATCGCAGACGAGAAGGCTCCGCCCGTCCGGCTGCACCTCCCGGACAGCGGGCCCACAGGTGTCCGACCAGGGGTACGACCGCCCATCGGAGTACGGGGTGGCAGCGCTGTCGAACTCCCCGTCGATCCGGGGGTAGATCAGCGGCTTCTTGGTCACGTACACGTACCGGGGCTTGCCCGGCGCGCTGGAGAGACCCCGTTCGGCGTGGAAGGTCGGGTCGACCCGGATGACCTGGCTGTCCAGCGAGCGGTCGACGGCGTCGGTGAGGTCGAGCGGTGTCGGTAGCGAGGTGGTCGAGTAGCCGAGCATCGCGATCGGGGCCGCCACCTCGATGCCGGGGACCGACTTCACCTGCTCGTACTGCTGGCTCGTGATGCCGCCGAAGAGCCCGGAGAGATAGTTGGGGCGGACCAGGCCGCGTTCGGCTTCCAGCGGCGTGCGGGTCCCGTCCGGGCGGACCAGGATTTCGTAGGCGACCTGGGTGTTGCGCTCGACCGTGCCGATGACGTCCAGGTGGGAGGTGGTGGTGGCGCCGGTCAGAACGACGAAGCCGGTGGTTGCCACCAGCACGCCCACCAGCAGCGCCACCGACCGCCCCGCACGACCGCGCAGTTGTCGCCAGATGAAGCCGAACATGTCGCGCCTCCCCGTGTGCTGTCCCCCACTCTGCGCGATACATTGTGACAATGCAAGGCTCGAACTGGAGGTGACATGGCGATCCAGCACGCCGTCCTCGCCCTACTCGCTGGTGGCCCCAGCCACGGCTACCAGCTGAAGGGCGCTTTCGAGGCCGCCGTCGGCCCGCAGTGGGGCCCGCTCAACATCGGCCACCTCTATCAGATTCTCGACCGGCTCTCCCGAGACGAGTTGGTCGTCGCCGAACGACAACCACAGCCGATCAAGCCGGACCGGGTGGTCTACGAGATCACCCCGGACGGCCGCGCCGAGCTGGCCCGGTGGTTGGCCGAGCCGAGCCCACGCAGCGGCGGATTCCGGGACGACTTCTTCCTCAAGGTCACGGCCGCCGCTCGGTCCGGCTCGACGGCCACCGTGCGCGCGGTGCTCAGCAACCAGCGTGGGCACCTGCTGCGCGAGCTGCGCAATCTGGACGGTCTTCGCCGCGCTGCCGACGACCCGGTGGTCGGGCTGCTGCTCACCGCGGCCAGCCGGCACGTGACGGCGGACCTGTCGTTCGTGGACGATGCCGAGGCGGTACTGCTCGGTGACGGGGGTCGACTGCTCGCCGGGCTGGCGGCATCGACTTCGGATCAGTCGTCGGACGAGGCAGGGTCGACCGGCTCCCCGCCGGTCAGTGGCTCGGGCGCAGGGCGCGCAGTCGGGTGACCGCCTCGGTCAACACCTCGGGCCGCTTGCAGAAGGCGAACCGGACCAGCCGTCGGCCCGCCTCGACGTCGTCGTAGAAGACCTGCGTCGGCACCGCCACCACGCCGCACCGCTCCGGCAGTGAGCGGCAGAACTCCACCCCGTCGGACCCGCCGAGGGCGGTGATGTCGGCGGTGACGAAGTAGGTGCCCTCCGAGTCGAGCACCTCGAACCCGGCGGTGGTGAGACCGTCGACGAGCTGGTCACGCCGCTGTTGGAGGCTGTCCCGGAAGCCGGTGTAGTAGTCGTCCGGCAGCGCCAGCGCCACGGCGACCGCCGGTTGCAGCGGGGCCGCGTTGACGTAGGTGAGGAACTGCTTCACCCGCAGCACCGCGGAGACCAGGGCCGCCGGGCCACTCGCCCAGCCGATCTTCCAACCCGTGCAGGAGAACGTCTTGCCCGCCGACGAGATGCGCAGCGTCCGCTCCCACATCCCGGGCAGGGTGGCCAGCGGCACGTGCGGGTGCGCCGCGTCGGTGAAGACCAGGTGCTCGTACACCTCGTCGGTGACCGCGTACGTGTCGTGCTCCTGGCACAGCTCGGCGATCAGTGCCAGCTCGGCCGGGGTGAAGACCTTGCCGGTCGGGTTGTGCGGCGAGTTGAGCAGGAGCAGCCGGGTCCGCGGGCCGAACGCCGCGCGGAGCGCCGCCGGGTCGAAGGAGTACCGGCCGTCGGCCGCCGGGCGCAGGGTCACCGGCCGCCGGACCGCGCCGGCCAACGCGATCGAGGCGGCGTACGAGTCGTAGTACGGCTCGAAGCAGACCACCTCGTCACCCGGTTCGCAGAGGGCGAGGATGCTGGCCGCGACCGCCTCCGTCGCGCCAGCGGTGATCACGATCTCGCCGTCCGGGTCGTACGACAGGTCGTGGAACCGCAGTTGATGGGCCGCGACCGCCGCGCGCAGGGCGGGAATCCCCGGGCCGGGCGGGTACTGGTTCTGCCCGCCGCGCAGCGCCTCGACGGCGGCGGCCAGCATCTCCGGGGGGCCGTCGGTGTCGGGGAAGCCCTGGCCGAGGTTTACCGCGCCGGTCCGCACGGCGAGGGCGGACATCTCGGCGAAGATCGTCGTGCCGAACGGCCGCATCCGGGCCACCAGCGGGTCGACATCGGTGCTCGTCACCTGCGCCAGCCTAGGCCCTACGGGTGCTCCCGGCCGAGCCCCAGCCTCAGGCGGGCGCGCAACTGGTGGCCGCGTATCCCCGAGCCCGGTCGACGGCCGGCTTGCCGGCGCCGGTGACCGTGACGGTGCAGTCGAGGGGCTTCCCGCCCTCGTCGTCGGCCCATCTGGCCTCCACCAGAATCCGGCTCTTGCCGTTGGTCCGGATTGTGGTGCGCCAGGGCAGTTTCTGGGCGTCGACGTGGATGAGGTCACTCTCGGCGTCGAAGTACGCGAGGTCCGCCGTGCCCTCCCCGGTCACCTCGTAGACCACCGTCACCGGGGCCGGCCCCGACGTGGGGCGGGTGATCGGCTGTTTGGTGGGGGTGGGTCGCTCCGGGGTGAGTGGCCCGGCGCTCGGTGGGGTCCAGTCGTCGTCGGTGACCCACGGCTCCTCGGCGACCGGGTCCGGGCCGGTCTCCCCGAGCCACAGACCGCTCGCGCAGAGGCAGCCGCACATGGTCAGGACCAACACCACGAAGACCGCGACGACGATCCCGACCACCCGTCCACCGCTGGAGGCCGGCTTGCCGGGGAACTGTGGATAGCCGGGGTAGGCGTACGGCGGCGGGTACCCCGGCGGCGGCCAGCCGGCGCCGGGCGGCGGGTACCCGGGCGGCGGCCAGCCGGCGCCGGACGGCGGATACCCGGGCGGCGGCCAGCCCGCGGGTGTCGGCTGTCCGTCCGGTGTGGGCCAGCCCGCTGTCGGTGGCTGCCCGTCCGGTGTGGGCCAGCCTGCGGGCGTGGGCCAGCCCGCCGGCGGCGGCGATCCGGTCGACGGCGGGCCTGAGGCGTCGGCCGGGGTCGGCGACCAGGTGGATGGCGGGGCTTCGGGGGTCCAGGGCGCCGCGGGCGGCTGGGGCGTCCACTGGGTGGCGGGCGGGGCCGGCGGAGAGGGCGACCACGGCGACGGTGCCCATGGCGACGGTGTCCATGGGGTTGGCGGCGCCCACGGCTGGGCCGGGGCCAGCGGGTCGAGAGTCGGGTACGGGGTCGAGGAGGGCGACGCCGTCGGATCGGGCGGGGGCGCGGAGGAGGCCGGCTCCGGTGCGGGTGAGGGCGACGGGTCGGGCGGGGGCGCGTCGGTCATGGCTGCTCCGGGCGGGGTGGGCAGGGGACGAACGGGCCGTGGGCGGGAGCGCCAAACCCGCCGAGAGACTTTCGCACCCGTTGGCGTGCCGCAACCCCGCCATCCGGAGCGAGCCGCCCGCGATGCTCGTCCCGTTGCGGCCGCCGGGCCCCGATCGTTCGCCGCCGCTCGTGGACACGACGTGGACCAGCCTCGTGACCTGGCCACGTCGGTCGTCGTCGAGTGGGCCCCTCAACGCCCCAGCACGACCCGGGCCATCCCGTCCACGGCGGGATTGCCCTGGTCCCAGTACCCGGTGTGCCCGCCTCGCCCACTGCCGAAGACCCGACCGCCGAACCCCGGGTCCGACGGGTCGTGACCGAACCACAGCTCGTGCCCGGTCCGGTCGGGCCAGCCCAGCGCGGCGGCCAGCGGAGCCGAGCCGAGCAGGGCGCGCCGGCCGAACTCGTCCAGTGGGCGGGCTGCCCGGATCACGTCGTCCGGGGCACGGCTGGCCCAGACCTCCCCGGGTGGCACGCCCAGCTCGGCGGCGTGCGACGCGCCGACCCCGGGCGAGCCGACGAAGACCAGCGCGTCGGCGGCCAGCCCGTGCTCCCGGGCGGCCGTCCCCACCACCAACGACCCGTAGCTGTGCCCGAGCACCGTCTGCCGGGCCGGCGGCCCCTCGTGGCTGGCCCGCAGCCCCTCCTGGAAACGGTGCAGCGCCGGGCCGGCGTCGCGGGCCAGGCCTGCCGAGGCCGCGTCGGTCACGAAATCCGGGGCGTCGTAGTCCAACCAGAGCACCGCCGCGCTGCGTTCGGCCGGGGCGAGCGTGACGCACCGGTCCAGCACCCGGGCTGCCCTGCCCAGCTCACCGGGGGCGTCGTCCAGCCCGGAACCCATCCCCGGCACGTAGGTGAGGATCCGATCGGCGTGGTCCGGGTCGCCGAGCGCCACCACCGCCCGGCCCTCACCGGCCGCGTCCAGCCCGAGCAGGTACGCCCGCGGCTCCCCGCCCGCCGCCAGCCGCCCGGCCAACGCGTCCAGGCCGGACAACCGCCCGGCCAACCCGTGCAGGCGGAGCGACCTCAGTGACCCCGGCGGCACCCGGGCCAGCAACCGCCGCCGCTCGGCCAGCAACTCCGCGCGCCAGACCCCGAGCCGCAGCCGGTTGGCCTGGTCCCGGGCGGCCACCGGAACCCCGTCCAACCGGCCGACAAGGGCGCCCTCGTGCCCGATCAGCCACCGGCGCTGCGCCGACGTCAACCCGGACCACCAGGCGCGGACGAGCGTCGGCGCGGCATCGGCCGCCGGCCGACCCGGCGGTGGCGGCGACGCCCAACCCGAACCGGCGGCCCGGGCCAGCTCGTCCAGACGGTCCGCGGCGACCCGATCTGCCGCACCGGCCCCGTCGAGCGCGTCGCGCAGGGCCGCCGTCACCCGAGCCGCCGCCACGCCGGCCCGTTCGGTGGGCCGGAGCCGCGCGGGGTCGACGTGCACCAGGCCCGCGCGATCCACCACCAGCCCGGAAGCGTCCGCCTGGGCGACCGCCTCCGCGAGCCGGGCCTTCGCGACAGTCAGTCGCCCCGCCAGCTCGGCCAGCACCTGGTCGACCTCGATCAGCGCGGGGATGATCGAGGCCAGCTCGGCACCGAGACCGGCGAGCCGGGCGTCCGCCGCGGTGGACGCCGCACCGGACCAACCGCCGCGCAGGCGCGCCCCGGCCGCCCCCAACTCGCCGACCCGTGCCTCGACCGGCCCGGTCAGCCCGGCCCAGGCCACCCCGGCGGACCGCCAGCCGCCCGGATCGGCAGCCCAGAGCTGCCGGTAGCCGACACCGCTCACCGGGGCAGCGCGGCGAACCGGCCGGCGGCCCGGTCGTCCGCCGTCTCGTACGCCTCGGCCGCCGAGCGGATCCCACCGGAGGTCGCCGCGACCTGGGCGCCCAGCCGGCAGAACCAGGGGTGCCCGGCCGCCTCCAGCCCGGCCAGAGCCGCGCCGGCACGCCACTCGGGTGCGACCACCAGCAGCCCGGGCACCCTCGCGAGGCCCCACGCCAGCCCGTACGCCTCGTCGTCGAGGGAGCCGGCGACCGCCCGCAACTCCTCCGGCCGGACGGCGAACAGCTCATCGGTCATGACCACACCCCCGTGGACGATCGGCATCGACGCGCCGACGCTAGGCGGGCGCGGCGGGCACCGGAATGCCCTGTGGACAACGGGCGGTGGGCCGTACCCCGGCTTGTCCACAGGCGTTGCCCACCGCGGGCCGGACGGCTAATCTCCGGCCCCGGCCGCCGGTAGGGTGTGGTGGTGATCGTCGCTGTCGGCATCGACGTGGTCCTGGTCGACCGGTTTGCCCGGGCGCTGGCACGGACGCCGCTGCTCGCCGACCGACTCTTCACCACCGCCGAGCGGCACACCCGCTCCGGCAACCCGCGCCCCACCGAGTCGCTCGCCGCCCGGTTCGCCGCCAAGGAGGCCGTGGCCAAGGCGCTCGGCGCCCCGGCCGGGCTGAGCTGGCACGACTGCGAGATCAGGGCCGACCCGGACGGCCGTCCCTGGCTGGCGGTCGCCGGCACCGTCGCGGCGGCGGCCGAGGCGCGCGGGGTCAACCACTGGCATCTCTCGTTGTCGCACGACGGGGGGATCGCGTCGGCCATGGTGGTCGCGGAACGGTGACGTCGACCCGGCGGGCCGGCCGGGTCCGCAGGCGAACGGATGGGGAGACGGTGGCATGAGAGCGGTGTGGCGGGTGGCCGACGTACGGGCGGCCGAGGCGGGGCTGATGGGCACGCTGCCGGAGGGGACGCTCATGCAGCGGGCCGCCGCCGGGCTGGCCCGCCGGGCCGCGCTGCTGCTCGCCGAGCGCGGCGGCGTCTACGGCGGCCGGGTGCTGCTGCTCGTCGGTTCCGGCGACAACGGCGGCGACGCGTTGTACGCCGGGGAGCGACTGGCCCGCCGAGGTGTGCACGTGTCCGCCCTGCTCCTCACTCCCGGGCGTGCGCACGCGGCGGGGCTGGCCGCGCTGCGCGCTGCCGGCGGTCGCCTTGTGGACCAGCCCACCGGCCCGATCGACCTGGTGCTCGACGGCATCGTCGGCATCGGTGGCACCGGCGGGCTGCGGGCCGGCGCGGACGCGGTGGTGCGGCGGCTCGGTGAGCTGCGTGGACGTGACGGTGGCCGGGCCACCGTGCTGGCGGTGGACGTGCCGAGCGGGGTCGCGGTGGACACCGGGGACGTGCCGCTGACCTCCTCCGGCCGGCCGGACGCGGTCCACGCCGACGTGACCGTGGCGTTCGGCGCGCTGAAGCCCGCCCTGGTGGTCGGGCCGGCCGCCGCACTGGCCGGGCAGGTGGAGATCGTCGACATCGGGCTGCGGCCCTGGTTGCGAGGCACCCCGGCGCTGCGGGTCACCGAGTGGTCCGACGTGGTCGACTGGTGGCCGAAGCTGGGTCCGGCGTCGGAGAAGTACACGCGGGGTGTGGTGGGGGTGGCCACCGGCTCGGCCACCTACCCGGGTGCGGCGGTGCTCTCCGTGGGCGGTGCGCTGGCCGGGCCGACCGGCCTGGTCCGCTACGCCGGCGGCGCCCGCGACGAGGTGCTGCGCCAGCACCCCTCGGTGATCGCCAGTGGGCGGGTCGCCGACGCGGGTCGGGTGCAGGCGTGGGTCTGCGGCTCGGGGCTGGGCACCGGCGCCGACGCGGCGGCCGAGCTGCGCGCCGTGCTGGCCGCCCCGGTGCCCGTGGTGCTCGACGCCGACGCGTTGACCCTGCTGGTGGACGGTTCGCTCGCCGACCGGCTCCGCGGGCGGGACGCGCCGATCGTGGTCACCCCGCACGACCGTGAGTTCGCCCGACTCTGCGGTGAGGCGCCCGGCGCGGACCGGGTCGGCGCCGCGCTGCGGCTGGCCGCCTGGATGAAGGCGGTGGTGCTGCTCAAGGGCGACCGCACGGTGATCGGGACGCCTGACGGCCGGGCGTACGTCAACCCGACCGGCTCCCCGGCACTGGCCACCGGCGGCACCGGCGACGTGCTGGCCGGGCTGCTGGGATCACTGCTGGCGGCCGGGGTGCCCGCCGATCGGGCCGCGGCCGCGGCCGCGTACCTGCACGGGCTCGCCGGCCGGGAGGCGGCCCGGAGCGGGCCGGTGACCGCGCCCGACGTGGTGACCGCGCTGCGCCCGGTCGTCGCCCGCCTGGGCTGATCGGTCCGGTTCCGGGCGGAACGACCGGATGGGCCGCCCGGGACGTGCGTCGCCGCCCGCGCTGATCTCCACGGAAAGTAGGCTGGGCGTATGTGGCAGGCCGAGGTGCGCGTCGATCTTGACGCGATCCGCGAGAACGTGAGCAGGCTCCGCGCCGGCACCACCGCCGAGCTGATGGCGGTGGTCAAGGGCGACGGGTACGGCCACGGGATGCTCCCGGCCGCTCGCGCGGCGCTCGACGCCGGTGCGGACTGGCTCGGTGTCTGCACCCTCGACGAGGCGCTCACCCTGCGCCGGGCCGGAGTGACCGAGCCGGTGTTGGCCTGGCTGCTCGCGCCCGGCCTGCCGCTGCACGAGGGGGTCAGCGCCGGGGTGGACCTGAGCGCGGCCAGCCTGTCCCAACTGGACGAGATGATCGGGGCGAGCCGGCTCGCCGGGCGTCCCGTCCGCCTGCACCTGAAGATCGACACCGGGCTGTCCCGGGGTGGGGCGACAGTCGCCGACTGGCCGGCGCTGCTGGACGCCGCCGCGAAGGCGCAGGCCGACGGCCTGGTCGAGGTGGTCGGCGTGTGGAGCCACTTCGTGTACGCGGACCTGCCCGGCCACCCCACCATCGACCGTCAGTTGGCCGTCTTCCACGAGGGGCTGGGCATGGTCGAGCGGGCCGGGCTCCGACCGCGCTGGCGGCACCTCGCCAACTCGGCGGCCACCCTGACCCGCCCGGACACCCACTTCGACCTGGTCCGTCCCGGTCTGGCCATCTACGGGCTCTCCCCGGTGGCCGGCGAGACGTACGGGCTGCGGCCGGCGATGACCGCGCGCGCCCGGGTGATGCTCACCAAGCGGGTTCCCGCCGGCACCGGGGTCTCCTACGGGCACACCTACACCACCGAGTCCGACGCGAACCTGGCCGTGGTGCCCCTCGGGTACGCCGACGGGGTTCCCCGGCACGCCTCCAACACCGGGCCGGTGCAGCTCGGCGGCGTACGGCGGACGATCTCGGGGCGGGTCTGCATGGACCAGTTCGTGCTCGACTGCGGCGACGACCCGGTGGCCGACGGCGACGTGGCGACGCTCTTCGGCAGCGGCGCGGACGGCGAGCCCACCGCCGACGACTGGGCCGAGGCGGCCGGCACGATCAACTACGAGATCGTGACCCGGTTCGGCAGCACCAGGGTGCCGCGGGTCTACGACGGCGAGGTGCCGTGAGTTACCGCATTCCGCGTCCGCGGACCGCGGTGGGCCGGGTCGCGGGGATCGTCGGCGCCGCGGTGGGGGTGGCCGCCGCGGGCCTGGCGGCCGGGGTCGCGACCGAGCGCACCCTGGTCCGCCGGCTCAAGGCGGACCCGGCCGACCGCTACGCGCACGAGATGTTCGGCGAGCAGCGGTACGACGAGGCGTTCCGCCTGGAGCTGCCGGACGGCACGGACATCCACGTCGAGGTGGTCGAGCCGACCAGGCCGGTGCCGGGGCATCCCACTGTGGTGCTGGTGCACGGCTTCTGCCTGGACATGGGGACGTTCCACTTCCAGCGCCAGATGCTCGCCGCCCGCGGTGACTACCGGGTCGTCGCGTACGACCAGCCCGGTCACGGCCGGTCCGGCCGGTTGGAGACAGGCGAGTACGACCTCGCGGTGCTCGGCCGGACGTTGCGCCAGGTGATCGACCGCACCGCCCCGGACGGGCCGCTGGTGCTCGTCGGCCACTCGATGGGTGGCATGACCATCATGGCGTTCGCCGAGTTGTTTCCGGAGCTGTTCGGCGACCGGGTGGTGGGTACCGTCCTGATGGCCACGTCGGGCGGGCTCGTCGCGGAGACCAAGCTGGTCGCGCCCGCGCTGCTCGGCCGGGTCGGCGGTCCGGTGCTGTACATGGTCAGCAACGCCACCCGCTACGGCGGGCCGGTGATCGACAAGGCCCGCAAGTCGACGTCGAACGTGGCCTGGCTGTTGACCCGCAAGTACGGCTTCGGCACCCGTAAGCCCAGCCCGGCTCTGGTCTCCTACGTGGAGGCGATGAACTCCCGGACGTCGGCCGACACGGTGACCCGCTACCTGCGGACCCTGGCCACCCACTCCCGCTTCCCGGCCCTCGCGGCGTTGGCCGCGACGCCGGTGCTCGTGGTGGTCGGCGACAAGGACATGATCACTCCGGTGGTCCACTCCGAGGAGATCGTCCGGCGGCTGCCGCACGCCGAGTTCGTCAAGATCAAAGACAGCGGTCACGTGGTGATGTTGGAGCATGCTGACGAGGTGAACGCCGCGCTCGCGCGGTTCCTCGAATCACTTGGGAAGTCGGAGGAACGGTGAGTCACGTCGTCAAGCTGCCGACCGTCGAGGACACGCGGGAGTTCGGCCGGCGCCTGGCCGGGCTGCTGCGGGCCGGTGACCTGGTGCTGTTGACCGGTCCGCTGGGCGCCGGTAAGACCGCGCTCACGCAGGGCGTCGGCGCCGGGCTCGGCGTGGTCGGCGACATCACCTCGCCGACCTTCGTGATCGCCCGGGTGCATCGCCCCGATCCGTCCCGGGGCGGCCGGGTCGCCCTGGTGCACGCCGACGCGTACCGGTTGGGAGACGCCACCGATCCGCGCGCCGAGATCGACGACCTGGACCTCGACGCCTCGGTGGACGACTCGGTCACGGTGGTGGAGTGGGGCGAGGGACTGGTGGAGCAGTTGGTCGACGCGCACCTACGGGTCCGCATCGACCGCCGCGACGACGACACCCGGATCGTCGAGCTGGACCCGATCGGTGGCGACTGGGCCCGACGGCTCGCCGACCTGGGTTGAGGCCTGTTTCACCAGGACTGGCCGGCCTCCGGAATCAGGCCGCAGGCCGTCCCGCTGTCGTACCGGATGCCTAGAGTGCGGGGGACCGACCCGCGCTGTGAGAGGTTCCTGATGCCCGACGATGCCCCCGCCCTCGACCTGCTGGCCCTGCTGCCGGAGCAGTGGCGTGCCGTGCTCACCCCGCACCTGGACGCGGCCCGCACCGCCGCGTTGGCCGAGTTCGTCTCCCGGGAATACGCGACGCAGACCGTCTTCCCGCCGCTGGAGGATCTGTTCTCGGCCTACCGGCTCTGCCCGCCGCAGGGCACCCGGGTGTTGATCCTCGGGCAGGACCCCTACCACCGGGCCGGGCAGGCACACGGGTTGAGCTTCAGCGTCCGCGACGGTGTGACGGTGCCGCCGTCGCTGCGCAACGTCTTCAAGGAGTTGGGCGAGGACGTCGGCGTTCCCAAGCCGCGCAGCGGCAACCTCGACGGTTGGGCCGCCCAGGGTGTGCTGCTGCTCAACGCGGTGCTGACCGTCCGCCAGGCCACCCCGGGCTCGCACGCCAACGCCGGGTGGGAGGAGTTCACCGACGCGACGATCCGGGCACTTGACGCCTCGCCGGACCGGGTGGTCTTCCTGCTCTGGGGTGGCTACGCCCGCAAGAAGGCGGCCCTGGTCTCCAACCCGCAGCACGTGGTGTTGGAGGCGGGCCACCCGAGCCCGATGAACCCGCGCGGCTTCCTCGGCAGCCGTCCGTTCAGCGCGGCCAACAAGGCGCTCGCCGACGCCGGCCTGCCCACCATCGACTGGGAGCGCACCGCCGGCTGAGCTGACACCGCCGGCCGCGCACCGCCGGCTGAGCTGACACCTGGCTGCGCGCGCGGCCGGGTGGTGTGGTTCCGTGGGTGCTGGCGGGGCGGGGCGTGACCGGGGCTCGGGGCGAGGCCGCTAGGCTGGCTTACCGTGCTCGTACTCGTGGTGGACAGCTCGACCCCCGCGGTGACCGCGGCGCTGGTGGACGTCTCGGCGGATGGTGTGGCGCCGCGCGCGCACCGGTGCACGGTCGACGCCCGCGCGCACGGCGAACTGCTCGCGCCCCAGGTGGACGCGGCCCTCGCCGACGTCGGCGCGCGTCCGCGTGACCTGGGGGCCATCGTCGCCGGGCTCGGCCCGGGGCCGTTCACCGGGCTGCGGGTCGGCCTGGTCACGGCCGCGACGATGGGTCAGGTGCTCGGCATCCCCACGTACGGCGTCTGCTCGCTCGACGGCATCGGCTACCCGGCGGCGTCCGGTGAGCCGGTGTTGGCCGCCAGCGACGCCCGGCGCAAGGAGCTGTACTGGGCCGTCTACGACGGTGCCGGCGAGCGGATCGTCGGCCCCGAGGTGTCCACGCCGGCGGTCGCCGCCGCGCGCGCCCGGGAGTTGGGCGCGACGATCGCGGTGGGCGACGGGGCGCACCGGTACGCCGAGACACTGGACCTGCCCGTCCGGGTCGAGCCGCGGTACCCGGACGCCACCGTGCTGGCGCTGCTCGCCGCCGAACGGATCCGGGCGGGTGCCGCCACTGAGCGGCTCACCCCGCTCTACCTGCGCCGGCCCGACGCGGTGGCGGCGACCGGCCGCAAACCGGTCCTGCCATGACGGCCGTACGACTCGTTCCGTTCCGCTGGTGGCACATCGACGACGTGCTGCCGATCGAGGCTGACCTCTTCGGCGCCGAGCAGTGGTCGCCGGCCATGTTCTGGAACGAGTTGGCAAACGGGCACCACTACCGGGTCGCCGTCGACGCGGACGGTGCGGTGCTCGGTTACGCCGGGCTTGCCGGTGTTCCGCCGGGCGAGGTGTGGGTCCAGAACATCGCCGTCCGCCGGGACGCCCAGCGGCGCGGTGTGGGCCGTGCCCTGCTTGAGGAACTGCTCGCCGAGGCGGCCCGACGCGACGCCCGCAGCACCCTGTTGGAGGTCGCCGTGGACAACGCCGCGGCCCAGCGGCTCTACGCGACGTACGGGTTCGAGCCGGTCGGGGTGCGGCGCGGCTACTACCAACCGAGCAACACCGACGCGCTGGTGATGCGGCGCGACGCCGAGCCGACCGGGGACGGACCACACCACAATGGCTGACGAACCGCTGATCCTGGGGATCGAGACCTCCTGCGACGAGACCGGCGTCGGCATCGTGCGGGGGCACACCCTGCTGGCCGACGCGCTCGCCTCCAGCGTCGAGGAGCACGCCCGGTTCGGGGGTGTGGTGCCCGAGGTGGCCAGTCGGGCACACCTGGAGGCCATCGTGCCGACCATGGACCGGGCGCTGACCGAGGCCGGCGTCACCCTGGCCGACATCGACGCGATCGCGGTCACCTCCGGGCCAGGGCTGGCCGGCGCGCTGCTCGTCGGTGTCGCCGCCGCGAAGGGGTACGCGCTCGCCGCCGAGAAGCCCGTGTACGGCGTGAACCATCTTGCCGCCCACGTCGCGGTGGACACCCTCGAACACGGCCCGCTGCCCGAACCCGCCATCGCGCTGCTGGTGTCCGGCGGGCACTCGTCCCTGCTGCTCGTCGACGACCTGGCCCGGGGTGTCACCCCGCTGGGCGCCACCATCGACGACGCGGCCGGCGAGGCGTTCGACAAGGTCGCCCGCCTGCTCGGGTTGCCGTTTCCGGGCGGCCCGCCGATCGACCGGGAGGCGCGGGCCGGTGACGCCGCCGCGATCGCCTTCCCGCGCGGCCTGACCGCCGCGAAGGACCTCGCCGCCCACAGGTACGACTTCTCGTTCTCCGGCCTGAAGACCGCGGTGGCCCGGTGGGTCGAGGCGCGGGAGCGAGCCGGTGAGCCGGTGCCGGTAGCCGACGTGTCCGCTTCCTTCCAGGAGGCGGTCTGTGACGTGCTGACCAGCAAGGCGCTCGCCGCCTGCCGTGCGCAGGGCATCGATACCCTGGTGATCGGCGGGGGAGTGGCGGCGAATTCGCGCCTGCGGGCGATGGCCGAGCAGCGGGCCGAGAAGTACGGCATCCGGGTCCGGGTGCCCCGGCCGAAGCTGTGCACCGACAACGGGGCGATGGTGGCGGCGCTCGGGTCGCACCTGGTCGCCGCGGGGGTGGCGCCCAGCCGACTGGACCTGCCGGCCGACTCGGCACTGCCGTTGACCACGGTCAGCGTGTGACGGGAGCGCCGGACATGATCGTACGAATGTGGGAGGCGCGCGCCGAGGCGTACGGCGTCGCCGACCTCATCACCTGGGTGTGTGACACCGCCCTGCCCGAGTTGGAGCACGACCCGCTGTACGTGTCCAGCGAGGTCTTCTCCTCCACCGACCACCGCGTGGTGGTCATCTCCAAGTGGCGCAGCAACCCGCGCCCGCTGCCCGATCCGCCCGCCCTGCTGGTGGCCCGCGCGCCGCACTCCTGGGACTTCACCCAGGTCGACCGCTGACGCGAGCCACCAACGAGCGATCCTCAGCTGCGGCGCAGCATCCGGTACGTGGCGATTCCACCGGTGCCCAGCGCGGCGAGGAAGACCAGCCAGACGACCGTGCTGCTGACCCCTACCTGGGGGCCGGCGTTCGCCTTGGCGGCGGCCAGCAGCCCGTCCTCACCGGGGGCGGGCAGCGCGGCCGGCGGCAGCTCCGGCCAGCGGACCAGCCCGGTGCTCTCCAGCATCTGCATGTGGTGCTGGACGAACGTGTTGGCGTCCTCGCAGAGCTTGCGGACGGTGGCGTCCCGGGTGCTGGCGCGGACCGCGCCGATCACCGGGAAGATCTTGCCGTGGGCGACCCGGAGCCGGGTGACGAAGATCTGGTCGAAGCGGGCGCCGGAGGCCTTCTGCATCTCGGCCAGCCAGCCCTTCTGCTCGGCCGTCGGCTCGCTGGGGATGCTCGCGCCCAACTTGTTCGCCGCGTCCACCGTGAGCTGGTCGAGCCGCTGGTGCTCGCTGGCGATGCCGGCGCCGATCTCCCGTACCTTGGCCGACTGGCCCTTCTCGGCGGCCATCTGGCCGGCGGGCATCTCCCACAGCCCGGCCAACCGGACCCCGTTGAGCAGCGTCATGTCCGCGGCGTTGAGCTGCTGACCACCGGCGGGCGCGGCGACGGCCACGCCGGGCAGGACACCGACCGCCGCGATGATCGCGATGAGCAGCAGCGCCGCTCGGTGGGTCCGGTTGCCCACTCGGCGATGGGCGGATCTCAGCGGTGCCATGTCTGTGGGGCCTCCTCGGTCCGGACCGAAACGCGTCTGGACCGGGCAGCCACATCCTGCCGACTGCCCGTCCGACCACTGGTACGGACTGACCGCGCGATCAGTTCACCTGAAGGGCGACGCGGATCGGCGGGACGCGGGCGACGCCGATCAGCGGCCGACGCGGATCAGCGGGTCAGGCGGATCAGCGGGTGACGGCGAGGAAGCCGCCGAGCAGCAGCAGGGTGAGCGCGGCCGCGGCGAAGAGCATCAGCAGCTCGCGACGCCCGTGCTCGACGGGGTCGCCGTCGACGGTCGGGTGGGGCAGGACCGGCAGGTCGCGGGTCAGCGCGGCCAGGTCGCCGAGGGTGCGTGCCGTCCACACCGCACCGGCCCGATCGGAAAACTCGTCGAGGGTCAGTCGGCCCGCCGCGGTGTGCCGGTGCAGCTCGGCGACCACCCGGTTGCGGTCGTCGTCGGAAGCGCGCAGCTCGACATCCACGCTGGACAGCGTACGCGGATCAGCCCACGTCGAGGGGATCGGCGAGGAGCCGTTCGAAGGCCAACTCGGCGGCCCCGATCAGGGGGGCGTCCTCGCCCAACTTCGGCGTACGCAACCGGACGTGCTCCAGGCAGGCGGCGAGCGCGTTGGAGTTGAGTCGGCTGCGGACCTGGGCGGCCGACGCGAGGTAGAGGTCGCGCATGGTGCCGCCGAAGATGACCATTTCCGGGTTGAAGACGTTCACCAGGTTGGCCAGTCCGAAGCCGAGCCAGTCACCGGCCTGGCGGACCGCGGTCTGGGCCCGGGCGTCGCCGCGGTCGGCGGCGTCGAAGACGGCCAGTAGCGCGTCGGGGCCTCGGGCGTCGGAGCGTCCGGCGGCGCGGAGCAGACCATGCTCGCCGATCTCGGTTTCCCAGCAGCCCCGGGAACCGCACTCACAGGGCCGGCCGTCGAGGACCACCTTCATGTGGCCGACCTCGCCGCCGTACCCGCCGTGGCCGGTCAGCCGGCGGCCACCGGCGATGATGCCGGCGCCCACGCCGACGTCGCCGTACAGGTAGAGGACGTTGTCGCAGCCGGCCGCCACGCCCCGCGCGTGCTCGGCGAACGCGGCCACGTCGGCCACGTTTCCGACCGTGACCGGCACGTTGACGCCCAGCTCGGCGGCGAGCGCCGCGCCGATGGGCTCGTCCACCCAGCCGGTGGTCGGGCCGAGCCGTACCAGGCCGTCGTCCCGGCGGACCATGCCGCAGACGGCGACACCGGCGCCGACGCAGATCGCGTCGGCCGGCACGGTCTGCTGCATCTCCTTGACCGCGCCGGCCAGCATCGGCGCGGCCTCCGCGGCCAGCAGGCCACGTGGTCGGTCCAGGTCCCGGCGGTCCAGGACCGCGCCACCCAGCCCGATCCGGGCGGCGCGCAACCGGTCCACCTCCACGGAGTACGCGTACGCGTAGACCCGGGCCGACTCGGGCCGGACGACGAGTGACGGTCGTCCGGCCCGGCCGGTCTCCTTCGGCGCCCCCTCGCTGACAAGTCCCACAGCGGACAGATCGGAGGTGAGCGCGCCGATGGTGCTGCGGTTGAGGCCCAGCGTGGTGGTCAGTTCGGCCCGCGTGGTCGCACCGTGGACGTGTACGTGTCGCAGCAGAGCCCCGAGGTTCTGCCGTCGGACGTGGTCCTGGCTCGGTCCTGGGCGCATTGTGGTGCTACCTCCCGCGTGGTCAGCGGGTGCCGGTTGCTGCCGCGCGGCGGCGGGAGAGAGCGTCGACGCTGGCGGCGAGCAGCAGTACGACGCCGGTGACCACGTACTTGATTCCCGCGCTGTACCCCATCAGGCCCATTCCATTTTCGATGACCGCGACCACCGCGCCGCCGAGCACGGCGTCGAGGACGCGGCCCTTGCCACCGAAGAGGCTGGTGCCGCCGATGACGGCTGCGCCGACCGCGTAGAGCAGTACGTTACTGCCCCCGGTGTTCGGGTCGACCGAGTTGGCCCGGCTGGCCGCCACGATGCCCCCGATGGCGGCCATGGACGAGCAGATCACGAAGACGGAGATCCGGATCCGGTCGACTCCGATGCCGGCCCGGCGGGCCGCTTCCCGGTTGCCGCCCACGGCGTAGATGTGCCGGCCGTAGCTGGTGCGTTGGAGCACGAAGGTCCAGATGACCAGCAGCACCGCGATGATCGGCACCACGATCGGCACGCCCTTGAGCGAGACGATCAGGACGTTGCGGCTGCGCTCCAGGTTGAGCACGTAGACGGCGGTGCCGAGGATGACGGCGAGCCCGGCGATCCGCAGCGCCACCACCGCGATCGGGTCGGTGATCAGGCCACGGGCCGCCCGGTTGCGGTGGCGCAGCAGTTGCACAGCCGCGTAGCCGATGATCGCGAGGGCGGTCAGCGCCCAGCCCAGCGTGGGGGCCAGGTTGCGGTTGGCGATGGCGACCAGCACCTCGTCACGCACGGAGATGTTGGTGCCCTCCTGCACGAGCAGCAGCACGACGCCCTGGAAGGCGAGGAAGCCGGCGAGGGTGACCACAAAGGACGGGATGCCGATCTTCGCGACCAGCATCCCGAGCGTGGTGCCGATGACCACGCCGGTGGCGACCGCGGCGAGCACGGCGACCCACCAGGGGTAGCCGAGCACGGTGACCACATTGGCCAGCACCGCCGCGCAGACGCCGCTGGCGAAGCCGGCGGAGAGGTCGATCTCGCCGAGCAGCAGCACGAAGACCAGGCCCATCGCGATCAGCGTGACCGCCGCGCCCTGGGTGAAGAGGTTCGCGAAGTTGCCGGCCGACAGGAACGACGACGGCCGCATGATCGCGAAGACGGTGCAGAGCACGATCAGGCCGAGCACCGCCGGTAGCGCGCCGACGTCGCCACCGCGTACCCGACTCAGGTAGTTGCGGACGTGGCCTCCGACGGTCGGCGCCGGTGTGACGGCCGCCGGGCCGTCCTTCCGCACGGCGGTGGTGGTCATCGGACGCCTCCTGAGGTCGAGTCGGCCGGCTGCGGGCCGTCGCCGTTGCTGCCCGGGTCGGTGGCGAGGCCGAGCCCGCCCGAGCGCCCGGCGGTGATCAGCTCGACCACCTGGGCGTGGGTGATGTCGGTGGTCTTCACCTGGGCGACCATCTGGCCGAGGTACAGCGCGGCGATCCGGTCGGAGACGGCGAAGACGTCGTTCATGTTGTGCGAGATGAGCACCACGGCCAGGCCGTTGTCGGCGAGGCGGCGGACCAGTTCGAGCACCTGGGCGGTCTGTGCCACGCCCAGCGCGGCGGTCGGCTCGTCCAGGATGACCAGCTTGCTGTTCCACAGCACGGCCTTGGCGATGGCCACGGTCTGGCGCTGGCCACCGGAGAGGCTTGACACGTGCTGGCGCAGTGAGGTGACGGTGCGGATGGAGAGCCCCGCCAGGGTTTCGGCGGCGAGCTGTTCCATCGTCGGCTCGTCCAGGACGATGCCGCTGCGCCGCTCCCGGCCGAGGAACATGTTCTGCACGATGTCCAGGTTGTCGCAGAGCGCGAGGTCCTGGTAGACGACCTCGATGCCGAGCGTGGCGGCGTCGCGGGGGCTGCCGATGTGCACCGGTTCGCCGTCGAACAGGAACTCGCCGGAGTCGGTGGGGTGGATGCCGCTGATGCACTTCACCAGGGTCGACTTGCCGGCGCCGTTGTCGCCGACAAGTGCTGTCACTTCGCCCGGGTGGACGGTCAGGGCGACGTCGCGGAGCACCTGGACGGGACCGAAGCTCTTGTCGATCCCGCGGAGTTCCAGCAGAGGGGTCGCGGACACGGGGGTCTCCTTCTCAAGGGAGGGTCGGGGCCCGTCCGGCGGGCGCCGCCCGGCACGGGAGGGTGCTCCCGTGCCGGGCGGCGATTGTCGTCCCGGCGGGTACTGCGACGTCCGTCAGCTGATGCCGGCTTCGGTGCAGAACTTGGCGTACGCCGCGGTGCAGACCTGCTCCTTGGTCGCGTAGCCGTCGGCGATGACGTCCTTGACGTTGTCCTTGTAGATGGCCTTCGGGGTGAGCAGCACCGAGGGGACGTCGCGGTCACCGTCCTTCACCGACTTGCCGGTGTCCTTCTTCTCGCCCTTGGCCAGCGCGATGGCCAGGTCCGCGGCGGCCTTGGCCTCTTCCCGAACCGCCTTGTAGACGGTCATGCACTGGTCACCGGCGAGGATGTTCTGCAGGCCCTCCACGCTGGCGTCCTGCCCGGTCACCGGCACCTTGCCATTGATCTTGTTCTTCTTCAGGATCGAGATGGCGGCGTTGCCGAGAGTGTCGTTGGCGGCCAGCACGCCGTCGATCTTGCCCTTGGTCGCGGTGAGCTGCTGCTCGAAGATGGTCGCGGCGGTGGGGCCGTCCCAGCCCGGCACGGCGTCGTCCGGGCCCTTGGTGTATTCCTTGGAGTCGAACTTCGGCTTGAGCACCGAGTCGTAGCCCGCCTTGAACAGGGTGGCGTTGTTGTCGGTGGGGGAGCCGTTCAGGTACGCCACGACCGGGTTCTTGGCGTTCTTCTCGGTCAGGCACTTCGCCAGACCCTCGCCCTGGAGCTTGCCGACGGTCTCGTTGTCGAAGCTGACGTAGTACTGGGCGGAGCCGCCGAGGGTGAGCCGGTCGTAGTCGATGGTGGCGACGCCCTGCGACTTGGCCTTGTCGAGCACGGCCTTGCCGGTGCCGGAGTCCAGGTTGACGATCATCAGGGCGGTGACGCCGCTGGTGATCATCTGGTCGGCGATGGTCTGGAAGGCGGCCTTGTCGTTCTGGGCGTTCTGGATGTCGTACTTGACGTTGGCGGCCTTGAACGCCTCCTCCAGGAAGCGGCGGTCGGCCGTCTCCCAGCGGGGGGAGGACTTGCTGTCCGGAAGGATCACGCCGATCTTGGGAGTCTTTTTGGAGTCGGTCGAGCCGGTGCCGGAGTCGTCGCTACAGGCGGTCAGCCCGCCGGTCGTCAGCAGGCCCACGGCGGCGATGGTGAGGATCCCCTTACGCATGTGCAGGGTCCTTTCGTGGTGGGGGAGGTGTTGTTTTGTTGTGTCCGGCAACGTATTTCGCGTCACACCGGCTCCACAAGACCGCGCAGGTGCCTAGTTTGTTGGGGGCGATAACAATTCAGCAACGCGACTGTTACTCCGTGGGTATCCCACCGGGGCGTCGACGTAACGACTGTCGTCAGCGGGCCTGGAGCGGCGCGGTGCGGGCGTCCGTCAACGCCACCAGATCCGCCGCGGCCAACTCGAGTTGCAGGCCGCGTCGACCAGCCGAGACATAGATCGTCGGGAAGTCCGACGCGGAGTCGTCGAGCACCGTGGGCAACCTCTTCCGCTGCCCGAGCGGGCTGATCCCACCGCGTACGTATCCGGTGGCCCGCTCGGCGACCGCCCGGTCGGCAAGCGCCGCCCGCTTCCCACCGACCGCCGCCGCGAGCGCCTTGAGATCCAGCTCGCCGGTGACCGGGACGACCGCCACGGTGAGCGTGCCGTCGACAGCGGTCACCAACGACTTGAAGACGCGCTCCGGTGCCACGCCCAGCGCCACCGCGACCAGCGCGCCGTAGTTCGGGGCGTCCGGCGACACCCGATAGGGATGCGTGCGATGCGCGACCCCGCGCTTGACCAACAGTGCCGTCGCCGGTGTGCCCTGTCCTGCCACACCGGCGACGTTAGTGGACATGCCGACCGAGGGCTTGACGCAGGCCTAGTCGACCGGCCGACCGATCAGCACGGTCGGTGCGCCCGCGACCCGGGTGAGCACCAGGCTCGCCGCCGCGTCGCCGGAAAGCCGCAGGTCCCGTCGGAGCTGCTCCGGGGTGAGCGCCGAACCCCGCTTGAGGATCTCCACCCGGCCCACCCGGCGCTCGCGCAGCAACGCCCGCAGGCGCTTGAGCGAGAACGGCAGCACGTCGGTGATCTCCAGGCAGCGCGCGTACGGGGTGCGGGTCGGCAGGTCCGCGTAGAGGTAGGCGATGCTCGGGTCGCCGAGGGTGGCGTCCAGTTCGGCGGCCAACTCGGCGACGAGGTGCGCGCGGATGACCGCCGGGTCCGGGTCGTACAGGTAACGCCGGGGCGGCCCGACCGGGGCCTCGTCGGCACCCGAGCCGGTGAGCTGGTGGCGCTGGGTCTCCGCGCGGTAGAGCGTGGCGCGGCGGGGCACCTCCGCCAGCTCACCGCACCAGAGCGCGGCCTCCACCAGGTCGCCGTCCACGCCTACCCACTCCGCCTCCGCGCCGGCCGGAATGAGCGCGTGGTCCAGGCCCGGGGCCACCTTCACCACCGTGCGCGGCACCCGCTCGGCCAGCCCGGTGACGAAGTCCCACGGCGGCGAGTAGGCGCGCGGGTCGAAGATCCGTCGACCGGTGCCGGTCGTGCGGCGGGCCGGATCGCAGAAGACCCCGTCGACGCGGGAGACGTCGAACGCGGTGGCATCGCCGCACTCGACGGTGAACAACTCGGCCAGCCCGGCCGCCGCGGCGTTGGCGGCAGCCATCGCGGCGGTCACCGGGTCGGCCTCCACCCCGTACACCCGGATGCCGGCGCGGGCGGCGGCCAGCGCGTCCGCGCCGAGGCCGCAGCCCAGGTCGGCCAGGGTGCGGACGCCGGCCGCGGACAGCCGGGCGGCCCGACGATCGGCGACCACCCGGCGGGTGGCCTGCTCCAGCCCGGGGCGGGTGAGGAACATCCCGGCGGCGGCCGGGCCGAACTTGCCGACCGCGCGGTGCCGCAGCTCGGCCTGGGTGAGCGCCGCCGCGGCCAACGTCGGTGGCACCCCGGCCGCGCGCAGCGCCGACGCCGCGGCCAGCGGATCACCGCCGGCCAGCCCGGCCGCCGCCGTGAGCGCGGCCGACCCCTCGGGGGTACGCAGCGCCGCCAGCTGATCGAGATCCACCCGGTCATTGTCCGGGTGGACCCGGAAATCCGGGCTGGCGGGGCGCGACTCGCTGGCACTCTCCTTGACGGAGTGCTAGCCACGGAATAACCTGCGATTAGCACTCTCACCCTGAGGGTGCCAGCTTCCGGGTCTCGCGACCCGGGTGCGCACGCCAGGCGGACCGGCACCCGCGACGACGGTCCCGCCCGGTGGCATGAGGCAGATTGACGCTGGTTGGCCCCGCCGGCCAGCAACGAAACCAGTACCCCAGGAGGGTATGCCCGTGACTACCGCGACCAAGGTTGCGATCAAGCCGCTCGAGGACCGCATCGTGGTCCAGGCGAACGAGGCTGAGACCACCACGGCGTCGGGCATCGTGATCCCCGACACCGCCAAGGAGAAGCCGCAGGAGGGCACTGTCCTCGCTGTGGGCCCGGGGCGCGTCGACGACAACGGCAACCGGGTTCCGGTTGACGTGCAGGTCGGCGACACCGTCCTTTACTCGAAGTACGGCGGCACCGAGGTCAAGTACGCCGGCGAGGAGTACCTGGTGCTCTCCGCCCGCGACGTCCTCGCGGTCATCGAGAAGTAAGCAACCGATCAGTGCCACTGCCCCGGTCCGGCTCGCCGGGCCGGGGCAATGGCGCTTCGAAGGGACATTAATGGCGAAGATCCTGAGCTTCTCGGACGACGCCCGGCACCTGCTGGAGCACGGTGTCAACGCCCTCGCGGACGTGGTCAAGGTCACCCTCGGCCCGCGCGGGCGCAACGTCGTCCTGGACAAGAAATTCGGTGCGCCGACGATCACCAACGATGGTGTGACCATCGCCAAGGAGATCGAGCTCACCAACCCGTACGAGAACCTTGGCGCGCAGCTGGTCAAGGAGGTGGCGACCAAGACCAACGACGTCGCCGGCGACGGGACCACCACCGCGACCGTGCTGGCCCAGGCGATGGTTCGCGAGGGCCTGCGCAACGTGACCGCCGGGACCAACCCGGCCGGCCTCAAGCGGGGCATCGACGCGGCGGCCACCAAGGTTTCCGAGGCGCTGCTCGGCAAGGCAGCCGAGGTCACCAGCAAGGAGTCGATCGCGAACGTGGCGACGATCTCCGCGCAGGACGCCACGATCGGCGACCTGATCGCCGAGGCGATGGAGCGGGTCGGCCGCGACGGTGTCATCACCGTCGAGGAAGGCTCCATGCTCACCACCGAGCTGGACGTGACCGAGGGTCTCCAGTTCGACAAGGGCTTCATCTCGCCGAACTTCGTCACCGACCTGGAGAGCCAGGAGTCCGTCCTCGAGGACGCGTACATCCTGGTCACCACCCAGAAGATCTCGGCGATCGAAGAGCTGCTGCCGCTGCTGGAGAAGGTCCTGCAGAACAGCAAGCCCCTGCTGATCATCGCTGAGGACGTGGACGGCCAGGCGCTCTCCACCCTGGTGGTCAACTCGCTGCGCAAGACCCTCAAGGTCTGCGCGGTCAAGGCCCCGGGCTTCGGTGACCGGCGCAAGGCGATGCTCCAGGACATCGCGATCTCCACGGGCGCCGAGCTGGTCGCCCCGGAGCTGGGCTACAAGATCGACCAGGTCGGCCTCGAGGTGCTCGGCACCGCTCGGCGCGTCGTGGTCGACAAGGAGAACACCACGATCGTCGACGGCGGCGGCCAGAAGGCCGACCTCGCCGACCGGGTTTCCCAGATCCGCAAGGAGATCGAGGCCTCCGACTCCGACTGGGACCGGGAGAAGCTGGCCGAGCGGCTGGCGAAGCTCTCCGGTGGCATCGCCGTCATCAAGGCGGGCGCGGCCACCGAGGTCGAGATGAAGGAGCGCAAGCACCGCATCGAGGACGCCATCGCGGCGACCAAGGCTGCGGTCGAGGAGGGCACCGTCCCCGGCGGCGGCGCCGCCCTGGTGCAGATCCGCTCGGTGCTCGACGACGACCTGGGCTTCACCGGTGACGAGAAGATCGGTGTCTCGGTCGTGCGCAAGGCGCTCGTCGAGCCGCTGCGCTGGATCGCGCAGAACGCCGGTCACGACGGCTACGTCGTGACGCAGAAGGTCGCCGACCTGAAGTGGGGCAACGGCCTCGACGCCGCCAAGGGCGAGTACGTCGACCTGGTCAAGGCCGGCATCATCGACCCGGTGAAGGTGACCCGCAACGCGGTCACCAACGCCGCCTCGATCGCCGGCCTGCTGCTCACCACGGAGAGCCTCGTGGTGGAGAAGCCGGAGCAGGCCGAGCCGGCCGCCGGCGGCGGCCACGGCCACGGTCACGGCCACCAGCACGGCCCGGGCTTCTGATCCGGTAGAGCGACACCCGTTGCGGGGCGCACCGTCGTACGACGGTGCGCCCCGTTCGTCTGCGCTGATCATTACCGAACGCTGACGTAGTTGGCTACCGGGCAGGATGATCGCGCACACTGGGCCGATGAGCACCACGTCGCGGCGCTACGCCGCGCTGGCCGGAGTGACGGCCGCCGCCGTCGCGATCGGAATCGCCGAGCCGGTGGCAGTGCTGACCGGCCCCCGGTCGGCGCCTCTGGTCGCGGTCGGCGGGGTGGTCGTCGACGCCGTCCCCGAGTCGCTGAAGCAACTCGCCATCGACCTCTTCGGCACCGCCGACAAGATCGCACTGCTGGTCGGCACCGGCCTGCTGCTGGGAGCGTTCGCCGCACTGTTCGGCATGCTGGCGGTCCGCCGGCTGGCATTCGGCCTTGCCGGCATCGCCGCGTTCGGCGCCATCGGCGTGGCCGCCGCCGTGACCCGCCCCGGTGCGGACGCGGCCGACGCGCTGCCGTCGCTCGTCGGTGCCGGCCTCGGCGCCCTGGTGCTGTGGTTGTTCATCGCCGGCCCGTTCGAGCTGAACCCCTGGCCCTGGTCACCACCCACGCCGACCGTGTCGCCCGCTGCGCCGGTCTCGCCTGCCGCCCCGGTGTCACCTGGTGGTTCGCCGGTTGGTCCGGTGGCGCCCGCCGCCCCGGTGCCTCCGGGCGGGCTATCCGTGACGGCGAACGCGCCGGTCGGGCGTGCCGACGTTGACCCCGAGTCGCGGCGACGGTTCCTCACCGGGAGCGGGGTGCTGCTCGGCACGGCCGTGGTGGCCGGTCTCGGTGGGCGCTGGCTCTCCGGCCGGCGCGGAGTGTCCGCCGCCCGGGAGGCGATCCGCCTACCCGCGCCGGTCGCCCCCGCACCGGCCGTGCCGGCCGGCGCGGACCTCGCGGTGGCACAGCTCGCGCCGTACGTCACCCCGAACTTCGGGTTCTACCGGATCGACACCGCGCTTGTGGTGCCCCAGGTGGATCCGGACACCTGGCGGCTGCGTATCCACGGGCGGGTCGGCACCGAGCGCACCTACAGCTACGCGGACCTGCTGGCCCGTCCGCTCGTCGAGCGGTACGTCACGCTGGCCTGCGTCTCCAACGAGGTGGGCGGGGACCTGATCGGCAACGCCCGCTGGCTCGGCGTACCCCTTCGGGAGTTGCTGGACGAGGTCGACCCGGACGACGATGCCGACCAGGTCGTCGGCCGGTCGGTCGACGGCTGGACCTGCGGCACCCCCACCGCGGCGCTGCGCGACGGGCGGGACGCGCTGCTGGCCGTCGGCATGAACGGTGAGCCACTGCCGGTCGAGCACGGCTTCCCGGTCCGGATGGTGGTGCCCGGACTCTACGGTTACGTGTCGGCGTGCAAGTGGGTGACCGAGCTGGAACTGACCAGGTTCGCCGACTTCGACGCGTACTGGGTGCCCCGCGGCTGGTCCGCCCAGGGGCCGATCAAGACCCAGTCGCGGATCGACGCGCCCCGGGGACGAAACCGGCTGACCGCCGGCCCGGTCACCGTCGCCGGCGTGGCCTGGGCGCAGCACCGGGGCATCAGCCGGGTCGAGGTACGCGTCGACGGCGGAGGCTGGCAGCAGGCGGAGCTGGCCCCGACCGTGTCGGTGGACACCTGGGTGCAGTGGTCCTGGCGTTGGGACGCCACGCCGGGCGAGCACCGACTCCAGGTCCGCGCGACGGACGCGACCGGCCAAACCCAGACCGAGCGTACGCAGGACGTCGCACCGGACGGCGCAACCGGCTGGCACACCGTCACCGTCACCGTTCGCTGAGCGGCCGGGGTCGTTCCTCGGGCGCGGTACGCCGTGGGCGACCGGAGTACGCAGGCTGCCGTACCCCCGATGACGTCGCCGGGCGGACGCGGACCGGGCCGTACCGGGACAGGGTGAAGCCATGACTGTTACCGCACGGACCTTCACCATCGCCGGCCTCGTCGTCGGCGCCGCGGGCATCGGCGTGCTGTGGGCCGCCGGGGTCGAGTTTCCCGTCGCCGTACCGCCGGGGATGATCATCCTGTTGGCTGGCGCCCTCTTCGTCGCGCTCGCACCGTGGCGCTTGGCGCCGGCGGTGGGCGCACTGCTGGGTCTGTTCGTGGCCGTCGGGTTCGCGATCAGCCCGACCGGGGTGGACAACCTGCTCGGGCGGCACGGGGCCGACGTGGCGACCGGACAATTGATCCAACTGATCGGGGTGCTGACCGCGCTTGTCGCCGGGGCGCTCGCCACAAACGCCGCCCGTCGGACGCCTCAGCGCCACCGCTCCGGCCGGCCCGGGGTCACTCGCTGAGGTCGTTTGTCACCTCATCAGGGCGACGTGGGCGGCTCGACGAACCTCGGTGCGCCAACGGCACCAGCTCGGAACCATCCGCCTTCACCCGTCCCCTGCGCGAACGTGCGGGCCGCCCGACGCCGGCCGCCCCAGCCGCTCCCTTGCCGTGGTCCTCTTCTGACCGCTGAGTCGCCCCGCGCGCCGCGGGCCGGGCTTCGCGGGCCGGGCTTCGTGCCGCGTGGGCCGGGCTTCGTGCCCCGCGCGCTGCGGGCCGGGCTTCGTGCCCCGCGCGCTGCGGGCCGGGCTTCGCGCCCCGCGCCCCGCGCCCTGCGCCCCGTGCGCCGGGCTTCGCGCGCCGGGCCTCGCGCCCCGCGCCCTGCGCCCCGTGCGCCGGGCTTCGCGCGCCGCCTTCGCGCTTCGCGCGCATGGCGCCCGCGCATTACCGGAGATCTTGGACAGTTTCCGTTACGCCGGCCCGCCGCCGTAACGGAAACTGTCCAAGATCTCCTCGCAGTCGCCAATCGGGCGGGGTAGTGCCGGGCAGCGGGCGCGTCGCCATTCGTCATGCCGGCCAGACCCGGAAACGCCGCTGGCCGGCACCCCGAGTTACGGGGCGCCGGCCAGCGGTCGGTGTCATGTGGTCGTGCTGCGGTGCGGCCGTGCGGTGGTGCCGTGCGATGGTGCGGTGCGGTGGTGCCGTGCGGTGGTGCGGTGCGGTCGTGCGGTGGTGTGGTCGTGCGGTGGTCAGCTGTTCCAGTGCTGGTTGACGAGGTCGGTGGCCTGCTGCTCCCACTGGGCGTAGGCGTCGGGGTAGGCGGAGACCTGGACGGTCTGCGCGGCGTCGGTCAGCGCCATGTCCTGCCAGCCGTCAACCTGACGCAGGCCCTTGAGGAACGCGGTGGTGGAGTACTCCGGGTTGGTGATCTGCTCCGGCGTACCCCAACCCGAGCTGGGGCGCTGTTGGAACAGGCCCAGCGAGTCGTGGTCGTTGGCGTCGCCGAGGTGGCCCAGGTTGTCCAGCTTCGACTCCTGCAGGCTCGTCGCGATCGAGATGACCGCGGCGCGCTCGGGCAGGCCGGCCTTCTTCGTCGCGGCGATGATCGCCTTGACGTTCGCGGTCTGCTCATCGTTCAGGGAGATGTGCGACTGGTCGCCCTGCGGCTTCGGCGCAGCGGTCTGCACGGCCACCGCGACCGGCTTGGCATCCACCGGGTTGGCGTGGGCGGCGATCGGACCGGCGAACACACCACCGGCGAACGCGAGACCAGCAACGGACAGCACGCTCTTACGCATGATCGTGTTCATGGGGGTAGCTCCTTCGGGGGTAGGAACACCCAGCCACCAAACGGGGGTCGGCGGCACGGGTGTGAGCACCTCGTCCGGCGCTGCACGTTCAAAAAGGGGAAAGTCTTGGGGGTACGCGACCGGCAAGCCCGGAGACTCACGGCGCCCGGAGGGCGGCGACCTACAAGCGAGGGCTCGTGGCGCCGGGTCCATCTGTAACGACCGAGGGGCCGGGGTCATTCCGGGGGTGGCCCATCGCGTGGCACCCGATGGGGGTGGGGTGCTCGGCGGAGTCTTTAACGACCGCGCCGAGAGGGGCTCACGGCGTCGGGGTCGGCGCCTACAAGCGGGGCTTGTGGTGCCGGGTCCATCTGTAACGACCGGGCGCGGGTCGGCATTCCAACCTGCTGGGCCAGCATCCCAACCCTGTGGGACAGGGCGGCACGTCGTGCTGCGATCGTCAGAGTGTGTAACGACCCTGGCCTGGCCACGATTCCGACCCACGGGTGCGACCGGTCACAGGATGAACGCCCCATACACGCAGAGCCTAAGCTCTACCCTGCTCCTGAACCTCCCAGACCGGACAAAACATCCCAAGCCTCTTATTGCCGCTTGCCTCTTCTTGAGTCGCGCGCTCGGCTTGATCCACTCGGTGTCATTGACATCGGGCTGTCCGGGTGGGCGGGATGCCCCGATGTCATTGACCCCGAGTTGATCACGACGATACCGGCGGTCGGTCACGACAGGGTGCCGGTGGAGCGCGACGGCGCCGGTGGTCGAGCACGACGGCATCGGTGGTCGAGCACGACGGCGCCGGTGGTCGAGCACGACGGCATCGGTGGTCGAGCGCGACGAGCGCGACGGCGCCGGTGGTCGAGCACGACGACGCCGGTGGTCGAGCACCGGCACGGACCGGCGTGTGGCTCGTGGGATTTGACCGCGCGACACGAAACCGCGCCTCCGGGGCGGAGGCGCGGTTCGGGACGTGTGGGGTCAGGCGACGTGGCGTTGGGCCGGGACTGTCGACTTGTGTGGGCGGCCCAGTCGGGCTTCCAGTCGTGCGACGTCGACTCGGGCGTGCCGGCGGTCGGCCAGGTCCTCCCAGCCGACGGCGAGCAGTCGGAGTCGCTCCGACTCGCTGAAGCCGCCCCAGACGCCGTAGGGCTCGCGGACCGACAGGGCGTGCGCGGCGCACTCCGCTCGGACCGGGCAGGCGCGACAGACTGCCTTGGCGGCCGACTCGCGGCGCAGTCGGGAGGAGCCTCGTTCGCCGTCGGGGTGGAAGAACTGGGCGCTGTCCCGGCCTCGGCAGGCACCGAGTCGCTGCCAGTCCCAGAGATCGACGATGGGTCCGGGCAGTCTACGTACGTTCGACATCAGCACCCCTCCTCCCGCGCGGCTCCGCGAGAATCCATGTGGCCGGCATCCGGGCGGCGGGCCGCGCAGGCGCACCGTTCCCGGCCTGGACCTCCCGGTACCCGGACTGTTGACGGCTCACACGTCTGTGATCGAAAACGTCCTAGAAATTGCGGCTTTTGCCCCAACTGTCGGAAAAGTTCGAAGGATTGCCGGGAACCCCCTCCCCAGCCGACCCCGTCATGGTCTGCTCGTTGGCGGAGAGGAGACCACAGTGCGTACCGTTCTTGTGTGCGTTCGGACACCACTCGCGGCCCAGCACCTTACTTCTGCTGCCGCGCGCCTGGGGTTGTCCGCAATCGTTCGTACCGCCGTCTCCGATCCTGAGGTGATGCTGCGGCTCGCCGAGCGACCGGCTGACGTGGTGCTGGCCGACACGGCCCTCACCCGGCCGGACAGCGCCGGCTTCGTCCGGCGGGTGCTGGCCCGCGCGCCGCAGGCCGCGGTGCTGTTGCTCGGCACCGAGGAGTCCGAGGCGGCGGCGGCAACCATCAGCGCCGGGGCCCGGGGCCTTATCCAGAATGTCGACCACGACCTGACCAGCGCGGTGGCGAAGGCGTTGCTGCTGCTCACCGCGCCCGGACGGGCGTCGCGGCAGCGGATCACCGATCCGGCCCGGGACGCCGCGGCAGTGGGTGGCTCCGGTCGCTCGGGGCCGTCACCGCGTGGTTCCGGCGATCCCGGCTGGGCGGCCACGCCCGGCGAGGGGCAGGCGGGTGTGCCGTCGGTGCCGGTGCAGCGGGGTGACGACGAGGCCGAGGCGGCGAACGGCGAGTCGTCGGCGGACCAGGCCGATCCGGCCCGATCCGCTCCGAACGCCCGGCCCAGTCGGGCGTCGATCGGCCTCACCGAGCGCGAGCTTCAGGTGCTGCTCGGCATGGCCGAGGGCAAGAGCAACGCGGAGATCGGTCGGGAGCTGTTCGTGTCTGAGGACACCGTCAAGACGCACGCCCGCCGGTTGTTCCGCAAGCTTGGCGCTCGGGACCGGGCGCACGCGGTGGCAGCGGGTTTCCGAGCCGGCCTGGTCGCCTGAGGCGGGCCGCGGTCACTCCGCGATCGCCGCGGTCACTCCGTGGCGGTGGGGGTGCCCGGCTCGTCGTCGGTGCCCTCGGTCAGGGTGTCGTGCACCCCGTCGGCGTACCCCCGGGCGTAGTCCCAGGTCACGTAGTGATCAGGGTCGGGGTCGTACGCGGGCTCGTGCACCCGGGGCCGACCGGAGTTGAGCAGGTGCCGGAGGTTGCCGCGGAGCAGGTCCCAGTCGAAGTAGTGCGGCTCCCGGCAGTCCTCGCATTCGATCACCAGGCCGCGAACCCCGATCGGGGCCAGCAGAGCCTGGTATATCTCCAGGTCGGCGAGGTCTTCCAGCACATCCTGCCGCTCGACGTCGGTCAGCGGATCCGGCGTCGCGTCATCGCCCGGGTCATCCAGACCCGCGGTCGGATCGGCCGGGTCGCCGTTGAACGGGTCGATGGGCTCGTCGTGCACCCCCTCACCGTAGACCCAACGCGGCGCGAACGTCCGCCCCCCGGCCTTGCGCCGGCCCGGCCTGCCACGGACGGGTCGCCCAGCTCACTGGGTACGATGAGGCGACGTGCCGGCACCGTGGCGCGCTCCGGTGCCCGCCCGCGCCACCTCGCTGAAGCCCATCCGAGCAGCTCAGGGGAGCAATCGTGGAAAATTCGCCCAGCACCGATCTTCCGGCCGGCGGCGAGCACGCCGACCTGGGCGGCCACCTGCCCGAGCTGCCGGCCGGCTCCGCGCGGGTGGTTCCGCTCGGCCTCACCTTCGACGACGTGCTGTTGCAGCCGGGCGAGTCGGACGTGGTGCCCAGCCGGGTCAACACCCGGACGAAGCTCACCCGCAACATCGAGCTGTCCATTCCGCTGCTGTCCAGCGCGATGGACACGGTGACCGAGGCCCGGATGGCGATCGCCATGGCCCGCCAGGGCGGCATCGGCGTGTTGCACCGCAACCTCTCCCTGGAGGACCAGGCGCTCCAGGTCGACCTGGTCAAGCGGTCCGAGTCCGGCATGATCACCAACCCGGTGACCGCCAGCCCGGACGACACGCTGCGCGAGGTCGACGAGCTGTGCGGGCGCTACCGCATCTCCGGCGTTCCGGTGGTCGACGGCGACGGTCAGTTGGTCGGCATCGTCACCAACCGCGACATGCGGTTCGTCTCGGAGCCGAACACTCCGGTCCGCGAGATCATGACCCACACCCCGCTGATCACCGCCCGGGTCGGCGTGAGCAAGGACGACGCTCTGGCGCTGCTGCGCCAGCACAAGGTCGAGAAGCTGCCGATCGTCGACGACTCGGGCCGGCTGCGTGGCCTGATCACCGTCAAGGACTTCACCAAGAGCGAGCAGTACCCGGACGCCAGCAAGGACGACGCCGGCCGCCTCCGGGTCGCCGCCGCCATCGGTGTGGGTGAGGACGCGTACAAGCGGGCCCGCGCTCTCGTCGACGCCGGCGTCGACGTGCTGATCGTGGACACCGCGCACGGTCACCAGCGGGCCGTGCTGGACATGGTCCGCCGGCTCAAGGCCGACGTCGCGGTCGACATCATGGGCGGCAACGTCGCCACGTACGCGGGCGCGAAGGCGCTCGTCGACGCCGGTGCCGACGGCGTCAAGGTGGGCGTGGGACCGGGCGCGATCTGCACCACCCGGATCGTCGCCGGGGTCGGCGTGCCGCAGGTGACCGCGATCATGGAGGCGGCTCGGGCCGCCCGCCCGGCCGGCGTGCCGGTGATCGGCGACGGCGGCATCCAGTATTCCGGCGACATCGCCAAGGCCCTGGTGGCCGGCGCCGACACGGTGATGCTCGGCAGCCTGCTGGCCGGCTGCGAGGAGAGCCCCGGCGAGCTGATCTTCGTCAACGGCAAGCAGTTCAAGACGTACCGCGGGATGGGGTCGCTCGGCGCGATGCAGTCCCGGGGCCAGGCCAAGTCGTACAGCAAGGACCGCTACTTCCAGCAGGACGTGCTCAGCGACGACAAGCTGGTCCCGGAGGGCGTGGAAGGCCAGGTGCCCTACCGGGGGCCGCTCTCCCGGGTGGCGCACCAGTTGGTCGGCGGGTTGCGACTTGCCATGGGATACGCCGGTGCGGAGAACATCCCCGATCTGCACCGCCGAGGCCAGCTCATCCGGATCACCGCGGCCGGGCTGAAGGAGAGCCACCCGCACGACATCCAGATGACCGTCGAGGCGCCCAACTACCACACCCGCTGATCCAACACCCCCAACCTCCTGGAGTCCCCCATGCGTGACGTGGTCGAGATCGGGCTGGGCAAGACCGCGCAGCGCGGCTACCACCTGGACGACATCGCCATCGTGCCGAGCCGCCGCACCCGGGACGTCGACGACGTGTCGACCTCCTGGCAGCTCGACGCGTACCCGTTCGGCATTCCGTGTGTCGGCCACCCCTCCGACGCCACCATGAGCCCGTCGTCGGCGGTGCGGCTCGGTCAGCTCGGCGGTCTCGGCGTGCTCAACGTCGAGGGTCTGTGGACCCGCTACGAGAACCCGACGAAGGTGCTGGACGAGCTGGCCGGCCTCGACGAGGAGGCCCGCGCCACCAAGCGGCTCCAGGAGGTGTACGCGGAGCCGATCCGTCCGGACCTGATCGCCGAGCGGGTGCGTGAGCTGCGTGCCGGTGGTGGCACGGTGGCGGTGCGGGTCTCTCCGCAGCACACGCTGGCGCTGGCCCCGGTGATCCTGGACGCCGGGGTGGACATCCTGGTCATCCAGGGCACCATCGTCTCGGCCGAGCACGTGTCGACCACCGACGAGCCGTTGAACCTCAAGGAGTTCATCGCCGACCTCGACCTGCCGGTGATCGTCGGTGGCTGCACGGACTACAAGACCGCGCTGCACCTGATGCGTACCGGCGCGGCCGGGGTGATCGTGGGCATCGGTGGCGACGAGTGGTCGACGACCGAGTCGGTGCTCGGCATCCGGGTGCCGATGGCCTCCGCGATCGCCGACGCCGCGGCGGCCCGTCGCGACTACCTCGACGAGACCGGCGGCCGGTACGTGCACCTGATCGCCGACGGTGACATCCAGACGTCCGGCGACATCGCCAAGGCGCTCGGCTGCGGCGCGGACGCGGTGATGCTCGGTGAGCCGCTGTCGCTCTGCGAGGAGGCGCCCGCCGGTGGCGCCTGGTGGCACTCGGCGGCGAGTCACCCGTCGCTGCCCCGGGGCGCGTTCGAGGTGGCCGGTGACCCGCTCGGGTCGATGGAGGAGCTGCTCTTCGGTCCGGCGGACGAGGCCGACGGCCAGCTCAACCTGTTCGGTGGGTTGCGTCGGGCGATGGCCAAGTGCGGTTACCGCGATCTGAAGGAGTTCCAGAAGGTCGGCCTGGTCCTCGACCGCTGACCGATTCGTCAGACGCCGGAAGGCCGGCCCGGCGTGATGCGGGGTCGGCCTTCGGTGCGTTGCGCCGGGAATCCAACAAAGGCTGGTCGCCCGGTCGGCGCCGCTGGCTACGCTCGTCCTGATCGGGACCCCGGGCGGGAGGAGTCAGCATGGTCCGGACCGGACGGACGCGCGCCGGCACCCGGCTGGCCACCGCGCTGACCTGCGTCATCGGGCTGGTGTTGGCCGGTTGTACGGGCGAGCAGCGGGACGGTTTCCGGCCCGGCGCGGCCGACGCCGGTGACCCGTACGTGCCGGGGCGCGGCAACGGTGGCTACGACGTCACCCACTACGGCCTGGACGTCCGCTACGACCCGTCGACCGATCGGCTGACCGGTCGAGCCGTCATCACCGCCGCGGCCACCCAGGACCTGTCCCGGTTCAATCTGGACCTGGCCGGCCTGACCGTCAACGCCGTCCGGGTGGGCGACGCGCGGGCCGACCACCGCCGCGACGACGGCGAGTTGGTGGTGACCCCGCGCGACGGCCTCCCGCGTGGCCAGCAGTTCACCGTGACCGTCGACTACGCGGGCGTGCCCACCGCCGTCGTGGACGGGTCGTTGGGCAGCGGCGGCTTCCTGCACACCGCCGACGGCGCGGTCGCGCTCGGCCAACCCGACTCGGCGGCCACCTGGTTCCCGGTCAACGACCACCCGTCGGACAAGGCCAGCTACGACCTGGCGGTGACCGTCCCGGACGGCCTGGCCGCGCTGAGCAACGGAGTGCCCGGGCCGAAGACCAGCGCCGACGGCTGGACCACCTGGCACTGGTCGGAGCGCACCCCGATGGCCAGCTACCTGACCACGCTTGTGATCGGCGACTACCGGGTGGTCACCGGCACGCACGCCGGCCGGCCGATGGTCACCGCGGTGGCGGCGAGCCTGCCCCCGACCGGCGGCGCGGCCAGCTCCCTGGCCCGCACCGGTGCGATCGCCGACTTCCTGGCCAGTCGCTTCGGCCCGTACCCGTTCGACTCGTACGGCGGGATCGTGGTCGCCGACGACCGGATCTCCTACGCGCTGGAAACCCAGTCCCGCCCGGTCTACGGGCCGGCGTTCTTTCCTGGCGACCGGCCCAACCCGAGCGTCGTGGCGCACGAGTTGGCACACCAGTGGTTCGGCGACAGCGTGTCGGTGGGCAGGTGGAGCGACATCTGGCTGAACGAGGGCTTCGCCAGCTACGCCGAGTGGCTGTGGGAGGAACACGACGGCGGCCGGACCGCCCAGCGCAACTTCGAGCTTCAGTACGCGGCGACCGACTGGTCGCAGCCGTCGGTCGAGCCGGGCCGGGAGCGGATGTTCGGCACCGCCGTCTACAAGCGTGGGGCGCTCGCCGTGCACGCGTTGCGCCGGACCGTCGGTGACGACGTGTTCTTCCGCATCCTGCGGACCTGGACCACCGAGCGGGCGGCGGCCAACGCGACCACCGCGGACCTCGTCGCGCTTGCCGAGCGGGTGGCGGGTCGGCAGCTCCGGCCGCTCTTCGACGCCTGGTTGGTGGGTGGTTCGGCGCCCACACTGCCGTGACGGGGCGGTGATGGCCTGTCGATATGCTGCCGCCCGGGGACGGCGGGGACCGGCCCGCTCGCGGGGAGCGGCGTAGGCCGTCACGGGGAGGGTGTGGGATGCGGGTGACGCGGCGCAGACTGCGGATGGGCGCGGCTCTGCTGGCGACCGGGGCACTCGTACTGTCCGGATGCGACTCGACCGGCACCGGGGCCGCGCCGTCACCGAGCGCGTCGCCGTCGCCGTCGCGGACGTTCACCGCGGGCGCGCCGGGGGCCGGCGACGCCTACTTCCCGAGCTACGGCAACGGCGGCTACGACGTCGCGCGGTACGTGGTCAAGGTGCGTTACGACCCGGCGAAGGACCGACTGACAGGTACGACGAGCGTGCAGGCCACCGCGACGGCGGACCTGTCGACGTTCAACCTCGACCTCGCCGGCCTCACCGTCACCGCGGTCACCGTGAACGGTGCGCCGGCCACACACCGCCGGGAGCGGAACGAGCTGGTGATCAAGCCCGCCTCCGGCCTGGTCAACGGCAACGGGTTCGTCGCCGAGATCGCCTACGAGGGCGTGCCGAAGCCGCTGCGGAACGAGACCCTCGGTACGGGTGGATTCCTGCACACCCCCGACGGCGCCATCGCGCTGGGGCAGCCCGAGTCGGCCAGCACCTGGTTCCCGGTCAACGACCACCCGTCCGACAAGGCCGCGTACGACTTCGAGATCACCGTTCCCGACGGTCTCACCGCGGTCAGCAACGGCGTTCCCGGCGGCAAGGCCAGCACGGCCGGGTGGACCACCTGGAAGTGGTCGGAGAAGTCGCCGATGGCCAGCTACCTGAGCACGCTCGTGATCGGCGAGTTCCGGGTCACCACGGCCACGCACCGGGGCAAGCCGGTCTACAGCGCGGTCGCGATCGCGGCGAACGGTTCCGCGGATTCGTCGATCGCCGAGACCACGAAGGTCGCCGACTACCTGGAGACCCTGTTCGGGCCGTACCCGTTCGACGCGTACGGCGGTGTGGTGATCGCGGACAACCGGATCTCCTACGCGCTGGAGACGCAGAGCCGCCCGGTCTACTCGGCGGGATTCTTCGCGAGCGGTGTGAACACCGAGGTGGTCGCCCACGAGCTGGCGCACCAGTGGTTCGGGGACAGTGTCTCCCTGGGCACCTGGGAGGACATCTGGCTCAACGAGGGCTTCGCGACGTACGCGGAGTGGCTGTGGGCCGAGCACACCAGGAAGTCCACGGCCAAGGAGGAGTTCGACAGCCGGTACGCCGGGGCGTCGGCGAAGGTGTGGAAGACGCCGCCGGGCAAGCCGGGGGCGAAGGAGCTGTTCAGCGAGTCGGTCTACCAGCGTGGCGCGATGACGCTGCACGCCCTGCGGGTGTCCGTCGGCGACAAGGCGTTCTTCGAGATCGTCAAGACGTGGGCGGCGGAGAAGCGCAACGGCACCGCCAGCACTGCCGAGTTCGTGGCGCTCGCCGAACGCGTCTCCGGCAAGCAGCTCGACGCGGTCTTCGCCGCCTGGCTCTACGGCACCACGAAGCCGGCCCTGCCCAAGCGGCTCTGACCGGGGTCAGTTCCGGACGACCAGGGTGGGGTTCGCAGCGAGGTAGGCGTCGGCGCGGCCGGCACGGAGTTCGCTGATGAACGTCCGGCCGACGGTGGTGAGCTGTTCGCCGCGGTAGGCGCTGCCCTTGCCGACACCGGAACCGGGCAGGCCGACAAGCGTGAAGCGGTTCTCCGGCACCCCACTCACGGCGTACGCGATGTCCACGATCCGACGTCCGCCCACGTACACGAGGGTGTCGCCGAGGGCGGCGACCACCTGGTCGACCCGCTCCGGTTGCCGGGCCAGGCCCTCGTCCAGGATCTTGCGGGTCAGCGCCTTGACGAGCTGCTGCTGGTGCCGCTGCCGGGCGTAGTCGCCGCCGGTGATGTAGCGCTGCCGCGCGTAGTCGAGCGCCTGCCAGCCGTTGAGGTGCTGGTTGCCCTTCTCGTAGACCTGCTGTGGCCCGGTGTATCCGCCGGGCGCGCTCTCCCGGTACTTGCCGTCCGGCCGCCGGTGCAGTGAGGCGACCCGCTGGTCGACGTAGATGTCCACCCCGCCCAGCGCGTTGACCAGCCGGTCGAATCCGTTGAACGTGAGCACCGCGCCGTCGTCGATGCGCAGCCCGGTGTATCCGCTGACCGTGCTGCGCAGCAGCTCGTACCCCTGGGCGGTGCTTGGTTGTTTGGGTTTGCCCGGCACCCGGCTGCCGAAGCTCATCGCGTGGGTGAGCTTGGTCTTGCCGCCCTTGTAGCCGGACTTCGGGAACGCGGGGATGTCGACGAGCAGGTCGCGGGGGAGCGAGAAGAGGTACGCCTGGCCCAACCCCTTGGGTACGTGCAGCACGAGCACCGCGTCGGCGTGCGGCTCCCACCCGGGGACGCTGACCCGGGTGTCCACACCGACGAGCAGCAGGTTGAGCGGGCCGGTGATGTCCGCACCGGGTGGCGGACCGCTGGGGCTCGGGGTGGGCGTCGCGACCGGCGACGGCGTCGGCGAGCCGGCGACCGGAGCGCCGCCCGGCTTGCTGTCGCCGGTCAGCCGGGTGATCACCACCGTGCCGGCCGCGATGAGCGCGACGGCGGCGAGGGCCGCCAACCCCAGCAGCAACCACCGTCGGCGCGGCGCCATCGACCCGAGGATCATCTTGGATTCCTTCCACCCGTCTGCTGAACAACGCTCCGACGGGTACCCCGGGTTGCGGCCGGAACGCGCCGGGTCGGTCGGCCGGAGCATGATCGCGCGAAAACCGCCGCTGGCGCGAGCGCTACTCGCGAGTAATGATGCGTTCATGCGGTACGACGTGGTCGTCATCGGGTCCGGCTTCGGCGGCAGTGTCACCGCGCTCCGGCTGGCCGAGAAGGGCTACTCCGTCGCCGTGCTGGAAGCCGGCCGGCGCTTCGCCGACGACGAGTTCCCGCGGACGTCCTGGCGGTTCCGCGGGTTCCTGTGGGCGCCGAAGCTGGGCTGCTACGGCATTCAGCGGCTCACCCTGCTCCGCCCCGCCGACCGACGGTCCGGTGGTGGGGTGCTGGTGCTCTCCGGCGCGGGAGTGGGTGGCGGCTCACTCGTCTACGCGAACACCCTCTACGAGCCGCTGCCGGCCTTCTACGCCGACCCGCAGTGGCGGGACATCACCGACTGGCGTGCCGAGCTGGCCGGCCACTTCGACCAGGCGAAGCGGATGCTCGGCGTCACCACGTACCCCCGGGAAACCGGCGCGGACCGGGCCATGCGGGCGGTGGCCGAGCGGATGGGGGTGGGGCACACCTTCCACGCCACGCCGGTGGGCGTGCACATCGGCCGTCCCGGCCAGCGGGTCGCCGACCCGTACTTCGGGGGCGCCGGCCCGGAGCGCACCGGCTGCCTGCACTGCGGCTCGTGCATGACCGGCTGCCGGCACGGGGCGAAGAACACGCTCGTCAAGAACTACCTCTGGCTGGCCGAACGGCAGGGCGCCACGGTGCTTGCGCTGACCACGGTGACCGCCGTCCGACCGGCGACCGGCGGCGGGTACGAGGTGCGCACCGAGCGCACGGGCGCCTGGCTGCGCAAACGGCGGCAGGTGATCCACGCCGACCAGGTGGTGTTCGCCGCCGGGGCGCTCGGCACCCAACGACTGCTGCACGCGATGAGGGCCGAGGACGTGCTACCCGGGCTGTCGCCCCGCCTCGGCGAGCTGACCCGGACCAACTCCGAGGCGATCCTCGGTGCCTCGGTGTCCCGCCGACGGGCCCGCTCCGAGCGCCTGGACTACACCGAGGGGGTGGCCATCACCAGCTCGTTCCACCCCGACCCGCAGACCCACGTCGAGCCGGTCCGCTACGGGCGCGGCTCCAACGCGATGGGACTGCTCCAGACACTGCTGGTCGACGGCGGTCCGCACCGGTTGCGGCGCTGGCTGGGTGGCATCGTGCGGCAACCGCGGCTGGTGGCCCAGTTGCTGCCGGTGCGCGGCTGGTCGGAACGGACGGTGATCGCCCTGGTGATGCAGTCGGTGGACAACTCGCTGACCACCCGGTGGCGGCGCGGGGCGTTCGGCCGCAGGCTGGTCACCGGTCCGGGGCACGGCACGCCCAGCCCGACCTGGATCCCCGCCGGCAACACCGCGGTCCGGCTGCTCGCCGAGGAGATCGGTGGCACCGCCGGCGGCGCGCTCACCGAGCCGTTCGACATCCCGGTGACCGCGCACATCCTGGGCGGGGCGGTGATCGGCGCGACGCCGGCCGACGGGGTGATCGACCCCTGGCACCGGGTGTACGGGCACCCGGGGCTGCACGTCGTCGACGGCGCGGCCGTCTCGGCCAACCTCGGCGTGAACCCCTCGTTGACGATCACCGCCCAGGCCGAACGAGCCATGTCCTTCTGGCCCAACAGGGGCGAGGAGGACCCCCGCCCGACGCTCGGCTCCCCGTACCGCCGGCTCGCGCCCGTACCCCCGCACCACCCGGCGGTGCCGGCGGACGCCCCGGGCGCGCTGCGGCCTTAGGGCAGCGGCCTGCGGAGGATGTGGTTGAGCCCGAAGTCGGTCTCACTGACCCGGACGTCCTGGTAGCCCAGTCGGTGGTAGAAGCCGTGCCCCGTGATGCTGGCGCCGGTCTCCATGTGGTCGTGGCCGTCGGCGCCGGCCAACCGCTCGATGTGGCGCATGAGCCGCCGGCCGACACCCCGGCCGGAGCGGTCCGGATCGACGAACATCGTGTAGACCTTGTTGCCGTCCCGGGAGACGGTGCCGACCACCCGCCCACCCTGCTCGGCGACGAACACCTCCCGGACGGCGGCGAGTTCGCGGAAGCGGGCCGCGTCGAAGTGCGCGCACATCCGTTCGATCAGGTCGGCCGGGTAGTCGCGGCTGTTGACCTCCCGAAGGCACCTGGCGACGAGTACGGCCAGCGGCTCGGCGTCGGTGTCTCGGAAGGGCCGTACGGTCACCTCGGTCACACCCGTCCCCTCCTCCGGCCGTCATCGCCCCGCGTCGATCTTAGGACGCCTTCCGGCCGGCCGCCGCACCCGCAGCCGTCGCCGCGGCACACCGGAGGGCCGGCCCGTGCCCGACACGGCCGTGACTGTCGGTAGGCTTTGCGCACATGAGCCTGCCTCGCCCCGTCCTCGTGGTGGATTTCGGAGCCCAGTACGCCCAGCTCATCGCGCGCCGGGTTCGCGAGGCGAAGGTCTACTCCGAAATCGTGCCGCACTCGATGCCGATCGCCGAGATGCTGGCGAAGAACCCCGCCGCGATCATCCTCTCCGGTGGCCCGGCCAGCGTCTACGCGCCGGACGCGCCGCAGATCGACGCGGGCGTCTTCAGCGCCGACGTGCCGGTCTTCGGCATCTGCTACGGCTTCCAGGCGATGGCCCAGGCGCTCGGCGGCACGGTGGCGCGGACCGGCAACCGGGAGTACGGCGGCACGCCGCTGCGCCCCCGCCTGCTCGACCCCGGTGTGCTGCTGCGCGACCTGCCCGCGGACCTGCCGGTCTGGATGAGCCACGGCGACGCCGTGACCGAGGCGCCCGAGGGCTTCACGGTGACCGCCGAGTCGGCTGGCGCCCCGGTGGCCGCGTTCGAGGATCTGGCCGGTCGGCGTGCCGGCGTGCAGTTCCACCCGGAGGTCGGGCACACCGCGCACGGCCAGGAGATGCTGACCCGCTTCCTGTACGACATCGCCGGCATCGAGCCGACCTGGACGCCCGAGAACATCATCGACGAGCAGGTTGCCCGGATCCGCGCCCAGGTCGGCGACAAGGAGGTCATCTGCGGCCTGTCCGGCGGGGTGGATTCCGCGGTCGCCGCCGCGCTCGTGCACAAGGCGGTGGGTGACCAGCTCACCTGCGTCTTCGTCGACCACGGACTGCTGCGTGCGGGCGAGGCCGAGCAGGTGGAGAAGGACTACGTCGCCGCCACCGGCATCAAGCTGAAGGTGGTCGACGCCACCGATCGGTTCCTCGGCGCGCTGGCCGACGTGACCGACCCGGAGCAGAAGCGCAAGATCATTGGTCGGGAGTTCATCCGGGTCTTCGAGGCCGCGGCCCGCGAGATCGCCTCGTACGGCGACGTGGAGTTCCTCGTCCAGGGCACCCTCTACCCCGACGTGGTGGAGTCCGGCGGCGGCACCGGCACCGCCAACATCAAGAGCCACCACAACGTCGGCGGTCTGCCGGAGGACCTGAAGTTCGCCCTCGTCGAGCCGCTGCGCACCCTGTTCAAGGACGAGGTCCGTGCGCTCGGCCTGGAGTTGGGCCTGCCCGAGGCCATGGTCTGGCGGCACCCGTTCCCGGGCCCCGGCCTGGCCATCCGGATCATCGGCGCGGTCAACCAGGAGCGCCTCGACCTGCTCCGCGAGGCGGACCTGATCGCCCGCGAGGAGTTGACCGCCGCCGGCCTGGACCGGGGCGTCTGGCAGTTCCCGGTGGTGCTGCTCGCCGACGTGCGCAGCGTCGGTGTGCAGGGAGACGGGCGCAGCTACGGGCATCCCGTGGTGCTGCGACCCGTCTCCAGCGAGGACGCGATGACCGCCGACTGGTCACGACTGCCCTACGAGGTCGTTGCCCGGATCTCCACCCGGATCACCAACGAGGTGGCCGAGGTCAACCGGGTGGTGCTGGACGTGACGAGCAAGCCACCGGGCACCATCGAGTGGGAGTGAGCGCCGCTCACGCGGCCGGCGGCGGGCTGCTGTCGTGCGGGTTGTGCGGCGGGCTCGGCGGCGCGTCGAACGGGGTCGTCGGCGGGTAGGGCGTCGTCGGGGCGTACCCCGGCATCGGCCCGCCCGGCGCGGGCCCGGCGGTCGGCGGCGGGCCCGCGTGCGGCGCGACGCCCGCCGAGTGCGGCCAGGCCGGCGCGCCGGTGGGCTCCTCGGGCATCAGAAACCACATGATCGGGTACGCGAGCAGCGCGAGCCCGCCGGTGAGCAGGCCGGTGACCGCGAAGGCCACCCGGACCAGTGTGGGATCGACGGCGAAGTAGCGGCCGACGCCGCTCGCGACCCCCGCGACCATACGGTCGGTGGTGGGTCGACGGAGCTGCTTGTACGGGGCGTGGGGAGCGGTGGTCGATGTCATACCCCAACGGTCCGCGTCGCTGCCCTCCCCGCCCTCGGTGACCGCCCGGATCCTTACCCTGACCAATCCCTGATCGGGGCCAGACAGTCAGGAATCCGACTCTTTTCCGTTCCGGTAACCCGGCCCGGGGAGAATTTGCTTCCGTGACCACCTTGCTGGAGCCGCTCCGCAGGATCGCGGCATACGCAGTCTGTGCTGATACGACAGGCCGAGTCCTGCTGGTTCGCGCCTCGGAGCGCTCCGGCACCCCCGGCACGTGGTCCCTGCCCGGCGGGGCGGTCGACCACGGCGAGGACCCCCACCACACGGTGGTCCGCGAAACCGCCGCCGAGACCGGCCTCTCGGTCGCCGTCTCCGGCCTGGCCGACGTCCTCGCCGACATGCGGGCGCTGCCCGAACGCCGCATCACCATCCACACCGACCGGCTGATCTACCGGGTGGCGGTCCGTGGCGGCACCCTCGCCGACCGGGTCGGCGAGCGGCCCACCGACCTCGCCCGCTGGTACACCCTCGACGAGGCGAGCGAGCTGCCGCTGCGCTCGTTCACCGCGCGTGCCCTCGGGTTGCCCGCGTCCTCGGCCGACGTGGTGCCCGACGAGGCCCCCGAGTTCCCCTCCTTCTACGCGGTGCCCGGTCCGGACGGGCTGCACCGGGCGCAGCGCTTCGCCGCGTACGCGGTCTGCACCGACCCGGCCGGTCGGGTGCTGCTGACCAGGGTCTCCGACGGCTACCCGGGCGCCGGCTGCTGGCACCTGCCCGGCGGCGGCACCGACTACGGCGAGCAACCCGGCGCGGCGCTCATCCGCGAGCTGGTCGAGGAGACCGGGCAGACCGGCCGCCTGGTCGAGCTTCTCGGGGTGGCCAGCCACCGCGACGCCGCGTCGCTCGGCCCCGAGGGCTACCCGATCGACTGGCACGGTGTGCGCGCCTTCTACCGGGTCGTGGTCGACCAGCCCAACCCGCTGACCGTGGCCGACGTGGGTGGCTCCACCTGCGAAGCCCGCTGGTTCGCCCGCGAGGAGCTCGGCGCCCTCCCCACTCACCACCTCACCGAGGTGACCGCCGAAGCGGTCCAGGCCGCCCAGCTCACCTAACTCGTTCTACCTGAAGCGTGCCGCACGGCCGTGCCCGGTGGTGGCGCGTGCGTGGTGCGTGCGGGGGCGCCTGCCGGGCCGGCGCGTGCCCGGAGGGCCCCGGCAACCAGGCGCTCACCCTGCCCAATTGATCAGCTTCGTGCGGCGGCGGCGGTGTGTGCTGGCGGGCGGCTGGCCAGTGGTGGTGCTCGCTGGAGCCGGCTGGCCGGTGGTGGTGCGTTGTGGGCGGTAGTCGGCGACGTGCCTGATGAGTGGCGCGTGTCCGGTGGTGGCGAGCGCCAGTGGACAGGTCTCCGGCGGTAGCGCTCGCTGACAGCAGCGCATCTGGCCGGGGCGCCGCGCGTTGGGTGGTGCGGCGACCATCCGGACCGTCGAGGAATGCGGGATCGCCGAGAAGGCCCACGAAGCGGCACCGACCGGATGATCGACTCCGTTTTACTGATCTCGGGGTATCCCAAGCGCCCTGATGCCCCGACATCCATGAACCCGAGTCGCCATCCCCAATCCAGTCCCCCGCGGCACAGCCGGCTGGCCACATACCCAACCTAACGCCCAAAACGGACAGCACGCTGCGCGGATCCTCGGACTCCGTCCGTCGATCATGAGGTTATTGTCAGGACACGCCGAGATAGACGGCAATAACCTCATGATCGACGGGATGGTCGGCTGGGCTGGGCTGGGAGTTGGGCTGGGCGGTCGGGTGGGGTGGTTGATGTTGTCGGGCGGTTGGGGGGAGCGGAGTTGGCGGGGATGGACTTTCTGCGGCGGGTTGGCGTATACGGAGTTTTGTGGGATTCGGGCCGGGTGCTGGTGGTCCGGGACGGGGTCGGGGGTGAGTTTCCCGGGATTTGGCGGCTGCCCGGTGGTGCTGTGTCGCACGCCGAGCACCCGGAGCGTGCCGTGGTCCGTGAGGTCGCCGAGCAGGTCGGGTTGACCGTGACGGTCGGTCGGCTCCGGGCGGTGGTCGCCGACGTGGTCACCTATCCGGAGGACGCCGTCGCGCTGCACACCGATCGGCTGCTGTTCGAGCTTGCCGCGAGTGACGGCGCACTGCGCGACGGCGTGCAGGGCGACGGCGTATCGCGTGTCGGTGTACTGCGTGCGGGCGTCCCGCCCGGCGTCGGGGGTGGCGCCGTCGACCAGGCGTGGCTCACCCTGGCCGAGGCGGCGCGGGTGCCGCTGACGCCGTTCTCCGCCGAGGTGCTCGGCCTGCCGGCCACCCCGCTGCCGACGGGAACGCGTCGGTCAGCCGCGCCGTTTCCGCCGTCGCATCCCGATCGCAGGCTGCGTTTCGGGGCGTACGGGCTGGTCACCGACCCGGCCGGGCGGATCCTGCTGACCGAGATCGCGGCCGGTTATCCCGGGGCTGGGCTGTGGCATCTCCCCGGCGGTGGGACCGATCATGGCGAGCAACCGGCCACCGGTCTGCTGCGGGAGTTGGTCGAGGAGGGTGGTCAGCGGGGCCGCGTGGGGGAGATCCTCGGTGTGAACAACCTGCACAATCCCGCCGCGCTCGGCCCGGAGGGCAGGCCTCTGGACTGGCACGGCGTACGGGTGATCTATCGGGTGTTGGTGGACGTACCCACCGATGCGGTGGTGACCGAATCCGCCGGTGGTTCGACGGCGCGGGCGGGTTGGTTCACCCGCGACCAGGCTCTCGACCTGCCGTTGAGCGATATCGCCGAGTGGGCAATCGGACAGGGTGGTCGATAACACGCCGCTCGATGAGCCGAGTTGGTGACCCTCCGGTACAGTCAAAGGCGGGAATGATGGAGGAACGGGCGGTGAAGCCCGAGATGGGAATAAGCGAGCGGTTCGAGCGGTTTAGCCCAGATATAAGTACCGCCGGCAGCTATCGCCAAGCCATGTCCCCCTATGCGATGGTGTACTCCGCGCAAAACGGCTGCCGGGTCACGCACGGTCCGGCACGAGACAGCCGGACACCCGCCCCGCGGCGGCCAGCCGATCCGGTGATGGAGGAAACGTGCCGAGAGCCCCATGGCGCCGGCGTCGTACTACTGACAGTCCGCGCCCCGCAGGGCGTCGCTGGGCGGGCCCGTTGCGCCGCAGCAGCACATTCGCCCGCCAGGTGCTGTTGGTCCGGGTCGGTCGCCGTGACGGTGACCTGCACGCGACCGACCTGACCCCGACCGAGCACCGGTACGCCGACCGGCAGCGCCGTCGCTACGGCCTGGACCGGCTCAGCCGTCCGGCTACGAGCGTCGGGCGAGCCGAGATCGAGGCGATCATGCCGGTCAGTCCGGCGATGCCGAGCCTGGCGCACGTCGACGAGGCCTCGGCGCGGTCGATCCCGCTGCTCCCCGGCGAGCGCACCGTCGCCCGCCGGATGAAGTTCGGCCTGGTCAACGCCTGCACGCTGGCCAGCCTGATGCTCGGCATGCTGGCCATCTTCCTGGCCATGCAGGGTGAGGTGCGGATCGCCGCGCTCTGCCTGATCGCCTGTGTCGGCTTCGACGGTCTGGACGGCGCCCTGGCTCGTCGGCTGGGCGTGGCCAGCCCGTTCGGCGCGCAGATGGACTCCCTCGCCGACATGTGCTCGTTCGGCCTCGCCGCACCTGTGGTGGTCTACGCCTCACTCGCCGGCTCGGTCTCCACGGCCGCGGCGGCGGTGGCGTGCGCACTTGTCGCGGCGTGCGCCGCGATTCGACTGGCCCGCTTCAACGTCTCGCCGAAGGACGGCCGGTTCTTCTGCGGCGTGCCCACCACGATGGCGGCCGCGGTGCTCGCGGTGACGGTGGCGATCGGCCTGCCCGTGCCCGGTGCCGTGCTTGTCGCCGGGGTCGCGCTGCTCGCCTTCGCGATGGTGTCGAGCTTCCCGTACGCCAAGCTCGCCCGCCTCGTGAAGCTGCCGCCGTGGCTGTGGCTGGCCCCGGTGATCGGCGCACTCATCGACATCCGGCTCACGTTCGCGCTGATCGTGGTGGGCTACCTGGTCAGCGGGCCGGTGCTCTGGCTGCGGCAACGTCGTACCGCCTGATTTTTCCGCAACGAGAACGGGGCGCCGCTGGTCAGCGGCGCCCCGTTCGCACGTTGGTGGGTCAGCGCCAGCGGGCGATGACCGTGGACCCGCCGACCACCTTGTCGCCCGGCCCGACCAGCGGGTCCGCGGCGTCGGCCGGGAGGTAGACGTCGGTCCGTGAGCCGAAACGGATCAGGCCGAAGCGCTCGCCCTTGGCCAGCAGCGCGCCGATCGGCGCGCGCTGCACGATCCGACGGGCGATCAGCCCGGTACGCTGCGCGACCACCACCGTGCCACGCGCGGTGTCCAGGACGGTGTACGCGGCGACGTTGTGCTCGGCGTCCGGCTTCATCGCGTTGACGAAGCCGCCGTCGGCGACGAAGTAGTCCACCACCTTGCCCGCGACCGGGGCGCGGTTGACGTGCACGTCCAGCACCGACAGGAACACCGCGACCCGCAGCCACTCGCCGTCGCCGAAGCGCTCGTCGTGCAGGCGCTGCACCGACAGGACCTTCCCGTCCGCGCTGGCGACCACCGCGGTCGGGTCTTCCGGTACGTCGCGCTCGGGGTCCCGGAAGAACGCGGCGACCGGCCCGGCGGCCAGCGCCGGCAGCAGCCAGAGTTTCGACGATGGACGCGCCACCCGGGCCAGTGCCGCGAGGCCCAGCGTGATGCCGGCGGCGGCCACACCGTTGGAGTCGATGTGCATGCCGCGGGTCAGCGGCACGCTCGACGGCCGGTGCGCGGGCGCGAGCCTCTCGGCCGTGGCGGGGCTGGCCGGGGTGAAGCGCAGTCGGTAGACCCGTACCGGCGGCGAGTTGCGCAGGACCAGGTCGGCGCCGACTCCGTAGAGGGCGTCCTGGCGAGCCAACTCGGCGGCGGCCCCGGTGGTCCGGCCGGGCGTGGCGGTGGTCGCCACACTCAGCACCGCGCCGTCGGACAGGTATTTGGTCAGGCCCTCGATGCCACCGCGGGTCTCCTCGGCGGTGCCGCTGAACACCTCGCCGGCGATGACGACCCCGGCGGCTTCGGCCTCGGCCAGGGAGTCGACGACCCCGACCCGGTCGGCGACCCAGCGGCCCTGGGCGTTGACGTGCTCGCGGAGGGCGGCAGCGCCGAACGGCTCGGCGGGCACCACGGTGAGCCGGTCACCGGGGAGCAGCGCCTCGATCGCCGCGGCCAGCACCGCGGACTCCGGGCCCACCCCGACCAGCAGGGCGGCCTTGGGGTCGTTGATCCGGGCCAGCTCGGAGACGAGCGTGCGGGCGGCTCGCTCGCCGATGCGGACCGGACCGGACCGGCCGGTCGTACGCACGGCGGGGGACTGGGTCATGTCGGGCGGGCTCCTGACGGGGGTAGAGACGGGAATCGCGGCGGGACCGCCATGGCGGGACGGGCCGGCCGGCGGAGGCGAGATCTCCACCGGCCAGCATATGCGTCCGTCCGGGCCAGCGGCACCGCCGTGGTGGTCGGGCAGGCCGAGACCGGCTCACGCCCGAGGTCAGGCCTCTCCCCGTCGGTCCTTCCGCTCGTCCCCCGGCTGGTCGCCGACCGCCTCACCTGGCTGGTCGCCGACCGCCTCGGCCGGCTGGTCGTGCCGGGTCGGCTCATCCCCGTCCGGCACTCGGCCGACGATCGGGAGGGTCGGCTCGTCGGGCTGGCCGGGGATCGGGGCGGTCTGCGGCTCCGCCGGCGGGTGAGCCAGCCAGGCCGGGTGGATCACGTCGGTGGGCGGCGCCTCCGGTGCTCGTACCTCGGTGGTGGTCGCCTCCGGTGGGGGAGCGTCCCAGGTGGAGCGGTCGGCCTCCCAGACCGGCAGTGCCACACCGGAGGTCGGCACGCCGGAAACCGGAGCGGACGCGCCGGAGACGGGCGCGGCGGCGACTGTGGCAGCGACCTCGGCGGTCTGCTCGGGCTGCGCCGAGCGGCCGGAGCGCAGTGCGCCGACCAGCCCGAAGACGCCGATCAGGATGAGGGCACTGGCCAGGAACCATCCGACCGCCGGCAGCGCGAACCCGAGCAGTTGGGCGAGCAACCACCAGGCCGACAGCGCCAGGAACACGAGCCCGAAGGCGAACGACACCAGATCCGTGCGGTGAGCCTTCACCGGGTCACCTCCAGGTTGCCAGCGTTGACATGGATGTACAGGCGCAGCTTGCCGCCGCCGGCACCGTCGACACCGAGGTCGGTGGTCTCCTGTAGGCGACCGTCCAGCCCGCCGGAACGGTTGCCGAAGATGGTGGCGTCGCCGGCGTTGACGTCGGCCACAGTGGTGACGTCCACGTTCGGCGGGACGACCACTGTCGCCTTGCCGAAGTTGATCGCAACCGTCACCTGGCTGTCCCGTTTCGCGAAGTCGATCCCCCGCAGGTCGAGCACGGCGTCACCGAAGCTGTTCTCGTACCGGTCGGCCAGATCGCGGTAGTCCGTCGGTGCCCAGGTCACCGCGCCGTCGACCCCGCGGATCCGGTCGTAGGACTCGGCGACCGTCCCCGTACCCAGCGCCGCCGCGGTCACCAGACCGAGCGCGATGAGCCAGCGGGCCCGCCCGAACCAGGTGCCGACCAGCAGCCCCAGCCCGATCGTGGCCAGCGCGGCCGCGAAGTACGCCGAGGCGCTGATGGCGAAGACGTCGAGCAGGTCGAGCAGGGCGACCACACCGAGGACCAGGAAGATCAGGGAGAAGGTCACCGCGCCGAGCGGCGAACGCTCCTTGGGGCGCTTCGGCGGCTTCGGTGGCTTCGCGGGGCGGGACGTGGTCGGGGCCGGCGAGGCGTACGGGCCGTGCGGCGCGAACGGGGGGCGGTATCCGGACACCGGGGCGGCGGTCGGATAGCCGGACGGACCGGCGGGTGCGGCGGTCACCGGCGCCGACGGCCACTCGACCGTGGGCGGGTTGGTGCCCGGCCAGCCCGTGGCGGGCGCCGGCCAGCCCGCTCCGACGGTCGTCGGGTCGGCCGGTTGCCCGGACACCGGGCCCGTCCCGGACACCGGGCCCGTCCCGGAGACCGGCTGCGCCGTGGCGGTCGACTGCGCAACGCCGACCGGCGGCAGGTCGTACCCCGTGGTGGCGGCGGGCGGTCCCCCCGCGGTGGCGGTGGCGTACGCCGGAGCGCCGCCGGCCATGGGTGCCGTCGCCGGTGGGCCGGTTGGCGGCGCCCCGCCGTACGACGGCGCGGGCCAGGTCACCGGTGGGACCGGGCCGGGCGGATTGCCGGACGGTGCCGGCCCGGCCGGGGTGCCCGGCTGTGGGGTGCGGCTGTCCCGGTTGAGCAGCAGCGCGCCGGCCACCAGGATGGCCGCGCCGAGCAGCACCGCGCGGAAGGCGTCGGTGACGATGTAGCCGAAGCTGGCCGCGACGAGGATGCCCAGGATGATGACGGTGACCGGCGACATGCTGGAGCGGCCGCGGCCGAGCATGGACTCGACCGGGGATGCGGTGTCGCCCTCGTTCGGAATGATCAACCAGGCGGCGACGTACACCAGGATGCCGATGCCACCGAAGAACCCGAGCACCGCGAGCAGCACCCGCCAGAGCACCGGGTCGGTGTTCGTGGCTCGCCCGATCGCCGCGCAGACCCCGGCCAGGTACCGCCCCTCGCGTGGTCGGACCAACCCGTACCGCGAGGTGAACCCGGTGCCGGCGAACGGCGGTGGCGGCGCGGACGGACCCGGCCCGCCCGGTCCGGGTGGCATGCCCGCGGCCCCGTAGCCGGTGCCGGCCGCGAACTCCGGCCCGTGGCCGGCGGTGGGCGGCGGGTAGCCGCCGCCCGGATCGGCGGGGGTGCCGCCGGTCTCCGGGCCGTAACCGGTGGGCGGACCGAACGTGCGGGGCGCGGTCCATTCGGTGGGCGTCGTGGCTGGTGGGGGCGGTGCTGAACCACCCGGCTCCGCCGACCCGGGTCGGGGTGGCGGGGCAGCTTCCTCGGTCATGCCTCGATCCTGCTGCCAGGTGAGCCCGAGCGACCTCAGGACCCGACCCTGACCCCACCCTGAGATCCGGCGGCCGGAATGTCGGGGGCGTCCCCGTGGTCGTCGACGCCGCAGCGTGTGACGATCAGATCACCGACCTCCACCAGATCCGTCACCGTGACCAGGGAGCCCGCGATCAGCACCGTGATTCCGCCCCCGCGCCTCTACCGCGCCCCCGAGCACCGGATGGCCGCCGGCGTCGCCGCCGGTATCGCCGACCATCTCGGCATCTCGGTGCTGCGGGTGCGTGTCGCGTTCATGGTGCTGCTCGGCCTGAGTGGGCTCGGCCTGCTGCTCTACGCGGCCTTCTGGGCGGTGGTGCCGCTGCGGCCCGGCGACACCGCCGTGCCGCCCCGGCGCGACGTCGCCCAGCTCCTGCCGTTCGTGGGGATCGGGCTCGGTGTCCTGTTGATCCAGGTGATGGTCTTCGACTCGGTCGGGGCGGCCGGCACCGCCGGTTGGCTGGTGGCCATCATCGCGGTCGGCGCCGGGGTCATCTGGCACCAGTCGGCGCCCGAACGGCGCCGGCAGTGGGGCAACGCGATGCCGGTGCCCTGGCTCGGCGCGGTCGTCGAGGAGAGTGACCGGCGGGCGTTCGTGCTCCGGTTCATCGGCGGGGGAGTGCTCGTCGCGGTCGGCATCATCGGCGTCGCGGCGGTCTACTCGCCGGCGCAGAACTTCGACGCCGTGATCAACGGTGTGATCTTCGCGCTGGTCGGGCTGGCGGGGGTCGGCGTGGTCGCCGCGCCCGTGCTCTGGCGGACGTACAGCCAGCTCCGCTCGGAGCGCGAGGGGCGCATCCGCGAACAGGAGCGGGCCGAGTTGGCCGCCATGGTGCACGATCAGGTGCTGCACACGTTGGCCCTGATCCAGCGCAACGCCAGCGACGTCAAGATGGTCCAGCGGCTGGCCAGAGGGCAGGAGCGTTCCCTGCGCAACTGGCTGTACAAGCCGACCGCGTCGCCGAGCGAGCGTTTCGCCGCCGCGCTGGAGCAGGCCGCCGCCGAGGTCGAGGACACCTATGCGATCACGGTGGAGGCGGTCGTGGTGGGGGACCGGGAGACCGACGAGAAGGTCGGGGCGCTTGTCGCGGCCGCGCGGGAGGCGCTTGTGAACGCGGCCCGGCACGCCGGCGTGCAGACCGTGTCGCTCTACGCCGAGGTGGAGCCCGATCAGGTCAGCGTCTTCATCCGGGACCGGGGCAAGGGCTTCGATCCGGATACGGTGGAGGACCACCGGCACGGCGTGAGCGGCTCGATCATCGGGCGGATGAAGCGGCACGGCGGACGGGCCGAGATCCGGTCCGGCCCGGGGGAGGGGACCGAGGTCCGGTTGATACTGCCGATCTCCCGGGACTCGTCCGCAGCGGAGAGGAACAGATGACCATGGCCGAGCAGTCGACCGAGCACCTCGACCCGGCGGATGCCCGCCCCGAGCGGCTCCGGGTGTTCCTGGTGGACGACCACGCCATGTTCCGGGCCGGGGTACGCGCGGAGCTGGGCGCCCACGTCGAGGTGGTGGGCGAGGCGAGCACCGTGACCGAGGCGGTCACCCGGATCGCGGCTGTCGCGCCGGACGTGGTGCTGCTCGACGTCCACATGCCCGACGGCGGCGGGCGCGCGGTGCTGGAGGCGATGCGACGCACCCACCCGCAGGTCAAGTTCCTGGCGCTGAGCGTCTCCGACGCGGCGGAGGACGTGATCGGGTTGATCCGTGCCGGTGCGCGGGGGTACGTGACCAAGACCATCTCCCCGGACGAGCTGGCCGCGGCGATCCGCCGGGTGGCGGACGGGGACGCGGTGTTCAGCCCACGGCTGGCCGGGTTCGTGCTGGATGCCTTCGCGGCCCGACCGGATGCCCCGGTGGCCGATCCCGAGCTGGACCAGCTCACCAACCGTGAGCGGGAGGTGCTGCGGCTGTTGGCCCGGGGGTACGCGTACAAGGAGATCGCCAAGGAGCTGTTCATCTCCATCAAGACGGTGGAGACGCACGTGTCGAACGTGCTCCGCAAGCTGCAGATGTCCAACCGCTACGAACTCTCCCGCTGGGCGGCGGATCGCCGGCTGGTGTGACAGCCGCGCCGGCCGTGGCGGTGGATCAGACGAACGATCTCCGCGCCCTCGTCCACCCAGTTGGTGATCGTGCCCGTGCAGCCGTAACCGACCTGTCCGGACGGGTCGAAATGCATGCGGTGACAGACGTCCTAACGGGCAGAGGTGCGCCCCAGGCCTGAGTGCGGGCCAGGACCACGTTCGCGGGCGGCGCAACGTATTTCCTGCTCAGTGCTGCCTGTGCCGACCGTTTTATGATCATTTTTCAAGTATCGGCAACGTGGCGGGCAACTAACGGCTTGATAACGGCACCTTCACGGAAGAGGCCAGTTGGTGTCACAGTGGCAGCACCTCACCATCGGTGTGTGGCACTCCGTACGGCCCATGACCATGTCCCCGCCCCTCGCGGCGGTTCGTGGCCGTGCCTCCTGCGTCGTGTCGCGCCTCGTTGGCGGGGAGCCCGGCGGATCGGAACATCAGGGGTGTCCCCAACTTCCCTGTGGTCCCGGCGACCCGCGCCCCGGGGTGGTCGGGCGGTGTCACCCCCAAACGTGCGTGAAACCCACGACGGAACCTGGTTAGAAAGAGGAGGCCCCTCGGAATGAGAGTCTCGAAGCGGGCGACGAGCGCGATCGCGCTCAGCGCGGCTGCCGCGCTAGTCGCGAGCGGTTGCTCGAGCGGTGGTGGCGGCGAGACCGCCGCCAGCGGCGACGGCGCGATTGTCATCCACGGTGTCCAGCCGGAGAACCCGCTGGTCCCGTCGAACACCACAGAGACCGGTGGCGGCAAGGTCATCGACTGGCTGTGGACCGGCCTGGTCGAGTACCCGAACGACGGTGGGGCCCCGCGTAACGCGCTTGCGGAGTCCATCACCACCACGGACTCCAAGGTCTTCACGATCAAGATCAAGAAGGGCACCAAGTTCCACGACAGCACCGAGGTGAAGTCGAAGAACTTCGTTGACGCCTGGAACTGGGCCGCCTACTCGCCGAACGGCGCCCAGAACGGCAGCTTCTTCTCTGACATCCAGGGTTTCGACCAGACCTACACCAGCGACCCGGATGGCGCGGACGGCCCGAAGAAGGCCCCGGCGCCGACCGCCAAGACGCTGTCCGGCCTGAAGGTCATCGACGAGCAGACCTTCGAGGTCACCCTGTCGGCGCCGACCGCGGTCTTCCCGACCAAGCTCGGCTACAGCGCCTTCATGCCGCTGCCGGACGTCTTCTTCACCAAGAAGCCCGAGGAGTTCGGCAAGAACCCGATCGGCAACGGCCCGGTCAAGTTCGTGTCGTGGACCGACAACGTCCTCATCAAGCTGACGCGCTTCGACGACTACAACCTGCGCGACAAGATGAAGCTCAAGGACGTCGACGTCAAGCTGTACCAGGACGAGACGGCCGCCTACGCCGACGTGCTGGCCAACAACCTCGACTTCCTGGAGTCGCTGCCCACCTCGGCGCTCGCCGGTGACAAGTGGAAGGCCGACCTCGGTGAGCGGGGCCGGAACACCGTCACGCCGACGACCGCGCTCATCGCGTTCCCGATCTACGACAAGCGCTTCCAGAACCCGAAGCTGCGTCGTGCCGTGTCGCTCGCGATCAACCGGCAGGAAATCTCGGACAAGATCTTCTTCGGCACCCGTAAGCCGGCCGACAGCTGGGCGAACCCGCTGACCCCGGGCGCCAAGCCGGGCAACTGCACCGCCTGCAAGTTCGACCCGGCCACGGCCAAGACGCTGCTGACCGAGGCCGGTGGCTTCTCCGGTGAGATGGTCTTCTACTACAACTCGGACTCCAGCCACAAGGACTGGATGGACGCCGTTGCGCAGCAGGTCAAGACCAACCTGGGCATCAACGCTCGGGCCGAGGGCGTGCCGACCTTCGCGGTCTTCCGCCAGAACGTCAACGCCCACGCCATGAAGGGCCCGTACCGCGCTGCCTGGCAGCAGGACTACCCGGACGTCGAGAACTGGATCAACCCGCTGTACGTCACGGGCGGCTCCTCGAACGACGGCCTGTACACCAGCTCCGAGGTCGACGCCCTGGCCAAGCAGGCCAGCTCCGCGCCGAGCCTGGAGGCCTCGCACGAGGCGTTCACCAAGGCCGTCGAGAAGATCGACCAGGACGTCCCGAGCATCCCGATCTACTTCTACGGCCAGCAGTCCGGCCACTCGGAGAAGATCAAGAAGCTCGAGCTGAACAACGTCGGCGAACTCGACATCACCTCGGTCGAGCTCTGATCCGTACGGTCTGACCCCGGGTCGGGCTCGCCACATCCGGTGAGCCCGACCCGGGGCCGTTCCGCGATTGGGTGTTACAACACTTCACTCGCACGTTGTCACCACCGTGTCGGCCGTCCGACGCGCCCCCTGTCTGGAGGACCACCCCATGGGCCGTTATCTGTTGAGACGGCTGCTCCAACTCGTGCCGGTCTTCATCGGTTCGACGTTCCTGATCTACTGGCTCGTCTGGGCCGTGCCGGGCGACCCCTTCGCCGGCAAGTGCGGCGAGCGCCGCTGCCCGGACCAGTACATCGCCTTCATGACCGAGAAGTACCACCTCGATCAGAACGTCTTCGTGCAGTACGCCAACTACATGAAGAACCTGCTCCAGGGCGACTTCGGTCAGACGTTCTCGCAGCGCGACATCGGCGGCATCATCGCCACGGCGTACCCCAACACGCTGAAGCTGGCCCTGGTCGCGCTCGCCATCGAGGCCGTCATCGGTCTCGGCGCCGGCGTGCTGACCGGTCTGCGCCGCAACGGCTTCCTGGACAACCTTGTCCTGGTCTCCACCCTCTTCCTGCTCGCGCTGCCGGTGTTCGTGGTCGGCTTCGTGCTGCAGTGGCTGCTGGGCGTGCAGTGGGGCATCACCAAGCCGACCGTCTCCTCCGAGATGCGGTGGTCCGAGCTGATCGTGCCGGGCTTCGTGCTCGGTAGCGCGTCGGTGGCGTACATCGCCCGGGTGGCACGGACGAGCATCGCGGAGAACCGCCGGGCCGACTACGTGCGCACCGCCATCGCCAAGGGCCTGCCCATGCGGCGGGTCGTGGGCGTGCACCTGCTGCGCAACTCGCTCATCCCGGTGGTCACCCTGCTCGGCACCGACCTCGGCGCCCTGATGGGCGGCGCGATCATCACCGAGGGCATCTTCCAGATCAACGGCATCGGCCGCGAGGTCTACCGCGCGATCATCACCAAGGAGAGCGCCACCGTGGTCGGGATCGTGGTCGTCCTGGTGGTCGTCTATCTCGTGATGAACCTGCTGGTTGACCTGCTCTACGCCGCACTGGACCCGAGGATCCGTTATGAGTGACCCGAGTACCGCATCGATTGTCAGCACCCCGTCCGCACAGCCGACCGACCCGGTAGCCCCCGCCACGGGGCAGGGCAACGAGAAGCCACGTGGTCTGCTCGGTGACGCCTGGCGGGACCTGCGTCGCAAGCCGCTGTTCTGGATCTCGGCGACGTTCATCGTGATCTTCCTGTTGATGGCGATCGTCCCGGGGCTGTTCGCTCCGGGCGGCGACCCGGAGACCGGCGCGCTGTCCCGCAGCCTCGGCAAGTCCAGCGGAGATGCCTGGTTCGGGTACGACCTGCAGGGCCGCGACGTCTACGCCCGGGTCATCTACGGTGCGCGGGCCTCCATCATCGTCGCCGTCCTCTCCGTGGTCGGCACCCTGCTGGTCGGTGGCTTCATGGGCGTCATCGCGGGCTACCGCGGCGGCTGGGTGGACGGGTTGCTCAGCCGGATCGGCGACGTGTTCTTCGGCGTGCCGTTCGTGCTGGGTGCGATCGTCATCCTGACCACGTTCAACGGCTCGGGCACCAACAACAGCAAGGCCGAGATCATGGGCTTGGTGATCGCTTCACTGATCGTGCTGAGCTGGCCGGTCGTGATGCGCCTGATGCGATCCTCGGTGCTCGCCACCAGGGAGGCCGACTACATCGTGGCGGCCCGCGCGCTGGGTGCCGGCACCGGTCGGATCATCCTCAAGCACCTGCTGCCGAACTGCCTGGCTCCGCTGCTGGTCTACGGCACGATCATGGTCGGCTCGTTCATCGGCGCCGAGGCCACCCTGTCGTTCCTGGGTGTCGGCCTGAAGTCGCCGGTGGTGTCCTGGGGCATCATGATCAGCGAGGGTAAGGATTTCATCCGGGTCGCACCGGGGCTTGTCTTCTTCCCCGCCGCGTTCCTCGTCACCGCAGTGCTGAGCTTCGTGATGCTCGGCGAGGCGGTCCGCGAGGCCCTCGATCCGAAACTCCGCTAGGGGAGATCCAGTGTCCGACATTCTCGTGTCCGAGCAGTCCGCGCCGGGATCCGGCGGGTCCGGACGTCCCTCCGGCCGGCTGCTCGAGGTCGACGACCTGCGGGTGGAGTTCCGCACCCGGGACGGCGTCGCAAAGGTCATCAACGGGGTCACCTACCACGTCGACGCGGGGGAGACCCTCGCCGTGCTCGGCGAGTCCGGCTCCGGCAAGAGCGTCACCGCGCAGACCATCATGGGCATCCTCGACACGCCTCCCGGCTTCGTCACCGGCGGGCAGGTCCGCTTCCACGGCAAGGACATGCTCCGCATGTCCGACGAGGAGCGCCGTCGCATCCGCGGCGAGGGCATCGCGATGATCTTCCAGGACGCGCTCTCCGCGCTGAACCCGGTGTTCACGGTCGGGTTCCAGATCGCCGAGCAGTTCCGGGTCCGGCGGGGCATGGGTCGCGCCGAGGCCAAGAAGCGCGCGATCGACATGCTCGACCAGGTCAAGATCCCGAACGCCAAGGGCCGGTTCAACAACTACCCACACCAGTTCTCCGGCGGTATGCGGCAGCGCGCGATGATCGCGATGTCGCTGGCGCTCGACCCGGAGGTGCTGATCGCGGACGAGCCGACCACCGCGCTCGACGTGACCGTGCAGGCCCAGATCATGGACCTGCTCGCCGAGCTCCAGCGTGAGCGGCAGATGGGCATGATCCTGATCACCCACGACCTCGGCGTGGTCGCCGACGTCGCGGACCGGATCGCGGTCATGTACGCGGGCCGGATCGTCGAGCAGGCCGACGTGTACGACCTGTACGCCAAGCCGGCGCACCCGTACACCTTGGGCCTGATCGACTCGATCCCGCGCCTGGACGAGAAGGGGCAGCAGCTCCGGACGATCAAGGGCCTCCCGCCGAACCTGATGAACATCCCGCCGGGCTGCCCGTTCAACCCCCGCTGCCCCATGGTTCAGCCGGTGTGCCGGGAGAAGATCCCGCCGCTGCTGCAGGTGGGTCCCGCCCGGGCCAGCGCCTGCCACTTCGCCGAGGAGCTGGTGAACCGTGTCTGAGAACATCCTCGAGGTCCGTGAACTGGTCAAGCACTACCCCGTCACGCAGGGTGTGGTGTTCAAGAAGACGGTCGGTCAGGTCAAGGCGGTGGACGGCGTCTCGTTCGGTCTGCGCGCCGGTGAGACGCTCGGCGTGGTCGGCGAGTCCGGCTGCGGCAAGTCGACCCTCGCCCGGGTGCTGATGAACCTGGAGAAGCCGACCGCCGGCAGCGTGATCTACAAGGGCCAGGACACCTCCAAGCTGTCCGGTGGGGCGCTGCGACGCCTCCGTCGGCAGATCCAGCTGGTCATGCAGGACCCGTACACCTCGCTCAACCCCCGGATGACCGTCGGCGACCTGCTCGGTGAGCCGTTCGAGATCCACCCGGAGGTGGCGCCGAAGGGCAGCCGTCGGGCCAAGGTCCGGGAGTTGCTGGACCTGGTCGGGCTCAACCCGGAGCACATCAACAGGTACCCGCACCAGTTCTCCGGCGGTCAGCGTCAGCGCATCGGCATCGCCCGCGCGCTCGCCCTGCGGCCCGAGATCATCGTCTGCGACGAGCCGGTGTCGGCCCTTGACGTCTCCATCCAGGCCCAGGTCATGAACCTGCTGGAAAAGCTCCAGGGCGAGTTCGGGCTCTCGTACGTCTTCATCGCGCACGACCTGTCGGTGGTCCGCCACCTCTCGGACCGGGTCGCGGTGATGTACCTCGGCAAGGTCGTCGAGATCGGCACCGAGGACGAGATCTACGAGCGGCCGACCCACCCGTACACCCAGGCTCTGCTGTCGGCGGTGCCGGTGCCGGACCCGACGCAGCGCAACAACAAGACGATCATCCGGCTCACGGGTGACGTGCCGTCGCCGATCAGCCCGCCCTCGGGCTGCCGGTTCCGGACCCGCTGCTGGAAGGCGCAGGACATCTGCGCCGAGCAGGTCCCACTGCTGGAGATCCGGCGGGACTCGGACCACCCGAGCGCCTGCCACTTCGCGGAGCGGCGCGAGATCGTCGCCACCCACGAGGCCTGAGCCACCCGAAACCGCCTGCCGACGTCACCACGACGACGGCAGGCGGTTTCGTCTGTCGGTGACCCGGCCGGGCCGCTTCCGGGCCGGCTCGGGCTGACCGCCCGCCACCCGGCTCAGAGCGGACCGCGGCCCGCGCGGAGCAGCAGCAGGGCCAACTGGGTGCCGTCGGTGCCGAGCGCGACCCGGAACCGCTCCAGGATCTTGCGCTCCCGAGCGAGCACCAGGCGCGTTCCGCCGGACGCCATCCGGGTCGCGCCGACCTCCTGGGACAACGCGGCGCGCTCCTGCCAGAGCGCGATCATCGCGTTGTCGATCTCGTCGATCCGTTCCCTGATCTGCACGATCCGTGCCGAGGCGGTGGGTTCCTCGGTGCCGGTCCGTGCCTCGACCGGCCCGGCGTTGTCGACCGCTGCCGGCGTCGCCTCGGTCTCGTTCGGCACCGGCCGCTCCGCCTCGGGCCGGGTCGGGCCGCCGCTCTGCTCCATCACGTCTGTCATCATCGGGTACCTCTCGCACTGTGGTGCCCGGTGCCCGGAACCCGGGACGGAAAAAGCCCCGGACTCCAGGAGCCCGGGGCTTTTTGCAGGTCTGAATCGATCAGGCGCGACCTACGGCAGCCGGACTCCCGGTGCCATAGTAAAAGTGGTAGCGCGCAGCGATCACGTTGACGAGTATGCCCACGTCGGCACCGGCTGCGCAAGCATCAAGCGGCCCATCCTCGCGCCTCGGCGCAGCGGGCGGGAGAGTGTCCGACCGGCGGCATAGACTTGTCGGGCGATGCATCCTCTCTTCGACATTCCCGCGTCCCCGCCTGCGCCGGAGTCCGCGCCGGCCCGCCCGCACCGACCCGGGCCGGCCCCCGTGCGCCTCGATCCGCAGCAGCTCCTCGCCGGGCTCAACGGGCCACAGGGCGACGCCGTCAGCCACGCCGGCTCGCCGCTGCTGATCGTCGCCGGCGCCGGATCCGGCAAGACCCGGGTGCTCACGCACCGGATCGCCTACCTGCTCGCCGCACGGGACGTCCATCCCGGGGAGATCATCGCGATCACCTTCACCAACAAGGCGGCCGGTGAGATGAAGGAGCGCGTCGCCGCGCTGGTGGGCCCCCGGGCCCGCCTGATGTGGGTGTCGACGTTCCACTCCGCGTGCGTCCGGATCCTGCGCGCCGAGCACGAGCACGCCGGCCTCAAGTCGACGTTCTCGATCTACGACGCGGACGACTCCCGCCGGCTGATGCAGCTCGTCACCCGCGAGCTCGATCTCGACCCGAAGCGCTACCCGGCGCGCGGGCTGGCCGCCCAGGTCTCCAACCTCAAGAACGAGCTTGTCGACCCGGAGCAGTTCGCGGCGCGGGCCACCGGGCCCAACGAGCGGGCGTTGGCCGAGGCGTACACGCTCTACCAGCGGCGGCTGCGTGAGGCGCACGCGCTGGACTTCGACGACCTGATCATGACCACGGTGCACCTGCTCCAGTCCCACCCCCACGTCGCGGAGAGCTACCGTCGGCGGTTCCGGCACGTGCTGGTGGACGAATACCAGGACACCAACCACGCCCAGTACGTGCTGATCAAGGAGCTGGTGTCCGGCACCGACGGGCTGGAGCCCGCGGAGCTGTGCGTGGTGGGTGACGCCGACCAGTCGATCTACGCGTTCCGGGGCGCGACGATCCGCAACATCCTGGAGTTCGAACGGGACTTCACAAACGCCCGGACGATCCTGCTGGAGCAGAACTACCGCTCCACCCAGACCATCCTCAACGCGGCCAACGCGGTGATCGACCGCAACACCTCCCGCAAGCCCAAGCGGCTGTGGAGCGAGGCCGGCGCCGGCGAGCGGATCGTCGGCTACGTGGCCGACACCGAGCACGCCGAGGCCGACTGGGTGGCCCGGGAGATCGACCGGCTGGTCGACGCCGACGAGACCCGACCCGGCGACGTCGCTGTCTTCTACCGCACAAACGCCCAGTCCCGCGTGTTCGAAGAGGTGTTCATCCGCGTCGGCCTGCCCTACAAGGTGGTCGGCGGGGTGCGCTTCTACGAGCGCAAGGAGGTCCGTGACGCTCTGGCGTACCTGCGTTCGGTGGTCAACGACGACGACACGGTGAGCCTGCGGCGGGTCCTCAACACCCCCCGCCGGGGCATCGGCGACCGCGCCGAGGCGTGTGTCGAGGCGCTCTCCAGCCGGGACCGGATCTCGTTCGGCGCGGCGTTGCGCAGGGCCCGGGAGGCGCCGGGCATCTCCAGCCGGGCGGCCAATGGCATCGCCGACTTCGTGGCGCTGCTCGACGGCGCCCGGGAGCTGTCCGAGACCGGCACCCCGGAGGAGGTGCTGGAGGCGCTGCTGACCCGCTCGGGCTACCTCACCGAGCTGGAGGAGAGCCTGGACCCGCAGGACGCCGGCCGGGTGGACAACCTCCAGGAGCTGGTGAGCGTCGCCCGGGAGTACACCGAGCGGATCGAGGCGCTGGGCGAGGAGGGGGAGCGGGCCACCCTGGCCGGCTTCCTGGAGCAGGTGGCGCTCGTCGCCGACGCCGACCAGATCCCCTCCGACGATCCCGACCACCAGGGCGTGGTCACCCTGATGACGTTGCACACCGCCAAGGGACTGGAATTCCCTGTGGTCTTCCTGACCGGGCTGGAGGACGGCGTCTTCCCGCACCTGCGCTCGCTCGGCGACACCCGCGAGTTGGAGGAGGAGCGCCGGCTGGCGTACGTCGGGATCACCCGCGCCCGACAGCGGCTCTACCTCTCCCGCGCGGTGACCCGCTCGGCCTGGGGGCAGCCGTCCTACAACCCGCCGTCGCGGTTCCTGGAGGAGTTGCCGACCGAGCTGGTGCACTGGGAGCGCACCGAGGGGTCGTACACCTCGTGGGCCGGCGGGGGCGGCGGCGTCGGCGGTCGTGCGGACCGCGCGCCCGGCGTGCGTGGCACCTTCACCGGGGGCACGCCGAAGGCCGCGCAGTTGGCGCAGCGGCTCGGCGTGGACGCCAGCCGGCTGACCACGGCCAGCGAGCTGCCGCAGGGGCCGAAGGTGTCGGCCGGCGACCGGGTCAACCACCAGCGGTACGGGCTGGGGCGGGTGCTCGCCGTCGAGGGGCACGGCCCGGGTGCCCGGGCGCAGATCGACTTCGGCGACCAGACGATGTGGCTGGTGCTCCGGCACGCCCCGGTCGACAAACTCTGACCCCGGCACGCCTGGAGATCATGGCCGCCGCACGGTGCTCAGGCCGTCCCGGACGATCGTGAGCATGCGGTCTCGGGCCGCCGGGGCGGCGGCGTCGCGTTCCCGGACCGCGCAACCGACCAGGAATGCCTTCAGGTCGGCGGCGTCGACGTCGGGACGCACCGCGCCTGCGCGCTGAGCGGCGCTGAGCAGTTCGGTCAGGACATGATTGAGGTCGTGTTCGCCCTTCGCCGCCGCGGCGGCGATGTCGAACCCGGTGCCCGAGAGCGCATCGGCCAGTGCGCGGTTCGTCGCGCCCTCGGCTGCCATGCTAGCGAGGAATTCGAACAGAGCCGGGCCCGCCTCGCGAGTGGCCCGCAGCTCGGTCGCCCGGCTGACCAGGCGTTTGGCCACGCTCTGCACGATCGCCTCGTAGAGCGATTCCTTGGTCGGGAAGTGTCGACTGACGGTGCCGGTGCCGACACCGGCGCGGCGGGCGATCTCGTGGATCGGCACCGTCGGCCCATCCGTGGCGAACGCGTCGATCGCAGCGCGCAAGACCTTCGCCCGGTTGCGTACGCCATCGGCGCGCGGCTTGCGTTGCTCGGCGATCTCGGACTCCTAAACGGGATGGCCATCCCGTATGGTCAAGCGGGATGGCGGTTCCGATTATAGGTGGTGGGCGCATTGTCCGAACATCCGCGTGCGCGACGTGACCTGGGTCGGTGGTTGATCGCGCTGTACGTGGCGTTCGTCGTCGAGCACGCCTACGGCGCGGCCCGGTACGGCACCCCGGTCAGGCTCGTCGGCCTCCTGCCGCTGGGGCTGCTGCTGGTGCTGGCGCTGGCGCTGCTCGCCCGACATGCCCGCACCGGCAGCCGTCTGGCGCTCTCCGCCGGTGCGATCGTGGTCGCCGTGGCGTTCGTCGGCCTGGCTGGCCTCGTTGAGGGCGGGTTCAACCATGCTCTCAAGCTGGCGTTCCACGCCGGGGGGATGTCTGACGACAGGTTGCGGAACGTGTTCGGTGGGTTGAATTTCGCGGTGCCCGACGACGTGGTGTTCGAGGGGTTCGGAGCGGCGACGCTGGGCCTGGCCGGGCCGGTGGCCTGGCAGTTGGCGCGACTGCTGCGATCCGCCCGGTTGCCGGACTCCAACGCGCCGGTTCGGCGCGCCGGTGTGACCGTCCTGGTCGCGGCGGGGGTGCTGCTCGGCGCGTACCTCACCGAGCCGCTCGGCCACGCCGGCCGCATCACTGTCGCCATCCTTGTGGCCGCCCTGGGGGTCGCGCTCATGGCGGTGTCCAGTGTGGTTGGACAAACGGGATGCGCGTCCCGTATCTTTCACCAAAACGGGATGTGCATCCCGTTTAGAGGGTGAGGAGAAGTCCCGTGAAGCTGTCGCTCGTTCTGAAGGCTGTCGCGGTGCTCGACATCGTGGTCCTGGGTGCGGTGTGGCTCATCGCGCCCGGGACCGGCCTTGCTGACCACCCGGATGCTCGATCGCTGCTCGTGGCACGGGCGCTCGGCACCGATCTGGTGGTCGTCGGGATGATGAACTGGATCATCAGTAGGGGTCAGGACGCGACAATGCGACAGTTCCTGCTGCCGAACATCGTGATGCACGTGGTGCCGGCGGCAATCATCGTCACCCTGATCCTCGGCGGTACCTTCGGTGCCGCGGACTGGCTCGGCGCCGTTCTGCACATCGCGCCGGCCATGGTGCTGACCTGGTGCCTGGCCGCGCCGACGCAACGCCGCGCGGCGCGCGCCCAGGCGCACACCTGAACGACGGGCCGGTCGCCGGTCGCGGCCTCGGCGACCAGACCATCGCCCGGAGCACGCCGGGAAGGTGGAACGCGTACGGCGTTGCCGCACCCTGCCGCGGGCGGCAGCGCCGAAGGTATAGAGACGTTAACCAAGGTCTATTTCCGGTCCTCGGCCGTGGCCGGCACCGCACCCGGCCCCGGATAGTGAGGAGCATGAGCCTGGACATCAGAGGTATCTCCTACGTCGCCGGCCATACCTCCGGCGAGGCGGTGCGTCGGGACATGCGCGCCATCCGCGACGACCTGCACTGCACGACCGTGATGGTGATCGACACCGATACCCGGACGCAGATGGAAGCCGCGCGGTGCGCCCTGGAAGTCGGGCTCGATGTCTACGTCCGGCCGTATGTCGCCGACCGCCCGCACCGCGAGATCCTGGCCCACCTCGCGGCGACGGCCGCGGCGGCCGAGCAACTGCGCGTCCAGTACCCGGGCCGGGTCACGCTGTTGCTCGGCAGCGAGTTCTCCCTCACCTCCCCGGGGATGCTCCCGGGACCGCGTGTCTTCATCCGGCTACAGGTGCTGGTGCGGTGGCGCCGCTTCTTCGACCGCCGGATCACCCGCAAGCTCAACGCCCTGCTCGGCGCCGCCCTGCCCGTCGCCCGCGCCGCGTTCCACGGGCCGGTCAGCTACGCCGCGGGCTTCTGGGAGAAGGTCGACTGGTCCGGCTTCGACCTCGTCGGCGTCAACCTCTACCGTCTCGGCCCCGACCCGGCCGCCTACCAGCAACGGCTGCGCGCCCTGCTGCGGGAGGCGGACAAGCCGGTGGTCATCACCGAGTTCGGGTGCGGCGCCCACCTCGGGGCCGAGCGCCGCGGGCCCGGCTCGTTCCGGATCGTGAACTGGTTCACCCAACCACCCCGGGTCAGGGACGGACACGTCCGCGACGAGCCGACCCAGGCCGCGTATCTGGCCGAACTCATCGACCTCTACGCCGCACACGGCGTGCACGGTTGCTTCGTCTACACCTTTGCCATGCCGGACTTCCCGCACCACGCCGACCCGCGTCACGACCTGGACATGGCGGGCTTCGGCGTGGTGCGCGTACCCGCCGAGGACCCGACACGGTGGGAGCCGAAGGAAGCCTTCCACCAGGTGGCGCGGCGTTACGAGGCAGCCGAGCGCGCGGCCGCCAACAGCGGCACGAGCTGACCGATGGATCTCTGCCTCAGCAGCCCAGATCCACGCCGCGCGCCCGCATGAACGGGGCCGGGTCGATCTGGTTCCACATGCCCTGGTGCACCTCGAAGTGCAGGTGCGGGCCGGTGGCGTCGCCGGTGGCGCCCTCGTAGCCGATGACCTGGCCGGCCTTGACCGCCTGCCCCACGGTGACCGCGATGCGGCTCTGGTGGGCGTAGTGGGTCAGGTACCCCTTGCCGTGGTCGATGAAGACCGAGTTGCCGTACCCGTCGGCGGCGTCACCGGCCTGGGTCACGGTGCCGGCGGCGGCGGCGCGGATCGGCGTACCGGAGGGCAGCGCCAGGTCGATGCCGGCGTGCAGGGTTCCCCAGCGCTGCCCGTAGCAGGAGGTGACCGCGGCGCCCGGCATCGGGTCGACCCAGGCGGGTGTGGGCTTCGAGGTCTTCTTCGGCGTGGGCTTGGCCTTCGCGGCGGCCGTCTTCGTGGGCGTCGGGCTGGCGCTTGTCGCCGACGGGCTCGGCGTGGGGCTGACCGAGGGGGTGGCCGGCGTGCTCGACTCGCGAACGGAGCGGTCGGCCCGGCTGGCGGCCTCGTTGCGGGACTGCGCGTCGAGGGAGACGGCGGCGGGTGCCGGGTGGTCGTTACCGGTGGTGGCGACGATGACGCCGCCGAGGCCGAGGGCGAGCAGCGCGGCGGCGCCGAGCACGATGAGCCGGTTGCGTCGACGGGAGTGCCGTGGCTGCTCGGTCGGGGCGGTGTCGGGGGTGTTCTCGTTCTGGACGGGGCTGTCTTCCTGCACGGCGAACCTTCACGGTCGAGGGGCACTTGACCTCGAAATACTGGTATCGCGCCGAGCGGGGGGCGGGATGGGGACCGGGTGGCAGGGCCAGGGAGAGCGGCTCACCTGCCCGGATATGACCCACTCTGCGGCGCTACGACCGGAAAAGTGATCATGCGGTACGGTGTCGCCGCTCACAATCTCGACTGTGACCTGGCAGACAGGTGCCCACGAAAAACCGCCCGGATCGACAGATCCGGGCGGTCAACGGTCGGTACGCAGCGTCAGGAGCCGGCTACCTCGCTGTAAATTGCCTCGACTTGCAGCTTGATGTCCACTCCGCGGTCCTGCAGGAACGGCACCGGGTCGATCGGCTTGCCCTTGACATGGATCTCGAGGTGCAGGTGGGTGCCGTAGGCGTGACCGGTCTGGCCGACCAGGCCGAGCTGGTCGCCCGCCTTGATCTGCTGGCCTTCCTTGACGCTCACCGCGGAGGAGTGGCCGTAGATGGCCTCGCTGCCGTCGGCGTGCTGAACGATCACGGCGTTGCCGTACCCGCCGAACCAGCCGGCCTTGGTGACCAGGCCGTCGTGGATCGCCACATAGGGCGTGCCCTCGCCGGCGACCAGGTCCACGCCGGTGTGCATCTTGCCCCAGCGCATCCCGTAGGGGGAGTTGAAGTCGTAGCCCTGGAGCGGCAGCAGCCACACCTCGGGCTCGGCGCTGTCCTTGCTGCGGCTGTCCCGCGAGGCGCGGTCGGCGTTGTCCGCACGGGCCGCAACGTCCTGGCTGGTGACCGACGCCTGCTTGAGCTCGTCGAGCACCTTCGGGCTGACGTCCTTGGCGTCCGGCAGCGCGCTCGCGCCGAGCGCGACGATGCCGGCCCCGACGAAGGCGGTGGTGACGACAGCGGCGTAACGGCTACGCGGTGGGGTGGGTACGCGGCGACGACCGCGATATCGATCGGGCTCAGACGACAGGCGCTGGCGCACGCACACCCTCCGTTGTCGGGGTTCCGAAGCGGCCGGTGGGCGTTCGTGAAGCTCCGGTGAACGTCCGCTGACCGCGTCGTCACCCGTCCATGGACCTGATGACAACCGTGGACACGTTAGCCAACCACCAGGCGAGTCACAAGCTAGAGCGGAAAATTGGCGTGTCGATCTGTCCGTTTGCGTCCATGATTGTCATGCATCGCGACGCCGAACGGTGCCCCCGTTGCTGCCCGTTCGTCGCCGAGCGTGACCGGTCCGGCGGAGTCGTCCGGCTTGACTGCGGGCCGGGCGGCCCGCGCCGGGACGGGTGTGGATCGCCTCGGTGCGCTGCTCCCGGCAGGCCGTGGTCGGAGCGGGCGGTGGCCGGGGCGCGGAGCCCGGATTTCCCGGGCCGGGTCCGCCGGGTTACCGTTCGTTAAGGTGAAGGCCGTGAAGCCGGTGAAAGGTGTGCGCTGATGAGCTCTCGTATTCGGGTCGTCGTCGCCAAGCCCGGTCTGGACGGCCACGACCGGGGAGCGAAGGTCGTCGCGCGCGCCCTGCGGGACGCCGGGATGGAGGTCGTCTACACCGGCCTGCACCAGACCCCCGAGCAGATCGTGGAGACCGCCATCCAGGAGGACGCCGACGCGGTCGGCCTGTCCGTTCTCTCCGGCGCGCACATGACGCTCTTCCGGCGGGTGCTGGAACTGCTCGGTGAGCGGGATGCCCGCGACATCGTCGTGTTCGGTGGCGGCATCATTCCGAACGGCGACATTCCCGAGTTGGAGAAGCTGGGCGTCGCAAAGATCTTCACGCCGGGCGCCACCACTCAGGCAATCGTCGAGTGGGTCCGACAGAACGTCGCGCAGCCGGTTTCCTGAGGCTCGTCGCGACGGTTGCTCGGCGACCGGATTTGCTCGGCGACCGGATTTGGGCACGGGGGAGGGGCCGGACGCACCCCTCACACGTCCGGCCCCTCTATGCACGATGCCCCGCCGCCACCCCTCGACCGACAGGGCATCGGCCGTCTCCCGTCATCGCGCTGTGAAGCGCTCCGACATCTGACTCAACGACGCCCCCACGGCCGGGTTACGCCACCAGGGCAACATCGCCCGGACGGTGGATGCGGCCGGAGTCGTGGCCGGAAACGGGCTGCTCCCGATGTCCGGTTGTGCATTACCGCACACCACGCACCCGCTCGGTTGCCGGCGGTGCCGACCTCGCTAGGCTGCGGCCAATGGCCTGTTTCAACTGATGACAGGCGTCAAACTGTTTTTCGAACGCTGGTGGCGGCGCGACGGCGCGCCGCGGAGACGGGACGGGACGCGCAATCGTGGACCTGTACGAGTACCAGGGGCGGGACCTGTTCGAGCGGCACGGCTTGCCCGTGTTGGCCGGCGGCGTCGCCACTACCCCCGAAGAGGCCCGTGCGATCGCCGACCGCCTCGGCGGTCGCGTGGTCGTCAAGGCGCAGGTGAAGGTCGGCGGCCGAGGTAAGGCCGGCGGCGTCAAGCTGGCCGAGGGCGCCGAGGAGACGGTGGCCCGCGCCACCGACATCCTCGGCATGGACATCAAGGGCCACACCGTCCACAAGGTCATGATCACGGTGACCGCGGACGTGGCCGAGGAGTACTACTTCTCGTACCTGCTCGACCGGGCGAACCGCACCTTCCTCTGCATCGCCAGCGTGGCCGGCGGCATGGACATCGAGCAGGTCGCCGCCGACACCCCCGACAAGGTGGTGAAGGCCCCGATCGACGCCGTCAAGGGCGTGGACGAGGCCAAGGCCCGCGAGATCGTGACCGCAGCCGGCTTCCCGGCCGAGGTCGCCGACCAGGTGGTCGAGATCGCCGTCGGCCTGTGGCAGGCGTTCGTCGCCGAGGACGCCACACTTGTCGAGGTCAACCCGCTGGCCAAGAACGGCGACGGCCGGATGCTGCTGCTCGACGCCAAGATCAGCCTGGACGAGAACGCCGCGTTCCGGCACCCGGACCACGAGGCGCTTGTCGACCAGGCCGCCGTGGACCCGCTGGAGCAGGCCGCCAAGGCCAAGGACCTCAACTACGTCAAGCTCGACGGCGAGGTCGGCATCATCGGCAACGGCGCGGGTCTGGTCATGTCGACCCTCGACGTCGTCGCGTACGCCGGTGAGCGGCACGGCAACGTCAAGCCGGCGAACTTCCTCGACATCGGCGGCGGCGCGAGCGCCGCGGTGATGGCGAACGGGCTGGAGATCGTGCTCTCCGACCCGGCCGTGAAGAGCGTCTTCGTCAACGTCTTCGGCGGCATCACCGCCTGCGACGAGGTCGCCAACGGCATCATCCAGGCGCTGGCCCTGCTGGAGCAGCGCGGCGAGCAGGTCACCAAGCCGCTCGTCGTCCGTCTCGACGGCAACAACGCCGAGGCCGGCCGGGCGATCCTGGACGGCGCGAACAACCCGCTCGTGCAGCGGGTGGACACCATGGACGGTGCGGCCGAGCGGGCCGCCGAGCTGGCAGCTGCGGGGGTCTGATCATGGCTATCTGGCTGACCAAGGACTCGAAGGTCATCGTGCAGGGGATGACCGGTTCCGAGGGTTCCAAGCACACCCGGCGGATGCTCGCCGCCGGCACCAACGTGGTGGGCGGCGTCAACCCGCGCAAGGCGGGCCAGAAGGTCGACTTCGACGGCACCGAGCTGCCGGTCTTCGCGTCCGTCGCGGACGCGATGGCCGAGACCGGGGCCGACGTCACAGTCATCTTCGTGCCGCCGCAGTTCACCAAGGCCGCCGTGGTCGAGGCGATCGACGCCGCGATCGGCCTGGCCGTGGTGATCACCGAGGGCGTCCCGGTGCACGACACCGCGTCGTTCTGGGCGTACAACGTGGCGAAGGGTGAGCAGACCCGGATCATCGGGCCGAACTGCCCCGGCATCGCCTCGCCCGGCGCGTCCAACGCCGGCATCATCCCGGCCGACATCACCGGCTCCGGCCGGATCGGCCTGGTCAGCAAGAGCGGCACGCTGACCTACCAGATGATGTACGAGCTGCGCGACATCGGCTTCTCCACCTGCGTCGGCATCGGTGGCGACCCGATCATCGGGACCACCCACATCGACGCCCTGGCGGCGTTCGAGGCCGACCCGGAGACCGACGCCATCGTGATGATCGGTGAGATCGGTGGCGACGCCGAGGAGCGGGCCGCCGAGTTCATCAAGGCGAACGTCACCAAGCCGGTGGTCGGCTACATCGCCGGCTTCACCGCTCCGCCCGGCAAGACCATGGGTCACGCCGGGGCGATCATCTCCGGCTCGGCCGGCACCGCCGAGGCGAAGCAGGCGGCGCTGGAGGCGGTCGGGGTCAAGGTCGGCAAGACGCCGACCGAGACCGCGAACCTGATGCGGGAGCTCATGTCCGGCAACTGAGCCGGCCAGGCAACACCGGAGGGGGTCGACCGCAGCTTGGTCGGCCCCCTCCGGCATACCACAGCGCCGCCGAACGGACCGTAGGCTGCCGGTGTGCTGACAGTGCAGCGGCTGAGGGCCGACCACGCGGACGCTCTGCTGGCGTTCGAACGGGAGAACCGGGCGTACTTCGCGCGCTCGGTGCCGGATCGTGGCGACGCGTACTTTTCCGGGTTCGCCGATCGGCACCGCGCGTTGTTGGCCGAGCAGGAGGCGGGCCTGTGTCACTTCCACGTCGTCCTGACCGAGCAGGGTGACCTGGTCGGCCGGGTCAACCTCGTGGATGTCGCGGCCGGGTTCGCCGAACTCGGCTACCGGGTCGGTGAGCGGGCCGCCGGCAAGGGCGTCGCCACCGCGGCTGTCGAGCAGGTGTGCCACCTGGCCGCCGACGACTACCGGCTCGCCGGTCTCACCGCGCTGGCCACACTCGACAACCCGGCGTCCCAGGCGGTGCTGGCACGCACTGGGTTCACCGTGACCGGTGAGACCAGCATCGGCGGCCGCCCCGCTCTGCTCTACAAGCGTCAGCTCGCTTGTCGACCGGCCCGCTCAGTCGTTGTTCCAGAACGGGTAGTTGCCGGTCGCGCGCAGGATCGCCCCGCCGATGATGTTGATCACGCCGAACACGATGGCGAGGTAGCCCAGCAACGGTGACTGCCCGTACCGGCGGGCGTCCCGGATGGACAGGTAGCCGAAGATGATGCCCAGGATGCCGCAGCAGATCAGCCCCAGCACGATGCCCAGCACACCCCAGAGCGTGGTCCGGTCCCGTCCCCGGGCCGGTGGTGGCGGTGGTGGCGGGTATGGCGTCGTCACGGCGTCCTCCGGGCGGTCGTGGGCGGCGAGCCGGCCGGACCGCGACCGGCGGACCCGACCCGGGCGGCGGCGGGTCGCGCCCCCTCTGGCCGAGGCTAGACCGGACCGGGTCGCCGGATCCCCGGTTCGGTCAACTCGTCGCCCTTCGGACGGGTTAACGGACTGCCACCGCCTTCGCGACGTGCCAGAGTAGAGCGGATGTCCCCCGTCACCCCTGACCGTCCCAGCCGTCCCGGCGGTGTGCGCGCCGACGACCGGCCGGTCGGTCGTGCCGCGCCGGCCCGACGGGTGCCCGCGCCCCGCGCGGGCGGGTCGCCACGCGGGCGCGCGCCGTTGCCCGTCGCCGCCGGGGTGGCCGCCTGCTGGGCCGCGCTCACCTCCTACCTGCCGGTCGCCATCGTGCTCGGCCTGGTGCAGCTCGGCGCGGATTCCGGCAGCCTGACCAACACCCTGCGCACCGCGCTGGCCGGCTGGTTGCTCGGGCACGGCGTGCCGCTGCACACCGCGTCCGGTCCGCTCGGGCTCGCTCCTCTGGCGCTGACGGTGCTCGCACTGTGGCGACTGACCCGGGCCGGCGTGCACGTCAGCCGCGCGATCGGTGCCCGCGACACCCGCTCGCCGCGTCGGGCGCTGCTCGCCGCGGGCGCGGTCGGCATCGCGTACGCGCTGCTCGGCGCTCTCGCGGCGGTGCTGGTCGGCGCCGGCGCGACGGACGTGTCGGTGATCCGGGCCGGAGCGACGTTCGCGGTGGTCGGCACGCTCGCCGCGCTCGTCGGCGCGACCCGCGTCACCGCCGTGACCCGGTTGCTCGTCACCCGGCTGCCGGGTCCGGTGCGCGACGGCGTGCGCAGTGGCCTGGTGGCCGGACTCCTGCTGCTCGGCGCGGGTGCCGGCGCGGCTGGCCTGGCGGTGGCCACCGGCGGGGGCGACGCGGCCGACATGATCGGCGCGTACCGGACCGGGGTCGCCGGGCAGGCCGGGATCACGTTGGTCAGCGCCGCGTACGCGCCGAACGCGGCGGTCTGGTCAGCCAGCTACCTGCTCGGGCCGGGCTTCGCGGTCGGCACCGACACCGCGGTCCGCACCAGCGAGGTGTCGGTCGGCGCGTTGCCGGCCGTGCCACTGCTCGCCGGCCTGCCGCGAGGTCCGGTGGACGGTCTCGGCGCTCTCCTGCTCGCGGTGCCGGTGCTGGCCGGGATGGTCGCCGGCTTGTTGCTCGCCCGCCGGGTGGCTCGACTCGCCGGGTCGGAGCGGGCCCCGCAGCGCTGGGCCGAGGTGCTGGTGCCGGCGGCACTGGCCGGGCCGGTGGCCGGAGTGCTGCTCGGCGTGGCCGCCGCGGTGTCCGGCGGGTCGCTCGGCGCCGGTCGGCTGGCGCAGGTCGGGCCGGTGGGCTGGCAGGTCGGGGCGGTGGCGACAGGTGTGATCGCGGTCGGCGCGCTGCTCGGCGCCGCGGCCACCCGAGCGCTCACCCGCACCCCGGCCCAGTAGGAACGGGCCGCGTCTTCGCGGGGTGAACGAGCGCGGGGCGCCCCGGACGAATCCGGAGCGCCCCGTCGACAGCGAGCCGGTCAGGGCTGGCCGGGCAGCGTGACCTGTGCCACGACGGACAGGATGATCAAGATAATGCCGAGCCCGACGCCGACCGCGCCGCAGATCAGGCCGGCCTTGGCCTGCCCGGCGTTGTTGGCCTCCCCGCGGGCGACCTTCTGCCGGGCGAGGTAACCGGTGATCACTGCCGCGATGCCGACCGGGATGCCCAGCGAGAAGCAGCAGAGCAGCGGGATCGACGCGATACCGAGGATCATCGACACCAGGCCGAGGGTGTTGTTCTGCCCCTGCGCCTGCGGGTACCCGGCGTTCGGGTATCCCGGGGCGGCGCCGTACTGGGGCTGCTGCTGGCCGTACGGGTCCTGGTACGCCGGCGGCTGACCATACGGCTGGCCCGAGGTGGGCTGGCCGTACGGCTGCCCCGAGGTGGGCTGCTGGCCGTACGGCTGCCCCGAGGTGGGCTGCTGGCCGTACGGGGCCTGCGGCGCCGCGTACGGATCCTGCTGGCCGTACGGCTGACCGGAGGTGGGCTGCTGGCCGTACGGGGCGGCTGGCGGCGGCGGGGCGGTCGGGTCCTGGTTGGGCTGCTGGCCGTACGGGTCCTGACCGGGGGTACCGGGCTGCATTCGAAAGCTCCTTGGACTGGTTCCGTCAGTTACTGCTGTGTGTTTCCATCCATGATCGCGGTCAGTCCTCCCGATGCCCAGTGCAGCATCCCGGGGACATTTTCCGCGAAGCGCAGGAAAAGGCCCTTCTCGACCAGTTCCGCGGGTCGGGCCAGTGCCGGGGCGCGGGTCGGTGGGACGTTCGGCCCAAGCGAGCGGCAGCGTACCGGGTCGATGCACGTCGACGCCGGCAAAGATCGGCGCACCGCCCAGCGAAAGGACGTCCTGACCTGCCCGATAGGGTGGCCCGGTGACCGAGCCCGCGCCTGTCGCCCGCATCGTCGTCCTCATCTCCGGCTCCGGAAGCAACCTCCAGTCGTTGCTGGATGCCGCCACCGACCCCGCGTACGGCGCACAGGTCGTCGCGGTCGGCGCGGACCGCGACGGGATCGCGGGCCTGGACCGGGCCGAGGCGGCCGGGGTGCCGACCTTCGTCGAGCGGGTCCGCGACCACGACACCCGGGAGGACTGGGACGTCGCGCTCACCGCGCACGTCGCGAAGCACCAACCCGACCTGGTCATCTCCGCCGGCTTCCTCAAGCTGGTCGGCCCGCACTTCCTCGCCGCCTTCGGCGACCGCTACCTGAACACCCACAACACCCTGCTGCCGGCGTTCCCCGGCATCCACGGTCCACGGGACGCCCTCGCCTACGGCGTGAAGCTCACCGGGGCCACCCTCTTCTTCGTCGACGCGGGCATGGACACCGGGCCGATCGTCGCGCAGGTCGCGGTGCCGGTGCTCGACGACGACGACGTCGACACGCTCACCGAGCGCATCAAGGAAGCCGAGCGGCGCCAGCTCGTCGAGCAGGTCGGTCGCCTGGTCCGCGAAGGCTGGACCATCACCGGAAGGAAGGTCACGGTTCCGTGAGTCCCACTCAGGACGGGCGCCGCCCGATCAGGCGGGCGCTGGTCAGCGTCTACGACAAGACCGGGCTGGTCGAGCTGGCCCAGGCCCTGCACGCGGCCGGTGTGGAGATCGTGTCCACCGGCAGCACCGCGGGCACCATCGCCGCCGCCGGCGTGCCGGTGACGCCGGTGGAGACGGTGACCGGTTTCCCCGAGGTGCTCGACGGCCGGGTGAAGACCCTGCACCCGAAGGTGCACGCGGGTCTCCTCGCCGACCTGCGCAAGGACACGCACGTGGCGCAGCTCGACGAGCTGGGGGTGGCGGCGTTCGACCTGCTGGTCTCCAACCTCTACCCGTTCCAGGCGACCGTCGCGTCCGGCGCCGGCGTCGAGGAGTGCGTGGAGCAGATCGACATCGGCGGCCCGGCCATGGTGCGGGCCGCCGCAAAGAACCACGCCTCTGTCGCCGTGCTCACCGACCCGGCCGGTTACCCGGCCCTGCTCGGCGCGCTCGACGAGGGCGGCTTCACCCTGGCCCAGCGTCGCGCGCTGGCCGCCCGGGCGTTCGCCGACATCGCCGAGTACGACGTCGCGGTGGCCCAGTGGTGCGCCCAGGAGCTGGCGCCCGCCGACGACTCGTGGCCGCAGTTCGCGGGGCTGACGCTGCGCAAGTCGACAGCGCTGCGCTACGGCGAGAACCCGCACCAGCCCGCCGCGCTCTACACCGACCCGGACGCTCCCGCCGGGCTGGCCCAGGCCGAGCAGCTGCACGGCAAGGAGATGTCGTACAACAACTACGTCGACGCCGACGCCGCCTGGCGGGCCGCGAACGACTTCGCCGACCAGCCGGCGGTAGCGATCATCAAGCACGCCAACCCGTGCGGCATCGCGGTCGGCGCGGACGTGGCCGAGGCGCACCGCCTGGCGCACGCCTGTGACCCGGTGTCGGCGTACGGCGGTGTCATCGCGGTCAACCGGCCGGTCTCGGTCGAGCTGGCCCAGCAGGTCGCCGAGATCTTCACCGAGGTCGTGGTCGCCCCCGGCTTCGACGAGGGCGCGGTCGAGGTGTTGCAGGGCAAGAAGAACATCCGGCTGCTGCGGGCGCCGGCCTGGACGCCCGCGCTCGTGGAGTTGCGGTCGGTGACCGGTGGCGTGCTGGCCCAGATCGCCGACCGGGTGAACGCCCCCGGCGACGACCCGGCGAGTTGGCGGTTGGCGACCGGCGAGGCCGCCGACGAGGAGCTGCTGCGGGACCTCGCGTTCGCCTGGCGGGCGGTCCGCGCGGTGAAGAGCAACGCGATCCTGCTCGCCAAGGACGGCGCGACGGTCGGCGTCGGCATGGGTCAGGTCAACCGGGTCGACTCCGCGCAGCTCGCGGTCAGCCGCGCCGGCGCCGACCGGGCCCGCGGCTCGGTCGCCGCCTCGGACGCGTTCTTCCCGTTCGCCGACGGCCCGCAGATCCTCATCGACGCGGGCGTCCGCGCCATCGTGCAACCGGGCGGCTCGATCCGCGACGAAGAGGTAATCGAAGCAGCCAAAAAGGCAAACGTAACAATGTACCTAACAGGAACGCGCCACTTCTACCACTGACCCGAACCCCCACCCACCCCCGGCCGGGACAGGGTTGATCATGAGGTTGACGGGCGACAAGCCGGACGAAACGGCCCGTCAACCTCATGATCACCCGGGGCCGGGGCCGGGGCCGGGGCCGGGGCCGGGGTTAGGCGGGGAGGGTTGGGCGGAGTTCGGCGAAGTGGCAGGCGGACGGGTGGGGGTCCGCTGCTCTCGGGACCGTTTTCGGGTCCTCTACCGCGCAGATGTCCTGGGCCTTCCAGCAGCGGGTGCGGAAGTGGCACCCGCTCGGCGGGTCGGCCGGGCTCGGCACGTCGCCGACCAGCCGGATCATGTTGCGCTGATCGCGGGCCTCCGGGTCCGGCACCGGCACCGCGGAGAGCAGAGCCTGGGTGTACGGGTGGGTGGCTCGCTCGTAGATCTCGTCCTCGGTGCCGATCTCCACGATCCGCCCGAGGTACATCACCGCCACCCGGTCGGCGATGTGTCGCACCACGGACAGGTCGTGGGCGATGAAGATGTACGAGAGCCCCAGCTCGTCCTGGAGCTGCTTCAGCAGGTTGATCACCTGGGCCTGGATGGAGACGTCGAGGGCCGACACCGGCTCGTCGCAGACGATCACCTCGGGCCGCAGCGCGAGCGCACGGGCGATGCCGATGCGCTGGCGCTGACCGCCGGAGAACTGGTGCGGGTACCTGTTGATGTGCTCCGGGTTGAGCCCGACCAGGTCGAGCAGTTCCTGGACCCGCTTCTGCTTGCTGCCCTTCGGGGCGGCATCCGAGTGGATCTCGAACGGCTCGCCGATGATGTCGCCGACGGTCATCCGCGGGTTCAGCGAGGTGTACGGGTCCTGCATCACCATCTGCATGTTGCGGCGTACCCGACGCAGCTCGCCCCCGGAGGCCTTGAACAGGTCCCGACCTTCCAGGGTGGCCCGGCCGGAGGTGGGCGTCTCCAACCGCATCAGCAGCCGGGCGAGGGTGGACTTGCCGCACCCGGACTCGCCGACCACGCCCAGCGTCTCGCCCCGACGCAGCTCGAAGCTCACCCCGTCGACGGCCTTGACCGCGCCGATCTGCCGCTGGAACAGCACGCCCTGCGTGATCGGGAAGTGCTTCACCAGGTTGTCGACGGAGAGGATCGTCTCGCCGCGGACCTTCGTGGGGTTAGCGGGCGACGCTGTCATCACGGACCTCCTGCGCGAAGTGGCAAGCGCTGGTCCGGCCGTCGCCGAGGACCAGGTCGTGCGGTACGACGTCCACGCAGACCTGCTGGACGTACGGGCACCGGGGGTGGAAGGGGCAGCCGGACGGGATGCGCATCAGGTTCGGCGGCAACCCCTTGATCGTCGACAGTTCCGCACCGCGGACGTCCAGGCGCGGGATCGACTCCAACAAACCCTTCGTGTACGGGTGGGCGGGCGCCTTGTAGAGCGAGCGGACGTCGGCGTGCTCGACGATCCGGCCGGCGTACATGACCGCGATCCGGTCGGCGACACCGGCGACCACACCCAGGTCGTGGGTGATCAGGATCATCGCCATGTTGCGTTCCCGACGCAGGTCGGCCAGCAGGTCCATGATCTGGGCCTGGACCGTCACGTCGAGCGCGGTGGTGGGCTCGTCGGCGATCAGCACCTTCGGGTCCAGCGCCAACGCCATGGCGATCATGACGCGCTGCCGCATGCCGCCGGAGAACTGGTGCGGGTAGTCGCCGACCCGCTTGGCGGCTCCCGGGATCTTGACCAGGTCCATCAGCTCGATGGCGCGACGTCGGGCGTCGGCCCGGGACATGCCGGCGCGCTGGCGCAGCGTCTCGCCGATCTGCCAGCCGACCGGAAAGACCGGGTTCAGGGCGGAGAGCGCGTCCTGGAAGATCATCGCGATCTCCGTGCCGCGTACCTGCCGGCGCTGCTCCTCGGAGCGGGTGAGCAGGTCCTGACCCTGGTAGAGGATCTGGCCGGAGCGGACGAACGCCGGTGGGGTGTCCAGGATGCCCATGATCGCCTGGGCGGTGACCGACTTGCCCGAGCCGGACTCGCCGAGCACGGCGAGCGTCTCGCCGGCGTCCAGGTGGTAGGACACGCCGTTGATCACCCGGGCTACGCCCTCGTTGGTGCGGAACTCGACGTGCAGGTCCCGCAACTCCAGCAGGTGGCCGCCCTCGGGCGTCGCGGAGGCGGGTGTGGGTTCGACTGTGGAGTGGGTCATCAGAGTCACCGCAGCTTCGGGTCGAAGGCGTCACGGATCGCGTCGCCGAGCATGATGAACGCCAACACGGTCAGCGCGAGGAACGCCGACGGGACGATCAGCGGCGTGGCGGCTTCCCGCATGTGGATGCGGCCGGTGTCGATGTCCTGACCCCACGAGATGGTCGGCGCCTTCAGACCGATGCCCAGGAAGGAGAGCGTCGCCTCGGCCGCGATGAACGAGCCGAGCGCGATGGTCAGCACGACGATGACCGGGGCCAGCGAGTTCGGCAGGATGTGCCGCCACATGATCCGGCTGTTGCCGGCGCCGAGCATCCGGGCCGCCGCGACGTAGTCCTGCTCCTTCGCGGTGATCACCGAGGAGCGGACCACGCGGGCGGCGGTGGTCCAGCCGAGCAGGGCCAGCACGAAGACGACCGCGCCGATCCGAGCCCACTGGCTGTCGCTGGACACCCGCTTGAGCAGCACGATCGCGGCCAGCAGCAGCGGGATGCCGAGCACCACGTCGATCACCCGGGAGAGCACCGCGTCGATCCAGCGGCCGAAGTAGCCGGCCAGCATGCCGATCACCAGCGCGATGATCCCGGTGCCGAGCGCGGCGAGCGCGCCGACAAGCAGCGAGGCGCGGGTGCCGTAGACCGCCCGGGAGTACGTGTCGCAGCCCTGGAAGTCGTACCCGAAGATGGCCCCGCCGGACGGCCCGGCGTGCTGCCGGGAGAGCAGGCAGTCGTTCGGGTTGTTGGCGGTGAACACCCCGGGGAGCAGCGCCATCAGGGTGAAGATGACGACAAGCGCCAGCGAGATCCAGAAGATCGGGTTGCGGCGCAGGTCGCGCCAGGCGTCGCCGGCCAGGCTGCGGGGCTTGTTCGCGGCACCGACCTGGTTGGGTGTGCCCGGCTCGCCCGAGGGGCCACGGCGGGCGGCCTGGTTCTCGCTGGCCGCCACCGTCTCGAAGTCACTCATGCCCGCCCCTCGCTGCGCTCGGTGCCGGCATGAGAGCCCGGGCACGCTGCGCTGATGATTCGTTCGCTGCGCTCACTCATGCCCGCCCCTCGCTGCGCTCGGTGCCGGCATGAGAGCCCAGGCACGCTGCGCTGATGATTCGTTCGCTGCGCTCACTCATGCCTGCACCTTCGCTGCGCTCACTCATAGCGGATCCTCGGGTCGAGTACGGCGTACAGGACATCCACCACCAGGTTCGAGACCAGGTAGACCACGACGAGCACGCTGACGATGCCGACCACCAGGGGGCCGTCCTCGGTGCGGATGCCGCGGAAGAGGTTGAAGCCCACGCCGGGGATGTTGAAGACGCCCTCGGTGATGATCGCGCCGCTCATCAGGTTGCCCAGTTCCACGCCGAGGAAGGTGACCACCGGGATGAGCGAGTTGCGCAGCACGTGGACGACGACGATGCGGCGCTTGACCAGGCCCTTGGACCGGGCGGTCCGGACGTAGTCCGCGCGCAGGTTCTCCGCCACCGAGGCTCGGGTGAGCCGCAGCGCGGTGGCCAGCGACAGCGAGCCGAGCACGATGCCGGGCAGGAGGAGTGCGTAGAACGTCGGGTCGGAGCCGGCGGTGGGTGGGAAGAGCTGCCACCTGACGCCCAGGAAGTACTGCGCCAGCGGCGCCAGCACGATTGTCGGGATGCCCAGCACCAGCAGGGTCAGCACCAGCGTCGAGTTGTCGAAGATGCTGGCCCGGCGGATGCCGGCGAGCACACCGGCGGTGACACCGAAGATGATCGCCACGGCGAGCGCGATGAGCGCGAGCTGGACGGTGACCGGCCAGGCCTGCTGGAGGATGTCGCCGATGTTCCGACCGGTGAGCGACTCGCCCAGGTTGCCCTGGAGCAGGTTCTTCACGTAGTCGAAGTAGCGGTAGAAGAAGCCACCGACGCCCGTCGCGTCCAGGTGGTACCTCTCGGTCAGGTAGGCCCGTTGGGCAGGCGTCACCGGCCGCTCACCGGCGAGCGCCTGGATGGGGTCGCCCTGCCCGGCGAATGTCAGCGCGTAGACGATCAGGGTGGTCCCGAAGAACGCCAGGACCATCTGCAGTAGGCGCCGCAAGATGTAGCGGAACATGCTTAGCAGTCTCTCCGGAAATGTGCGAAAGGGTCGCAGGACGGCATCTCTGGTCGTACCCGAAATATCCGAGACGTGCCGTCCGGCCCGGGGAAGCCGGCACCACCGACGCCGGGTCCGCTGCTGCGACCCGGCCCGGTGGTGCGGTCGGGCCACCCGGGCGTCGTCGCCCGGGTGGCCCGCACCATGGTCAGCTCAGCTGGCCGCTTCGATCTTGACGAGGTTGACCCGCTGGAACAGGTCCATCTGCACGTTCTTGACCTTGGACGAGTGGCCGAACACGTTCTCGCCGAAGCGGAGCGGGATCACCGGCATGTCCTTGGCCAGAAGGTCCTCCGCCTGCTGGTACTTGGCGATCGCCTCGTCCTGCGTCTTGGCGGCGGAACCCTCCTTGACCAGCTTGTCGAACTCCTTGTTGCTGTAGCCGTAGTAGTTCGACGAGCCGTTGGTGCTGTACAGCGGGCCGAGGTAGTCCTCCATGGTCGGGTAGTCCATGACCCAACCCATCCGGAACGCACCCACCGGCTGCTTCTTCTCGACCTTGGTGAGCAGGTCGGCGAACTTCGGCTCGGCCGAACCGACGGCGTCCACACCCAGGTTGGCCTTGAGCTGGTTGACCGTGGCGTCGACCCAGTCCTTGTGCCCGCCATCGCCGTTGTACGAGATGACGATCTTCGACGGGCCGCCGGCGGCCTGGTAGAGCTTCTTGGCCTCGGTCGGGTTGAACTCGCCCGCCTTGCCCGTGGTGTTGTCCCGGTAGCCCGGCAGGACCGGCGAGACGAAGGAGCGTGCCGACGTCTGCGAGCCCTTGAAGACCGACTTGGTGATCTCGTCACGGTCGATCGCCATCGAGATGGCCTTGCGCACGTCCGGGTTGCTGTAGTCCTTGTCGAACGTCGGGAACGCGAGGAACTGGAACGACGACATCGGGCTGGTCTGGTACCTGTCGCCCAGGTCGCTCGGCGCGGTGCTCAGGCTCTCGGTCGGGATCGTCGGCAGCACGTCCAGGTTGTCCGCCTGGACGTCCGCGTAGGCCGCGGTGAGCTGCTGGTAGATCCGGAACTCAATGTCCTTGACCTTGGGCTTCTCGCCCGGGTACGCGTCGAAGCGCTCGACGTCGATCTTGCTGTCGTGCTGCCAGGTGCCCTTCATCTTGAAGGGGCCCTGCCCGATCGGCGCCTGCTCGAAGCCGTCCTTGAGCACGCCCGGGGCCGAGAACGCGGCCTTCGGCAGTGGGAAGAACGCGTTGTAGCCGAGCGTGGTCTTGAAGTCGATGTACGGGTCGGACAGCGTCACGGTGAACGTGGCGTCGTCGACCTTCTTCAGGCCGGACATCTCCTTGGCCTTCGGCGCCTTGCCCTGCAGGTCCGCGTAGCCAGCGATCTTGTCGAAGAAGGCGTTGGCGTCCTGGCCGTTGGGGGCGTACGCGCCGTAGTTCCAGGCGTTGATGTAGTCCTCGGACGTGACCTTCTCACCGTTGTGGAAGGTGAAGCCGTCCTTGAGCTTGATCGTCCAGACCTTGTTGTCGGACGAGGTGATCGACTGCGCGGCGACCTCGTACGGCTTGTTCTGGGCGTCGTAGTCGACGAGCGGGCTGAACAGGCCGGCGAGCACCTGCGACCCGGACGTCTCGGTGGTGTTCGTGGGAACCAGGTGCTTCGGCTCGGCGATCTGAATGCTGACCGCCGACGTGCCGCTGCCGCCGGATCCACCGTCTCCGCCGCTGCCGCAGGCCGCGAGGCCCAGCGTCACCGCGAGCGGGAGGGCGGTCCAGGCGGCGAGTCTACGAACTCGCATTGAGCCTCCTCATCTCCTCACGCTGCGCAGTCAGGCCCGACGCTGGGTTACGCTGCGCAACAAGCGGCAACGGTAGGTCGGCGACCGGCCGTCGGCAACGAGGCGGTTGCGGGTGGGTAACGGTCCGGCACGTGTGGGCTTGTCGAGGGTCGCCAGATCTGCTAGCCGAATTCGGCTCAAACGTCGTTCACCTGCAAAAATTCGGCCAACTGAAGCGCCTGATGGGTCGGCCTCGGCCGGTCTGGCGCAGTCTCGGCCGCCCGTCCGGTCCCTGTCGCACTCCGCCGGTCCGTCCGGTTCTACGGTGACCTAATCCACGATCTGTGACTGAGAGTGACTAGCACCACGTAACTCACCGTCACCTGCTGTCGAGGGTGGCCAACCGGTGGCGGGGGCCCGCGCCACCTGAGGTCGTCCGAACGCTCAGGTGGCGGCCGTGAGACGATCTGGTGGTGACGGCGACGCTTCTGGACGGCAAGGCAACCGCGGCGGAGATCAAGGACGAGCTGCGGATACGGGTGAAGGCACTCGCGGAACGCGGCATCATCCCCGGGCTGGGCACGGTCCTGGTCGGGGCGGATCCGGGCAGCCAGGCGTACGTCAACGGCAAGCACCGCGACTGCGCCGAGGTCGGCATCGCCTCGATCCGGCGGGAGCTGCCCGCCGACGCCACCCAGCAGCAGGTCGACGACGTGCTGGCCGAGCTGAACGCCGACCCGGCGTGCCACGGCTACATCGTCCAACTGCCGCTGCCGGCCCACCTCGACACCCAGCGCGTGCTGGAGTTGATCGAACCGGACAAGGACGCCGACGGCCTGCACCCGGTCAACCTGGGCCGCCTCGTGCTCGGCTACGACGGCCCGCTGCCCTGCACCCCGCGCGGCATCGTCGAGTTGCTCCGCCGCCACGACGTGGCCCTGCGCGGCGCCACCGTGGCCGTGGTCGGTCGGGGCAACACCGTCGGTCGGCCGCTCGGTCTGCTGCTCACCCGCCGCAGCGAGAACGCCACCGTCACCCTCTGCCACACCGGCACCCTCGACCTCGCCTCGCACACCCGGGCCGCCGACATCGTCATCGTCGCTGCCGGCGTACCGGGTCTGCTCACCGCCGACATGATCAACCCGGGCGCGGTCGTGGTCGACGTCGGCATCACGCGAGTGATCGGCGCGGACGGCAAGGGCCGCTACACCGGTGACGTGGACCCGGAGGTGGCCGAGACCGCCGGCGCGTTGGTCCCCATGCCGGGCGGCGTGGGTCCGATGACCCGGGCCATGCTGCTCACGAACGTCGTGGAGCGCGCGGAGCGCGGCTGACTCACTCCTCGGCGGCCCAAACCCGGACGGTGGTGACGTTCGCCCCATCCCGGCGATGGCCGCCGCCCCTGGCCCGATCGGTGCCAGGATGACTGATACGGTCCGGAAAACCGACTGGTATCAGGGAGTGGGACGACCATGGGTAAGAAGGTCACTGTCGTCGGGGCTGGCTTCTACGGCTCCACCACCGCACAGCGCCTGGCCGAGTACGACGTCTTCGACACCGTAGTGATCACCGACATCGTGGAGGGCAAGCCCGCGGGTCTCGCGCTCGACCTCAACCAGTCCCGGGCCATCGAGGGCTTCGAGACCAAGGTGGTCGGCGTGACCACCGGCCCCAACGGTGAGGGCTACGAGCAGATCGAGGGCTCCGACGTCGTCGTGATCACCGCTGGTCTGCCCCGCAAGCCCGGCATGAGCCGGATGGATCTGCTGGAGACCAACGCCAAGATCGTCCGCCAGGTCGCCGAGAACGTCGCCAAGTACGCGCCGAGCGCCGTCGTCATCGTGGTCTCCAACCCGCTCGACGAGATGACCGCGCTGGCGCAGCTCGCCACCCAGTTCCCCAAGAACCGGGTGCTCGGCCAGGCCGGCATGCTCGACACCGCCCGGTTCAGCAACTTCGTCGCCGAGGCACTGAACGTGCCGGTCGCGTCGGTACGCACCCTGACCCTGGGCTCGCACGGCGACACGATGGTCCCGGTCCCGTCGAAGAGCACCGTCAACGGCAAGCCGCTGCGTGACGCGATGCCGGCCGAGCAGATCGAGGAACTGGTCGTCAAGACCCGCAACGGTGGCGCCGAGGTGGTCGCGCTGCTCAAGACCGGTTCGGCGTACTACGCCCCGTCCGCCGCCGCCGCCCGGATGGCGAAGGCCGTCGCGGAGGACTCCGGCGAGGTCATGCCGGTCTGCGCCTGGGTCGACGGCGAGTACGGCATCTCCGGTGTCTACCTCGGTGTCGAGGCCGAGATCGGCGCCGAGGGCGTCAAGCGGGTCGTCGAGACCGACCTGGACGCCGACGAGCGCGCCAGCCTCCTGGAGGCCGCCGAGGCCGTCCGCGCCAAGCAGGGCGACATCTCCAGCATGTAGTACCCCGAAACACCGCTCCACCGAAGGGCGCGCCGGCAAAGCCGACGCGCCCTTCCCCGTCCCCGCCCGTCCCCGCCCAAAGCGTTGATCATGAGGTTATTGCCAATTTTGTCGGCGAGTCGAGGCAATAACCTCATGATCAACGCGGGAACGGGTGGGGGTGCGGGGCCGGGTGGGGCGGGGTGGGGGGCGGGGGTGGGGTGGGGGTGGGGTGGGGGTGAAGGGGGTGGTCAGGTGGGGGGTGGCCAGGAGGGTGGGGGAGTGGGTGTCCAGGGTTGATCGTCGGGAGTGGCGGGCTTGTTCCGGGTCCTCCTCGTGGGCGTACGCCAGGTCGGGGTCGACCAGTTGCACCATGTGCACCAGCAGGTCGCCGGTGACCAGCACGCGTTCCTCGGTCGAGGTCACCAGCACCGACTGGTGGCCGGGCGTGTGGCCGGGGGTGGGCAGCAGACGTACCGCCGGGGTGAGGGTGGTCTCGCCGTCGACCACCCGGAGCTGGCCGGCGGCGCGCAACGGCGCGACCAGGCCGGCCGGCAGTGCCGGATTGAGGGTCTCCGCCGCGTCGAGTTCGGCGCGCTGCAGCAGGTAGCTCGCGTTCGGGAAGTACGGCCGGCCCGGCGTGCCGGTCACGGCCCAGCCGATGTGGTCGGTGTGCAGGTGGGTGAGCACGACGGTGTCGACGTCCGCGGGGTCGATGCCGGCGGCGGCCAGTTCGGCGGGCAGCCGTCCCGGTACGGGTGCCCAGCTCGCGGCAAGTGAGTCGGCCGGGCCGATGCCGGCGTCGACAAGTGTGACCGGCCCGTCCCCGGATCGGATCGCGAAGCTGCGAAACGGCAGCCACCACTGCCCGTCAGCGGTCACCGCGCCCGGGTCGCGGCGGTCGGCCTCCCGCCAGTGGGCGGCCGTGGCGTGCGGAAACGCCTCGCTGCGAGGTTGGAAGAAAGCTCCCTCGGAGTCGGTGAGCGCGGTGACCGTGATAGACCCGAGGGTGCGGCTCAGTGGCATCGGGCGATGGTGCCAGGGAATTCTGTGCCGTGCAGTCCGCTTCCGTCGGCCGACCGAGGCCGGGTGGGGGCTGCCGGTCCAATTGCAGTACGCTCGTACTGCTTGAGCACGTGTCCCCCGAGAGGAGCGCCGGCCGATGGCGAAGATCAAGGTAAACAACCCGGTCGTGGAGCTCGACGGCGACGAGATGACCCGGATCATCTGGAAGCAGATCCGGGAGCAGCTGATCCTGCCCTACCTCGACGTCGACCTGCACTACTACGACCTGTCGATCCAGCACCGCGACGAGACCGACGACCAGGTCACCGTTGACGCCGCCAACGCCATCAAGGAGCACGGCGTCGGCGTCAAGTGCGCGACCATCACCCCGGACGAGGCCCGGGTGGAGGAGTTCGGCCTGAAGAAGATGTGGCGGTCGCCCAACGGCACGATCCGCAACATCCTCGGCGGCGTCGTCTTCCGCGAGCCGATCATCATGTCCAACGTGCCGCGGCTGGTCCCCGGCTGGACCAAGCCGATCATCATCGGCCGGCACGCCCACGGTGACCAGTACAAGGCCACCGACTTCGTCGTCCCCGGCCCGGGCACGGTGACCATCACCTACACCCCGGCCGACGGCGGCGCCCCGATGGAGATGGAGGTCGCCAACTTCCCCGGCGGCGGCATCGCCATGGGCATGTACAACTACGACGAGTCGATCCGGGACTTCGCCCGGGCCTCGTTCCGGTACGGGCTGGACCGCAACTACCCGGTCTACCTGTCCACCAAGAACACCATCCTCAAGGCGTACGACGGCCGGTTCAAGGACATCTTCGCCGAGGTGTTCGAGACCGAGTTCAAGGACGAGTTCGCCGCCGCCGGCATCACCTACGAGCACCGGCTCATCGACGACATGGTCGCCGCCGCGCTGAAGTGGGAGGGCGGCTACGTCTGGGCCTGCAAGAACTACGACGGTGACGTGCAGTCCGACACCGTCGCGCAGGGCTTCGGCTCGCTGGGTCTGATGACCTCCGTCCTGCTCTCCCCGGACGGCCGGACCGTCGAGGCCGAGGCCGCGCACGGCACCGTCACCCGGCACTACCGGCAGTGGCAGAAGGGTGAGAAGACGTCGACGAACCCGATCGCGTCCATCTACGCCTGGACGCGGGGTCTGGCCCACCGGGGCAAGCTGGACGGCACCCCGGCGGTCACCGAGTTCGCCAACACGCTGGAGCAGGTCATCGTCGACACCGTCGAGGGCGGCCAGATGACCAAGGACCTCTCGCTGCTCATCTCGCGGGACGCCCCGTGGCTGACCACCGACGAGTTCATGAACGCGCTCGACGAGAACCTGGCTCGCAAGATCGCCGCCTGATCCAGGCGTACCGCGTCATCGGAGCCCGCCGGCACCAGCCGGCGGGCTTCGGCGTGTCCGGCGCGGACGCGCCGGTTGGCGTCACCGCCGTCGGCGCGCCTCGTTGACCAGGATGGACGAGATGCCAGTCGCGTCCGAGGAAGGTTGACCACGGTCGACCCGCGGCACCCGTGCGCCGATCAGCCAGCCTTCCCGGCTGTGCCGTGCACAGCCAGCCGTCCCTTCCCTGCGGGGGGCCCTGTCCCGGGCCCCCCGCGCCCTGTTTCCCGCCAAGCTCAGGCCACGCGCACAGCGGGGCTGCTCAGGCGGCGCGCAAAAGGTCGGCGGCCCGCTCGGGCGAGATGTCGTTGATGAAGACACCCATCCCGGACTCGGAGCCGGCCAGATACTTCAGCTTGTCCTTGGCCCGCCGGATGCTGAACAGCTGTAGGTGCAGGTGGCCCAACTCGCGGTCGATCCGCACCGGCGCCTGGTGCCAGGCCGAGATGTACGGCATCGGCATGTCGAACAGGCCGTCGAAGCGGCGCAGCAGATCCAGGTAGAGCGGCCCGAAAGCATCCCGCTCACTGTCGCTGAGCGCCGGAATGTCGGGTAGCACCCGGTGCGGCGCGACGTGCACCTCGAACGGCCAGCGGGCGGCCGCCGGGACGAACGCCGTCCAGTGTTCGTTCTCCGCGACCACCCGGTCGCCGGTCGCGCGCTCGGCGGCCAGCACGTCCGCGTACAGGTTGCCCCCGCCGGTCCGCTCCGCGTGCCGGCGTGCCGCGGCCAGCAGCGCGCGGGTGCGCGGCGTCACGAAGGGGTACGCGTAGATCTGCCCGTGCGGGTGGTGCAGCGTGACACCGATCTCGACGCCCCGGTTCTCGAAGCAGAAGATCTGCTCCACGCCGGGCAGTTCGCCGAGCACCTCGGTGCGGTCGGCGAGGGCGTCCAGGACGGTGCGGACCCGGCTCGGCGGCAGGCTGGCGAAGGAGGCGTTGTGGTCGGAGGTGAAGCAGACCACCTCGCATCGGCCGACTCCCGGTCGAACAGGCGTGAACGGGGTGATCTCCCCGGGCTCCTCGGCGACCCGGCCACTGAGCGACGGGAACCGGTTCTCGAAGACCACCACGTCGTAGTCGGGCGCGGGGACCTCGGTCAGTCGGTCACCCACCGACGGGTCGAGCGGGCACTCGTTCGCCGGTGGGAGGAAGGTGCGGGTCTGCCGATGCACGGCCACCGCCACCCACTCGTCGGTGAGCGGGTCGTAGCGCAGTTGGGAGGCGGGGGGCGGCGGCGGCAGGTCGCGGCGGTCCGGCTGGTCGCGGACCGCGTCGTCGCGCTCGTCGAAGTAAATCAGTTCCCGGCCGTCGGCCAGGTCGATCGCGGTGCGTTTCACTGCGCCGCCCCCTCACTCGTCGGCGTGCGCGTCGCGCGGCCCGCCCCTGTCGCTTCTACCATGATCAATTCGCCCACTCGTTCGTCGAGTACCCGTCGTGCGGCCGCTGGCAACCGGTCGTCGCTGACCAGTACGTGTGCTGCCGCCAGCTCGACGATCGAGGAGATGCCCACCGTGCCCCACTTGGTGTGGTCGGCCAACACCACCAGGCGGTCCGCCGCGGCCACGAGCGCCCGGTCGGTCTCCGCCTCCATGAGGTTCGGGGTGGTGAAGCCGGCCCGCTCGGTGATGCCGTGCACGCCCAGGAAGAGCAGATCCAGGTGCAGTGTCCGGATGGCCCCGACCGCGAGCGGACCGACAAGCGCGTCCGACGGCGTGCGTTCGCCCCCGGTGAGCACCACCGTCTGGTCCGGCCGGCCACCGGCGTGCAGGATCTCGGCCACCGGCAGCGAGTTGGTCACCACGGTCAGGCCGGGCACGTCCACGAGCTTGCGGGCCAGTTCGGCGGTGGTGGTGCCGGCGGAGAGCGCGACCGCCGCGCCCGGCCGGACCAGTTGGGCCGCCCGATCCGCGATGGCGGCCTTCTCCGCCAGTTGGCGGACCGACTTGGCGTGGAAGCCCGGCTCGTCGGTCGAACTCGGCCCGGCTGCCGTGGCGCCGCCGTGCACCTTGGCCAGCAGGCCACGTTCGTGCAGCGTCTCCAGGTCACGGCGGATCGTCATGTCGGAGACGCCGAACTCGCCCGCCAGCTCACTCACCCGGACACCGCCGGTGGACCGGACCCGCTCCAGGATGGCCGCCTGCCGCTGCTGAGCGAGCATTCGCCGTGCCTCCCGGTGGTCCCCGTGCTCTCACGCGGTCAAACGTGTTCCAACAAAGACGAACACTAGCGCGGAGCGGACGGTGGCCGGACGGCGGATGCGGAAAACGCCTCAGGCAGAAGCGATCTTCAACTCCACCCAACCCGTCTCGGTGAGCTGGTGCAGCAGGGCCTGAACCGCGTCCGCCACGCTGAGATCGGTCGTGTCCAGCACCAGGTCGGCGTCGCTCGGCTCCTCGTACGGGTCGTCGATGCCTGTCATCCCGGTGAGCAGGCCGGCTCGCGCTCGCGCGTACAGGCCCTTGCGGTCCCGGCGCTCACACACCTCGAGCGGAGTGGCGACGTGCACCAGCACGAAACCCGCCCCCGCCGCCATGGCCATCTCGCGGGCGGTGGCACGGGCCGCCGCGTACGGGGCGATCGGGCAACAGATGCCCACCCCCCGGTGCCGGGCGATCTCGGCGGCCACCCACCCGATCCGCCGGACGTTCATGTCCCGGTCGGCCTTGCTGAAGCCCAACCCGGCGGAGAGCTCCCGGCGCACCACGTCCCCGTCGAGCAGGGTCACCGTGCGGTCGCCGCCCTCCCGCAACGCGTCCGCCAGCCCACGGGCGATCGTCGACTTGCCGGAGCCGGAGAGGCCGGTCAGGAAGACCACGAGCCCCCGGTGCCGACGCGGTGGCCGGGCCCGGGCCAGCTCCCTCGCCACGGCCGGCGGGGTGTGCCACTCCGGCAGGGGGAAGCCGCGATCCAGCAGATCGTCGATCTCCTGCTGGGTCAGCGCGAGCCGGCGGTTACGGGGTGGGATGTCCTCCCGCCAGCGCCACTGCCCGTCCCTGTTGTCGTAGGCCAGCTCGCGCGGCACCAGCACCCGCAACCCGGCGCCGGAGAGCATCTCCCCGGTGGAGAGCAGGTGGGTGACCCCGTACGCGGCGGAGACCCGGGCACGCAGCAGCGCGTCGCTGATCTCCTCGCGGCGATGCGACAGCGGCACCGCGATCACGGTCGCGGGCGGCATCCGGTCCCGGGCGGCGAAGATGATGCGCACCAGCGCCTCCGGCGGAAGCCCACCGACGCCACCCTCACCGACCGGGATCATCACGAGCAGGTGCGCGGCCAGGGTGCGGGCGGCGTGGGCGATCTGAGCGAGCTGGGGACGGTGCAGGGGTCGGTCGGCGATCACACCGAGCACCCGGCCCGGAGGCAGCAGCGCGCGGACCTCCTCCGGGCTGCGGCGCAGTCGCTGGAACGGGCCGTGGCCGCCGTCGCCCAAGCGCCGGACCTGGCCGCCAACCCCGGCCACGCCCTCGCGGACCGGCCAGACGTCCGCCACGTCCAGGGCGGCCACCGGCGCGCCCTCGCCGTCGGTCAGCACCAGCGCCCGACGGGCCGGGTCACGCGGATCGAAGCCCTGGGCCAGCGCGGCCGGCACCTGGAGGGTCACCGCGACCTGCCAGGGAGTGCCGTCGGCCAGTTGGCCGCGCCGGCTGACCGACACCAGGTCGGCACGGGTCATGAAACCGATCAGGGGGGCGTACGCGCCGATCAGCAGCAGCTCCAGATCAGCGAGCTCACCGGGACGCGGCGTGTACGCCGGTGCGTCTTGCAGCACCTCGTCGGGCAGCACCCAGCCGTTGCTCATCCACACCCCCCACTCGCTGACCGGCACACAGTTTCGCAGCCGACCGCCGATCGGTCGAGGCCGCCACTCCACGACCCGGTCGGGCGGATCGGCGGCGGATTCCCCGGCCGTCGCCGACCGCAGCCGACTGCACCCCGGACCGGTTGTGGTCGGCGTGGAGGACGGGCTCGCTCGACATCCAGGTGACGCGGGCACGACTCCCGACGGGCCGGGAGATGAATGGTGTCACCCCGGATCGGTGTTTCCCGAGGCGGGGTCGCGCCGGACGCGCTACCGGCGGCAACGGTTCCACCACCCTCGGCAGGGGACCTTAAGGGTCGCTCGGGGCAAGGATCAGGGAAGCGCCGGGGGCGCGCCGGTGCCCGTGGTGGGCGTCGACTCCCTACGCTGGCAGCGTGACACTGATCGCGACCCAGTCGCTCACCAAGACGTACGGAGGTCGGGTCACCGCGTTGGCCGACCTCACCGTCGCCGTCGAGCCCGGGATCATCGGCCTGGTGGGCGCGAACGGCGCCGGAAAATCCACGTTGATCAAGATTCTGCTCGGCCTGATCGCACCTACCAGCGGTCAGGTCTCGGTGCTCGGCATCGACCCGTCGGCCGACCCGGCGGCGGTCCGTGCCCGCGTCGGCTACATGCCCGAGCACGACTGCCTCCCACCCGACCTGTCCGCCGCCGAGCTGGTCACCCACCTCGGCCGGATCAGCGGCCTGCCCCGCACCGCCGCCCGCGAGCGAGCCTCGGAGGCCCTGCGGCACGTGGGGCTCTACGAGGAGCGCTACCGCCCGGTGGGCGGCTACTCCACAGGCATGAAGCAGCGCGTCAAGCTGGCCCAGGCGCTGGTGCACGACCCCGACCTGCTGCTGCTGGACGAGCCGACAAACGGCCTGGACCCGGCCGGCCGCGACGCCATGCTGGCGCTCGTGCACCGGATCGGCACCGAGTTCGGCATCTCGGTGCTCGTCTGCTCGCACCTGCTCGGCGAGGTGGAGCGGATCTGCGACACGCTGATCGCCATCGACGGCGGCAAACTGCTGCGCGCCGACCACATCTCCGCGATGACCACGGCCACCGACGTGCTCGCCGTCGAGGTCAGCGAGGGCACCGAGGAGCTCGCCGCCCGGCTCGCCGAGCTGAAGCTGCCGGTCGCGCGGGACGGGCGACTGCTGCTCGTGCCACTCTCCGACGACGGCACCTACGACCTGATCCTCGGCGCGGTCGCCGAACTGGACCTGCCACTGCACCGACTGGACCAGCGCCGGCACCGGGTGGCCGAACTCTTCGCCACGAGGGAGCTCTCCCATGCCTGAGCCGACCGCAGCCGCCGTGCGCCAGGCGCCGACAGGCGTCATCCACGACATCGGCTACCAGCGCTACGAGGGCCCGAGGCTGGGCCGCCGCCAGGTCTTCGGCGCCCTCTACGGGCACGGGCTGCGTACCGCCTTCGGGTTCGGGCGCAGCGCCAAGGCCAAGATCTTCCCGTGGCTCGTGGTCGGCATCGTCTCCCTGGTCGCGGTGGCCCTCGCGGCCATCCGCAGCCAGATCGGCGAGCCGGTCGCCACGTACGCCCAGTTCGCCGACGCGATGAGCTGGCTCGTCATCTTCTTCGTCGCGGTGGTCGCTCCGGAGCTGGTCTCCCGGGACCTGCGCAGCGGCGTCCTGCCACTGTATTTCTCCCGACCGCTGCCCCGCAGCGACTACGCGCTGGCCAAGCTGCTGGCGCTGGTCACCGCCCTCTGGCTGCTGCTCGGCGGACCGCAGTTGCTGATGTTCCTGGGTGCTGCCTTCACCACCAAGCAGGGCATGCGCGGGGTCTGGAACGAGCTGCTCGACCTGCTGCCCGGGCTGCTGTACGCCGGGCTGTGGGCGGTGGTCTTCGCCTCGGTCGGGCTGCTGGTCGCCTCGCTGACCGGCAAGCGCGCCTTCGCCGCCGGTGGGGTGGTCGCGGTCTTCCTGATGACCACCCCGATCGTCGGGGTGCTGAGCATCCTGCCGTCGCGCGCCGCCAACGAGCTGGCCGGGCTCGCCTCCCCCTCCACGCTGGTGCAGGGGGTGGGCATCTGGTCGCTTGGTGACCTGCTGGTCGAGGGCGATCCGGGCGAAATGATGATCGGCGGCTTCGGCCCGGTCTACGCCCTGGCCGCGGTGCTGTTGGTCGCCGGTGCGACCGCCCTCCTGCTGGTCCGCTACCGGAAGGTCGCCTCCTGATGAGCACGCTGAGCCTGACCGGGGTGTCCCGGTGGTACGGCAACGTGGTCGCCGTCAACGACATCAGCATGGCCCTGGGGCCGGGCGTGACCGGGCTGCTCGGCCCGAACGGCGCCGGCAAGACCACCCTGCTGCACATGATGGCCGGGTTCCTCGCCCCGTCGCGCGGCACGGTCACCCTCGACGACCAGCCGACCTGGCGAAACCCCGACGTCTACCGACGGTTGGGGCTGGTCAGTGAACGGGAGGCGGTGCAGGGCTTCCTCACCGCGTACGAGTTCGTGCTGGCCAGCGCCAAGCTGCACCGGCTGGCCGATCCGGCGGAGGCCGCCCGGCGGGCCATCGACCTGGTCGAGCTGGAGTCGGCGCAGAGCCGCCGGATCGGCACGTACTCCAAGGGCATGCGGCAGCGGGCCCGGGTGGCCGCCGCGTTGGTGCACGACCCGCAGGTGCTGCTCCTCGACGAGCCGTTCAACGGGATGGACCCGCGCCAGCGGCTGCACATGATGCAACTGCTGCACAGCCTGGGCGACGCCGGCCGGACCATCCTGTTCAGCTCGCACATCCTGGAGGAGGTCGAGCAGGTCTCCGGGACGGTGCAGGTGATGGTGGCCGGGCGGTTGGCGGCCTCCGGCGACTTCCGGACCATCCGCCGGTTGATGACCAACCGCCCGCACGTGTTCGCGGTGCGGTCGACGGACGACCGGGCGCTTGCCGTCGCGCTGATCGCCGAGCCGTCCGTCAGCGGTGTCGAGCTGGACCCCACCGGCCTGACCGTGCGGGCCGGCGACTACGGCGCCTTCACCCGGGCACTGCCCCGGATCGCGCTCAAGCACGGCATCCGGGTGCGCCAACTGGTGCCGTCCGACGAGTCTCTGGAGAGCGTCTTCTCCTACCTGGTGGAGGCCTGACATGTCGACAATTACCTGGATCACCGCGCGCGGGCTGTTCGGCCGGCGTCGGTTCCTGCTGCTGCTTCCGCTGCCACTGGTGCTGCTCGGGTTGGCCGTGCTCTGCCGGTCGCTGGGGGTGGACCCGGGCGAGTGGGGGCCGCCGGTGCTCGTCGGTCTGGGGCTGGCCGTGGTGCTGCCGGTGGTTGCGCTGATCATCGGCACGGGCGTGTTGGGCGCCGAGATCGACGACGGCACCGTCGTGCACATCCTGACCAAGCCGCTGCCGCGCTGGCAGATCGTGCTGCCGAAGCTCGCGGTGGCCGCCGGGGTCAGCGCGGCCACCGTCGCGCTGCCGCTCTACGTCGCGGGCGTGCTCGCCGACTCGGTACGCCTCGGACTGGCGTTGGCCGTCGCGGCGGCGCTCGGCGCGCTGGCGTACTCGGCGTTGTTCCTCGCCCTCAGCCTGGTCACCAGGCGGCCGGTGCTGCTCGGCCTGGTCTACGTGCTGATCTGGGAGGGGCTGCTGGGCAACTTCGTCAGCGGCACCAAGGTGCTCTCCATCCAGCAGTACGTGATCGCCCTCGCCGACCGGATCGCCCCGACCGGGCTGTTGGAGACCACCGTGTCGGTGCCGGTGGCCTCGGTGATGACCGCGCTGGTAAGCGTCGGCTTCACCGTGCTGGCCATCGATCGCCTGCGTTCGTTCAGCGTGGCCGGCGAGACGAGCTGAGAGCGGTACGAGGGGGTGTTCCGGCCAGCCACCCCTCGGCGGTAGGGCTGGCCGGATGGACCGGCTGGGCCCTGTCGGGCCAGGCTGTTGGGTGTGAGCGTCGAAGCGGAGCGGACGTCGTTGGCTGAGCCGTACTCCCGGAGCAGTCGGCCGTGGCTGACCAGCCTGGCTGTTGCCGGGCTGGCCTGCGCCACGGTCGCCACGGCTGCCCAGGGCAGCGGCCAGTTCCACTGGTGGGCCGTGTTCATCCTGATCCCGGCCGCGTTGATCGCGGCCAGCGGCGGCCCGTTGCTGGCCCGGGGCGGTGGCCGGGCCTTCGGCGGTTACATGCTCGCCTGCGTCGGCACCCTGGTGTTCGCGGTGGGCGCGCTGCTGATGTTCGGCGTCATGGGGCGGGGTTGGCCGCTGATGGTGGTGCTGCCCTGCCTGGCGGTCGCCGGCACCTACGGTTGGCGGGCGGCCCACCCGCTGGCCCGGGGCCTGCACCGGGCGGTGGCCCTGCTCGCGCTCACCGGCGCGCTGCTCGGGGTGACCCTGCAACTGATCCGGGTCGACCTGATCGAGTTGGAGACCGGCTGGTGGGGGGCGTTCCTGATGCTGGCCGGGGCCATCGTGCTGGGCAACGCGGGCGAGCTGACCCGGCACCGGATGCCGTACCGCCTGCAGGCGATCACCCTGCTCGTCGGTCCCGCGGTTGTCGCGTTCCTGCTCGGGCTGCGCTTCCTGCGCGGCTGGTGATGGCCGGTCCGCCGCCGCCGAAGGGGGGGTGGCGGCGGCGGACGCCGGTCAGAACGCGCAGGCGATGACCAGCTCCGGGGTGCGGTCGGGGAGCAGGTCGAGTTTGTCGATCCGGCCGGCCGCCCGGAGGTCGTCGGCGACGAGGGTGAGCTGCTCCAGGAGGGCCGCCGGGCCGAGCGCCTCGGCCAGCGGCACCTCCGCCTTCATCGACAGCTTCCGCTCCGACTTGGCCCGCCGCACCTGGCTCAACGCGTCGCCGGCGAGCCGCAACAGCGCCGGATCACCCGACCCCTCGATCGACCGGGCCACCTCGTAGGTGGTGGGCCACGTCGCGCGGTGCACCGACCCGTACCGCCACCACGACCAGACCTCCTCGGTCACGTAGGGCAGCACCGGGGCGAACAGTCGTAGCTGCACCGAGAGCGCCGAGGCCAGCGCCGCCCGCGCCGAGTCGCCGGCCGCGCCGGTGGCGTACGCCCGCTCCTTGACCAACTCGATGTAGTCGTCGCAGAACCGCCAGAAGAACGCCTCGGCCGCCTGCAACGCGGCCGTGTGGTCGTACGCGTCGAGGGCGGTGCTCGCGGCGGTGACCACGGTGGTCAGCTCGGCGAGCATGGCCCGGTCCAGTGGCGTGGTCACGGGGGCGCGCAGCGCGTCCGCCGCCCCCAGCCCGAGCGCGAACTTGGACGCGTTCAGCAGCTTGGTGGCCAGTCGGCGGCCGATCTTGATCTGCGCCGGGTCGAAGGCCAGGTCCGTGCCGGGTTTGCCACTGGCCGCCCAGTAGCGCACCGCGTCCGAGCCGTGCTGCTCCAACAGGGCCAGCGGGGTGACCACGTTGCCCTTGGACTTGGCCATCTTCTTGCGGTCCGGGTCGAGGATCCAGCCCGACAGCACGGTGTCCCGCCAGGGCAACACCCCGTGCTCGAAGTGCGAACGGACCACGGTGTCGAACAGCCAGGTCCGGATGATCTCCTGCCCCTGCGGACGGAGGTCCATCGGAAAGACCTGCGCGAACAGCTCCGGGTCGGTCTCCCAGCCACCGACGATCTGCGGGGTCAGCGACGAGGTGGCCCAGGTGTCCAGCACGTCCGGATCACCGATGAAACCGCCGGGTCGGCCGCGCTGCGACTCGTCGTAGCCGGGCGCCGGGTCACTGGATGGGTCGACCGGCAGCGCCGACTCGTCCGGCGTGAGAGGGTGGGACCAGTCCGGCTCGCCAGTGTTGTCGAGCCGGTACCACACCGGCACCGGCACCCCGAAGAAGCGCTGCCGACTGACCAGCCAGTCGCCGGTCAGGCCACCCACCCAGTTGTCGTAGCGGTGCTTCATGTGCGCCGGCACCCAGTGCAACTCCTCGCCCCGGGCCAGCAGTGTGGCCCGCAGGTCGGCGTCCCGGCCGCCGTTGCGCAGATACCACTGTCGAGTCGAGACGATCTCCAGTGGGCGGTCACCGCGCTCGTAGAACTTGACCGGATGGGTGATCGGACGGGGCTCGCCGACCAGGTCGCCCGCGTCGGCAAGCATCCCGACGATCTCCCGGCGGGCGCCGTTGACGGTCTGCCCGGCCAACGCCGCGTACGGCGGAGCCGGCACCCCGTCCGGCGGCTCCGGAAGCAGCCGGCCGTCGCGGCCGATGACCACCCGGGTGTCGAGGTCGAGATCCCGCCACCAGGTCACGTCGCTCAGGTCGCCGAACGTGCAGACCATCGCGATGCCGGTGCCCTTGCTCGGTTCGGCGAGCGGGTGGGCGCGCACCGGCACCTCGACGCCGAACAGCGGGCTGCGCACGGTCGTGCCCACCAGGTCGGCGTACCGCTCGTCGTCGGGATGACAGACCAACGCCACGCAGGCGGGCAACAGCTCCGGCCGGGTGGTGTCGATCTGCACCTCCCGCCCGCCCGGCCCGGCGAACCGCAGCCGGTGGTAGGCGCCGGGGCGCTCCCGGTCCTCCAACTCGGCCTGGGCGACGGCGGTGGCGAAGCCGACGTCCCAGAGCGTCGGCGCCTCCGACTGGTACGCCTCGCCGCGCAGCAGGTTACGCACGAACGCCCGCTGACTTGTGGTCCGGGCGATCCGACCGATCGTGGTGTAGGTCAACGACCAGTCCACCGAGAGCCCGAGCCGTCGCCACAGCGACTCGAAGGCCTGCTCGTCGGTGACCGTCAGCCGTTCGCACAGCTCGATGAAGTTGCGCCGGGAGAGCGGGGTGGGGTCACGGCGGGCCGCGTCGTCGACAGGAGTCGCCGGTGGCCGCCACACCGGGTCGTACGCCAGTGCCGGATCGCAGCGCACCCCGTAGACGTTCTGCACGCGACGCTCGGTGGGCAGGCCGTTGTCGTCCCAGCCCATCGGGTAGAAGACGGTCTTGCCGCGCATCCGCTGGTAACGCGCGACGATGTCGGTGTGCGTGTACGAGTACACGTGCCCCATGTGCAACTCGCCCGATACGGTCGGCGGTGGCGTGTCGATGGCGTACACGTCCTTACTACGACCATTCCGGCTCGGCGCGTCCGACGCCGCGCCGGTCGCTGTCCTCGAGCGGTCGAACGCGTACGTGCCCTTCTCTTGCCAGTGGCGTGCCCAGCTTTCCTCGAGCCCGTCCAGGGTCGGACGCTCGGGGACGCCGGCGCGGGCCGTCCTCGCCGTATCGGTCATGCTGCGATCGTAGGCACCGCCGGGGGGTCGAGCCACGCAGTTGTGGGATCGCTGGTTCAGATCAGCGAGTCGCGCCACTGCCGGTGCAGGGCCGCGTACCGGCCGCCGGCCTCGGCCAGCACGGCGGGTGGGCCGTCCTCGACGATCTTCCCGCCGTCGAGGACGAGCACCCGGTCGGCGGTCTCCACCGTGGAGAGTCGGTGCGCGATCACCAGGGCGGTGCGGTCGCGCAGGATGGTGCCGAGTGCGCGCTGCACCAGCCGTTCGGTCGGTACGTCAAGCGACGACGTCGCCTCGTCCAGGATCAGCACGGTCGGGTCGGCCAGGAACGCCCGCGCGAACGCGACGAGTTGGCGCTGCCCGGCGGAGAGCCGGCCGCCGCGCCGGTGCACCTGGGTGGCGTACCCCTCGGGCAGGGCGGCGATGAAGTCGTGCGCGCCGATCGCCCGCGCGGCGGCCTGGACCGTCTCGTCGTCCGCGCTCGGGCGGCCGAACCTGATGTTCTCCGCGACGGTCCCACTGAAGAGGTGGTTCTCCTGCGTCACCAACACCACGGCGCGGCGCAGGTCGGTGTCGCCGACGTCGCGCAGGTCGACCCCGTCGAGCCGGACCGTGCCGCTGTCCGGGTCGTGGAAACGGGCGACGAGTTTGGCGATCGTCGACTTGCCCGCGCCGGTCGGCCCGATCAGCGCCACCGTCTGTCCGGCCGACACGGTCAGCTCCAGCCCGCCGAGGATCGGGGTGCCGGCCCGGTATCCGAAGGAGACCGCCCGGAAGCTCACCTCGCCGCGACCGGGCCCGGTCGGCAGCGGTGTGGGCCGGGCCGGCTCGGCGACGGCCGGCCGCTCGTCGAGCACCCCGGCCAGCTTCTCCAACGCCGCGGTGGCCGACTGCAGGGAGTTGTAGAACTGGCTCAGCTCCTGCATCGGCTCGAAGAAGCGACGCAGGTAGAGCAGGAACGCGGCGAGCACACCGACCTCGGTCTGGCCGTCGAGCACCCGCCACCCGCCGTAGCAGAGCACCGCCGCCACGGTGACGTTGCCGATCAGCTTGATCGCCGGGGAGTACGTGGCGATCAGGCGGAACGTGTGCAGGCTGCTCCGCCGGTAGTCGTCGCCGAGCGCCACGAAGATCCGTTGGTTGCGCGGCTCCCGGCGGAACGCCTGCACCGCCCGGATGCCCCGCATCGACTCGACGAAGTGCACGATGACGAGCGCGACCGCGTCCCGGGTCCGCCGGTACGCGCTCGCCGACGACCTGGCGAACCAGCGGGAGAGCACGAACAGGAACGGAAAGGCGAGCAGCGTCACGGCGGCCAGCGGCAGGTCCAGCCAGAGCAGGATGGCGGCCACCGACAGCATCGACAGCCCGGCCATCACCAGGTTGTCGATGCCACCGTCGACGAGTTCGGCGATCGAGTCCAGGTCACTCGTGAGCCGGGAGACCATCCGGCCGGAGGTGTACCGCTCGTGGAAGCCGACGGACAGCCGCAGGAAGTGCCCGAACACCCGCTGCCGCAGGTCGAGCAGGACGGCCTGGCCGATCCGGGCGGAGAGGGTGAGGAACCCGCGCCGGGCCGCGTACTCGGTGAGCGAGGCGACCACGAACGCCCCGGCGACGGCGACCAGCGGGCCGGCGTCGCCGGCGCGCAGCGGCGTGATGGCCCGGTCGATGCCGATCATGACCAGGTACGGGCCGGCCATCGCGGCGGCGTTCTGGGTCAGCAGCAGGCCGACCGCCGCGGCGAGTCGTCTCCGGTGTGGTCGGAGCTGGTCGGCGAGCAGGGCCCGGCTGAGCCGGCGCAGCCGGGCCACCGCCTCGGGTGCGGTGTCCTCGGCTCGGCTCCGGTCCGCCTCCGGGTCCGTGGCGGTCCCGCGCCAGCGGGTCAGCTCCGGTTGCTCCTCGGGCGGTGGTTCGGCAGGCTTCGGCACTGTCACGAGCGCACCAGCCCCCAACCGTCGGAGGGGAACGGGCTCGGGCCGGCGGTCTCCGTCGCCGGCGGCTGCCCGGTGGGTGGTTCGGCGGCCAGCAGCGCCCGGTACGCCGGAACCGTCGCCAGCAGGTCGGAGTGCCGGCCCACGGCGGTGATCCGCCCGTCTTCGAGCAGCGCGACCCGGTCGGCCAGGGAGATCGTCGAAGGCCGGTGCACCACGAGCAGCGCGGTGCTGTTGCGCAGGACCTGCCGCAGGGCCGCCTCCACAAGCGCCTCGGTGTGCACGTCGAGAGCGGACAGCGGGTCGTCGAGCACCAGCACCGCCGGTCGGCCGAGCACGGCCCGCGCCAACGCGAGCCGCTGACGCTGCCCGCCGGAGAGGGAGATCCCCTGCTCACCGACCCGGGTGGCCAATCCCCACGGCAGGTCGTACGCGAAGTCGGCCTGGGCCAGCGCGAGGGCCGCGCGGACGTCGTCGTCGCCGGCGTCCGGGTGCCCCAGGGTGAGGTTCTCCCGCACCGACATGGAGAAGAGCGTGGGCTCCTCGAACGCCACCCCGACCAGTCGGCGCAGCGAGGCCAGCCGCAGTTCACGCAGGTCGTGACCGTCCAGGGTGATCCGGCCCGCGGTCACCTCGTGCAGCCGGGGCACCAGCGAGAGCAGCGTGCTCTTGCCGGAGCCGGTGGCGCCGACCAGGGCGAGCGTCTCGCCCGGCTCGATGACCAGGTCGATCTCGCGCAGCACCGGCGCGGTGGCGCCCGGGTAGCTGAACGAGACCCGCTCGATGCGGAGCCGCCCGTGCACCGCGTCGCGGGGCAGCGCGAGCGCGCCGGGGGAGTCCACGATCTGGGGTGGGGTGTCCAGCACCTCCTGGAGCCGGTCGGCGGCGGTGGCGGCCTCCTGACCGTTGGCGATGATCCAACCCAGCGACTGCACCGGCCAGATGAGCATCAGTTGGAGGCTGACGAACGCGACAAGCTCGCCGATGGTGAGCGAGCCCTTCGCGGCGGCGGCCGCACCGGCCACCAGCACCACGCCCAGTGTCACGTTGGGCACCAGGTCGAGCAACGCCGAGGTGTTGGCCAGCAGCCGCGCCTTGCCGACGCCCGTGTCGTGCAGCCGCTGCGCCCCGACGCCGAAGCGGGCGGCCAGTTCCGGCCCCCGGCCGTACGCCTTCATGGTGCGTAGGCCCTGCGCGGTCTCCTCGACCAGGGTCGCCACGTCGCCCTGCTGGTCCTGCATCCGCCGGGACGCGGCGTGGTAGTGCCGCCCGAACCGGCGGCTGATCAGCAGCAGCGGCACCGAGCTGGCCGCGACCAGCGCACCGAGCATCGGGTGCAGGTTGACCAGGAGCACGACCACGACCACGTAGGTGGTCAGGTTGAGCACCAGGAAGAACACGCCGAAGGAGAGGAACCGGCGGATCACCGACAGGTCGCTGGTGATCCTGGACAGCAACTGGCCGGACTGCCAGCGGTCGTGGAAGCTTGTCGCCAACCGTTGCAGGTGGGCGTAGACGTCGGCGCGCAGCGCCGCCTCCATGCCCACCGCCGAGGAAGACTGCACCCACCGGCGGATGAAGATGAGCACCGCCTCGACCACACCGAGCAGCAGTGCCAGGCCGCCGAGCTGGAACAGCCCGGCCGGTTCGTGTCGGGCCACCGGCCCGTCCACCACCCGCTGCACGACGAGCGGTACGGCGATCCCGGCCGCCGTGCCCGCGAGGCCCGCGACGAGCAGCCAGGCGAACTCGGCGGCGTACGGGCGCAGGTAGGGGCGCAGCCGCCAGAGGTTGTGCAACGGGTGCCGGGGCGCGGCGACCGGGGTGGCCGGGTCGCCGTCGCTCCGCAGAGGCATACCAGACGGTAGCGTCAATGGCGGGCGACGCCGGTGTCAGCTTGCTGTCAGGCGCCGCTCATGACCGAGAAGCCACTTCTTCACGTCCAGCCCCCAGCGGTATCCGCCGAGCGTGCCGTCGGTGCGCAGCACCCGGTGGCAGGGCACGAACAGTGCCGCCGCGTTGCGGGCGCAGGCGGCCGCCGCGGCCCGCACCGCCGGTGGCCGACCGGCCAGCGCGGCGTACCCGGTGTAGGTGACCGGGGCACCGGGCGGCACCTCGCGCAGCACCTGCCAGGCGTGCGCCATGAACTCCCCGCCGGTGCGTTGGCGGACCGGCACCGCGTCGATCGCGTCGAGGTCACCGTCCAGGTAGGAGTGGACCGCCGCGGTGACCGGGCCGAGGTCGACCCGTTGGCGCACCGGCGCCCGCAGGGTCGGGTGGATCAGGGGCAGCAGCGCGGCCGGGTCCGGTGTGAAGCCGGCTGCCCGTACGTCGCCGTCCGGGCCGGCGAGGATGCTCAACGGGCCGGCCGGTGTGCTCAGTACGGTGCTGTCGATGCTCATGCCGCTCTCCAGAGTCTCATCGTTGCGTAGGACCGCCAGGGACGCCATCGGTCGGCGTACCCGTCGAGGGTTGTCGGGTTGTCGGGCAGGCCGAGCGCGGCGGCGCCGCGCCGGACCGCGAGGTCGGTGCTGAGCAGGATGTCCGGGTCGCCGAAGGCGCGCATGGCCAGGTAGTTGGCGGTCCACGGCCCGACACCAGGCAGGGCAAGCAACCCCCGAGTGGCCGACACCCGATCCACCGAAGCCGCCAGGTCGACGGACCCGTCAAGAACCGCGAGGGCCAACCCCCGAAGGGTCTCCCGCCGCCCGGCCGGCATCCCAAACCCGGAACCCGGCACCGCCAACAACTCCTCCGGACTCAGAAACCCCCGGAGCCCCCCGGCCCCGCCCCCTGCGCCCCGTCGCCCGCCCCCTGCGCCCCGTTGATCATGAGGTTGGCCTGGGGTTCGATCTCCAATCGCCAGGTCAACCTCATGATCGACGTGATCGGGGGCGTGGGCGGTGAGGAGGCGGGTTAGGGTTTTTTGGGCGGCTGGCAGGGAGATCTGTTGGCCGATGATGGCGCGGACTGCCATTTCGAAGCCGTCTACCGCTCGGGGGACGCGGATTCCTGGTTCGGCGGCGACCGCGGGGGCTAGCGCCGGGTCGGCGGCCAGCGTGGCGTCGATGGCGGCCGGGTCCGCGTCCAGGTCGAGCAGCCGGCGGCACCGGGCCACCGCGGGCGCCAGGTCGCGCAGGTCGGTCAACCGCAGCGTCGCCGCCACGTGCCCGGCCGCCGGGGTCAGCGCCACCTCGCCGGTGCCGTGGGGCAACCGCAGACCCCTGTGGTACGTCCCGTCGCGAACCTCGTCCACACCGGGCAGCGCCCGCGTCGCGAAGAAGTCCAGCAGCGCCTGGGCGTGCAGCGGCGGACGGTACGCCAGCCGCAGCGCGATGGTCCCCGCACCGGCCGGCGTCCGCTGACCGCCGCGCGCCGTCCGCAGGTCCGACGGGGCACTCGCGTACACCTCGCGGAGCGTGTCGTTGAACTGCCGGACGCTGCCGAAGCCGGCGGCGAACGCGATCTCGGCCATCCCGAGGTCGGTGGTCTCGATCAGGATCCGCGCGGTCTGTGCCCGCTGGGCCCGGGCCAGCGCGAGCGGCCCGGCGCCCATCTCGGCGCTCAGCATCCGGTGCAGGTGCCGCTCGGTGTAGCCCAGACGAGAGGCCAACCCGGGTACGCCGTCCCGGTCGACCACGCCGTCGGCGATCAGCCGCATCGCCCGGCCGACCACGTCCGCGCGGACGTCCCACAGGGGTGAGCCCGGCGCGGCGTCCGGTCGGCAGCGGCGGCAGGCGCGCAGCCCGACACCCTGTGCGGCGGCGGCGGACGGAAAGAAACGGACGTTCTGCCGCTTGGGGGTGATCGCCGGGCAGGACGGCCGGCAGTAGATGCCGGTGGACGTCACGCCGGTGTAGAACCAGCCGTCGAACCGCTGGTCACGACTGTCCACGGCCCGGTAACACCGCTCGAAGTCCAGCTCCATGTCACCGATGATGCCCCGCTCGACCCGCCATCGGCTGGCGGGAATCGGACCTCGGCGTGCCGGTGAGCAGGGGCCTCCGTCAGCGGGGGCGGCGACGTCGTCGATGCGGTTGACCGGCCGAGGTGGGCTGGCCGGATCGGGTGGGCTGGCCGGAACGGCTGGGCTGGGCGGCGCGGCTCGGCTGGGCGGCGCGGTGCGGCTGGGCGGCGCGGTGGGGCTGACCGGTCAGCAGGGCCGACCGGAACACGCCGTCCGGGTCGTACCGCTTCCACAGCCGGCGTACCCGGATCCCGGTCTCGCCCGGGTAGATCCGGGCGAACGCGGCCGGGTCCGGTCGACCCTCGAAGTTGACGTACGCGCCGTCGGCCCGCGCCCCGACGGTCCGCCAGGCGGTGTCCAACGCCGGCCCACCCCGCGGCGGGAACACCGAGGCGATGACAAGCGTGTCCTGGTGGCGGTGGGCGTACGCGGTCGCGTCGGATGCCACGTCGTTGACCGCGCCCCCCAGCGAGCGGAGCTGGACCACGGCCCGCCCCGGCCCGGTCACCGCCCGCTGCACGGCCCGCGCGCCGGCGTCGTCAAGCCCGGTGAACAGACCGTTAGTGGTCGTGCCGCGCTGCTGCCCGACGTTGGGGCTCAGGTGCGCGGTCGGCACCAGCGTCGGGTAGGGCAGCAGGTCGGTGCGGTGTTCGAGCACCTTGCCGATGGCGAGCAGCGGCTCCACCACGGGTCGGGCTCGGCGCAGGCTCTCGGCGGCCACCACGGCGGTGATGGACATGAGGGCCGAGCGCCCCTCGGCGTACACCACGGCCGCCGCGGACAACTCCCGTGGGGCCTGCGCGAGGTAGGCCACCCACTCCCGGATGGTGCGCCCGTCCGGATGCGCCTCGACGACCAGTTGCGTCACGCCGACGTTGCGCTGCTCGACCGCCTCGATCTCGAAGGCCACCACGATCCCGGCTCCGGCTCCGGCGCCCCGGACCAGCCAGAACAGGTCCGGTTCGTGGGTGGCGTCCGCGCGGACCAGCGTCCCGTCGGCGAGCACCACCTCGACCGCGCGGACGCGGTCGAGGGTGAGACCGTGGGCGCGGACCAGCCAGCCCACACCGCCGCCGGTGGCCAGGCCGCCGACGCCGACGCCGCCGTAGTCACCCGAGCTGATCACCAGGCCGTACGGCGCCAACGCCTTCGCGACGTTCGCCCAGCGGGCCCCGGCCTCGACCCGGACCAGCCCGGCCCGCTCGTCGAGCACCTGCACCCGGTTGAGCATGGACAGGTCGATGACCACGCCACCGTTGTTGGAGGAGGTCCCGGAGAAGCCGTGCCCGCCGCTGCGGACGGAGATCGGCAGCCGCTGCTCCCGCGCGTAGCGCAGCGCGTCGATCACCTGCGCGGTGGTCTTCGGCAGCAGGACGGCGGCCGGCGACGCCGTGGCGGTGTACGTGGAGCGCAGCTGCGCGTACCGGCGGTCGCCGGGTGTGACGATCTGCCCGGTCAGCGAGGTGGGCACCCGGGGCATCGTGGTGCTCATCGTCGCCCCCGCGGCTGGCACGTCGGGTGTCCGGGATCGGTCATGCGCCCAAGGATGGGCGGGCTCACCGGCCTCGGCAAACCCGGTGGGCCGGCGCCCGCCGTTTCCGGGGACGCGCGGCGCTCGCCGGTGCGGGGAGGGGCCGCGTGGACGTGACCGGCATCTCCGCGGCCGGATCGCCGTCAGCCGCTCGGCTGACCGGCGCTGGCCCTCGTCCTGCGACCAGAGGATCGAGCGGTGGGCCGCCGGAGCCGGCCGCGGTTGACCGGTCAGGCCGGGGCGAGGAGGCCGCCGACCTGACCGATCCTGCTCAGCGCGGCACAGTCGAGGCGGTCATCGGCTGGCCCGGTACGCCGGGCGCGGTCACCGGCGAGGGCTCGCCAGGCACGTCACGCTTGGATGGATCACGGGGCACCCCAGGAGCAGCGGGGGCACCGGGCGCACCAGGGGCACCGGGCGTACCGGCGGCGTCGCCGGGGGCACCGGGCTCGCCGGGTGCAGCGGGCTCGCCGGGCGCGCTCGGCCGCGTCGGCGGGTCCTGCTTCGCACCGCCCGGACTCGGTACGGTCGTCGGCGCGGACTGGTCGGGCGCGGGCGGACCGGGCACGGCCGCCGGGCCCGCCGGGCTGGGGGCGGCCGGTGGAGCCTCGTCCGAGCCGGTCGAGGCGAGAGCGAGCGGAGTGGCGATGAGGATCGCCGCGAGGGTGCCGACCGCCCCCATCGTCACCGTGGCGCGGCGCCTGTTGCGCACCCGCCGTTCCGCCCCGTTCAACTGGTCATGCACGATCGGTGCCTCCTCGGCGAGGTCGGTGAGGGTGGAGCGGATGAGGTGCTCGAAGGGATCGGTCATCGCCGTACCTCCAGCATTTCGACCTCCGGCAGCAGTTCGCGCAGACGAGTGACCGCCCGGTGGGTACGGCTGCGTACCGTGCCCACGGAACAGCCGAGCAGTTCGGCGACCCGGGCTTCGGGCAGATCCTCGTAGTAGCGCAGGACCACCACCGCCCGCTGTGCCGGTGGTAGGTGGCGCAGTGCGGCGCGCATCGCCAACCGCACGTCGGAGCCGCCGCTCGGGTCGGCGCCGACCGGTTCGTCCGCCGGATTGAGCGGCGTCTCCCGCCATCGGCGCAGTCGTCGCCACCAGCCGATCTGCTCGCGGTACATCACCGCGCGGAGGTACCCCTCGGGATCGGCGTGCCGGATCGATCCCCACTTGGGGATGGTCCGTGCCAGTGCCGACTGGAACAGGTCCTCGGCGGCGTTGCGGTCGCCGGTCAGCAGGTACGCGACACGCATCAGCGCCGGCGTCCGGCTGCCGACGAACTCGGCCAGCCGAGCACGCTCGTCCTCGTCCACCCACCACCCCCGTTTCGTTGTCACAGATACAGACGCCCCAGGTCATCGTCGCTATCCGCGATCCGAGGGGTTTTTCCGGCCCGGAAGTGTCGGTCGTGCCGGGTAGCGTCCGGCCACCAACTCAAGAAGGGGTGCGGCGGATGACGAGCGTGGCGGGTTGGGCGGCGGCGTCGACACCTGGCACATTTCCGCCACTGCCCCGCGCGGTGGCGCAGGCCTTCTACCGCCGGATGCGGGCCGTCGCGCCCGCCGCCCGCGGCGCCATCGACCGGGACCGGACGACCGACCCCGAGCAGACCTTCACCGACACCGCCTGCGGTCGGCTGGTCGGTTCCCTTGACGACGCCGGCCTGCGGGCGCTCGGCATGTGGACGCACCACTGGTGCATGCGCTTCTACGACGACGACACCCGGGTCGGCCGGCGGTTGGTCCGCGAGATAGCCGCCCGGCCAGGGCTGGGCTGGACGGCCGACGAGGTGCGCTGGATGCTGCGCGAGTCGATCTCTGCCGGTCCGGCCGCCGCCGACCGGTTCACCCTGCCCCGCGCCGCCGCGGCCCAACTGCCCCCGGCCGACCGGCCGCTCGACGAGCTGCCCCCGGGCCTCCGGCCCGAGGCCCGGGTGCCCCGACAGCGCCACGGCAACTGACCTCGTCGGCCGACCGGCCTCGCCGGGTTCGACGGTGTGCCGTCAGCCGGCTGCGGCAGGATGGACGCCGCACCCCCGACGGAAGGACGCCCGATGCCCGCCAGCACACCGACCATCCTCGCCACCAGCATGGGCTTCTTCCGGGGCAGCCGGGGCCCGACCGACCTGCGCCCCAGCCCGGTCTTCGAGCTGGCGGCCGAGCTGGCCGAGGCGGGTTCGCAGCCGCGGGTCTGCTACCTCGGGCAGGCCGTCGGGGACCACCCCGTCGTGTTGAGCGCCGTCTACGGCGCCTTCGCCAAGACCCGGTTCCGGCTGTCGCACCTCGCCCTGTTCCCGATGCCGAACATCGAGGACGTCCGCGCCCACCTGCTCGCCCAGGACGTGATCTGGGTCGACGGCGGCAGCGTGGCCAACCTGGTCGCCGTCTGGCGGGTGCACGGGCTCGACGAGATCCTGCGCGAGTGCTGGCAGGCCGGCGTGGTGCTGGCCGGGGTCTCGGCGGGCTCGATCTGCTGGCATGTCGGCGGTGCCACCGACAGCTTCGGCCCCCGGCTGCGCGGCTTCACCGACGGCCTGGCCTGGCTGCCGTACGGCAACGGGGTGCACTACGACAGCGAGGGGCAGCGGCGCCCGCTCATGCACGAGCTGGTCGGCAACGGGACGCTGCCGACCAGCCACTGCACCGACGACGGGGTCGGCCTGGTCTACCGGGGCACCCAGTTGGCCGAGGCGATCGCGGACCGCGAGGGCGTCTCGGCGTACGAGGTCAGCCGGGGCGCGGACGGCACCGTCCAGGAGGTGGTGATCGCCCCGCGCCTGCTCGGCTGAGCGCCGAGGCCGATCACGTCTGCTCGCCGGCCTGTCACGCCTGCTCGCCCGGGGCCGGTCACGCCTGCTCGTCGGATTGGCGGCGGCGGAGCACCGCGTCGAAGACCTGCGCCAGTTCGGCGGCGTCCTCCCCGGCGTGGTGGGTGTGCGGCACGTCGTGCAGGCCCAGCTCGTGCTTGATCTTGCCCTTGCGGGTCTGGACCCACTCGCTGCCGGTCAGCCCCATCCAGTAGCTGCGCAGGTCGACACCCGAGCCGGTGGCGCCGAACGGGCTGTGGCCGACGAAGCGGACGAAGTACCAGTGCACGAACATGCCGTCCCAGACGGCGGGGGCGGCGAGGAAGACCGGGCGGCCGATCCGGCGCAGCCCGTTGACCCAGGCCGCCGCCGCGGTCATCGCCTCCTGCGCGGTGGGCGCCTCCCGCAACAGGCGCTCCCGGTCCAGGCCGGAGACGGCAAGTGCCGCCGGCACGAAGTCGTCGGAGATGGGGCGCAGCTCGGTGTAGAAGGACAGGTCCGGGTGTCCGGCCACGGCCATACCCAGCGAGATCATGCTGTACGGCCCGGGGATCGGCCCGTCCGCCTCCACATCGACGGCGATGTACAGCTCGGGCAACGTCGAGGTCATCCCACCTCCCACAGCGAGACATCGAGTTCGGCAGAGTAACAACGCTTGCCGGGTCGCGTCGCGACATAAACCGCGCGCCGCGTAAGCTGGCTGGTCGTGAGTCTTTCCATCGGCATCGTCGGCCTGCCCAACGTCGGCAAGAGCACGCTTTTCAACGCGTTGACCAAGAACGACGTGCTGGCGGCGAACTACCCGTTCGCCACCATCGAGCCCAACGTCGGCGTGGTCGGGCTTCCGGACGAGCGGCTGGGCAAGCTGGCCGAGATCTTCTCCTCGCAGAAGGTGCTGCCTGCTCCGGTGTCGTTCGTCGACATCGCCGGCCTGGTCCGCGGCGCGTCGAAGGGGCAGGGTCGGGGCAACGCCTTCCTGGCGAACATCCGCGACGCCTCGGCGATCTGCCAGGTGGTCCGGGCCTTCTCCGACCCCAACGTGGTCCACGTCGACGGCAAGATCTCCCCGGCCGACGACATCGAGACGATCAACACCGAGCTGATCCTCGCCGACCTGCAGACCCTGGACAAGGCGCTGCCCCGGTTGGAGAAGGAAGCCAAGCTCCGCAAGGACCGGCTCGCCGCGGTCGCCGCCGCGAAGGCCGCGATCGAGGTGCTCGACGGCGGCACCACCCTCTACTCCGGGGCCGCCGCCGCCAAGATCGAGCTGGAGCACCTGCGCGAGCTGCACCTGCTCACCACCAAGCCCTTCCTGTACGTCTTCAACGTCGACGAGGCCGAGCTGGCCAACGAGGCGTTCCTCGACGAACTGCGGGCCCTGGTCGCCCCCGCCGAGGCCGTCTTCATGGACGCGAAGATCGAATCCGAGCTGGTGGACCTCCCCGAGGACGAGGCCCGCGAGCTGCTGGAGTCGATCGGGCAGAACGAGCCCGGCCTCAACCAGCTCGTCCGGGTCGGCTTCCGCACGCTCGGCCTGCAGACGTACCTCACGGCCGGCCCCAAGGAAGCACGCGCCTGGACCGTCCCGGTCGGCGCCACCGCGCCGGAGGCCGCGGGTGTCATCCACAGCGACTTCCAGCGCGGCTTCATCAAGGCCGAGGTGGTCTCCTACCACGACCTGGTCGAGCACGGTTCGATGGCGGCGGCCAAGGCGGCGGGCAAGGTCCGCATCGAGGGCAAGGAGTACGTCATGCAGGACGGCGACGTCGTGGAGTTCCGCTTCAACGTCTGAATCCGGCCTCCTGGTCTCGGATTGAGGTTGACGGGAATCGCCTCCTCTAACCGTCGTACGGGTCCGGCCATCGCCCGCCGTGCCCGTCTACGGCACCGAGACGCTAACCGGCAATTGTTTGGGAAATCGGGCCAAGCTGTTGGGCGTCGCCCTGCCGTCTAAACTCCACCCACTGCCGGCTAACGTCCGCCCAGATCTGTTGCTGATCGGCAAAAAACCGATCTATGTGCTCACGGGTTAACCCGTCCGGTGGATTAGCTACGAGCAGGTAGTCAATTTCGTCGCGCAGGCGGTTGAGGCGGTAGCGCGTCTCTTCCATCAAAATCCACCGCGATCGCCAGTTATGAAAAAATTCCAGTGACCCCAGCAGCGTTACCACTGCGACCATCGGCAACGCAATCGATGCATTGAACGGGATTTGCGGGATTCCTAGGACCACCGTCGACAAGGCGGTCAACCCGAGTGATAGCCCCTTGGACCAGGTTGAACGACGACGAAAACGCGTCTTTCGAGAATCCGCCCATTCCATGTCGGCGGAAACCAGCTCTCGGAAGGTTGTAAGAGCCTCCGTTAAGGGTAAGGCCGTCCGACGGCCAGCCAGGGCCAGTAGCCCTTGCTCGGAAACCACCATCTTGGAAGCCGCCGGCTGTTCATTGCCACGCTCGCGTTGCTGGGTCATCCTTCAATTCAGGAGGATGCCGGGCGTTCAGATGGGTTGGCTGCCGGATACCTGACAGTCGAGGAACAGAAGGTCATGCCGGGGTCACGAGGACGAGCGTCCTGTCCAAGCCGCTGAATCGCGTCGCCGTGGCGATCATGAAGTGGCCCCCTCAACGACCATGGCGTCAACCCGGACCCGGCGCAGGACAGCCGGCCGCCGGCGTGTGCCTGGTCCCACCAGTGCATGACGCTTGGGCCAGATGATCGATCACAAGCTCGGCGGCGTACTCGATGCAGCGAACGTCTTCACGGCCTGGAGCAAACGGTCGAGGAAGGCACACAGGTCTGGGGCAGCCATATCGAAGCGCGGGTCCTCTGAGGTATAGATGCCATCGAGGACGAGATCCGGCGGGAGTCGATAGACGGGTGATCCGGCAGGCGTGGCTAGCGCGTACTGGCTGCCACCGCCATCACTGGCGAAGACGACAACGTCGGCGTCATGGCGGCCACCTACATGCCAGAGATCCCGTGACTCGTGGGCGTGGGCCACGTCGAAGGCACTGTGCAGGAAGAACCCATTGCCGATGTCCGGTAGGTCGACGGCACCTACTGTCGCGTACAGGTCTACGAGGTCGGCTGGGATGACGGGGCGGACAGCGGCGATCAGCGTGGCAGCGATCCGGTCCGGCTCGCTGATGACGTTCTCGTCCGGTGGATACCCGTAGCGGTCCTCGAAGTCGAGCAACGCGGAGGCGACTGCCTTCCGCAGATCTTCGCGCCAGATCTCCAGCCGGCCGGGATCCACGCATTACCTCCGGGTCGCACTGACAAGTCGGATCGACTTCACACGCTTTCAGTCAGCGGTGTCAAGCATCTCCCGTGACAGGACCAGGCGGCTGCCGCGTGTCGAGTCCCACCCGAGGCTTGATGTTTCCGTCCCGGCTGATGGTTGACGGAGTGGCCTAGGAAAGATTCGGACGGTTCATCGTAGACGGGTTTGGAATTGGGTTAAATCGATGTGATGCTCGACCGGGCGAAGCGCTGGCCCGGTGTATTCGGTGAGGGTGAACCGGCGGTGGTCGTTGGTGGGGTGGACGGTGACGGCGACGGTGCTTTCGTCTTCGAAGCGCAGCGTGAAGACGGGATCTTGGTCGCAGAGGAACGCGAAGCCGTCGCGGTCCTCGTCGGTGTCGCTGTCCAGGCGGCCGTGGGCATCCCAGCCGGCATCGCTGGTGGTGATGACGACGGCCACTTCGACACTGCCGAGAAGGGTCGAGGTGTTGGCCCACCAGTCCAGCCAGCAGCGGCCCTCGAAGCTGTCCATACCGTCACCTCTTAAAAGATCAGACGCTGGTGGGAAGATAGTCGGTCTTGCGTGGCCGGTGGGCTTCGATGCTGCGGACTGGTTGGTCGTTGGTCCGCCGGAATGTGCGGGGGGCCATCGTCGCATTCGACGGTGAGGGTGGTGTCGGTGACGTCCGCCGGCTACGCGGATCTGCTGGCCTGGATGCGCTCCTTCGGGCGGGTAACTGCCGTGGGCGTGGAGGGCACCGGCAGCTACGGGGTCGGCCTCGCCCGCTACTTGACCAGTAAGAAGATCGTCGTCACGGAAGTAGACCGGCCGGACCGCCGCGCCCGCCGCGCACAGGGCAAGTCCGATCCGATCGACGTGATCGCCGCCGCCCGGGCGACCCTTGCTGGCACCGCGATGGGCACGCCGAAGGCCCGCACTGGGCCGGTCGAGGCGATCCGCGCCCTGCGGGTCGCCCGTCGAGGAGCGGTCAAGGCCCGCACCGCGCCGCATCACCGAAGGCCTCAGCAAGCAGGAGATTCTGCGCTGCCTCAAGCGCTACATCGTCCGCGACGTCTACACCGCCCTACGCGCCGACTTCGCCGCCCTCGCCCCTTGACCTCCACAGGAGCATCGGGATGGCAACCATAATGTGCTGGTGAGACGCATTTGTGGTAGCACAGTAGCCGGCCCCCTGAGTAGGACGGCACTGGTTGCCGTTTCGATGTTAATGGTCGTGACCAGCTGTTCCATTGGCAGGCACCCCTCCGACATGGGAGGCGATGCCTGTGCGATCCATGGTCGGGTTTCAATAGAGCTAGAGGAGGGCTCTCTGACTGTGGTCCAGGCCGAACCCGAGCTAAGGCGGGCGATGGAGCTTGCCGGGGAGGCCGCCGCTGGTGGAGAGGGGTCATGGCAGGACCTCGCCGTGACACTGCAACAACTGGTGGAGGCGCAGGACGACCTGGCCGCGTTCCACGCGGCCGACGATCGAGCAACGGAAATTTGCGCACCTGTGACTGGTACCTGATCAGAAGGGCCGGACCCTGCAAGCTACGGCGTCCATCCTGCCGTGCTAGCAACCCCGAGTGTCCGGACCTGAGTTAAGAGCCTCGGGATGGGACGTAGGTTCTGCCGTCAGTCGTTTGCATCTCGCCTGGCAACGATCTTCAACAGACCTTTGTAAAACTCGACAAGTGTATTATCGCTTTGGTCGATCTTCCGCATGCGTTCGATGACGCCCTCGGTGAGAGCGGCGACGATACGCTCGGCTCGATCTGGTTCCCTGCGGCGCAGGTCTAGCAGACCCATCGCTCGGGCGGGCCGCAGGTGCAAAAGCAGATCATCGTCCTGGAGCATCCCGGCGGGCACTGAATTGACAATGTCTTCGAAGACGCGGCCCTGGATGTACCACTCTCGGTCATCGTCAAAGACCACGATCATCATTGCCGTTCCCTCGCCCCCAGGCCCCTGGCATAACTTGATCTGAGCATAGTTGTCGACGCGGACAGCTATCGGGGTGGGTGACTGACCGAGTGACGACAGGGGCGGACTTCTGCGGACGGACGTGGCCGCCGAAGGACGTTTCTTGCAGGTCTCATACCGCAGCAGAGCAGGTCAGGCGTGTGTGTTGGTTGCCTGGGGGTCAAGGAGTCGTCGCGGCCCGCCCAAACACCGGCAAGATGGTGACGTGATGACCGAGCCCGTGACCGCCGGCCGGATGGAACTGGTGGATGACCTGGAAGGGCTGCCCGGCAGTTCCGGCGGCTGTCTTCTTGCCCTGACGTTGGAGTTGCCGGTCTTTCTTCGCGTTGGCGACGTCTGGTGGGTTGAGGACGAGGTGCTGTACGTCCAGCGAGGGGACGTCCCGGTTGAGGCGGCGCATCGAGGTCGCCTCGAATGGCGTCGGAAGCGGTAGCGCCGGGCTCTGGGGCACACAGGGGGCACAAGGCACCGTGAAACGTCGTCAACTAACGAACAACGCTGAGAGCCCAAGACGCCGTGTGATCAGGTGCCGGACGGTGTCGCCGCTGGTAAGGGAATCGCGGCTCTTAGTTCCGCTTCAACGTCTGAATCCAGTCTGTTTCCGCAGGCCGGGTGGTTGGGTCAGGCTCTGCGACGCCACGTGCTGCTCTTCGGCGGTGTCCGAGAGTGCTGCGCGTACTCAGTCGAGCACTCCGGCCTGGTGGGCGAGAATCGCCGCCTGGACGCGGTTGGTCAGGCCCAGCTTCGCCAGTATCCGGCTGATGTGGGTCTTCACCGTCGCCTCGCTCATGTAGAGCGTGGCCGCGATCGCGGTGTTGGACAGGCCGCCGCCGACGGCGACCAGGACTTCTCGCTCTCTTTCGGTGAGCACCGTGAGTCGCTGTTCGGCGTTGCTGCGCCGGTCGGGTGTCGGACCGGAGAACTGCCGGAGCAGTCTGCGGGTCACCCGCGGGGAGATCATCGCGTCACCGCGCGCCGCGCTCCGTACCGCGTTGATCATGTCCTCGGCGGAGGCGTCCTTCAGCAGGAAGCCGACGGCCCCGTGGCGAAGCGCCGTGTGCACGTACTCGTCGAGGTCGAACGTGGTGAGCACGACGACGTGTGGCGGCCGGTCGAGTCGGGTGATCTGCTCGGTCGCGGTCAGCCCGTCGGTTCGCGGCATGCGGATGTCCATGAGGACGACGTCGGGCCGGAGCGTCCGGGCGAGTTCGACCGCCTGGGTCCCGTCGGACGCCTCTCCGACCACCGTGATGTCCGGGGCCGCGTCGAGGATGGTGCGCAGCGTCGAGCGCACCATCCACTCGTCGTCGACGATCAACGTCCTAGTCGGTGCGCTCATTGTCCTTCCCGGGTGCGATCGGTACCTCGGCGACCAGGCTGAATCCCCCGTCGGGTGTGGGGCCGGAGGTCAGTTTCCCGCCGATCAGGTGGACGCGTTCGGCCAGGCCGAGGAGCCCGTGGCCGCCGACGGGGAGGGGCGGGGCGGTGGCCGGCCGTCCGCGCCCATTGCTGATCGTCACCCGAAGCGACTGCGGCGTCTGCCGGACGCGTATCCGGGTTCGGGCGCCTGGCGCGTGCTTGTGCACGTTGGTCAGGGACTCCTGCACGATGCGGTAGGCGGCGTGCTCGATGAGCAGCGGTAGGCGTTCACCTGTCGCGTTCTCCACCTCCAGGGTGACCGGCACGCCGAGCCGGCGGGAATCTTCGACAAGCGCGTCCAGATCGGCCAAGCCGGGCTGCGGGGCCAGCGGCGCGTCGTCATCCCCGCGGAGGATCCCCACCAGGGTGCGCAGTTCGGCGAGCGCCTCCCGCCCGATCGCTCCGATCTGCCGCCCTCGGGCCACCGCGTCCCCGCCCCTGGCCGACTCCAGTGCGGTGGCCTGCAGCACGATCAGCGCCACCCGGTGGGCGACGACGTCGTGCATGTCGCGGGCGATGTGGGCCCGTTCGTCGCTGCGGGCCTGGGCCACCCGCTGGTGCTGCTCGCGTTCGAGCCGCTCGGCCCGTTCCCGCATGCGTTCCACAAGCTCGCGCCGGGTGCCGACGTAGAGGCCGAGCAACGCCGGCGCGACGCACACCGCAACGGTGACCGGGATCGCCCCGTCGGCACCCGCGTACCGCCAGATCGGGATGCCGATCAGGACCACCGAGACCAGGACGCTGGCGGCGACCCTGGGCCACGCCGTGGTGCGCTCGGCCAGCGTGTAGAGCGCGAGCACGACCGCCACCTGGGCCGACACGAGGAAGGTCGCCGCCAGGGAGCCGGCCAGCAGGAGCGTCGGGGCCTGGCGCCGCCGCCAGGTCAGCAGCCCGACCGCGAGGCCGAGGGGGATGCCGAGCCGGAGCGGGGGAAGGCGCGGGCCGAAGCCGGCGATGGTGGGGCCGAAGAAGTCCACCCCGAACTCACCGGTCGCCACGAACACCGCCATGGCGAACGCCGCCACCGCGTCGATCACCGGCCGGTGGCGGGACCAGCGCACCGCCTGGACCAGGAGACGCGACGTCATGATGGTGCCAGCGTAGGGCCGACCGACAGGCGCAGGCGTCGGTCGAAAGTTGTACGCCACCCCCGTTGATCATCGCCGATGGACTGATCCGTTCTATCGGATCCGCCGACGCACCGAGCGGCCCGCCCCGGCGAGGGTGGGTGCATGGCCAGACCACGTCTCAGTCCGCGACTACTGCAGCTCGTCTTCGGTGTCTTCGCCGTCACCGCGGGTACCTTGGTCGCGCTACGTCCCGACCCGCCGCACCCGCTCTTCACGACCGCCGGCACGTACGCGTATGCGCTCGCCGCAGTGCTGTCGTTCGGTGGCTGGTTCGCGCTCGGGCGCCCCGCGCTCGCCGCCCGCACCAGGCAGGTGCTGATCATCTTCCACCTGCTCTTCGTGCCGGCGCAGTTCCTGTTCCTGTTCGCCCACGACATGCCATGGCTCGGGATGGCGTTGTCCTCGGCGATCGTGAGTGGCCTGCGGCCGCGCTTTCCCCGGCTGGGGCGGATGCCGCGGAAAGTGTGGCTGACGCTGCACGTCGGCATCGGGGTCGGCTGGCTGGGCATCTCGACGGGCATGCTCCTGCTGGCGATCCTCGGGGCGACGGCCGACAGCCACGAGTTGCAGCACGGGGCCTACCTGTTGCTCAGCAGGTTCGAAATGCTGCTGGCGATCCCGAGCGTCTTCCTGACGATCATCACGGGTGTCGTGGTTTCGCTCGGCACCCCGTGGGGCCTGCTCAAGCACACCTGGGTGCTGGCCAAGCTGGTCATCGCGCTCACCCTACCGTTCCTCGCGGTCTTCGAAGGCCCCTGGATCGAGGAGCTGGAGGCCCGCAGCGCAGCCGGCCTGATCGAGACCGGTACCACCGGAATGCTGCTGATCGGCGCCATGGGACTGTTCGCCGCCCTGCTGTGGACCGCGACGATCCTGTCCGTCTTCAAGCCCGGCGGGCGTACCCGGTGGGGCCGCCGCACGGACGGGCGTCCGACCGCCCCGGGCGCCGCGGCACCTGTTGTCGCCGCGCGTCCGGTCGCCGCCGGCACCGTCGTCCCTTCCCGCCGATGACCCGGGTCGTTCTCGTCACGACAGTCGCCCATCCGGGCGGCACGGTGGCATTCGGACTACTGCTGCTGTACGCCGCGGGCGCGGTCGGCGTCGCCATGCTCGTCGGACGGCGTCGTGACCTCACCTGAACCGACCCCGCCATGCTCATGGTCAGCGCAGGCGCAGGGCGTCGACGAACTGGGTGAACGTCGGCGTGACCTGCCGCCAGGAGCAGTGGCGCGCGGCGGGGAGGGCGGTGGCCAGTACGCGGGGGTCTGCCGGGTTGGTGCGATAGTCCAGCGCGACCGCGATGTCGTCGCCCGCGTAGCGGCATTCGGCGATGAAGACGGCCTGGTCCAGGTCGAGCCAGGGCATGACGATCGGCCGGGCGGCGCTGCCGCGGCCGATCTGGAAGAACTCCAGCGTGTCGGTGCCCAGCTCGGCGATGAGACGGTTGTGGAGACGCAGCTCGTCGATTGTGGTCATGAAGTCCAGCGGGTCGTCGAGCCAGGGGATCAGCTGGCGGAGCACCTCGTCGCCGGGGTGTCGCCAGCGGCCGGACTCGATCAGGTCGATCAGCGGGTCGGGCAACGGTAGCCCGTTGATCTGCCACCTGTCGTTCACGCTGGGAACCGCCCGGTGATGAGGTCGGCAGCGGCGTCGAGGCACTCCCGCTCACTGGTGGTGAGTGCCGGATCGTTGCGCCGTAGGGTCAGGGCATCGTCCAGCACGGTCAGCAGGCCGCCGCCGGCGCGGTCCAGGAAGGCATCCAACAGCGTTGCGGCCGGCGCCGCCAGGGGATGCTCACCATCCACGGCCACCTGGGCGAGGATCACGGCGGACAGCGCGACATCGAGGTCCGCCGGTCCCTCGGTGGCGTTGCGCCAGTCAATGAGGACCGGCCCCCGTGACGTCAGCATGACGTTGTCCGGGTGCAGGTCGAGGTGCAGGACCCGGGCATCGTCGGGTGCGCCGAGCCGGGGCGGCAACGCGTGGAGTCGGCGATGCAGGCCCGCCAGACAGTCGGCCGCCGCCAGCACGTCGAGCTCACCCGCGACGAGCGCCGCCAGCATGGTGCGCCCGTCCAGGCGTTCCATGACGAGATCGGTCCCGCGCGCCTCGTACACGGTGGGCACCGGAAAACCCAGACTTCCGACGTACGCCATGACGGCCGCCTCGGCGGCCACGTCTCCACCGTTGCGGTAGCGGCGCAGGACGCGCCGGTCGTCGATGGCGAACACGTCGGCGTCTCGCCCCGACGCCAGCGGAACCGGATCCACCACGCCCCGACGGTAACCGGGGCAGTCATCCGTCGCCGAAGCCTCCGACACGTGTCGGCGCGCCTGGCAGCCGCCTAGGGTCACTACATGGACGACGAACTGTTGCGATCATCGTTCGGCGCGGCGGCGACCGCGTACGCCGAGCACCGCCCGGACTACGCGCAGGAGGCGGTGCGCTGGGCGCTTGAACCCGCGCCCGGCCCACGCGTGCTCGACCTCGGTGCCGGCACCGGCAAGCTGTCCGCCACGCTTGTCGAGCGGGGTGCGGACGTCGTCGCGGTCGAACCCGACCCGGCGATGCTCACCGAGTTACGCCGTGCGCTGCCGGCCGTCCGTGCCCTGCCGGGTAGCGCGGAGTCGATTCCGTTGCCGGACGCATCCGTCGACGCTGTCCTGGCTGGCAACGCCCTGCACTGGTTCGACCTGGCTGTCGCGGGGGCGGAGATTGCCAGGGTCCTCGCGCCCGGTGGCATTCTGGCTGGGCTGTGGAACGTCATGGACGACCGGATCGACTGGGTCTCCGCACTCGAACAAGTCAGCGGAAGTGCGGCCATCGGTCCCCGCGACACGCTGAGCAGGTGGCGCGCGGCGACTGCTGACCTGCTCGTTACGAGCGCTGGCCTGGACACCCGGTTCGGCGCGCCGGAGCAGGTCGAGTTTCCGCACGGCCAGCGCCGAAGCGCCGACTCCCTCGTTGCGACACTCGCGACCCGGGCAGGGATGCTGGTCATGGCGGAAAAGGAGCGGGACGCCACCCTCGGCCGCATTCGCGCCTTCCTTGGGAACAGGTCCGAGACCGCGCAGGGCGAGTTCACCCTGCCGATGTTGACCGGCGTGCTGCGCGTCCAGCGCGGGTGACCGCCGTCGACTCACCCTGAGCTACCGCTTCATCTCGCGAAGGCCGACCCTGTCCGTCCGGGTTGCCCGCTTGGCATCATTGCCCGATGAGCCGACGCAGGGCCGGGACTCCGTACGCTGTGCTGGCGGGCGCCGACGTGGCGCTTGTGGGCCTGTTCTCCGCGAAGGACAACGAGTTCACCCACAAGCTCGATCTGCTGGCCACCACTGTGGAAAGCCACGGCGGTCACGTGGTGAGTCGGCACGTTCAGCGGCGGGGCGTCTCCTCCGGCGGGGTGGACAGGATGGCCGCGCCGTTCTCGCGACGCACCCTGCTCAGCCCGGGCAAAGCCCGTGAGGTCGCCGATGCCTGCCGGCAGAGTGGGGTCGACGTCGCGGTCTTCGTGAACCCCCTGACCGACCACCAGCGGGCTATTCTCGGCGACCTGTTCGGCTGCCGGGTCATGAGCGGCGTGGACTTTCGATAGGGCATGGCGCATCGTCAGGGACGAAGCGCCTTCTCACCATGGACGGCCGCGTACTCCGCCGCGAGCCATGGCCCCAGGTCGTCGATGAGGTGGCGTAGTACCGCCGGATCCGCCGAAGGTGCACGCCCGATCCGGGCAGCCGCGCGCATCTGCTCGGCGCGCTCCGGATAGTAGAGACCGAACGCCTCGGCGGACTCGACGAGGTCGCTTGTCCAACCTTCCCAGCGAGGCATGACCAGAGTGAATCCCGTCCGGACGATGCGACGGGCGACGAGCCGGCAGAGGCCCTTGCGGTGCTTGTCGGTGCTCGCCTCGTCCGCCTGTCTACGCCAGCCCGGAAGCGCCATCGACAGGTCGCCGTTCGTCTCGCGGGCGAGCAGGGGAGTGGGCCGGTAGCCGGGAAGTTGGTCGGCGAGGTCGTCGCCCAGCAGGGGAGTGCACAGGCAGGCGACGAAGAAGCCGAGATCGTGGCGTTCAAGCTCGCTGAGCAGTGTGCGTACGCTGAACAGCAGGATGCCCACGCCGTCGATCTCGTCGAAGGACTGGTCGAGGGCATGTTCGATCCGCGTGGTATCCCGCCGGTCGGCCTCGGTCGGCTCGGCGTGCAGGGCGAGCAGCAGATCAAGATCGGAGACTCCGGGTACGGCGGTGCCACGCGGGATGCTGCCGTAGAGGTAGGCGCTGTGCATCCGGCCGTCGCCGAAAGCCTCGACTATCCGGGTGCGCGCCGCGTCGACAACACCGCCGAACGCGCGTGGGACCCGACTCAGCGCACCTTCCCGCCCGATCGATCCGTCGACGGTCAACCCTCTTCCAGCCATGGGGGTCACTCTGCCGCAGCAGGTGATCTTCGGCGAGTAGTCCGCTGCGGGTCAGTTCAGAGGCGGTGCCGCGCGGCCCTCTCGACTTCGCGTACGACGAGTCCGAGGGTTTGTGAGCGCCGGTCTGCTGGTAGCGCTGCCCATGCTCCTCGTGCATGGGCCACCCCTCCGGAGCGATCGCCAGCTTTGGCCATCATGAGTGCACGGTGCAGCTCAATGTGGGTAGCGAAGCGGGTCAGCCCAGCGGGACGGAGCCGGTCGGCGTCGGTTTGGGCCAGCTCGCCGGGGCGGACCATGCCGAGTCGGGCGTAGAGCATTGAGCGGAAGGTGGCCATGCGCCAGGCCGGTACGGCCGCGTCGGAGATCTCGTTGTCGGCTGAGGCGCTGTGGTCAAAGACGCGTTGTGCCTCCTCGTCGGCGGCGACGGCTCCGGCAACGTCGCCTCGCCCGGCGGCGATGTGCGCACGGGCCATCAGAGCCTGGAGGCGACCCAGCGAGGGGCGGTCCGATAGGGCGATTGCCTCCTCGGCATACCGCTGGGCAACGGGAAGTGCGGCGCCTTCGTAGGCAAGGGCGATGGCGGCACGCCCTCGTACCCAGATCCGGACTGCGAGATCGTCGCCGCGATCGGCGGCGATCCGGGCAGTGTCGTACCAACTGATCGCCTCTGCGGGATCCTTGGTCGTCTTGCCATAGGTGGTCAGGGCACGGGCCGCGGTGGCCCACATGGTCGGACTGTCGAGTTGCTGCTGCATGACGACGAGGTCGTTGGCGAGCCTGGTTTGCAGGGCATCCGCCCCGATCTCCATGTAGTCGCGGCCGTACTGGTCGACGCGGTCGCGCCAGTGGTCGGCGCTGTCGCGGTGGCCGGCGAGGGCGGCGGTGAAGCCGTTGCGAATGAGGTCGTTGGCGGCGATCGGGCCGATGGTGGCGGCGGCGAGCAGGTCTCTGCGTCTCACGTCCGCTTCTCCCAACGCTCGCGCGTAGGCGAGCACGATGTCTGGCGTTGCAGTTCGGCGTCCTGCCTCGACGTTGCTGAGGTGCGAGGCTGAGTAGCAGGTGCGGACCGCAATGGAGGCCAGCGTCACGCCTGCCTCAACACGAGCGTGCCTCAATTGAGCGCCGAGGTCATCCATCGGATCCCCTGTGAAAGGTCCTGAAAGCATTGAGATGCTTCCGAGCGTAGTCGCGCGGTCACCAGAGTAGATCCCAGGCGTTGCAGTAGCGGAAGCACACTGGGAGGTAGGAATGGGCGACGACGTTCCAATCCACGGCAGTGGTGAGCAGGCCGAGGCGGCCGAGCGGGAGGCGGCGAAGGAGAGACTCCTCGCCCAGGCCGAGGCGGAGCGGATACCGGTCGAGGAGACAACTCGGGCGGTGCCGGATCGGCGGTGGAGTCGTGAGCGGTGACCACCTGCCGATCGGGCGGCGGGTCGCCTACCTGCGCGTCCGGCGGAGACTGTCGCAGCAGACCTTCGCTGACCGGCTCGGGAAGTCGAAGAGTTGGGTCGACAAGGTGGAGCGCGGGGTGCGGTCGCTGGAGCGGGTCTCAACGATCCGGGACATCGCCGCCGTCCTGCGGGTCGATGCCGCAGCGCTGCTCGGGCGGGATGCCCAACCGGTCGACGCGACCAGGCGGGCCGAGGGCGTCGTGCGGATCCGGGCGGCGCTGTCGACGTACGCGATGGCACTTGGCCCTTCGGCGGCGGGCCGTGACGTTCTGCCGACTGATCGTCTTGCCCGGCAGGTGGAGCACGCCTGGACCACCTTTCAGCATGCGCGGTATCCGCAGGTGGTCGACCTGTTGCCGAGGCTGTTGGTCGATGTTCAGCGTGCGCATGTCCAGGATTCGGGGGCTGGCCGGACGGCGTTGGTGGAGACGTACCGGTTGACGGCGTCGGTGCTGGTGAAGTTGAACGAGTCAAGCCTTGCCTGGTTGGCAGCCGACCGTGCCATGTCCGCTGCGACGGGAGAGCGGACGCTGGTGGCTGCCGCGGCGGTGCAGCTTGGTCAGGTGCTGCGGGCGTCGTCGCGGGCGAGGTCGGTAATGCAGGCCGCCGCCTGTCGGATCGTTGGAGATGATTCTGCTGGGGGCACGCCGCAGAGGCTGTCGTTGTGCGGGTCGCTGTCGATCCAGGCGGCGTTGATGGCGGCACGGTCCGGCGACGACCGCGCCGCCGGGACGTTGCTTGACGAGGCGGCCGAGATGGCTGCTCGGGTGGGCGACGGACATGACCATCACCGGACCGCCTTCGGACCGACGGCAGTCGAGTTGGCCCGTGTCGCCGCTGCCGTAGACCTGGGCAACGGGCACGACGCGATCGTTCTGCACGAGACGGCGACCACCCGGGAAGGTTGGCGATGGCTGCCCGTTGAACACCGAGCCGCACATCTGCTCGACGCGGCCCGCGCCTACCTTCAGACCGACGATGCGGCCAACGCGGCCCGCGTTCTGGTGTGGGCCGACAGGATCGCGCCCGCCGAGGTGCGGTATCGACCGGCGGCTCGGGACGTGGTCGCGCAGGCGGCCCGCGCCCGGGACGCTCCGACGACGATCACTGAACTCGCCGGCACGCTCGGTGTGGTTTGAGCATCACCGCGTCATCCCTGCTGGCTGTCGTAGTGCTTCTGGGCGGCGAGGAGTTCGTCTCCGTGTTGACCGAACCATCGGATGAGATCGGTCAGTGGTCCGGCCAGGCTGACACCGAGTTCCGTCAGGCTGTAGGTGACCTGGGGCGGCTTGGTGGGTGCCACGTGGCGGGCGACAAGCCCGGCCCGGGCCAGTGCTTTGAGGTTCTGCGACAGCATTTTCTGGCTGATGCCACCAACTCGCGCGTGCAACTGCGCGAAGCGATGCGGGCCGGCGATGAGCGCCGACATGATCAGCGTCGCCCAGCGGCTCGTTGTCTGATCCATGATCGGTCTGAGTAGGCACTTGTTGTCGAAGGTGTCAAACGGACGTACGGCGATCGTCACGGGCGCGTCGAAGGGCCTGGGTGCGGGGATCGCCACGGCTCTCGCCGAGAGTGGCGCTGCCGTCGTGGTGAACTACCGGGGGGATGCGCAGGGCGCCGAGCGTGTGGTCGCGGGCATCACCGCCAAGGACGGCCGGGCGATCGCGGTCCAGGCGGACGTGGCCAGCAGCGACGATGTGCGCCGCCTCTTCGACCGGGCACGCGAGGTGTTCGGCCCGGTCGACGTGCTCGTGAACAATGCGGCCGTCGGCACGTTCGCGCCACTGTCGAGCATCACCGAGGACGAATTCCAGCGTGAGATGACCACGAACCTGCTGGGCACGATCCTGACTACGCAGGCCCTGGCCGCGCAGGACGACATCGACGCGGCGTCGATCATCAACGTCTCGACGGCCGGCACTCTCAGCCACCCTCCGTACGCCTCGCTCTACGTCGCGTCCAAGAGCGCCGTCAACGCCTTCACCATCGTGGCGTCCAAGGAGCTGGGCCCGCGCGGCATCCGTGTCAACGCGATCATGCCCGGACCGTCGGACACGGACGGCACCAGAGCCATGGGTTATGTCGGGTCGGATCACGAGGCGCAGGCGATTGCCGCCACCCCCCTGGGCCGTACGGGCAGCCCTGACGACTACGGCCCGCTTGTGGCCTTCCTGGCTTCCGACGACGCGCGCTGGATCACCGGGGACGTCATCCTCGCTTCTGGAGGCTTGCGCTGACGCCCCTACTGCTCGGCCCAGGCGCCCAGCTCGTTGCCGCTGGGGTCGGTGAAGTGGAACCGGCGGCCACCGGGAAACTCGTACGGCCCCTTCACCACCTGGCCGCCGGCCTCCTTCACGGCCTGCACGGACCGGTCCAGGTTGCCTGAGTAGAGCAGCACCAGGGGACCGCCCGCCTGGACTTCCTGGTCCAGGCGGAGGCCGCCGACCTCGGGGGCGGAGTCGCCGTGCGGGCTGCGGATGCCCGCGTACCCGGGACCGTAGTCGTTGAACTGCCAGCCGAACGCGTCGGCGTAGAAGCGCTTGGCCTCGGCGAGGTTTGTCACCGTGAACTCGACGTAGTCGATGGCGTGGTGCCGGTGCGGCGATGGCTCAGACATGCACGGCATTGTGCGCCCCGGGTACGACGGGACCCCAACGTGCAACGAAAGGTTGCGCGAGGGGGTGGGGCTGTCGTAGGTTAAGTGCAACCAAAGGTTGCGAAAGGTTGGGGCACATGGAACAGGGAACGATCGAACGCGACATCCACGTCGACGCGTCACCCGAGGTGGTCTTCGAGGTGGTCAGTCGGCCCGAGCACATGCGGGAGTGGTGGCCCGACGACGCGCGGTTCGACTCGGTCGCCGGCGCACCCGGCGAACTGGTGTGGCGCAACGCCGACACCGGCGAGACGACGACCGTCGCGCTCGCCGTCGTCGAGGTCGACCCGCCGAAGCGATTCTCCTTCCGGTGGTGCTTCACCGAGCCGGACCGCGGTGGGCCGGCGCTGCTCGTCACCTTCGACCTGACGCCCAGCGGCACGGGCACGCAGATCCGGATGACCGAGACCGGGTTTCGCGAGATGGGCTGGGAGGTCGCCGTCCTGGAGGCGCAGTATCAGGACCACGAGACCGGTTGGGACCACTACCTGCCCAGGCTGGGCGGGTACGTCGCCCGGCTGGTCGCCACGCCGTGAGCACCGCTGTCGACGACGAGCTGTGGTCGGCGATCGGTGACCCCACCCGGCGCACGATGATCGATCTTCTGCTCTCCGACGGGCCGGGCACCGCGACGTCGCTGAGCCGGCGGCTACCCGTCACCCGGCAGGCCGTCGCGAAGCACCTGGCCGTCCTGGACCGGGTCGGCCTGATCCACGCCGAGTCGGCCGGTCGCGAGCGTCATTACCAGGTCGACGAGGCGCAGCTCGCCCGCGCCGTCGCGCAGTTGTCGGCGGTGGGCGCCACCTGGGACGCCCGGCTGCGCCGGATCAAGCGCATCGCCGAGGCGATCGAGCGCAACCGCCACGACGACGAAGGGGAATGACAATGGTCGACATCCTGCACCAGGTCGGCGTCGTCGCCCCGCTCGACGACGTCTACCAGGCGGTGGCATCTCCCGAGGGCGTTGCCGGCTGGTGGTCGGTCGACACGACGGGCAAGAGCGAGGTCGGCGGCCGGTTGGCCGTCCGGTTCGGCGACGACCCCGGGTTCGACCTGGAGATCCTTGAGCTGGACCCGGCCGGCCGGGTGCGGTGGCGGGTCACCGACGGCCCGACGGAATGGATCGGCACCGAGATCGGCTGGCGTCTCGACGAACGCGGCGATTTCACGATCGTCCAGTTCACCCACGAGGGCTGGCGCGAGCCGACCGAGCTGATGCACCAGTGCAGCACCAAGTGGGCGACGTTCCTGCTGAGCCTCAAGGCGCTCGTGGAGACGGGCCACGGCCGGCCGGCGCCGGACGACGTGCGGATCAGCGACGGGCACTGACCTCGGTGCCGGTCGGCCCGCCGGGGGTTCGCGCGCTCCACCGCGAGATCGCGAACCCCCCGGCGACCAGGCCGATTGCCACGATCGCCACGGCGCAGAGCAGCATCGTCGGGCGCGCGCCCACGGCAGCCACGAGTGGCCCGCCCAGCATGGTGCCCAGGGGCACCGCCAGCACGAGGATCGCGCCGTTCGCGGCGAGCACCGCCGGCAGCTGCTCGGTCGACGTGCTGCGCTGGAACAGCGCCATCGAGGTGGACATGTACGGCGCCCAGATCAGTCCCGCCAGGGCGAAGGCCGGCAACGACACGACGAGCGGCGCGCCCAGGCCGAGCGGCAGCATGGCGATCCCGAACCCGACGACGATGCCGATGGTGGTGACCCGCAGCGGCCAGCGGCGGAGGTAACCGGCGACCAGGCCGCCGACGAGACCGCCGACGCCGAAGGCGGTGAAGAAGATGCCGAGCAGCGTCGCCGAGGCGTGCCTGTCGTCTTTGATGTGGATCGGCATGGCCACGTACACCGGTCCGAAGAGGAAGAAGAACCCGAGGCTCAACACCAGGAGGCCCAGCAGGGCGGGGTTGCGGCGGATGACCGCGAGGCCGGCGGTCCGCGAGGCGCTGCGCTCGGCCCGCGGGGCTTCGTCGCTGGCGGGAAGGGCGAGGCGGTACGTGAGGGCCAGCGCGGCGAAGGTGGCGGCGTCGATGGCGATGACCCACACCGGTCCCGCCCAACCGATCAGGATGCCCGCCAGTGGTGGGCCGACGATCGTGGCGAACCCGGCGATGGTGCCGAGCACCGCGTTGGCGGGCAGGTGGTGGCGCTGCGGCAGCAGCTCGGCGATCAGGGTGAATCGTCCGGCCGAGCCCCACGAGTGCAGCAGGGCCGACGCGGCCAGCAGGGTCACGTACAGCCCGATGGTGAGCACGCCCGCGAGGTGGGCGAGCGGGATCGCCGCGAGCGCGCACGCCCGCAGGATCGCGTCCCACCCGGCGAGCTGGGCGCCGCCGCGTCCGCGCAGCAGCCGGCCGAAGACGACAGTCCCGACCGCGCTCGGCACGGTGTACGCGGCCATGGCCAGCGCGATCGAGGTCTCGCGCTGACCGGGCGGGGCGAGGTCGCTGGCGAGCCAGATCACCGCCATCACCGCCATGCCGTCGCCCAACGCGGACACGGCGAGCCCGGGCAGGACGCGCCGGAGCTGCGGGTGACTGACCACCGGCCAGTACGGCGAACGGGTTGTCATCTGGCTAGCTGACCCGGCGATGGCACCGCCTACCAACAAAGACTGCCAACAGCAGAATCAGCCCAGGGCGAAAGCTCGGCGGCGGAGATCGACTCCGGTTCTTTGACGTCGGGGGGTCAAGGAGACCTTGACGCCCCGGATTCCCGGAACCGGAGTCGACCAGCCGCTGTTACTCCGCCCGGTAGACGGAGATGTGCGATGAGCTGTCGGCGGTGAACGGCTGCCGGTGCCAGTCGGCGTACCGCTCGGTGAGCCGGAGCCCCGCCCGCTGCGCCATCTCGTCGATCTGGTGCGGCCAGGCGTACCGCATGGCGAACGGCTTCAGGTGCACACCGTCGGAGTCGAAGGTGATGGTCTGCCGGATGAAGGACTGCGCCCGCCGGTCGTACCGATGCAGTCTTATCGTCGCGGAGTCCTCGGTGACACCCCAGACCTGCACCTGCTCGTGGGCGTCGAAGTCGCGCGGGTCGGGCACGAACGTCTCGATGACGAACGCCCCGCCCGGCGACAGCACCCGGGCGACGTTGCGGAAACAGTCCGCCTGCCGCTCGGCGTCCACCAGGTTGAACAGTGTGTTGAAGACCAGGTACGCGAGCCGGAACTCACCCGTCACCGGTACGTCCGCCATGTCGGCGACGACCACCGGGATCCGGTCGCCGCCGGGCTTGGCCCGCATCTGCGCCAGCATCTCCTCGGACGCCTCGACACCGTGCACGTCGAGACCGCGCTCGGCCAGCGGCAGCGCGACCCGGCCGGTGCCGATGGCCAGCTCGAGAACCGGCCCACCGTCGGCCAGATCGGCCAGGAAGTCCACCGCTGGCACCGGGTCGGGGTTGCCTGGGCTGTCGTAACCGGCGGCCCACAGCCGGCCGAAGAGGCCGGGATCGTCGAAGACCGACATCAGCGGCCTCCGGGGTTGGTCAGGGGGTCAGTGGCGCGCTCCCGCGCCACGGAAGTCGGAGCAGAGCTGCTCACGAAGCCTCGATTCCTCAGGTCGGATGACGTTCGGTCGGAGGGACTTCGTCGTGTCGGGCATGGTGGCTGCTCCTCTCGCGCGGCGGTGGACCGAGCAGACCAGAGACGGCCGCGGCCCGGCAAGGCATATATGCCGTGCCGGGCCGACGACGGTCGGGCGGTCAGGAGATGTGGTGCAGGATCACGTTGTGCACGTGGTGGCTCTTCTGCGCGCCACGGAACTCCACCTCGTAGGTGTGCGTCCCCACGTGGATGGCGATCGCCCCGGTGGAGAAGAACGAGCCACCCCAGGACTTGTTGCTGACCACGCTCACGCTGGTGATCTTCGAGTACGGGATGCTGGTGATCGCGTACCGCTTCCCGACGAAGGAGCGGTCCTGGATGATCACGCGACGGTCCGTCAGCCCGATGAACCCGGTGCCGGTGCCGACGGCGTCGTAGACGGCGATGATCTGCTCACCGTCGAGGAGGCCGCTCTCGATCTGCTGGACCTGCTCCTTGCGGTCGTACGCGATGTTCGCCATGTGTCCAAGGCTAGAAAACCGATGCCAGCGCCCGGCGAGGGCGACGGGGCATCAGGATTCGGTGACCGCCCGGTACGCGTCCTCGATGCGGGCGGCCAACAGGACCTCACCCTCGGTCAACGGCTCGCCGTTGCCGTGCCCGACCCGGATCTGGGTCCTGTCGGGCAGGCGGCTGATCTCGGGACGCAGGTGCAGCGCGTCCGCGACGACCTTGACCCGTTCAGTTAGGGCGGCGTGTTGGGTATCGTCGATCGCGAGCGTCCGTCGGATCTGCTCGCCCTCGCGCGTCCAACCAGCTAACAGGGTCAACGCGTCGGAGAGGTAGTCCTGCTTGGCCCTGCTGTTGAACAGCACGCGCATCACCGCACCCCCCAAGCGCCGTTGTCGGCTCGTGGCCAAATCGTCGCCATCCCGTGTCTTGTCGGTGTCCTCTAGTCTGTCGCCGCTCGGAAGAGGTGTCCACGCCCACACTTCCGTGTTCTGTTGGCCTAGCGGACGGCTACGGTACCCAAACCGCCGATTGATCTGGCACCCTGGACGCCCGTGCGGACCGAACGGGCGAATGGCGGCGGGCAGACCGAACGACGGGACCTGAAGGTGATCGTCGGTGCGGCGATCATCCGGGACGGGCGGGTGCTCGCCTGTGCGCGTGCCGCCCCGCCCGAGGTGGCCGGAATGTGGGAGTTTCCCGGCGGGAAGGTCGAGCCGGGGGAGACCGAGACCGACGCGCTGGTCCGGGAGTGCGCCGAGGAACTGGCCGTACGCGTTGAGATCGGCGATCGGGTCGGCCGCAACGTACGGATGGCGCACGGCCGTTCGGTGCTCAAGGTGTACGCGGCCCGCCTGCTCCACGGCGACGAGCCCCGGGCGCTGGAACACGAGGCGCTGCGCTGGCTCACGGCCGACGAGCTGGACTCGGTCACCTGGCTCCCCGCCGACACCCCCATCGTGGCCGCCCTCCGCCGACTCCTCAAAACCCCCTAACCCGGCCCCTCCGTTTGCCGGTTGATCATGAGGTTGACGGGTCGGTTGAGGCCTGAGGGACCCGTCAACCTCATGATCGACGCTTGAAGTGGGACGGGGGCCGCGGCGATAGCCGCGGCCCCCGTCTTCGTTGCGGGTTTTAGTGGTGCTTGTCCTGGTCGGGGTGTGCGAAGTTGAGGTGCTCCGGGGGCAGCGGGAAGGTCACGTCGTCACCGAAGGGCGACGGCGCGGCGGCCCGGTCGAACGTGAGCTCGGTCAGCGGCAGCTTGCCCCGGTCGTCCACCGCCGGAGCGGTCGGGTGGGGCACCTCCCGGTCCCAGTTCACGCCACTCTGCGCCTGCGCCTCGGCGCGTGGGTCGTGGGAACCACCCGCGTGCGAGTGCACCCCGCTCCGGGCCGAGCCCGACGTCGTCGAGCCCTGACGGGCGGTGGTCACGCTGGTCTGGGGAGTCTCGCCCCGACGGAAGATCTTGCTACCAAGCCACACAAGGGGATCGTACCTGCGGTCGACGACCCGTTCCTTCATGGGGATGATCCCGTTATCAGTGATCTTGATGTGCTCGGGGCAGACCTCGGTGCAGCACTTGGTGATGTTGCAGAAACCGAGGCCCTGTTCGGCCTGCGCGTACTCCTTGCGGTCGGTCCGGGTGTCCAGCGGGTGCATGTCCAGCTCGGCTGCCCGGATGAAGTACCGGGGGCCGGAGAACGCCTGCTTGTTCTCGTCGTGATCACGGATCACGTGGCAGACCGTCTGGCACAGGAAGCACTCGATGCACTTGCGGAACTCCTGCGAGCGCTCGACGTCGACCTGCTGCATCCGGTAGTCACCCGGGGCCACGTCCGCGGGCGGGGCGAACGCCGGGGTCTCCCGGGCCTTCTGGTAGTTGAACGAGACGTCGGTGACCAGGTCCCGGATGACCGGGAACGTCCGCAGCGGGGTGACCGTGACGGTCTCCTCGTCGCCGAACGTCGACATCCGGGTCATGCAGCCCAACCGCGGCTTGCCGTTGATCTCCATGGAGCAGGAGCCGCACTTGCCGGCCTTGCAGTTCCACCGGCAGGCCAGGTCCGGCGCGTCGGTGGCCTGGAGGCGGTGGATGACGTCGAGGACCACCTCGCCCTCGTTCACCTCCACCATGTAGTCCTGCAGGTCTCCGCCGGTCTCGTCGCCCCGCCAGATCCGGAACTGACGCTTCGCGCTCATCGGTTGTCCGCCTCTCCAGCGTCGGCGAGGAGGGCGTCGAAGTCGGCCAGCTCCTCGTCGGTGAGGTACTTGGCCAGCTCCGCACGGTCGAAGAGGCCGATCAGCTCCGGCCGCATCTTCGGCAGCGGCTTACGGGTGAGCCGTACGCTGTCGCCGTCCAGCGAGCAGACCAGGTTGACCTGCCGCCACTTCGGCTCCATCGCCGGATAGTCCTCCCGGGTGTGCCCGCCGCGCGACTCCTGCCGCTCCAGCGCCGCCTTCGCGGTGCACTCCGAGACCACGAGCATGTTGCGCAGGTCCAGCGCGAGGTGCCAGCCCGGGTTGTAGCGCCGGCCGCCGAACGCGCTGACCTTCGCGACCCGCTCGCGCAGCTCGGCCAGCCGCGCCAGGGCGTCGGCCAGTTCGCCCTCGCGGCGGATGATGCCCACCAGATCCCCCATGACCACCTGGAGGTCCTGCTGAAGGGTGTACGGGCTCTCGCCGGTGTCCCGTTGCAGCGGGGCCAGGGCGGTCTCCACGGCGGCCTCGACCGCGTCCACCGCCACCTTCGGACGGGCGGCGAGCCCGTCGGCGTAGCTGGCCGCGTGCCCGCCCGCCCGCTTGCCGAAGACCAGCAGGTCGGACAGGGAGTTGCCGCCCAGCCGGTTGGAGCCGTGCATGCCGCCGGAGACCTCGCCGGCGGCGAACAGTCCGCGTACGTGGCCGAAGGCGGCACCCGAGTCCGGGTCCACCTCCACGCCGCCCATCACGTAGTGGCAGGTTGGCCCGACCTCCATCGGCTCGGCGGTGATGTCGACGTCGGCCAGCTCCTTGAACTGGTGGTACATCGACGGCAGCCGCCGGCGGATCTCGTCGGCCGAACGCCGGCTCGCGATGTCCAGGAAGACGCCACCGGCGGGGGAGCCCCGACCGGCCTTGACCTCACTGTTGATCGCGCGGGCCACCTCGTCGCGGGGCAGCAGCTCCGGCGGACGCCTGTTGTTGTCCGGGTCGGTGTACCAGCGGTCCGCCTCCTCCTCGGTCTCCGCGTACTGCTTGCGGAAGACGTCGGGGACGTAGTCGAACATGAACCGCTTGCCCTCGGAGTTCTTGAGGACGCCACCGTCACCACGCACCGACTCGGTGACCAGGATGCCCTTCACCGAGGGCGGCCAGACCATGCCGGTCGGGTGGAACTGGAGGAACTCCATGTTGATCAGCGTCGCCCCGGCGCGCAGCGCCAACGCGTGCCCGTCCCCGGTGTACTCCCAGGAGTTCGAGGTGACCTTGTAGGAGCGTCCGACACCACCCGTGGCGAGCACCACGGCCGGCGCCTCGAAGAGGATGAACTCACCGGACTCGCGGTAGTAGCCGAACGCGCCGGCGACCCGGTCACCGTCGAGCAGCAGCTCGGTGATCGTGGTCTCGGAGAACACCTTGATCCGGGCGTCGTACGAGCCGAACTCCCGCTGGTCCTCCTGCTGCAGCGAGACGATCTTCTGCTGGAGGGTCCGGATCAGCTCCAGGCCGGTCCGGTCACCGACGTGCGCCAGGCGCGGGTACTCGTGGCCACCGAAGTTGCGCTGCGAGATCTTGCCGTCCTTGGTGCGGTCGAAGAGCGCGCCGTACGTCTCCAGCTCCCAGATCCGCTGCGGCGACTCCTTCGCGTGCAGCTCGGCCATCCGGAAGTTGTTGAGGAACTTGCCGCCGCGCATGGTGTCGCGGAAGTGCACCTGCCAGTTGTCCCGGCTGTTCACGTTGCCCATGGCGGCTGCCGCGCCGCCCTCGGCCATCACCGTGTGCGCCTTGCCGAAGAGCGACTTGGAGATGATCGCGGTCTTCTTGCCGGCGAGCCGGGCCTCGATCGCCGCGCGCAGACCGGCGCCGCCGGCCCCGATGACGACGACGTCGTAGTGGTGTCGTTCGATCCGAGTGGTAGTGGTCATGTCAGGGGCCCTTTAGTTGATGAACCGCAGGTCGGAGAACCAGTCGGCCGCGAGCGCCATGATGTAGAAGTCGGCGAGCGCCAGGGTGCCGAGGGTGATCCAGGCGAGCTGCATGTGTCGGACGTTCAACGCCGAGACGACAGTCCAGGCCTTGTACCGCACCGGGTGCTTGGAGAAGTGCTTGAGCCGGCCGCCGATGATGTGCCGGCAGGAGTGGCAGGAGATCGTGTACGCCCAGAGCATCACCACGTTGAGCAGCAGGATGATGTTGCCCAGCCCGAAGCCGAAGCCCTTGGGCGAGTGGAAGGCGAGGATCGCGTCCCAGGTGTTGATCAGCGAGATGATCGCGGCGGCGTAGAAGAAGTAGCGGTGCAGGTTCTGACCGAGCAGCGGGAAGCGGGTCTCACCGGCGTACTCCTTGTGGCCGTCCGGGACGGCGCAGGCCGGCGGCGACAGCCAGAACGACCGGTAGTAGGCCTTGCGGTAGTAGTAGCAGGTGAGCCGGAACAGGAGCAGGAACGGCAGGGTCAGCGCGGCGTCCGGGATGACCCACCAGCCGGGCAGGAACCGGCCGAAGTGCGAGGCTTCCTCGACGCACCTGTCGGTCACGCACGGGGAGTAGAACGGGGTCAGGTAGTGGAACTGGTCCACCCAGTACCACTTGTGCATGAAGACCCGGACCGTCGCGTACGCGACCCAGGCGCTGAGCCCGATCACGGTGATCAGCGGGGCGAACCACCAGCGGTCGGTACGCAACGTCTTCGCCGCGATCGCGGCGCGCGCCCGCGCTCCCCGCGGCTTCGTTGCCGTTGAAGTCATTCGAGTCGTCTCCTCGACGGGCCCGTACGGGCGGGCTGATCTATCTCCGGTCGGCACGCGGACCGGCGAACCCGCACCCGCTGCCACGTTCTGCGCACACCTTCGACCACGCCGGATCGACCGACGCAGCTAAGTGACACACGTTACGCCGATCTCTGCGAGCCGTCCGCGCAAGGGAGTGTCCCGTGTGTCTGGCCTGCGGAAAAGCCCTGCGCCGCCGGCCGGCGGCGGGTCGCCGCGATCATCCCGAGGCGCCCCCGGTGAAGTGCCAGGACGCCAGTCGCAGCGAGGGGGCCGCCCACCACGCACCGTCCACCCGATCCGGTTGACGCACCACCCGCGCGCCCAGCCCGAGCACCGCCCCGGGCCCGAGCGCGCGCGGGTAGGACTCGGTGAACCGCAGGTCACGGACCGCCCGTACGACAGTGCCGTCCTCGACGAGCCAGACACCGTTGCGGGTCAGCCCGGTGACGACGAGGCTCTTCGGGTCGAGCACCCGGGTGTACCACAGGTCGGTGACCAGCAACCCTCGGCGTACGCCGGCGACAAGTGCTGCGGTGTCCGCGTCGACCACCGCGCCGGCCGCCCCACCGGAGGTCGTCCGGCCCGTCGCGCTGACCGGGCCGGCCGTCGCGCCGGACAGCCGCAGGTTGCGGGCCATCGGCCCCCAGGTGGCTCCACCCGCGACCGCGTGCCCGGTGGACTGCGCACCCGCCGCGTCGGCCGTCCGCCGGTCGTGCGCCACCGCCCGGGTGGTGCCCGCCTCGACCAGGGTCAGCGCCCGCCGACCGGTGCCCTCCGCGTCGAACGGCAGCCCCGACGCGCCGAGTGGGTCGTCCACCAGGGTCACCGCCCGGTCGAACTGGGCCGTGCCCGGCTCGGCGAACGACTGCCGCTCGGCGTACCGCTTGCCGTTGAAGCCGTACCAGGAGAGGTTCTGCAACAGGTCCGCCACGGCGGCCGGCTCGAACACCACCTCGTAGCGCCCCGGTGGCAGCTCGACCGGGTCGGCCGCCGCCTGGGCCTTCGCCGCCGCCTGCGCGCCCAGCTCGGCGCCGTCGAGGTCGGCGAGTCGGTCGGCGTGGCGTCGGGCCACCCCGTCCGCGCCGTCGAGACGCGCGATGCCGTCCATCGCCGCCTCCGCCGAGCGGCCGGAGGCCGTGTGCCCGACCGAGTTGGCGTACGCCGACGAGCGGTGCGCGGTACGGCAGTAGCCGGCCGTGCTGAGGCCCCCGGCGGCGGCGACGAAAGCGCCGACCCGGTCGGCCCGCTGATCCGGCTCGGCGTGCGCGGTGGCCTCGTCGACCGCCGGCGCGTCCGGCGTGGGCGCCGGCGGGGCCAGCCCTGGCCAGCCCGGGTCGGGCGGGCAGAGCCGCGCCGCGACCAGGGTGCGCTCGACAAGCGCGCTCAGCCCGTCGGCGGTGACCACGCTGCCGCTGCCGGCGGCGGTCCGACCGTCGACGTGCAGCCGCAGCCGGACCCCGACAGTCGACTCCGTGACGTTCTGGTGGATGGCTGAGTTGGCGAAACGGGTCAGCGCCAGGTCCGCCCGTGTCACCACCACCTCGGCCTGCGCCCCCGACCCACCAAGGCGGCGGACCAGCTCGATGACCTGCCCGGCCAGCTCCACCTCGCTGCTCGCGCTCACGCTGGGCCGCCTTTCGTTCGCGACTGCGGGGCTCGCAAACCCGGCTCACTCCTCGCGCTCACGCTGGGCCGCCTTTCGTTCGCGACTGCGGGGCTCGCAAAACCGGCTCACTCCTCGCGCTCACGCTGACACCCCCACTCGGACGTTGCGGAAGCGGGCCGGCGCGGCCGGGTGGCCGGTGTGCCCGATCTGGCCGGGCTGGCCCTTGCCGCAGTTGGGCGTGCCCCAGGAGACCGTCTCGCCGGAGAGCATGTCCATCGAGCGCCAGAAGAGCGGGCCGATCCCGGTGTACGTGGGATTGCGCAGCATCCGCCCCCGCCGCCCCTTCTTGATCTCCCAGCCGACCTCGCAGCCGAACTGGAAGTTGAGCCGCTTGTCGTCGATCGACCAGGAGCGGTTGAGGTCCATCAGCACACCGTCGTCGGTCGCCGCGATGATCTCTTCCAGGGTGTGCGGGCCGGGTTCCAGACCGACGTTCGTCATCCGCACCATCGGCAGTCGGGCCCACCCGTCGGCGCGTACGCTGCCGCCGTAGTCGAGGCTTGCCATGGCCGCGGAGTCCCGGCCGGCCAGCACCCCCACCCAGCGACCGTCGCGGACCGCGTCCCGCTTGACCGCCGGGGAGCCCTCGTCGTCGAAGCCGAAGCTGCCCAGCGCGCCCGGGATGGTCGGATCGATGGTGATGTTCATCAGCTCGGAGCCGTAGCGCAGCGAACCGAGCTGGGCCAGGTCCAGCCAGGACGTGCCGGCGAACGCCGCCTCCCAGCCGAGGATCCGGTCCAGCTCGATGGCGTGCCCGACCGACTCGTGGATCTGAAGGGCCAACTGCTCACCGCCGAGGATCAGATCGGTCTCGCCGGCCGGGCAGAGCGGCGCGGTGAGCAGCGCCCGCGACTCCTCGGCGATCTGCGCGGCGTGCGCGGCCAGGTCCAGCGACTCGACAAGCTCCCAGCCGGTGGTCCCGTACTGCCCCCGGTAGCTGGGCCAGGACCGGCGCTGCGTCTCACCCGCACCGATCGAGGTGGCGGAGATGCCGCCGCCGCACTCGCGGATCCGCTGGTCGATCCGGTGACCCTCGCTGGAGACGAACCATTTCGCGGTGTCCCAGATCTGGTAAAGGCCCTCGGCCAGGTCGGCGCCGTGCTCGGCCATCGTGCGGGTCGCGCCGACCAGCAGGTCGCCCTTGTCCGACAGGGGCACCCCGAGCGGGTCGATCTCGCAGCCGGAGGCCCAGCTCGCGGTGACCGCCTGCGCCGGGACCAGGTCGACGGGCGGGCCGGGAACCCGCGCGCTCGCCATGGCGGTCCGCGTCGCGCGCCGGCCGGCCTCGCGGGCGGCGGCGTCCGAGAGATCGGGTACGGCGTGGAAGCCCCAACTCGCACCGACGAGCGCCCGGACACCGAGCCCGATGCTCTCGTCCTGGGTCAACTCCTCCACGTCACCGTTTCGCGCGGTCATCGACTCGTAGCGGCGGTGCATCACCCGCGCGTCGGCGTACCGGGCGCCCGCGTCGAGGGCGGCCTGGACGGCGGCGGTGGCCGCGTCGAACTCGGTCATGGACCGACCCTAGGCCAGCCGACCGACACCCGTCGGGGGAGCAGCTCCTCCGGTCGGATGGTGGCCTTCACCGGCTCGGTCAGCTCCAACACCTCGCCGGCCCTGGCCGTCGACCGCTCCACGTAGTGGGCGCCGTGTAGCTGGTGGAGCTTCACGGTCAGGCTTTCCTGCTCGACGAGCAGATACCATCCGATCCCGGCTGCGGCGTACAGGTGCGGCTTGAGCACCCGGTCGATGGTGGCGGCGGGCGGTGCGCTGACCTCACCGACCAGCAGGACCGCATCCGCCGGCACGCAGTCCGCCGTGAGATCCAGCTTCGCCGTCACCACGAGGTCGGGGTTGAGGATCCGGGTGGCGTTCAGCCGCAGGTTGATGACCGGGAGCAGGGTGCGATTCGCGGCAGCACAGCCTGGTTCCAAAGCTGCCACCAGACCACCGACGATCACCTGGTGTCGGACGGACGGAGATGGTCCGATGAGCAGTCCACCGTCGAGGAGTTCGATCCGCTGGGCCGTCTCACCGAGGGCGAGATGGTCCGACTCGGCCCAAGGCAGCGAGTGGTCAAGAACCTCGGCGGGAATCACCAGCCCAGTGCAGCTCATTCCGGATTGCCGAGGTCGCACCCGACGTGCGAGCACGAGATGACATGCCCGGTCAGACGTGTGATCGGCAAGGTTGAGCTGCAAGATCGCGCTAGATCTTGGATGTAGTGGTATCGGCGCTTCGGCGATGCCACTAGATCCTGGTTCGAGCGTGACCTTGGCGGCGGAGGGTGCCCCAACTCCACTTCCGGTCCCTGGGGGGCGGTGATCGTCGTCAAGATTCGCGCAGTATCGGGGATTTTGCTGCCTCCGCCGCGCCTGAGGCAGCAACTTCGGGGAAGTTGCTCGGATCTTGGCGCGGGGCGCGGGGCGCGGGCGCGGGGCGCGGGGACCCCGACGTGCGAGTGCGGCCATGAACGGGCGTGGATGGCGAGGTGACGGGGGTGCGGGGCCGATGCGGACTCGTTACGCTCGGGCCCGCTGACACGTGCCGGCTTTGTAGCTTATTTTCACCCTCAGGACTTTCATGTAAGTTCTCTTCGTCACTGAGGGAGGTGGCCGTGGACAGTTCGGACGCCTACCTGCGGGTGCGTGACCTGCGGGTCCGGTTCGACACCGAGGATGGCGTGGTGCGCGCGGTCGACGGGGTGTCGTTCGCCGTCGAGCGGGGCCGCACCCTCGGCATCGTGGGCGAGTCGGGCTCCGGCAAGAGCGTCACCTCGCTGGCCATCCTCGGCCTGCACGACCCCAAACGGGCCACCATCACCGGGGAGATCTCCGTCGGTGGCCGGGAGCTGGTCGGCCTGCCGGACGAGGAGGTACGCCGGCTGCGCGGCCGGGACATGGCGATGATCTTCCAGGATCCACTGTCGGCGCTGCACCCGTACTACACGGTGGGCCGGCAGATCGCCGAGGCGTACCGGGTGCACCACCCGAAGGCCAACCGGCGCGAGGCCCGCCAGCGGGCGGTGGACATGCTGGACCGGGTCGGCATTCCGCAGCCGGCCCGCCGCTTCGACCAGTACCCGCACGAGTTCTCCGGCGGCATGCGGCAACGGGCGATGATCGCGATGTCCCTGGTCAACGACCCGGCGCTGCTGATCGCCGACGAGCCGACCACCGCGCTGGACGTCACCGTGCAGGCGCAGATCCTGGACCTGCTCGCCGACCTTCAGGCCGAGTTCCACTCCGCGATCATCCTGATCACCCACGATCTCGGCGTGGTCGGCCAGGTCGCCGACGACGTGTTGGTCATGTACGGCGGGCGTGCCGTCGAGCGGGGCAGCGTCGAGCAGGTGCTCCGGGCGCCGCAGCATCCGTACACCTGGGGGTTGCTCTCCAGCGTCCCGTCGCTGCACGGCGACGCGGACGCGGACCTGGTGCCGATCCCCGGCAACCCGCCCAGCCTGATCAACCTGCCGTCCGGCTGCGCGTTCCATCCCCGCTGCCGGTACGCGGACCGGGTCGGCAGCCGGTCCCGCAGTGAGGTGCCGGAGTTGCGGGCGGCCGGGGCCGACGGCCACCTGGTCGCCTGCCACCTGAGCGCCGAGGAGCGCACCACGTTCTACGCCGAGGACGTCGCATCCGTGGGGGTGGCCCGATGACCGACGAACCACTGCTGCGGGTACGCGGGCTGACCAAGCACTTCCCGGTACGCCAGGGGCTGCGCGCCACCGGCCAGGTGCGGGCGGTGGACGGGCTCGACTTCGACGTGCGCCCCGGCGAGACGCTCGGCCTGGTGGGGGAGTCCGGTTGCGGCAAGACCACCACCGGCCGGATGCTGGTGCGGCTGTTGGAGCCGACGAGCGGCAGCATCGAGTTCGCCGGGCGGGACATCACCCACGCCGGCCGGCGGGAGTTGCGCCCGCTGCGCCAGGAACTCCAGATCATCTTCCAGGACCCGTACGCCTCGTTGAACCCCCGGCACACCGTCGGCCGGATCGTGGCGATGCCGTTGCAGGTCAACGGGATCAAGCCGCCGGGTGGGATCAAGGCCCGGGTGCGGGAGTTGCTGGAACTGGTCGGGTTGAACCCGGAGCACTACAACAGGTACCCGCACGAGTTCTCCGGCGGTCAACGTCAGCGCATCGGCATCGCCCGCGCGCTGGCGCTGCGGCCCAAGCTGATCGTCGCCGACGAGCCGGTGAGTGCGCTTGACGTCTCGATCCAGGCGCAGGTGGTCAACCTGCTGCGTGACCTGCAACGGGAGCTGGGCCTGGCGTTCGTGTTCATCGCGCACGACCTGGCCGTGATCCGGCACTTCAGCCAACGGGTCGCGGTCATGTACCTGGGTCGGATCGTGGAGATCGGCGACCGGGCGGACATCTACGAACGCCCCCAGCACCCGTACACCCGGGCGTTGCTCTCGGCGATCCCGGACGTCACCCAGCTCGGGCCGGCGGGCCGGATTCGGCTGACCGGTGACGTGCCCACCCCGCTCGATCCACCGTCGGGCTGCCGCTTCCGGACCCGCTGCTGGAAGGCGCAGGACATCTGCGCGAGCGAGGAGCCGGCGCTGGTCCCGCGCGACGGCGGCCGGCAGGCCACCGCGTGTCACTTTCCGGAGTCGGCGGAGTCGGCTGCGGAGGTCGTCGAGGAGGTGTCGCCGTGAGCCTGTCCCCGGTGGAGGGTGTGGCGCTGGCCGAGATCGAGTCCGACCCGGACGCGAACACGCCCGCCGTGAAGGGCGTCGTCGGCCGCTCACCCGGTCAGCTCGCCTGGATGCGACTGCGTCGCGACCGGACGGCCGTGGTCAGCGGCGTACTCCTGGTCTTCTTCCTGCTGTTGGGGTTGGCCGCCCCGCTGATCGAGATGGCCTACGGCGTCGGGCCGCGGACGCAGTTCCAGAACCTGCTGGACGGCTTCGGCATGCCACTGGGCTACGCCGGCGGCGTCACCGGGGACCACTGGTTCGGCCTGGAGCCGAACCTGGGTCGGGACATCTTCATCCGGTTGATCTACGGGTTGCGGACGTCGCTGTTCGTCGCGTTCGCGGCGGCGCTGATCACCGCGACGATCGGGGTCGTGCTGGGCGCGCTCGCCGGCTACCTCGGCGGCTGGCTCGACGCGGTGATCAACTGGATCACCGACCTGACCCTGGCCATGCCCTTCCTGATCATCGCGCTGGCGCTCACCCCCACTGTCACGCTGCGCTTCTACGGTGAGCGGGGGCAGGTGTCGTCCGCCTTCGGGATCGGCGTGCTGATCGCGGTGTTCGCCATCTTCGGGTGGACCAGCACGGCCCGGCTGGTCCGCGGGCAGGTGATCGCGCTGCGCGAGCGGGAGTTCGTGGAGGCGGCCCGGGCCAGCGGGGCCGGGCTGGGGCACATGCTCTTCCGGCAACTGCTGCCGAACATCTGGGCGCCGATCCTGGTGTCGTTCTCCCTGGCGGTGCCGCAGTTCATCACCAGCGAGGCCGCGCTGTCGTTCATCGGTGTCGGTCTCAGCGACGAGACGCCGAGCTTCGGCCGGATGATCTACGACAGTCTGGACTTCCTCCAGACCGACCCGGCCTACGTGTTCTTCCCGGGCATCATGATCTTCGCGCTGGTGTTCGCCTTCAACCTCTTCGGCGACGCGTTGCGGGACGCGCTCGACCCGAAGTCGTCCCGGTAGGGGTGGGCTCATGTCACGGTTCCTGATCAAGCGGCTCTTCTCCGCCACGCTGACCCTGTTCGCGGTGAGCGTGCTGACCTTCCTGATGTTCTTCGCCCTGCCGCGCGACCCGGTCAGCAGCATCTGCTCGAAGAACTGCAACCCGGAGCGGCTGGAGCGGGTCCGCGACGACCTTGGCCTGAACGACCCCCTGATCAGCCAGTACGCCGGTTACATGAAGGGCATCGTCACCGGTCGGGACCTGGGCAGCGCCCAGGGTGGCAGGTGTGACGCGCCCTGCCTGGGCTGGTCGTACGTCACCAACGAGGCCGTCTCGGACACCATCGCCCGGGTGCTGCCGGTGACGCTGAGCATCGTGATCCCGGCGGCGATCCTCTGGCTGCTGCTCGGGGTCGGCCTCGGCATGGTCTCCGCGTTGCGGCGCGGCACCTGGCTGGACCGCCTGGCCATCGGCTTCTCGCTGACCGGCGCCTCGTTGCAGCTCTACTTCGTGGGCGCGGTGCTGTTGCTGGTCTTCGTCTACAACCTGCGGCTGCTGCCCGTGCCCAGTTACACCTCGATATTCGACAACCCGGCGAAGTGGGCCAGCGGGTTGGTGCTCGCCTGGGTGGCGCTGGCCTTCCTCTTCTCGGCCATCTACGCCCGGCTGTCCCGGGCGCAGATGTTGGAGACGCTCTCGGAGGACTTCGTCCGCACCGCGCGGGCCAAGGGCCTGGCCAAACCCACTGTGTACGGCAGGCACGCGCTGCGCGCGGCGATCACCCCGGTGGTGACAATCGCGGGGCTGGACGTGGGCGGGGCGCTGGGTGGCACGGTGATCACCGAGACGACGTTCGGCATCCAGGGGTTGGGGCGTACGGCGGTGGACGCGGTGCGCTCGGGCGACCTGCCCACCATCATGGCCACCGTGCTGATCGCGGCCGTCTTCGTGGTGCTGGCGAACGTGCTCGTGGACCTGCTCTACGCGGCCATCGACCCCCGGGTGCGGCTGCGCTGACCCGGCCGCTGCCCAGGGCGCTGTCCAGGGCGTGGCTGCTGGCGAAATTTATCGACAACTGTTACACAACTTGTAGTTTTTCTTCCTTACGATCCTCGGGACGTCGGCGGTTCTCGCCCCGACGAAACGCACGGCACATGGTGAAGGGGGTATTCATGAGACCACGCGTGGTGGCCGCCGCGGGCGGCGCGATCGCTCTGGTGGTGGCATTGGGTGCGTGCTCGAAGAACACGGGCGAGGGCACCACCGTGGACACCGACCGGCAGCAGACCGGGGTCATCGCGACCGACCCCAAGGACTCGCAGGGGCCGGCGGCCGAGGTGAGCGGCGCCGCGAAGGGCGGCACCTTCACCATCATCCGGGAGTCGCCGATCTCCCACCTGGACCCGCAGCGGACGTACTCGTTCGCCGGTCTGATGACCAACCCGCTCTTCGCCCGTTACCTGACCACCTGGAAGGACGACGGCAAGGGCGGCCTGGTCCTCGTCGGCGACCTGGCCGAGACGCCGGGCAAGAACGTCAACAACGACTGCAAGGTCTGGGAATTCACCGTCAAGGACGGGGTGAAGTTCGAGGACGGCCGACCGATCACCGCCAAGGAGATCGCGTACGGCATCGCCAGGTCCTTCGACCCGGACCTCTCCGGCGGCCCCACCTACATCCAGGAGTGGCTGGCCGACACCCCGCAGTTCGACACCAAGTGGGACTTCAAGAAGAACAAGACGTCGCTGCCGCCCGGCCTGAGCACGCCGGACGCCAAGACGCTGCGCTTCGAGTTCGCCAAGCCCCGCTGTGACCTGCCGTTCGCGGTCTCGCTGCCGACCACCGCGCCGCTGCCCGCCGACAAGGACACAGGCGTCGACCTGGACAAGCAGCCGTTCTCGTCCGGACCGTACAAGGTCGCCAAGAACCAGGTCGGCGTGCAGCTCACCCTGGACCGCAACCCCAACTGGGACCCGAAGACCGACCCGGTCCGGCACCAGTACCCGGACCAGTTCGTCTGGAGCTTCGGCCCGACCGCGGACGCCGCCAACAACCGGGTGATCGCCGACAACGGCGCCGACCAGAGCGCGCTCGCCTTCAACACCGTGCCCGCCTCGCTTGTCGCCAAGGTGGCCGGGGACACCGCGCTCAAGTCCCGGACGATCCTCTCGCCGACCCCGAGCGCCAACCAGCTCGTCATCAACAACCAGCGGGTCACCGACCTGAAGGTCCGCCAGGCGCTCAACTACGCCATCGACCGCGAGGGCTTCATCAAGGCGATGGGCGGACAGACCGTCGCCGCGCCGCTGACCACGCTGATGCCGTCGGCCACCATCGGCTACAAGGCGTACGACGCGTACCCGGCGGGGGCCAACGGCAACGTCGACAAGGCAAAGGAACTGCTCGGCGGCAAGACGCCGGAGCTGGTCCTCGGTGTCGCCGACAACTCGACCGAGCAGCAGCAGGGCGCGCAGCTCAAGGCCAACCTGGAGCGCGCCGGCTTCAAGATCACGCTGCGGAACATCTCCGACGACGCGAAGCTCGACGAGATCAAGAAGAAGGACAACCCCTGGGACCTCTACATCGGTAACTGGGCGGCGGATTGGCCGAGCGGGGCGTCGATCCTGCCGGTGCTCTACGACGGCCGCACCATCAAGGCCGAGGGCAACAGCAACCAGTCCTACTTCAACGACCCGACGATCAACACCGAGATGGACCGCATCCAGGCCATGCCCGCCGCCGACCAGGGCCCGGAGTGGGCCAAGCTCGACGAGCGGATCATGAAGGAGCACGCGCCGGTGGTGCCGCTCTTCGTCGACGTGGCCTACAACGTGCACGGCTCCAAGGCCGGCGGGATCTTCATCTCCAGCGTCTTCGGCTACCCGTCGTTCGTGAACGCGTACGTCAAGCCGTAACCCGCACCGCAGGCAAGGGTCCCCTCCCGACAGCGTCGTCGGGAGGGGACCCTTCTGTCTCTGCTGGACACGACGAGACACCCCTTCACGGATTGAACGTAACCTTGTGGATACGTACCCGGCGGGTTACGTTGACGCCATGGACGCCGTGTTGCATGCGCTGGCAGACGAGAGTCGACGCACGGTTCTCGATATTCTCCGCGAGCGCCCGGCGAGTGCGGGAGAGCTGGCCGAGGCTCTCCCGATCGCCCGCCCGGGCGTCTCCCGGCATCTCCGGGTTCTGCGGGAAGCCGGGCTGGTCGACGTACGCCAGGACGCGCAACGCCGGATCTACACGCTCCGCCCGGAGGCGCTCGTCGAGGTCGACGAGTGGCTGGGAGAGTACCGCCGGCTCTGGGAGAACCGGCTCGACGCTCTTCATACCGAGGTCGCACGAGGAAAGAAGGCGCGACGATGACGACGACCGCGACGACGCGAAAGCTCGACGAGACCCGCGGAGCAGTCCGGGTCGAGAACCTTTACGACACGGATATCGGCGACCTCTGGCAGGCGTGTACGACGCCCGAGCGGCTGGCCCGCTGGATGGCCCGGGTCGACGGCGACATGCGGGTCGGCGGCACGATCCAGGCAGTCTTCACGAGCAGCTGGACCGGTCCGGCGCGCATCGAGGTGTGCGACGCGCCCCACCACCTGCTGCTGACGACGAAGCCGGGTACGGACGACGAGGGGCAGATCGAGGCGTGGCTGACCGAGGAGGGCTCCAAGACCCGGCTGCTGGTTGAGGAGCGCGGCCTGCCGATTGGGAGTCTCCCGTTCCACGCCTCTGGTTGGCGGGTCCACCTGGAGGATCTCGGTCGGTCGCTGGAGGTCGACGGCCCGGTCCACCCCGAGGGCTGGGGTTCCGACGCCCAAGCGCCCGACTGGAAGGAACGTTGGGAAGAACTCACGCCGACGTACCAGCGGATTGGGATCGGCTGATGTCGGACCTGATCAGGCTCAGCCTGACGACCGTCAACGCGCCCGACGCCATCGCGCTCGCACGGTTCTACGCCGAGATCACCGGCGGGGTCGCGAATGGTGACGAGTGCTGGGCGCTCGTCGAAGGGCCGAACGGTGACATCGGGTTCCAGCAGGTCGACGACTACCGGACACCCACCTGGCCGGATGGCGAGGTGGGGATGCAGATGCACCTCGAGTTCTTCGTCGACGACCTGGAGGCGACCGGAGCGCGTGTGCTGGCGGCCGGTGCTACCCGATTCGCGCATCAGCCCAACGCAGACCACTGCTACGTGTACGCCGACCCGGCCGGGCATCCGTTCTGCCTGTCTCTGTGGGGGACCCCGAGAGTCGGCGTCTGACTCAGCTCGTAACGCGCTGGCATGATCAATCGGTGCGGCTGATGATGTTCACGGTGGGGCCGATTCTGCTGATGTGGTGGCTGTGCTGGCGGTAGTTGCCGCCCGGCTGTACGAACACCGCCGACTCGGTCCCGGGAACCAGGCCAGGATGGCCGTGTCGACGCGCCTGCTCGCCGGCTGGCTGTTGGTGGTGCTCTGTGGTGGCGCAGTGCTCGGGCGACCAGGGCCATTCTTCCCGGGGCCTTGGACGTCGAAGCATCCCGCGAACGACTTGCGGCGGCGGCAACGAGAGCGTCCAGCCCGGATGGGTGCCGTGTTTGCTCGATGTACTGTCCGTAGCAGTGGTCCGCGGATCCGGTCTGACCGTCCTGCCTCTCGATTGGGGGCGTCGTCGTGTCGCATGTCGATCCGCGCTTCGGTGCCCAACTGCGTGCGCTTCGGGCCGAACGTGGGCTGTCGTTGCGGGCACTGGGTCAGCTCGCCCACCGGGGTAAGAGCCACCTGCACGATCTGGAGACCGGTGCGAAGGCCCCCACCCCCGAAACGGCGGGCCACCTCGACGACGTGTTGCGGGCCGGCGGGACGCTCGCCCGTCTGGTGGACGAGCCCGTCGACCATGACACCGAGGCCGGGGAGTTGCTGGCTCGGGTGCGGCTCAGCGATGTCAGCGCCGACACGCTCGCTCGGATCGAGGCGGGGGTGGATGACCTGGCAAGCGCGTACGCGCTCATGCGGCCGGTTGACCTGCTGCCGCTGGTGCGTCGCCAGTTGGCCTACGTGGGGCGGCTGCTCGACGGCCGCGGGACACTGGCGCAGCGCCGACGGCTCGTCGTCGCCGGTGGTTGGCTGACGGTGCTGCGGGCGACGCTCAGGAGGCGCGGGTGTGGGCGCGGTTGGCCGACGTTCGGCGGACCCGTGAGGCGCTTGATCGTTTGGATCGGTTGACGGCGAACCTGCCGGTGCCGGAGCGGGCCGAGCACCACTACCGGTACGACCCGACGAAGGCGTTGGCGTACACGGCGACCACGCTGTCGTGGGCGGGCGACCCGGCCGCCGAGCAGGTCGCCCGGACCGTCTTGGCGGAGTTGGACCCGCGCGGCGATGGCGGGGATCGACCACGGCGCTCTGCTTCCGCCCGTCTCGATCTCGCCATGGCGCTGTTGGCTGCCGACCAGCCGGATGAGGCCGGTGCCGTGGCCGCCGACGCGGTCCGGTCGGGGCGGGTGGTGTCCTCGAACTGGTGGCGGGTGCGGGAGGTGCTCCGAGGAGTCGAGCACACCGGAACGGCGGAAGCGGCAGCATTCCGTGAGGTGTACGAGGCGTACCGGCCCTGACTCGATAGCGGACGACCCCGCCAACGCTGCCCGGGTCCTGTTGCGGGCTGAGAGCATCGCGCCCGCCGAGATCCGCCACCGGCCAGCCGCCCGGGACGTGGTGGCCCAGGTCGCCCGCGACTCGGACGCCCCGCCGATGATCACCCAACTCGCCATCGGCCTCGGGGTGCTGTGAGCAGGTATACCGGGTCGTGGATCTCCAGGCTGGCTGTTAGCGTCGCGGCATGTTCGCCACCGACCGGGTCCGACTGCGCCCGCCCACGCCAGACGACGCGCCGAACATGCTCCGCCTGTACGGCGATCCCGAGATGCACCTGATCACCTACGGCGAGCCGTTCCTGCCGCGCCACGTCGGCCAGGTCCGGGCGCGACTGGAGAAGCAGGTCACCGAGCCGCCCGACGGCCAGGCCCCGGTGTCGCTGCTTGCCGAAACCACGGCCGACGGCACGTTCCTCGGTGGCGGCGCGCTGTGGGGGATCAACCCGTTCAATCAGTACGGCCACCTCGGCATCTCGCTGGTCGCCGAGGCCCGTGGCCAGGGGTACGGGGCGGAGGTGATCCGGCTGCTCTGCCGGTACGGCTTCCGCAACCGCAACCTCCGCCGCCTGGAACTGGAGACGCTGGCCAGCAACACCGCCATGCGGCGGACCGCGGAGACCTGCGGCTTCACGCACGAAGGCACCCAGCGGGAGCGCGAGTACGACGGCGACGGCTTCAAAGACCTGGTGATCTACGGTCTGCTCCGGCGCGACTGGACGCCGTAGCCGGCCGTGGCTCAGGGCTGGGCTGCGCCTTCGACTGTGGTGCTCTCCTGCGGACGAAGCGCGGTCAGCAGACTGTCGAGTTGACCCCAGGCCCGGGCACTGGAGATGTGGTCGATGTAGTCGCGCGACTCGATGATGAGCCCGTCGCGGATGCGCATCACGAAGACGCACGGCACCGTGAACGCCTCACCTGTCTCGTCGACCCGCCCCTGATAGGCGAACTCGGCGACGATCACCTCCGGGTCGGCGGTTTCATGAATCGTCACGTCGACCGGTTTACGGTTCAGGGTCCGGGCGACCGGGGGCGGCGCGGTGAAGTGCTCGTGCAGCTCAGCGCGGCTGCGCAGCGGAGGCGGGTTGAGCGGGTGGAACGGATGCGTGACGTGGGTCTGTTCGGCGTACAGGTCAGCCAGGTCGTCGTACGGACCGTCGCAGACGCCGTTCACCAGCCGGAGGAAGGTTTCGCGGGGGCTACTCATGCCGGGCTTCCTTCGAATTGGTGGAGGTCACCTGGACGTGCCGAGGACCGCGTCCGGGAATGGCCGGCACCCCATCGACGGCACCCTACCGACCTCAGCACCGATCTGACTGCCCCGAAGCGCCCCGTCGGCCGTATCACGTGCGGTGTGATCGGCCGCGAACCCATCAACCGATGAGCGCTTCCCCGATCTGCCGGGTGGTCTGTGCGGCCACCCGCGACCGGTTGCGGGATGGCCAGCGGAAGGTGCGGGGCCAGCCGGGGCAGCCACCGATACTCCTTCTCGGCCTGACTGACGGCGCCAGCGTGCCGGGGCAACCGGACCGCGAGTGCCTCGCCGAGCCGATGGATGACGTGGTCGGACCCACCCGGCTCGACCAGGTGCAGCGGCAGCCCGGCCCACTGTGGGAACTGCGTCACGATCAGCCGTCTGACCAGAACGCGGTCGATTCGAGGTCGGGTAGTCACCAAGGAAGGCCCCTGTCGGGAGAGAAGTTGAGGTACGCCTCCGCCGTCGGTGATCATTGTGCGGTGATCACCCCTGCCGCGCTGTCGGCCGACTCCGGTGCGTTCTCGCTGGCCGTTCCGCCACTGTTTGCCGCGCTGGCTCCGGCGCGGAGCATCCTGATCGCCGGAGCGGGCGGGGGCTTCGACGTGTACGCGGGACTACCCCTGGCGTTCGCCTTGTGGCGCGCCGGCGCGCAGGTGCACCTGGCCAGCCTCTCCTTCTCGGAGCTTGAGCTGATCGACCGGGACGCGTGGGTAGCCGAACATGTGGCAGCCGTACAGCCGGATACCGCGAGCCCCGACGGTACTTCCCCGAACGAACCCTCGCCCGATGGCTGGCGGCTCAGCAACTGCCGTCGACGGTGTACGCGTGGTGCCTCACCGGTCGGCGTCGTAGGCGTGCCGTGCGCGCTCCACCTCGCCGAGGTGGGCGTCGGCCCAGGTGGTCAGGTGCGCGAAGAGCGGACCGAGGCTGGCGCCCAGCTCGGTGATCTCGTATTCGACCCGGGGTGGCACCTCGGCGTAGTAGGTGCGTGCCACCAGCCCGTCGCGTTCGAGTTGGCGTAGCCGTTGCGTGAGCACCTTCGGTGTGATGCTTGTCAGTCGGCGCTCCAGCTCCACGAAGCGCTGCCGCCCGTACTCGTGCAGGGCCCACAGAATGGGTGTGGTCCATCGACTGAACACGATGTCGACCACCGGCGCGACCGGGCAGGCCAGCTCGGGGTTGGCTGACCGTTGCATGTGGCCTCCGTCATAGAGCCGTACCTATCCTCTAGGTACCTACTATATCGGCGCTACTAACGTCTCCTCCAACCGCGTGGACGGCGCGGTCGACTTGGAGGTTCAGACATGTTCGTCGTGACAGGCGCCACCGGGAATGTCGGTCGGACGCTCTTGTCCATCCTCGCCGCGTCGGGTGCCGCGGCGACGGCGGTGTCCCGCGCGCGACGCCCGGTCGTCGTACCGGACGGGGTTCGCCACCATCGCGCGGACCTGGAGCGGCCGGAGAGCCTGCGGCCGGCGCTCGCTGGCGCCGAGGCGTTGTTCCTGCTCGTGGAGGGTGCCGGAGCGCATCTCGACGTGCCCGAGATCCTGCGGGTCACCACGGACGCCGGCGTGAAGCGCATCGTGCTGCAATCCTCGCAGGCGGTCGGCACCAGGCCCGGCACGGCGTCGCACGCGCCCCTGCACGCCATCGAGGAGCAGGTACGCCGCTCCGGCCTCGACTGGACGATCCTGCGCCCCGGCGGCTTCGCCTCCAACGCCCTCGGTTGGGCCGAATCAGTCCGCGATGGACGGTCGGTGGCCGCACCGTTCGGCGAGGTCGGTCTGCCGGTGATCGATCCGGACGACATCGCCGAGGTGGCGGCTGTCGCCATCCGCGACGGCGCCCACGTCGGTCGCACGTATGAGCTGACCGGTCCGGCGCTGAGCACGCCACGGGAACGGGTTGCCGATCTCGCCACCGCGCTCGGCGAACCCATCAGTTTCGTCGAGCAGACGCCCGACGAGGCCCGCGAACAGCTGCTGCGATTCATGCCACCACCGGTGGTCGAGGGAACGCTGGCGATCATCGGTGCGCCGACCGCACGGGAGCAGCGGATCAGCCCGGACGTGTCGGAGGTCCTGGGCCGACCGCCACGCCCCTTCGCCGCCTGGGCCGCGCGCAACGTCGAGTCGTTTCGCTGACGCGACACGACCTTGCGGCGTCGGTCCGCCGCCCTGTTGCTCGACGTCCGCGTCGGCGACGAGCAACAGGACGCGTGCGTCTGGCTGGAGATGTCCGAGCAGGGGCTGATTGACAAGATCATCGACTACTGGCCTGAACCGTACGATCCGCCGCAGGGTCGGGAACACCTCGTGGAGCGTTGGTGACAGTGGCTGGTGCCACCGCGCCCCTACCTGGCGTCGTCCGTGGCCGCCTCGGGATCGACCGGGTGCGGCAGCACCACCGCTTGCGCGGCGATGACGCGGTCGCCGTCGAAGGTCAGCGCCGGTGAACCATGCAGTCGATAGCCCTGATCGAGAAGCGCGCTGACACGGGCGCAGAATTCGGCATCATCGGGTCCGGTGATCAGGCGGTAACCGAAGGGCTTCGTAAAATCTGACATTGCCGCATTGTCCCCGCCCCGGTGACGGCGCTGGCCGAGCCGTCCCCGCGTTCAGGAACGACCGATGGAGCGGTCGAGGAAGTCGCGGATCATCGGCGCGGCGACGTCGAGCTTGTCTTCCAGCAGGAAGTGGCCGGTGTCGAGCAGGTGGAACTCGGCCGACGGCAGGTCCTTGCGATAGGGGTGGGCGCCAGCGGCCGGGAAGACCGGGTCGTTCTTGCCCCAGACGATCAGCGTCGGCGGCTGGTGGTCACGGAAGAAGGCATGGAACTCCGGGTACAACGTGACGTTGCTGCCGTAGTCGTAGAACAGATCCAGCTGGATGTCCGCGTTGCCGGGGCGAGCGAGCTGCATGTCGTCGTGGTCCCACCGGTCGGGGTCGAGCCGACTGACGTCCTGCACCCCCGCCGTGTACTGCTGCTTGACCGTGTCGGAGCTGAGGATGAACGCGATGGCCTGGCGGCGCTCGTCGGTCTTCTCCGCCCAGTAGGCCTTGATCGGATCCCAGAACGCACTCAGGCCCTCCTCGTACGCGTTGCCGTTCTGCACGATGAGCGCGCTGACCCGGTCGGGGCCCTTGAGGGCCAGCCGGTAGCCGGTCGGCGCGCCGTAGTCGAAGCAGTAGAGCGCGTAGCGATCCACGCCGAGTTGGCCGAGCAGGCCTTCCATGAGGTTGGCGAAGTTGGCGAACGTGTAGTCGAACGACGACCGGTCCGGACTGGCGCTGTGGCCGAAACCCGGGAAATCCGGGGCGATCACCCGGTACCGGTCCGCGAGCAGGGGGATCAGATGACGAAACTGCGATGACGCCGTGGGAAATCCGTGCAGCAGCAGGACCGCTGGGCCGTCTACCGGTCCGGCCTCCCGATAGAAGATATCGATCCCGTTGACTGTCGCCGTCCGAAAGTGCGTGACCGGAAATTCGCCTTCCTGCACGGCGGCGACCGAGGGTTTCTGCGCAATGCCCACCATTGTGGAGTCCTTTCGGAATGAAGCGAAAACGGTGCCGCCCGGGCGATCTCCGTGCCGGGTCCCGCTTCGGTCAGCATGGCATCGGCAGAGTGCCCGACGTGCCGAAATCACTTATCCAACAGCGCTTTCACAGCAGATGGGTACGGAGGAAGTCGAGTTCCAGGGGGAGCAGTCGCTCGGCGGTGCCGTTCGCGGCCATGTGGGTGGCGCCGGTCAGCGGCAGGACCGCGTGCGGGCGACCGGTGCTCAGCAGGGCCGCGGAGAGCCGCAGCGTGTGCGCGGCCACCACGTTGTCGTCGGCCAGGCCGTGCACCAGCAGCAACGGGCGGGCCTGGTCGGGGCCGGTGACCGGCTCGGCGGCCAACTCGACAAGTGAGTGGTGCGCGTAGACGTCCATGCCGTCCTCCGGCAACCCCAGATAACGCTCGGTGTACGCGGTGTCGTACAGCGTCCAGTCGGTCACCGGCGCGCCCGCGATCCCGCACCGGAACAGCTCCGGGTGACGCAACACCGCCAACCCGGCCAGCCACCCGCCGAACGACCAGCCACGAATCCCCACCCGCCCCATGTCCAGGTCGGGGTGCTTGCCGGCGAGCGCGGTCAGGGCGTCGATCTGGTCGGTCAGGGTCACGTCGGCCATCCGCCGGTGGATCGCCTTCTCGAACGACGGTGCCACTCCCGGCGTACCCCGGTTGTCGATGGTGACCACCGCGAACCCGGCATCGGCCCACCACTGCCGTTCCAACCAGGCCGCCCGCGCCGCCACGACCTCCTGGTGCCCCGGCCCGCCGTAGATGTCCAGCAGCACCGGCAGCCGCCGGCCCGTCACGTGGTGGTCCGGGTAGAGCACCGCCGCCGGCAGCCGCCGATCGGTCACCCGCTCCAGCAACGGCAGCGGAGAGTACGGAGGGGTCGCGGCCAGCGACCGCAACTCGGCCAGCTCCTGGTCGCCGCGCCGCACCGTCCACCGCACCCCCGCGTGGTCCAGTGACGCGACCCCGACGGCCAGCACGTCGCCGCCCACGGCGGCGGTGTGCCAACCCGAGTCGGTGGTGATCCGGCGCGCGTCCACCCCACCACCGATCGTGGTGCGGACCCGGAACAGGTGCCGCTCGCTCGGCTCACCGTCGCTGGCCTCGACCAGCAGGTCGGCCGGACCGGAGCTGGCCGGCAGCCGACCCACGACCCGCCGTACGTACAGCGACGGCGGAGTGAGCAGGGTGCCGTCCGCGAACAGGCACCGCGCGTCGTACCCGTCGTGTGCCAGCTCCCCGCCGACCAGCACCCGGCCGTCCGGCAGGTGCGCCGGGGTGCCGGCGATCGGCTCGACCCAGCGCGGATCGGCCAACTCCGCGTGCACCTGCGTCTCACCCGTGCGGGGGTCCACCGCGAGCACCAGCCCGTGCTGCTGCGAGCGGCGCAGGACGGTGATCAGCGGGCTGCCCTCGACCCAGCTCACCGCGGTCAGGTACGGGTAGGTCTCCCGGTCCCAGTGCACGTCGACCCAGCCGTCGTCGAGGTCCAGCAGGTGCAGGCTGACCTCCGCGTTCGGCCCACCAGCCCGGGGGTACGCCACGGCGGTCGGCGGACTGGCCGGCTCGGCCGGGTCGTGCAGGTGCCAGCGGTCCAGGCGGGACTCGTCGACCCGGGCGGCGAGCACCGAGCGCCCGTCCGGCGCCCACCAGTAGCCCCGGAACCTGCCGAACTCCTCCGCCGCGATGTGCTCGGCCAGCCCCCAGCTCACCCCGGCGTCCTCGCCGGCCAGCAGGGTGTCGGCGCCGTCGGCCTCGATCACCCGCAGCTCGCCCCGACGCACACCCTCGCCCGCGTCGGTCACGTACGCCAGCCGCTGCCCGGTCGGGTCCGGACGTGGATCCAGCACCGGGCCGACAGTGGCCACCTCCACCACGTCGCCGTGCACCAGGTCGGCCCGGAACAACCGCCCGGCCAGCGCGAACACCGCGATCCGCCCGGCGGCGTCCAGCGCGTACGAGCCGATGCCCGCGGCGCTGAGCCGTAACCGCTCACGCAGCGCGCGTTCGCCAGGGGAGAGGGACCGCACGTCCCCGCCCTCGCCCAGCAGGGTCGCCGGGTCCGCGACCAGGCGCTCCTCGGCGGTGGCCACGTCCAACAGCCAGAGCGCATCCGCCGGATCCTCCGGCCCGGCCGAGCGTAGGAAGATCACCCGGGAGCCGTCGTCGGCCACGGAGACAGCGCGCGGCGCGCCGTGGCTGAACCGGCGGGTGCGGGCGGCCAGCTCCGGAAAGTCCACAGACCAAATCGTAGAGCGGTACGGGGGGTGATGTGGCCGACCTGGGCGGACGCGTCAACGCCAGCGGGACCTGACCGCCGGTTAGAGTGACCGTCGTGACGATGCTGCCCGACCGCCGCCTGCTGCTGGTCCACGCGCACCCCGACGACGAGTCGATCGGCACCGGCTCGACGATGGCCCACTACGCCGCCGACGGGGCCCACGTCACGCTTGTGACCTGCACCCTCGGTGAGGAGGGCGAGATCCACGTACCGGCGCTGGCCCAGCTCGCCGCCGCCGAGGCCGACCAACTCGGCGGTTACCGGATCGCCGAGCTGGCCGCCGCGTGCGCCGCGCTCGGCGTCAGTGACCACCGCTTCCTGGGCGGGGCCGGCCGTTACCGCGACTCGGGGATGATGGGTCTCGCCACCAACGACCACCCCCGCGCCTTCTGGCAGGCCGACCTCGACGAGGCCGCCGGGCACCTGGTGGAGATCATGCGGGAGGTACGCCCGCAGGTGCTGATCACGTACGACCCGAACGGCTTCTACGGCCACCCCGACCACATCCAGGCCCACCGGGTCGCGATGCGCGCTGTCGAGCTGGCCGCCGCCGAGGGCTGCGCCCCGCTGAAGGTGTACTGGACCGCCTTGCCGCTCAGCGTCCTGGAGGCCGGCATGGCGCATTTCGCCGAGTCCTCCGACAACCCGTTCGGCGGCATCGCCGACATCGCCGACCTGCCCTTCGGCACCCCGGACGCCCAGATCGCCGCCCGGATCGACGGCACCGACCAGCACACGGCCAAGGAAGCCGCGATGCGGGCGCACGCCACCCAGATCCCGGCCACCTCGTGGCTCTACTCGATCGCCGGCAACTTCGGCGGCGAGTTCATGGGCGTGGAGTTCTTCACCCTCGCGGTCGGCGAGAAGGGCCCGGGTTCCGGGCCGTATGGCTGGGAGGACGACCTCTTCGCCGGGCTTGCCGAGGAGAGCGCTTCGGACCAGTCGTCGGTCGGGGTCGGTTCGGTTGGGGTCGGTTCGGTTGGGGTCGCTTCGGGCGGTGTTGCCTCGGTCGGGGTTGCCTCGGGCGGGGTCGCCTCGGGCGGGTCGTCGGTTGGGGCCGCTTCGGACGGGTCGTCGGTCGGGGCCGCGCCGGACCGGTCCTCGGTCGCGGCGGCGGGTCTTCGGTGACCCTGCCCGCGTCGATGACGGTTCTGGACGACGAGGATGCCCCGCCCCCGGCGGGGCCACCGCCGCGACTGCTCGACCTGGGCCTGCGGCTGGCCGGCGCGGTCGTCGTGGTGGTCGCCGGAGTGCTGAGCGGGGTGCTGGAGTTGCTGCTCGCCACGGTCCGCGTCGGCGGGCAGCTGATCGGTGTCTCGGCGCTCCTCGCCGTCGGTGCCAACATCGTGCTGAGCTGGTTCGCGCACGAGGCGGTCGGCCGCAGGTGGGCGGTGGCGCTGCCGGCGGTGCCATGGTTCGCGCTGATGGCGGTGGCCGCGATCCGTACCAACGAGGGTGACCTGTTGCTGGCCGGCGACAACTGGGTCGGCCTGGCCATGATCGTGGCCGGTGCGATGACCTTCGCGGTGATGGGCTTCCGACAGATCCTCGCTCCGCCGGCCACGCTCGGGCTGATGACGCCACCCAGGTAAGGGTGGTAGATATTCCAGCCAGGGATATGAGCCCCGCGACGGGGCGTACGGCAGGAGGTCCGGTGATGGACAGACGGTGGCGCGACATCGCGGTGCTCGTGGCAGCGTTGTTCGCGGTCAACGTGGTCGCCCGGCTGATCATCCGGTTCGGCTTCGAGGAGGACGACACCGCCGCCGACCGGGTGTCGTTGGCGATGTTCGCGGTGATCGGGCTGACCCTGGCCGTGGTCGCCTTCCGCTGGGGTCGTCGCCGGCCACTGGCGGACTGGGCGGCCGACATGGCCCTCGTGGTGCTGGCCGCGATGCTGTTGACAGTCCTGGTCGGGCCGCTGCTGATCGGCCACAACCCGTTCGCTGGCGGCGCGCCGACGTTCTTCGCCCAGCTCTGGCTGTACCTGCTCGCCTCCGGCGCCGGGGTGCTGATCGGCTACCTGGTGCTCACCGCGCTGGGGCGTGACTACCGCTCGTGGCAACTCAAGCGGTACGCCGAGGTCAAAGCCGCCAAACCCCGCCGCGTCGTCCGTCGCTAACCCGCTCACGCTGTCGGGCTCGCGGGTTCGGGCTCGCGGTGTCGGGTTGGCGGTGTCCGGTTCGCGGTGTCCGGTTCGCGGTTCCGGGCTCGCGCCTTGATCAACTCGGATTTCATGAAGTCGGGCTGTCCCGGGCGTGCGGATACCCCGATTTCCTGTTGATCAACTCGGCTTTCGTGAAGTTGGGCCGTCCCGGGCAGTCGGAGGTCGCGACTTCCCGGAAGGCGAGTCGATCACTGTGCCCGACCCGCCGCGCGTGCCCCGGCGCCACGCGTGCCTGGTTCGCCATGCGCAACCCCGATCCCGGTGATCATGGAGTTAGCGGCGCGACACGCCGCGCTGGACGGCAATAACCTCATGATCGTCGTGGCCGGGTGGCCGGGTGGCCGGGTGGCCGGGTGGCCGGGTGGCCGGGTGGCCGGGTGGCCGGGTGGCCGGGTGGCCGGGTGGGCTCGTGGGCGGGTGGCCTCGTGGGCTCGTGGGCGGGTTTGCCTCTGCTGGGCGGTTCGGGTCAGTTTGGGGCGACTCGGGTCAGGTAGGTGTGGTGCGTGGTGAAGCCGAGTCGCTGGTAGAGCGCCACCGCCGCCGTGTTGTGTTGCTCGACCTGGAGGAACGCGTGCGTCGCGCCAGTGGATACGCCCCAGTCGGCCAACTCGTGGATCACACGGCCGGCCAGCCCTTGACGGCGGGCCGCCGGTAACACCTCAATGAGGCTGAGGCCCAACCAGCGCCCCTGACCGGTCACCGTGCCCCGGCCGATCGCCACCAGCGTGCCGTCGACGTACACGTGGGCGAAACGGACCTGGTCCACGGCGGTGAGCACGTGCCGGGCGGCCTCCGGCAGGCCGCCCTTGCGGCCAGCGGCGATGGCCAGCCACCCCGCGCTCGGCGCGCTGGCCAGCTCAACGACCGCATTGCTCCACGCGCCGGCCTGTCCGTCGACGACACCCGTACCAGCCCGCCCGTCGATGGCTACCGCGCCGGCTTGTCCGTCGGCGGCAGCCGCGCCGGTCTGTCCGTCGATGGCAACCGCGCCGGTCTGTCCGTCGGGGGCAGCCGCGCCGGTCTGCCCGTCGGCGGCATTCGCGCCGGCCAGTCCGTCGGTAGCCGCGCCGGTCTGGTCGGTGGTGGTTGGTCGGGTAACCGGTGCGGTGTTGGTCGGCGTGGCTCCGTTGGTCGTTGGCGGTCGTAGCGGGAGCGGCCTGGTCTGCACCAGGACCGGCGGGCGGGCGGCCCAGCCGCGGGCGTCCAACTCGGCCCCGACCGGGGCGGCGAGTGGCAGGGGTGTGTTGATGATCGGAGGCTGGCCCTGTTCGGCGTACCAGCGTTCGACCGCGTCCACGGCGGCGGGCAGCGGTCGGTCGGGGTCGCCGATCGGCAGCGCCGAGTTGGCCCGCCCGCTCCAGCCTTCCGCCGAGCGGAGCAGCCAGTCGCCGAGCTGGCCCCGTGTGAGTGCCGGCCAGGCCTCGTCGGCGGCCCGTTCCAACGCCACGACCGCTGCGGCGGTTGGCCGGCGGGTGGGTGGCACCCGCTTGGCGCGGTGGACCTGCGCCACCGGTACGCGTAGGTGGCCCTGCGCGGTGGAGAGCGTGAGATGAGTCTCGCTCAGCTCGACCAGCTCGCCGAGAGCGTCGGAGAAGAGCGGGCGGCCCTCCCGAATCCCCACAATCCGGCGGACTACGATTCGGTGTCCCACATCCTGCTGTCGGAGCACGATCGACCCCCTCCCCGGCGAGATACTAGGCTCTTACCGTCGCGGGTGATCGCGGCGTGTCTTGCGGAGGAGAAGACCGGTGACCTACATCATCGCCGAGCCGTGCGTGGATGTGCTCGACAAGGCATGCATCGAGGAGTGCCCGGTCGACTGCATTTACGAGGGCAATCGGATGCTCTACATCCACCCCGACGAGTGCGTCGACTGTGGTGCCTGTGAGCCTGTCTGCCCGGTGGAGGCGATCTTCTACGAGGACGACGTCCCCGAGCAGTGGAAGGACTACACCGGCGCCAACTACGAGTTCTTCGAGGAGCTGGGCTCGCCCGGCGGTGCCTCGAAGATCGGCAAGGTGGAGAAGGACGCCACCTTCGTCGCCGCGCAGCCGCCGCGCGGCGAGGGCCACTGAACCGGCCCGCGCCGGTCTCGTCGCGGCTGCCCGAGTTCACCTGGGACACCCTGGACGCCGCGGCCACCCTGGCCGCGGCGCATCCGGAGGGCCTGATCAACCTCTCCATGGGTACGCCTGTCGACCCGGTGCCCGAGGTGATCCGGCGGGCGTTGGCTGACGCGTCCGATGCTCCCGGTTACCCGCTGACCGCCGGCACCCCCGCGTTGCGGGCCGCGATCGCGGCGTGGGTGTCCCGGGCCTGTGGCGCCGGGGTCGACGGTCTCGGCGTGCTGCCGACGATCGGCTCGAAGGAGCTGGTCGCCTGGCTGCCGACCCTGCTCGGCATCGGCCCGGGTGACGTGGTGGTGGTGCCGTCGATCGCGTACCCCACCTACGAGGACGGCGCCCGGTTGGCCGGCGCGACTGTCGTCCGCGCCGACTCGCTCACCGCGGTCGGGCCGACCTCGCGGGTCCGGTTGGTCTGGGTCAACTCGCCTGGCAACCCGACCGGCCGGGTGCTGCCCGCGGCGCACCTGCGCAAGGTGGTCGACTGGGCTCGGGAACGCGGCGCGGTGGTCGCCAGCGACGAGTGCTATCTGCCGCTCGGCTGGTCGGCCGAGCCGGTTTCGGTGCTGTCGCCGCAGGTCAGCGGGGGCAGCTATGCCGGGATCCTCGCCGTGCACTCGCTGTCCAAGCGATCCAATCTCGCCGGCTACCGGGCCGGGTTCGTCGCCGGTGACCCGGCGCTCGTCGCCGAGCTGCTCAAGGTGCGCAAGCACGCGGGCATGATCGTGCCCGCGCCGGTGCAGGCGGCCATGGTGGCGGCACTTGAGGACGAGCGACACGCCGAGGAGCAGCGGGAGCGCTACCGCGCCCGCCGGGAGGTGCTGGCCGCCGCGTTCACAGGCGCCGGGTTCACCGTCGAGCACTCCGAGGCGGGCCTCTACCTCTGGCTGACCCGAGGTGAGGACTGCTGGCAGACCGTCGACTGGTTGGCGCGGCGCGGCATCCTGGTCGCCGCGGGCGCCTTCTACGGTCCCGGCGGTCAACAACACGTACGGGCGGCCCTCACCGAGTCCGACGAGCACATCGCCGGCGTCGCGGCGCGCCTCGCGCGGGACTGACCGCACGTCCGGGCGGTCGGGCGGCGGAGCGGCCGTACGACGCTGATCTGAGGCGGACAAGCCCCTTCCGGACGGCCTCGTCAAGATTTACGATCTTGCGGATCGTCACGGGGTGAGAGGACGACGCGTCGCCGCCGAGGACTGACCGGCGTCCGGGCGGGGCCCGGACGATATCCTCGGCCCGACCTGGTCGGGGCCGCGTCGGCCCCACACCCCAGCAGGAACGTCGAGGTGCGCGGATGGTGGACCGGCTCGGTGTGCGGGCGGCGGTGGTCGGCACCGGCCTGATCGGTGGCTCGGTGCTGCTCCGACTGCACGCCGCGGGCGTCGACGTGACCGGCTGGGATCCCGACGAGCACACCCGGCGGGAGGCCCGCCGGATGGGCGTACCCGCTCCGGACCGGCTGGTCGAAGCGGTGGCCGACCGGGACGTGGTCTTCCTCTGCGGTCCGCTGCCCACCCTGCCGGCGACGCTGCTCGACGTGGCGGCGATGACCGGCGAGCGTTGTGTGCTGACCGACGTGGGTAGCACCAAGGAGGAGGTGGCGGCGTTCGCCGCCGCGCACGGGCTGACGCACCGGTTCGTACCCGGGCACCCGATGGCCGGCACCGACCGGGCGGGTCTGCCGGCGGCCGGGCCGGAGCTGCTCAGCGGCGCCGCCTGGGTGCTCTGTCCCGCCCCCGGGCCGGCCACGGCCGCGTTCCGCTGGCTGGCCGAGCTGCTTGTGGACCTCTTCGGGGCCCGGGTGGTGCCGATGTCGGCGGCGGAGCACGACTCGGCCGCCGCGCTCGCCTCCCACGTGCCGCACCTGCTGGCCGGCGCGCTTGCCGGCGCCGTGCAGCGCGCGCCGCTGCGCGACGCGGTACTCGCGCTCGCCGCCGGCAGCTTCTCCGACGGCACCCGGGTCGCCGGCACCCCCGCCGGTCGGACCGCCAACATGCTGCTCGGCAACCGGCAGCGGGTGCTGCGCGAGCTGGCCGAGGTCACCGCGTTCCTGGACGACCTGACCGCCGCGCTGCGCGCCGGCGACGCACCGGCGCTCACGGCACGGTACGACGAGGCGGGTGCCGCCCGCGCGGCGCTGCGCGAACGCCGGTTCGACGCGTACGACGGGCAGTTCCCGCTCGGCGGCGACCACGCCGCGGAGGTGTCCTGGCTGCGCGAGCTGGGGGTGGCCGGCGGTCACCTGTTGGGTCTGCACGTCGGCGTCGACACCGTCTCCTACACGGCGCGGCGGCCGGCGGCTGACTAGGCTGAGGGGCATGGTGGCGGACGGTCCGGTGGTGCAGGTACGCGGCGAGGCGTACCGGGAGGTGCCGCCCGAGCTGGCCCGCTTCGCGGTCACCGCGACAGCGCGGGACCGGGATCGGGAGACCACCCTGACCCGGCTGGCCGAGCGTGCCGCTGCCATCCGTGTACTGCTGGACGGCTCCGGGTCAGCGGTGGCGCGGCGGGAGACAGGCGATCTGCGGGTGCGACCGGAGACCCGCCGCTCGGGCGAGCGGGTGGTCGCCTGGCACGGCGGCGTGACCACCACGGTCACCGTCACCGACTTCACCGCCCTGGGCGAGTTGATGCTCCGGTTGGCCGACCAGGATCAGGTCGAGGTGGCCGGGCCCTGGTGGGAGCTTCGCCCGGACAGCCCCGCGCACCGCGAGGCCCGACACGCCGCGATCCGCGACGCGCTGGTCCGGGCCCGGGAGTACGCCGAGGCGCTCGGCGCCCAGGTCACCTCGTTGCTCGAGCTGGCCGACGCCGGGCCGGGTGACCGGCCGATGTTCGCCCGCGCGTCGTTCGCCGGGGGTGGCGGCGCGGGTGGTGGCCCGCCGGAGCTGGAGCTGGACCCGCAGCCACAGACCGTGCAGGCGGCCGTGCAGGCGCGGTTCACGATCAGCACGCCGGTCCTCGACTGATGCCACCGGCTCGGGTGCTGTCGGTCGACGGGTTGGTGCAGCGCGCGCTGGCGCTGGCCGAGGCCGGCCCGCGGCAACTGCTGGGCATCGCCGGCGCGCCGGGCGCGGGGAAGTCGACGCTTGCCGAGCAGGTGGTGGCCGCCGTCGGGTCGGCCGCCAGACTGGTGCCGATGGACGGCTTCCACCTGGCACAGGTCCAGCTGGTCCGGTTGGGTCGCGCGGACCGCAAGGGCGCGGTGGACACCTTCGACGCCAACGGGTTCGTCTCGTTGCTGCGCCGGCTGCGTCGGCTGGAGCCCACCTCGGTGTACGCGCCGGAGTTTCGCCGGGAGTTGGAGGAGCCGGTGGCCGGGGCGATCGAGGTGCCGCCGTCGGTCCGGCTCGTGGTGACCGAGGGCAACTACCTGCTGCTGCCGGATTTTCCGTGGCAGGAGGTGCGCGGGTTGCTGCACGAGGCGTGGTTCCTCGATCTGGACGCCGATCTGCGCCAGCGCCGGTTGACCGCCCGCCACGAGGCGTTCGGGCGGTCGCCGGAGCAGGCACGCGAGTGGGCGCTGGGCAGTGACGAGGTCAACGCGGCCCTGATCACTCCGTCCGCCGACCGCGCCGACCTGGTGGTTCGCCTGTCCGAGTCGCCGACGGTCTGACCGGCCGGGCCGGGGGCGGCGTGGTCGGCCGGTCCGAGTCGTCGGTGGACCGACCAGGCCAGCCTGACCGTCAGTCCAGTTCGCGTACCGGCCGGGCGGGGTTGCCGACGGCGACCACGTTGGCGGGCAGGTCCCGGGTCACCACCGCTCCCGCCCCGACGACTGTGTTCGCGCCGATCGACACTCCGGCCAGCACGATCGCGCCGCCGCCGAGCCAGACGTTGTCGCCGAGGGTGATCGGCTTGGCGGCCTCCCACTTGTCGCGACGCGGACCGGGCTCCACGGGGTGGGTCGGCGTGAGTAGCTGCACGTTCGGTCCGATCTGGACGTCCGCGCCGATGGTGATCGGTGCGACGTCGAGGAAGACGGCGTTGTAGTTGACGAAGCTGCGGGGCCCGATCCGGATCTGCCAGCCGTAGTCGCAGGAGAACGGTGGGCGGATCCAGGTGTCCTCGCCCAGTTCGCCGAGGAGTGCGCCCAGTGCCGCGATCCGGGCCTGCGGGTCCGCCGCGGGACTTGTGTTGAAGCGTTCCATCAGCCGGGCGGCCCGGTCCAGGTCCGCGACGATCTCGGGGTCGTCGGCGAGGTACGGCTCACCGGCGAGCATCCGATCCTTCATGGAGGTCACCCGGTCGATGATGCCCGGCGAACCCGCCGTGGGTTGGCAGGTTCGTCATATTTTCGACCCCTTTTTTGCATACCGAGTATGCAATACTGACGACGGTCTATGCACGTCTCACAGGTACAGACGCTCCACCGAGGAGGATCCGTTGCATCGACGCAGCAGAATGACCACCGCCGTCACCGCCGTCACCGCCATCGCCGCCCTCGTCCTGGGCACCCCGGCGATCGCCGGGGCCAGCCCACAGCCCACCGTCCCCGACGCCGCCCCGCGTACGGCGAGCGGCGCCGCCACCGCGAAGACCGTCACCCTGCTCACCGGCGACCGGGTCACCGTCACCGCGTCCGGGTCCGCCGCGGTCCGTCCCGGCCCCGACCGTGCTCATCTGCGCTTCCTCACCAGCCGTGAGCGCGGTCAGCTCACCGTGCTGCCGGAGGACGCCCTGCCGCTGATCCGCGCCGGCCGGGTCGACAGGCGTCTGTTCGACGTGACCGGGCTGATCGCCGCCGGCTACGACGACGCCCGCCGCGACAACCTGCCGGTGCTGGTCACCGGCGACGCGGGCGCGCGGCGGCGGGCCGCCGCGGCGCCCACCGGGCTGACCGTCACCACCGAGCTTCCCGCCGTCGGTGGCGTCGCCGCGACAGCGGACAAGGAGCGGGTCACGGAGGTCTGGACGGCACTCACCGGCGCAGACGCCCGGGTCGGCACGGCGGGGGTTGCCGACCGGATCTGGCTCGACGGCCGCCGACACGTCACCCTGGACCACAGCGTGCCGCAGATCGGGGCGCCGGCCGCGCACCAGGCGGGGTTCACCGGCCAGGGCGTCCGGGTCGCCGTGCTGGACACCGGCATCGACGCCGCCCACCCCGACCTGACCGGGCGGGTCGCCGAGTCGCACAACTTCACCGAGGCCACCAATGCCGGTGACACGGTCGGCCACGGCACCCACGTCGCCTCGATCATCGCGGGCAGCGGGGCGGCCTCCGGCGGCAAGTACCGGGGTGTCGCGCCGGACGCCACGCTGCTCAACGGCAAGGTCTGCGAGGAACAGGGCTGCCAGGAATCCGCGATCCTGGCCGGCATGCAGTGGGCAGCCGTCGACCAGCACGCCGACGTGATCAACATGAGTCTGGGCGGTACCGACACGCCCGAGGTCGACCTGCTGGAGGCGGCCGTCGAGTCGCTGACCGCGCAGACCGGCACGCTCTTCGTGATCTCCGCCGGCAACGACGGCACCGACGGCTCGGTCGGCTCACCGAGCACCGCGGAATCCGCGCTGTCGGTCGGCGCGGTGGACCGCGACGACGTCCTGGCCGACTTCTCCAGCCGCGGCCCCCGGGTCGGGGACGGCGGGCTGAAGCCGGACATCACCGCTCCGGGGGTGGACATCGTGGCCGCCCGTGCCGAGGGCACGCTGCTCGGCGACCCGGTGGGGGAGCAGTACCTGGCGCTCTCCGGCACCTCGATGGCCGCGCCGCACGTCACCGGCGCGGTGGCGCTGCTCGCCCAGCAGCACACCGACTGGGCGGGTGCACAGCTCAAGGCCACCCTGATGGCCTCGGCGAAGCCGCACCCGGAGCAGACCGCGTTCCAGCAGGGCGCCGGCCGGGTCGACGTGGCCAGGGCGATCACCCAGCCGGTCGTCAGCGACCCGGTGAGTGTCGCCTTCGGGCAGCCCGCCTGGCCGCACGACGACGACACCCCGATCGCCCGCAAGGTCGAGTGGCGCAACAACGGCCCGGACCCGATCACCCTGGACCTGACCCTCGACGTGACCGGACCCGACGGTCAGCCGGCACCGGCCGGCATGTTCACACTCGCGGCCAGCCAGGTCACCGTGCCCGCCGCCGGCACCGCAGGCACCACGGCCACCGTGGACACCCGGCTTGGCGCGGACGGCTACTGGACCGGACGGATCGTGGCCCGGTCCGGCACGGCCGTGGCGGTCACCCCGGTCGCGGTCCACCGGGAGGTGGAGAGCTACCAGCTCACCGTCCGGCACCTCGACGCCACCGGCGCGGCCGCCGAGGATCACTTCACCTCGCTGGTACGGCTCGACAACCTGCAGAGCTTCGACCTGTACGACCCGGACGGCACCGTCGACATCCGGGTGCCCAAGGGTCGCTACGGGCTGGTCAGCTCCATCTCCACCGGGGACGAGGACTTCGCCCAACTGGCGCAGCCCGAGTTGGTGATCGACGGCGACACCACAGTCACCCTCGACGCCCGCAAGGCGCGGCCGGTACGCAGCGCCGTCCCCGATCGATCCGCCAAACCGGCACTCGTGGACATCGCCGCGACCTTCCTGGCCGCCGACGGTCCCTCCGGCTTCGGGATTCTCAGCTTCGACTTCAACGGGCTGGCCACCGGGCAGCTCGGCCGGACCGTCTCCGGCAAACGGTTCGTCGGCAGCATCAGCAGCCAGTGGGCGGACCTGGAGGCGGCCCACAGCCCCTACCTGTACGCGCTCAGCGAGAGCTTCCCCGGCCGGCTGCCGACCGGCTTCGACAAGACCTACCGCAGCTCCGAGCTGGCCACTGTCACGCAGCAGTTCAAGGGCGGCTACACGGGTCTGAAGGGGGAGCGGGTGGTCTATCCGCACCTGGAGTCGGACGTGGGCGGTTGGGCGGTCGGAGTGCCCACCGTGGTGCCCGGCCAGCGGGTCGAGCACTACAACACCCGAGGTGTGCGCTGGTCCTCGGAGCTGTCGTTCTGGGCGCCCGTCGAGGAGTGGTGGACCGAGTTCCGGGCCGGGCTGACGGCCGATCCGCGCGCGTACCGGGCTGGCCGACAGACCCGCGAGAGCTGGGGCAGCGCGCCCTACGCCCCGTCCTTCCCGGCGCCGCGCTGGCCGGGTCAGGGAGTCACCCGACTCGGTGACGCCATCCAGGTGGACGTGCCGCTGCACAGCGACGCCGAGGGGCACCCCGGTGGTTCGGCGGTCGACACCGCCCGGACCGCCCTCTACCGCGACGGCGTGCTGGTCGGCGAGTCGTCGGACACCGGTTACGGCGAGTTCGCGGTGCCGCCCGGTGCGGCGGCCTACCGGCTCGAGGTGTCGGCGACGCGCAGCTTCACCGACCTCAGCACCGAGGTCAGCACGGCGTGGACCTTCCGGTCCCGGCACGTCCCCGGTGACGACTACCGGCGGCTGCCGGTGTCGGCCATCCGGTTCACGCCACCGTTGGATGCCGACAACACCGCTCGGGCCGGCCGAAGCCTGGTCATTCCGGTGCAGGTGAAGCGGCAACCCGGCGCCGCCGGGTCACGGCTGACCAAACTGACCGTGGACGTCTCCTACGACGGCGGCAAGACCTGGCAGACCGCCCAGGTGCGCAACGGTGGGCACGGCTGGACGGCCACCGTGAAACACCCCGCCGGCGCCGGTTACGCGTCCCTGCGGGCCACCGCCCGGGATGCCACCGGCAGCACTGTCACCGAGCGGATCATCCAGGCGTACCGGTTGCGCTGAGGCGTACCCCGTCGGGTCCGCGGCGCAGTGCCGCGGACCCGACGGGTCCGTCAGTCGTTGGCGTGCAGGGCCGCGTTCAGCTCGATGCCCCGGCCGGTGCGTGGCCGGGCCTCCAGCGCGCCGGTCACCGAGTTGCGCCAGAACAGCAGGCCGTCGACGCCGGACAGCTCCCGGGCCTTGACCACCCGGCCGTCCGGCAGGGTGACCTTCGACGCGGCGGTGATGTAGCAGCCGGCCTCGACCACGCAGTCGTCGCCGAGCGAGATCCCGACGCCGGCGTTCGCGCCGACCAGGCTCCGCTCCCCGATGCTGATCTTGTCGGTGCCACCGCCGGAGAGGGTGCCCATGATGGAGGCCCCACCGCCGATGTCGGAGCCGTCGCCGACCAGCACGCCCTGCACGATCCGCCCCTCGACCATCGAGGTGCCGACGGTGCCGGCGTTGAAGTTCACGAAGCCCTCGTGCATCACCGTGGTGCCGGCGGCCAGGTGCGCGCCGAGGCGGACCCGGTCGGCGTCGGCGATCCGCACCCCCGCGGGAACCACGTAGTCGGTCATCCGGGGGAACTTGTCCACCCCGTACACCGCCAGGTGGCGGCCGGCCGCGCGCTCGATCACCCGCAGCTCGTCCACCCGCTCCGGTGGGCACGGCCCGGCGGACGTCCAGGCCACGTTCGCCAGCTTCCCGAAGATGCCGTCGAGGTTGACCTGGTTGGGGCGGACCAGGCGGTGCGAGAGCAGGTGCAAACGGAGGTACGCGTCGGGGGCGTCCTTGATCGGGTCGTCGAGCGAGCCGATCACGGTGACCACCTGGACGGTACGCAGACCGGGCAGTGGCCGGTCGCCGAGCGCCGCCGGCGGCAGGTCGAGCACGTCCGACTTGTCCTCACCGACGACCAGCGGCAGCTCACCCAGGCCCAACTTGCCGGTCGGGTACCAGGTGTCGAGCACCTGCTCGTCTGCCGTGATCGTGGCCAGGCCAATGCCCCAGGCGGAATCTGCGGACGTCACTGTTGCACCTCTCGGTCGTGGCCGGGCCGGCCTCAGCTCACTCCTCGCGCGGTCAGACCTGAAGGTACCGTGCGAACCATGGAGAACCCGCTGACCCCCGAGGTCCTCGCCGATCCGGTACAGCTGACCCGCGCCCTGGTCGACATAGAGTCCGTATCCCTCAACGAGAAGGCGATCGCCGACTGTGTCGAAGAGGTGCTGCGGGGCGTACCGCACCTGACCACCCACCGGCACGGCAACACGGTGATGGCGCGTACCGACCTCGGTCGGGCGCAGCGCGTCGTGTTGGCCGGGCACCTCGACACGGTGCCGCTGAACAACAACTTCCCGTCGACGATGCGTGGCGACCTGATGTACGGCTGCGGCACCTCGGACATGAAGTCCGGCACCGCGTACGCGCTGCACCTGGCGGTGACCCTGCCCGACCCGCGCTACGACGTGACGTACTTCTTCTACGAGGCGGAGGAGATCGAGTCGCGGTACAACGGGCTCAACCTGGTCGCCCAGGCGTACCCGGAGTGGTTGGAGGCGGACTTCGCGGTGCTGCTGGAGCCGACGTACGGCATCGTCGAGGCGGGCTGCCAGGGCACCATGCGGGCGCTCGTGACGACGACCGGTGAGCGGGCGCACGCGGCGCGCTCCTGGCACGGGGTGAACGCCATCCACGCGGCCACCGAGGTGCTGCGGCGTCTCCAGACGTACGAGGCACGCCGGGTCACCATCGAGGGGTGCGACTACCGCGAGGGCATGAACGCGGTACGGATCATCGGCGGTGTCGCCGGCAACGTGATCCCCGACCGCTGCGAGATCGAGGTCAACTACCGGTACGCGCCGGATCGCGACCCGGCGGGTGCGGAGGCGCACCTGCGGGAGGTGTTCGCCGGCTTCGACGTGGTGGTGACCGACGCGATGGCTGGTGCGACTCCCGGGCTGGAGGCGGCCCCGGCGAAGGAGTTCCTCGCCGCGGTGGGCGCGGCGCCGATCGGCAAGCTGGGCTGGACGGACGTGGCCCGGTTCGCGGCCATGGGGATCCCGGCGCTGAACTTCGGCCCCGGCGACCCCAACCTGGCCCACCACCGGGACGAGCACGTGGAGATCAGCAAGATCCGCGACGGGGCGGCGACCCTGCACCGCTGGCTGGCCCCGGCCTGACCAGTGATCAAGAGGTTTGCGTCAGCCGGGCCCGTTGTCGGCGACGCAGACCTCTTGATCAGCTCCTGTGGGCGCGGAGACGGCGGGGGAGACGAGGGGCGGGTCCTGCAGTCGGGTGCGGCGGCGTTCGGCCACCACGTCTCGGATCCGTCGCTGCATCTGGCGACGGATCCGGATCATCTCGCTGTTACTGATCACGCTGTCTCCTCCCCCGAAGGCGCGCGCCGGGCATACCCGGTATGTGAATAGTAAGACGTACGGGGAAGCGAATTAGTTGCCCATGATCCCGAACTATTTCTCGGCGTCCCCGCCCCGCACACCTGCGAGGTGCCGCTCCACTACGGTTGCCCCATGAGCCAGAGCAACAACGGGCGGGAGGCCGGTCGCGGTCCGGGGCAGGAGCGACACCGCGGCGCGGTCACGCTGCGCAGGGGGTCGATCCCGAGCAGTACCGCTGATCAACGGTTGTTGGATTCGCGTGGGCGGGGCGACTGGAAGACCAAGGACGCCTGGCGCGCGCTGCGCATCCTCTCCGAGTTCGTCGAAGGTTTCGACACCCTCGCCGATCTGCCGCCCGCGGTCAGCGTGTTCGGCTCTGCCCGCAGCGGCCCGGACAGCGCCGAGTGCCGGCTGGCCGAGCAGGTGGGCGGCGCGCTGGCCCGAGCCGGCTACGCGGTGATCACCGGGGGCGGGCCGGGAGTGATGGAGGCCGCCAACCGCGGCGCCAGCGAGGCCGGTGGCCTCTCCGTCGGGCTCGGCATCGAGCTGCCGTTCGAGCAGGGCCTCAACGAGTGGGTCGACCTGGCGATCGACTTCCGCTACTTCTTCGCCCGCAAGACCATGTTCGTCAAGTACGCCCAGGCGTTCGTCGTGCTGCCCGGTGGGTTCGGCACCATGGACGAGCTGTTCGAGGCGCTCACCCTGGTGCAGACCGGCAAGGTCACCCGGTTCCCGGTGGTGCTGATGGGGGTCGACTACTGGCAGGGCCTGCTCACCTGGATGCGCGACACGATGGCCGCCGGTGGCAAGATCGGGCCGGTCGACCTGGACCTGATCTGTCTCACCGACGACGTCGGCGCCGCGGTGCGGTACATCGTCGAGGCGGAGGCCGCGCTCTCCGTCGAGCAGGAGGCGGTCCGCGACGAGGCGGTCGCGCGTACCGGCGCGGACCAGCAGGCCGCCGCCGCGCAGGCCGCCGAGCAGCCGCGGGACAGGTGATGGCAGCGATCTGCGTCTTCTGCGCCTCCTCCCGCACGCTTGACCAGCGCTGGCTGGACCTGGCCACCGAGACCGGCGTGGAGCTGGCTCGGCGCGGCCACACGCTGGTCAGCGGCGGTGGCTGCGTCGGCATGATGGGCGCGCTGGCGGACGGCGCCCGCTCCGCCGGCGGGCGGACCCTGGGGGTGATCCCGCAGTCGTTGGTCGATCTGGAGGTCGCCGACCTGGCCTCGGACGAGCTGCTGGTGACCGACTCGATGGCCGGCCGCAAGACCCTGATGATCGACAAGTCGGACGCGTTCCTCACCCTGCCCGGCGGGCTGGGCACCCTGGACGAGCTGTTCGAGGTCTGGACGACCGCGACGCTCGCCCTGCACGCCAAGCCGATGGTGCTGATCGACACCGACGGCTTCTATCGCCCCCTGCTGGACTGGCTGGACAGCCTGACCGATCAGAACTTCCTCAAGACCGGAGGCCGCGACCTCCTGACAGTGGCCACCACAGTCCCCGAAGCCCTGAACGCCCTAGAGTCCCGCCTAACCTGACCCACCCCCGCACCGCACCGCACCGCACCCCCGCCCGCCCGCCCCCCGCGCGGTGATCATGGAGTTAGCGGTGCCGCTGTCGGCGTGTCGTGCCGATAACTCCATGATCGACGGAGGTGGATGGGGTGGGGTTGCGGTGGAGTGGGGTTGAGGGTGGGGGACTGGGTGGGTGTCGTATGGGTCTGATGGGATGAGCTGATGCAGGCGTACCGGTTGGTGCGGCGGTCCGGAGGGCCGTCGCGGGGGGACGGGGCGACGCCTGACAGCGCTTCCGTGCCCGCCAGCGGCGGGACGTCCGGGGGCGGTGTCGGCGCGTCGGCTGGGCCCGATCGCGTGGGTGGGTCCGATCGTGTGGCTGGGTCCGATCGTGTGGCTGGGTCCGATCGCGTGGCTGGGCCCGATCGCGTGGGCGGGCCCGAGCTGACCGTTGGCGGCGGGGGTTGGCGGGCCGATTCGCTGCAGGCCGAGGTGGTCGGGCACACCGCCGGGCCGATGCTCGTGCTCGGTGGCCCCGGCACCGGCAAGACCAGCACGCTTGTCGAGGCGGTCGCCGCCCGGGTCAGCGAGGGGGTCGACCCCGAACGGATCCTGGTGCTGACCTTCGGCCGTCGAGGGGCCACCGCCCTGCGTCAACGCATCGAGGCCCGGGTCGCGCAGGACGGCCACCGGGTGCTGCGTGAGCCGCTGGTGCGCACCTTCCCGGCGTACGCGTTCGGGTTGCTGCGCCGCGCCGCCGCCGAGCGGGGCGAGCCGTCGCCCCGGCTGCTGACCGGCCCGGAACAGGATCTGATCATCCGCGAGCTGCTCGACGTGGTGGGCGAGGAGCCCGAGGACGACCCGGTCGGCTGGCCGACCGACCTGCGCCCGGCCCTGCGGACCAGGGCCTTCGCCGGTCAGCTGCGCGACCTGCTCATGCGCGCCGCCGAGCGCGGCGTGGGCCCGATCGACCTGGCCCGGCTGGGTGACAAGCTCGGCCGCGCCGACTGGCCGGCCGCCGCCCGCTTCCTGCGGGAGTACGTCGCCGTGCTCGCGCTGCGTGACGTCAGCAACCGGGGCTCCATCGCGTACGACCCGGCGGAGCTGGTCCGGGCGGCCACCGGGCTGCTGCGTGACGACGAGGAGTTGCTGGCCGCCGAGCGCCGTCGGCTCGCCCACGTCTACCTCGACGAGTTGGCCGACACCGACCCCGCCCAACTGGAGCTGCTCTCGGTCATCGCGGGCGGTGGCAAGTCGCTTGTCGCGTTCGCCGATCCGGATTCCTCCACGTACGCCTTCCGCGGCGCCGACCCGGCCGGGGTGACCACGTTCACGCACCGCTTCCGGACCGCATCCGGAGCGCCCGCCGCGCAGGTGCTGCTGACCACGTCGTACCGGGCCGGGCCCGGTCTGCTCGCCGCCCTGGCCCGGCTGGGCCGCCGGCTGCGTGGCCCGGCCGCGCACCGCCGGCTGCACCCACTGCCGGACGCGCCACCCGGGGCGGTCGAGGTGCACACCTTCCGGTCGGCGACAAGTGAGGCCGCCTGGCTGGCCCACGCGCTGCGCTCGGCCCACCTGCTCGACGGCGTGCCCTGGTCGCGGATGGCGGTGGTGGTGCGGTCCACCGCGCTGCAACTGCCCACTCTGCGACGGGCGCTGCACGCCGCCGGCGTCCCCACCGTGGTGCACGGCGAGGACCTGCCCCTGCACCTGCAACCGGCGGTCGCCCCGCTGCTGCTCCTGCTGCGCTGCGCGCTGGAGCCGGAGCGCCTGGACGAGGAGGCGGCGGTCGCGCTGCTGCACTCGTCGCTGGGCGGAGCCGACCCGCTGGCCGAGCGGCGGCTGCGGCAGGGCCTGCGAGCCCTCGCGCTGTCGGGTGGTGACCGCCGCCCGTCCGGGGAGCTGATCGTCGAGGCGTTGCAGGATCCGGAGGAGTTGGCCGGCATCGAGCGGCGATGGGCGGAGCCGGCGCAGGCGGTGGCCGGGCTGCTGGCCATCGCACGCGAAGCCGCGGGCCGGCCGGGTGCGACGGCCGAGGACGTGCTCTGGGCCGTGTGGAGTGCCAGCGGTCTCGCCGAGCGCTGGGCGGGCGCGATCAACCAGGGACGGCCCTCGGCCGGCGAGGGAGACCTGGCCCGGCGGCGGCGGGCCGAGGCGGCCGATCGCGACCTCGACGCCGTGCTTGTGCTGTTCGACGCGGCGGCCCGGTTCACCGACCGGCTGCCCGGTGCCCGCACCGAGGTCTTCCTCGACCACGTGCTCGCCCAGGACCTGCCGGCCGACACCATCGCGCCGACCGCCGATCGGGGGGCGGCGGTACGCCTGCTCACCGCGCACGCCGCGAAGGGCCTGGAATGGGACCTGGTCGCGGTGGCCGGCGTGCAGGAGGGCATCTGGCCGGACCTGCGGTTGCGTGGCAGCCTCCTCGGGTCCGAGCGGCTGGTCGACGTGCTGGCCGGCCGGTCTGTCGACGGCGCCGCCGCGGCGCACGTGGTGGGCCAGACCTCGGCGTTGCTCGACGAGGAGCGCCGGCTCTTCCACGTCGCCATCAGCCGGGCCCGGCACCGGCTGCTGGTCAGCGCCGTGGCCTCGGCCGCCGTCGGCGGCGACGACCACCAGGAGCAGCCGAGCCGGTTCCTGCACGAGCTGGGCCCCACCCCGCCGGGCACCCCGCCACCCACCCCGCCGGGCACCGGGCCGGTCGACCCACCGACGCCACCGGGTCCGCGCACCGGGCCCGGGGCCGGGGACCTCGCCCCCAGCCCACCGGATGCCACGTCCACCGCCGACGGAGTGCCGACCGACACGACCGGCGCCGCAGACAACAGCGCGGCCGGCGATGACGGTGAGCCGGACCGTCCCGGTGCACTGCCGGTCACCCGTCCGCCGCGGGCGCTCACCCTGCCGGCGTTGGTGGCCGAGCTGCGTACCGCCATCACCGACCCGGCTGCGCCGGCGGGCCGGCGGCGCGCGGCGGCGGCCGAGCTGGCCCGGCTCGCCGCCGCGGGGGTGCCCGGTGCGCACCCCGACGACTGGTGGGGGTTGCGTGCGCTCTCCGACGACCGGCCGCTCGTCGACGACGGGGAGCCGGTGCGGGTCACCCCGTCGGCCATGGAGAGCGCCCTGCGGTGCAGCCTGCGGTGGCTGCTGGAACGGCACGGCGGCAGCGGCCCGACCAGCACCGCGCAGGGGGTGGGCAACCTGGTGCACGCCGCCGCGATGCTCGCCGAGGACGCCAGCGCCGACCGGGGTGCTCTGCTCGACTACGTGGCCGCCCGGTTCGACGCCATCGAGTTGGCGGCCCGGTGGATGGCCGGGCCGGAGCGGGAACGCGCCGAGGCGATGGTCGACAAGCTGCTGCGCTGGCTGGCCACCAATCCACGTCGGTTGCTCGCCATCGAGCACGAGTTCGCGGTCCGGCTGGACGACCCGCATCGGCCCGTCGAGCTGACCGGCCGGGTCGACCGGCTGGAGGTCGACGAGTCCGGGCGGCTTGTGGTGATCGACCTGAAGACCGGCAAATCCACTGCCGTCACCGGCACCGACCTGGCCGAGCACCCGCAGCTCGGCGCGTACCAGGCGGCCGTGGAGGCGGGGGCGTTCGCCGAGTTCGGTGACGAGTCCGGCGGCGCGGCGCTCGTGCAACTCGGCACCTCGGCGAAGGATGCCCGGGAACAGAACCAGCCGGCGGCCGGTGAGGGACCGGCGGCCGGTTGGGCGACCGCGCTGGTCCGGCGGACCGCCGATACGATGGCAGCCGCCACGTTCGCCGCGGTGGCCAACTCGAAGTGCCGGGTCTGCCCGGTCCGCACCAGCTGCCCGGTCTCCGGGCAGGGGCGTCAGGTCGTCGAGCCGCCGGCCGTCCGACGCAACCGTGAGGGCGAGGAGTGAGAAGGCACCGTGAGCCAACCCACCCTGTTCGGCGCGGGCCCCACGCCGGCGCCCCGGCTGGCGGACTCCGGCCCCCGGTACACGCCTGTGGAGCTGGCCAAGCTGCTGCGGTTGCCGGCGCCCACCCGGGAGCAGGCCGCGATCATCGCCGCCCCGGTGGAGCCGCTGCTGGTGGTCGCGGGCGCCGGGTCGGGCAAGACCGAGACGATGGCCGCGCGGGTGGTCTGGCTGGTGGCCAACTCGTACGTACGCCCGGAGCAGATCCTCGGGCTGACGTTCACCCGTAAGGCGGCCGGCGAGCTTGCCCACCGGGTCCGCACCCGGCTCGACCAACTGATCCGCAGGCTGGGCCGGCAGGGCCGCGACCCGCTGGACGACCCGCTCGCCGGTGAACCCACAGTTTCCACGTACCACTCCTACGCGGGGCGGATCGTCACCGAACACGGGCTGCGCTCCGGTTACGAGCCGTCGACCCGGCTGCTCACCGAGGCGTCCCGCTGGCAGTTGGTCGACCTGCTGGTGCGCAACTACGACGGCGACATGTCCGAGGTGGACCGGATGCCGAGCACCATCACCGACGCGGTGCTGGCGCTCGCCGGGGAGTTGGACGAGCACCTGGTCGCGCCGGACCAACTGGCGGCCTGGACCGGTCGGTTCTTCGCCGAGGTGCAGTCCCGGCCGGGCCGGGTGTACGCCGACGTACGCAAGGCGCTCACCCTGCAACAGACCAGGCTGCGCCTGCTGCCGCTGGTGCGGGCGTACGCCCGGCGCAAGGAGGACTTCGAGGCGATGGACTTCGCCGACCAGCTCGCCCGGGCGGCCCGGGTCGCCCGGGACCACCCGGGGGTCGGCGAGATCGAGCGGGGCCGCTTCCGGGCGGTGCTGCTCGACGAATACCAGGACACCAGCCACGCCCAGGTGGTGCTGCTCAACGCGCTGTTCGGTGGCGGGCATCCGGTGACCGCGGTGGGCGACCCCTGCCAGTCCATCTACGGGTGGCGGGGCGCCAGCGCCGGCACACTGGACCGTTTCCCCACCGAGTTCGCCCGCGCCGACGGTCGGCCCGCCCCGGCGCTCGGGCTCACCACCAGTTGGCGTAACCGGCCGGAGATCCTCCGGGTGGCGAACGCGTTGTCGGCTCCGCTGCGGGCGGCCGGCGCCCGGGTGCCGGAGCTGCGCTCCGCGCTGACCGTCCTGGACCCGATCCCGCACCGCAGCCCCGGGGGGACTGCCGGCGGCACGGTGCACTGCGCGTTGCTGCCCACGTACGCCGACGAGGCGGACTGGATCGCCGACAGCGTGCTGGCCGCCTGGCGGGGGGCTGCCCGGATGCCGGGCGCGGCCCCCGAACACATCCCGGTGGCGCAGCGCCCGACCACCGCCGTGCTGGTCCGGGTCCGCAGTCAGATCCCGGCGATCGAGTCGGCCCTGCGTGAGCGCGGCCTCCCGGTCGAGGTGGTGGGGCTCGGCGGCCTGCTGGACACCCCCGAGGTACGCGACGTGGTCTGCACGCTGCGGGTGCTGGCCGACCCGACCGACGGGGCCGCGCTGCTGCGGTTGCTCACCGGCGCCCGCTGGCGGATCGGCCCGCGTGACCTGGTGGCGTTGCACAGGCGCGCCCGGGCCATCGCCAACGCCCGGCGGCAGGTGGCCGCCGACGAGGCCGCGGAGATCAGCCCCGATCTGCTGGACGAGGCGACCCTGGTGGAGGCGCTCGCCGATCTCGGCCCGGCGCAGGCGTACTCGGCGGAGGGCTTCGCGCGGCTGCGCGCGTACGGCATGGAGTTGGCGCTGTTGCGGTACCGGCTGGACCAGGCGCTGCCCGATCTGATCGCGGACATCGAGCGGACCATCGGCCTGGACGTGGAGGTCGCGGTGCGGGCCGGCCGGGACGGTGCCGGCGACGCCGGCCTGGCCCGGGGTCACCTGGACGCCCTGGGTGACGTGGCGGCCCGCTTCAGCGGGGAAACGGCGGGCGCGACCCTGTCCGGGTTCCTGTCCTACCTGGCCGCCGCCGAGGACGAGGAGCGCGGTCTGGCGCCGGGTGAGGTGGAGGTGGTGGAGGGCGCGGTGCAGGTGGTCACCGCGCACTCCGCCAAGGGCCTGGAGTGGGACGTGGTGGCGGTGGCCGGCCTGTGCCGTGGGTCGTGGCCGGGGCCGGTGCGTAACTCCGATCACTGGCTGGGTGGGCTGGGGGTGCTGCCGTTCCCGCTGCGGGGTGACGCCGACGGGTTGCCCGAGCTGGCGCTCGACGAGGCGGCCGACCAGCGGGCGGTGGCACGGGCGGTGAACGACTTCACCGACGCCTGGCGGGCACACGACGAGCGGGAGGAACGCCGCCTGACGTACGTGGCGGTCACCCGGCCGCGCCGGCTGCTGCTGTGCTCCGGCTACTGGTGGGGGGAGGGCACGAAGCGACCGCGAGGTCCGTCGGTCTTCCTGCGCGAGATGTACGACGTCTGCCTCGACGGTGGGCCGGGGCACCTGATCGACGCCTGGGCGCCGGAGCCGACCCCGGATGCCACGAACCCCACCGCCGAGGTGGTGCTCCGCGCGGAGTGGCCGGCCGACCCGCTGGGTGGGCGCCGACCGGAGTTGGCCGAGGCGGCCGGGCTGGTGCGCCGCCTGATGGCCGACGGTCCGGCTCCGGTGGCTGTCGGGCCGGTCGAGCCGGAGGTGGATCCGGAGGTGGCGCGCTGGCAGCGCGAGGCGGATCTGCTGCTGGCCGAGCGGGCCGAGCTGACCCGGCTCTCCGGTGCGATCGAGGTGGCCCTGCCCGGGCAGTTGAGCGTCACCCAACTGGTGGCGTTGCGGCGCGACCCGGCGGCGCTGGCCCGTACGCTGCGCCGTCCGGTGCCGGCCGAGCCCAACCCGTACGCCCGTCGAGGCACCGCCTTCCACGCCTGGTTGGAGCAGCGCTTCGGTGCTGACCGCCTGCTGGACCTGGACGAGCTGCCCGGTGCGGCCGACGCGGATGCGGCGCCCGACGAGGCGCTGGTGGAGCTTCAGGAGCGGTTCCTGGCCAGCGAGTGGGCCGACCGGTCGCCGGTGGAGGTGGAGGTGCCCTTCGCGACGGTGATCGGCGGCGTCGTGGTGCGGGGGCGGATGGACGCGGTCTTCGCCCGGCCGGGTGGGCGGTTCGACGTGGTCGACTGGAAGACCGGCGCGCAGCCCGCCGGGCCGGCGGCGGAGGTGGCCGCGGTGCAGTTGGCCGTGTACCGGCTGGCCTGGGCGGATCTGGCCGGCGTGCCGGTGGACCGGGTGGGCGCGGCGTTCCACTACGTCCGGCACGGGGTGACGGTTCGGCCCGCCGATCTGCTGGATGTGACCGGGCTCACCGCCATGATCGCCCAGTTGCCCGAAGATTCTGCCCAAGGTTGACCGCTCGCGGGAAAACCATGATACGTTGACCGGGTTGCAGTTTTGGTTACCAGAGACTCTGTGTGCGCCTGGCGGGATTGTGGCCCCAGGCGCTCTTTGTTGTGTCCGGAGTTCTCCGGGCGGGGCGACCAGAAGCGACAGGCGATTCGCGCATCCCCGCGCGGAGCGCTCCTCTTCGGGCACGCAACACGTGCGTGTCCGACGTTCCGTCAAGGAGACGAAACACATGGCTATTGGCACCGTGAAGTGGTTCAACGCTGACAAGGGCTTCGGCTTCATCACCCCGGACGGCGGCGGCGCTGACGTCTTCGCCCACTTCTCGGCGATCCAGTCCTCCGGCTACCGGAGCCTGGACGAGAACCAGCGGGTCGAGTTCGAGGTCACCCAGGGCCAGAAGGGCCCGCAGGCGGAGAACATCCGCCCGCTCTGATCTTCGGATCGGTCAGCATTACCTGTCGCGCCCTCCGGGTGTGACGGTGACGGGACCGGCCCGCCTCGCCGCCGCCTGCGCACGCAGGCGGCGGCCCGGCGGCGGGCCGGCCCGTACTCCAATCGGTTCGTGCTTGTGAGTCCTGGCTGCCTCTGTGCCGCCGGTGACAGCGCCGACTTCGGCGCCCTCCCTCGACACGTGCCGCGTCGAGGAAGGCTTCCGCATGACCACAGTTATTCCTTCTTTCGCTCATACCGGTCTGGCACCGGCGCTGCTCACCGCGCTGACCGCGCAGGGCATCACCGAGCCGTTCCCGATCCAGACGGCGACGCTGCCCGACTCGCTCGCCGGCCGGGACGTGCTGGGCCGGGGTCGTACCGGCTCCGGCAAGACGCTCGCCTTCGGGCTTCCGCTGCTGTCCCGCACCGCCGGCCGCAAGGCCCGGCCGGGTCGCCCGCTGGCCCTGGTGCTGGTGCCGACCCGTGAGCTGGCCCAGCAGGTCACCACCGCGCTGGCCCCGTACGCCCGCGCTGTCGGGCTGCGCTGCGCCACTGTCGTCGGCGGGTTGTCGTTGCAGCGGCAGGCGGACGCCCTGCGTGCCGGCGCCGAGGTGGTCGTCGCCACCCCCGGCCGGCTGCACGATCTGATCAACCGCGGCGACGCCCGGCTGGACCAGGTCGAGATCACCGTGCTGGACGAGGCCGACCAGATGGCCGACATGGGCTTCCTGCCGCAGGTCACCAAGCTGCTGGAGCAGGTCGCGCCGCAGGGGCAGCGGATGCTCTTCTCCGCCACCCTGGACGGCGGCGTGGACCGGCTGGTCCGCCGCTTCCTGAGCCACCCGGTCACCCACTCGGTCGACCCGGGCACCGCCACGGTCACCGCGATGACCCACCACGTGCTGCACGTCGACGCCGTGGACAAGCCCGACGCGCTGACCCGGATCGCCGCCCGTGAGGGCCGCACCATCCTGTTCATGGGCACCAAGCACCGCGCCGACCGGCTCGCCCGCCAGTTGCTCTCCAAGGGAGTACGCGCGGCCGCGCTGCACGGTGGCAAGTCCCAGCCGCAGCGCACCCGGATCCTGGAGCAGTTCCGCAACGGTCAGGTGACCGCTCTGGTGGCCACCGACGTGGCGGCCCGGGGCATCCACGTGGACGGCCTGGACATGGTGGTAAACGTGGACCCGCCGACCGAGGCGAAGGACTACCTGCACCGGGGCGGTCGGACCGCGCGGGCCGGTGAGTCCGGTTCCGTGGTCACCCTGGTCCTGCCCGAGCAGCGCCGGGACGTGTCGCGACTGATGGCGGTTGCCGGCATCCGGCCCGAGTCGGTGCAGGTACGTCCGGGTGACGGGTCGTTGGCCCGGGTGACAGGTGCCCGCGAGCCGTCCGGCGTGCCGGTGACAATCGTCGCCCCGCCGGCGCCCGCCGCCCGGGTCCGCACCGGTGGCGGAACGGCCACTGACGGTGCCGCCCGTCCGGCGCACCGCGCGTCGGGTCGGTCGCGCCGCCCGCGCCGCCCGCGTACCGTCTGATCTCTTCCGCGCTTCGACCGACCCGCCCCGCTTCGGCGAGGCGGGTCGGTCTGTCTGCGGCGAGTGACGCGGCGGCAGGCGCACGTGGGGCCGGGCCGGGTGCGGGCGACCCGACCGACACCTCCGGACTGCCTTTGCTCTGCACCCGCATAGGCGCCGGTCACGGACCGTAGCCGTCGCATCCGCGGGTGCAGAGCAAAGGCGGCGAGCGGGGTTTCCGCTCCTCCTGGCCCGCGCCGACACCGCTCATTCGGTTGGCCGACCACGCCGCTCGATCGGTCGGCCGACCACACCGGTCAGTCGGTAATCAGCCTTGGCTGGGTCGGCTGGCCGATTGTGCCCTGGCTGTCGGTGGTCGAAGCTGGCCAGCGGGGGAAGTCGGGCGGGGGGCCCGGCGGGGGAGGGGTGACCATGGCGGGCGAGGCCGGCTCGGGTGCCGTGCGCGAATTGATCCTGGTGGTCGCGCTCGCGCTCGCGGGTCTGGTGCTCGCCATGGTCGCGGCCTTCGTGCCCTGGCACGCCACCTCGGCGGGTAACGCTCCCGGCAGCCTGGTGGAGCTGCGCAGCCCCGGCGACCCGAGCCTCGGCCCGGTGGTCGCACACGTGGGCTGAGCGGTGGCCGGTGGGCCGGCGCGGGCCAGCGGTGTGGCCGGGTTCGGCGGGGCACCGACCCGACCACATCGCCTCCCATACTCAGGTGGTGGGGGCGTGGTCGGTCGAGTTGTGGGTGAGCAGATTGGCCAGTGTGGTGCTGTCGACCACCGTGGCGATCGCTCCGTGCACCGCCAGCCAGACGTCGGTCAGCCCGGCGGCCACCCCGTGGTAGCCGGCGCGCTCGGCCGGCAGACCGCGCACCGTGGTGAGCGAACCGCCGACCGCGCGCAACACGTCGCCGACGGTGATCTCGTCGGCCGGGCGGGTCAGGGCGTACCCGCCGTCAGCGCCGCGATGACTGTGCAGCAGACCAGCCCGGCGCAGGTCGAGCAGGATGCCCTGGAGGAAGCTGAGCGGGATGTCCTGCACCTCGGCCAGGCTGGCCGCCTTGACCAACTCGCCGCCGCCACCGGCGGCGACGGCGAGCATCGCCCGGAGCGCGTAGTCGCTGCGCGCGGAGACGTACACCGTTCAGTTGCCCGCCTGGTCGAGCACGCCCCAGCGGCGCCGGATCGCCTTGTCCGCCGCGCCGAACGCGGCGTCCACGACCAGGCCGACGACCAGGATGACGATCATCGTGGCGAGCAGCCAGGGCGCGTCGGACAACTCGCGCGAGTAGGTGAGCTGGGCCCCGAGCGACGTCTGTGAGATGCCGACCACGAGCAGTTCGCCTGCCATCAGGCTGCGCCAGGAGAAGGCCCACCCCTGCTTGAGGCCGGCGACGATCGCCGGCAGGGCGGCCGGCGCGATGACGTACCGGTAGAGGTTGAGCCCCCGGGCACCCAGGTTGCGGCCGGCACGCTTGAGCAGCGGCGGCACGTAGTCCACGCCGGAGATCACGCCGTTGGCGATCGACGGTGCGGCACCGAGCACCACCACGAAGAAGATCGCCTTCTCGCTCAGCTCGAAGAGCAGGATGGCCAGCGGGAACCAGGCGATCGACGGCATGGTCTGCAACGCCGTGATCATCGAGCCGATGGCGGCCCGGAGCACCTTGGAACGAGCCACCGCCAGGCCCAGCAGCAGGCCGACGGCGACCGAGAAGACGTACCCGAGGGCGGCCCGGCGCAGCGTGGTCACCAGGCCGTCCCAGAGCTGTGGGCCCTGGGCCTGGGTGACCAGCTCGCGACCGACCTCCAGTGGCCCCGGCAGCGAGTACGGCGGCTTCCAGCCCGACCAGACCACGAGCTGCCAGGCCAGGATGGCGATGGCAAGCGCCGCCAGCTTGGGCCAGGTGGCCGCCCAGATCCGGGTGCCCCGCGAGGCCTCCTTGTCCCGGCCGGCGATGTCCAGCGCGTCCAGGCCGGTGATCTCCGCGTCGGTACGCGCCGAACTGGTGAGGGTGTCACTGGCCATGGCGGCCCACCTCCGTACGGAGCCGCTCGGTGACCTCGGCGGCGATGGCGGCGACCTCGGGGGAGTCGATCCGACGAGGGCGCGGGATGTTCACCTCGGTGGAGTAGATGATCCGACCGGGACGGCTGGAGAGCAGGATGATCCGGTCGGCCAGTCGAGCGGCCTCGCGGACGTTGTGCGTCACGAAGAGCACCGACAGCTTGCGCTCGGACCAGATGCGTTCCAGCTCGTCGTGCAGGATGTCGCGGGTCATCGCGTCCAGTGCGCCGAACGGTTCGTCCATCAGCAGCACCGGCGTGTCCAGGGCCAGCGTGCGGGCCAGCGCGACCCGCTGCCGCATGCCCCCGGAGAGCTCGTGCGGGCGCTTGCGGCCGAAGTCGGCCAGGTGCACCGTGCGCAGCAACTCGGCCACCCGTTCGCGGCGCTCGGCCCGGGGCAGCCGGCGCAGCTTCAGCGGCACCTCCACGTTGCCGTCGACGGTCAGCCAGGGAAACAGCGCCGGCTCCTGGAACATCAGCCCCGGGTTGGCGTCGCCGGCCAGCCTGATCTGCCCGCCGCTGGGCCGGTCCAGCCCGGCGACCAGGTTGAGCAGGGTGCTCTTGCCGCAGCCGGACGCGCCGACCAGGCAGACGAACTCGCCGGGCGCGACGTCCAGCGACACACCGTCGAGGGCCAGGACGGCGTTCGGCCCGCGCCCGTACACCTTTGTCACGCCGGAGAGCGCGACCGCGGTGGTCGCGCCCTTCGGTGTCGTCGTGGTCGACGTCATGGCTGGACGACCTCGGGCTTGCCGGCCGCCTTGAGGGCCTTGTTGAGGTACGTCAGGTCGTACAGGCCGTTGAGGTCGACCGGGTCGGTCAGCTTGACCTCGACGGCGTGGTCGAGGCCCGCCTTCAGGGAGGAGGGGATCGGGTCGTTCGTGAACTCCAACGTCGGCCACGCCTGCTTGATCAGCTTCAGGTCCAGCGGCTTACCGGTGATCTTGCCGATCGCGTCCGAGATGGCCTGTTGGGCCTCCTCGGGCTTGCTGTTGACGAACTCGTTGGCGGCCACCTGGCCGTCGACAAGCTTCTGCACCACGTCCGGGTGCGCCTTGAGGAACTTCGTGCTGACCAGCAGGTTGGTGATGACGAACTTCTTGTCCGGCCACAGGTCGCGCTCGTCGACGAGCACCTTGCCGCCGGCGTTCACCAGGCGGGAGACGAACGGCTCGGGCACCCAGGCGCCGTCGATCGCGCCACTGTTGAACGTCTCGACCGTCTGGGCGTTCTCCTGTGGCACGATCTTGACGTCGCCGCCACCCTCCTTGGTGGTGGTCAGGCCCTGCTGCTTGAGCCAGTAACGGATCGCCACGTCCTGGGTGTTGCCCAGTTGCGGGGTGGAGATCTTCTTGCCCTTCAGGTCCTGCGCGCCGGTGATGCCGGGCTTGACCACGAGCGCCACGCCGCCGGAGGCCGCGCCGGAGATGACCCGGACCGCTTCGCCCTTGGACTTGGAGAAGGCGTTCACCGTCGGGTTCGGACCGATGTACGTGGCGTCCAGGGCGCCGGAGAAGACCGCCTCGATGGCGGCCGGGCCGGCGTTGAAGGTCTTCGGGTCAAGCTTGACGTCGGCGCCGAGCTTCTCGGCGAAGATGCCCTTCTCCACGCCGACGACCGCCGGCGCGTGGGTGATGTTGGGGAAGTAGCCGAGACGCAGTGTGACCGGGCCGCCGGAGCCGCCGCCCGAGCCGTCGCTGTCGTCGCCGCACGCGGCGGCGCTGCCCACGGTCGCCGCCCCGAGGGCGGCAAGGGTGGCCAGGGTGACCAACCGGCGCAAGGGGAGCCGTCTCATCGTCCATCCAATCCGCAGTATTCCTACTTAGTTGGTAGGAAGAGTGGGCCAGGCCGGGTTCAGCGTCAAGACCCATCCACATGCCGGGAAGGTGCGTCTCGCCTATGTCGGTATTTCCTACCAGCTTGCTAGGGTACGGCGCTCGGCAACTGTCAGAGAGGCGACTGTGCGATGAGCTTCCACTGGTTCCTGCCCACCTCCGGCGACGGCGACCAGGTCGGCGCCGCCACCGTCACGGCGGGCGCCGCCCGGCACGACCGGGCCGCCACCGTCGCGTACCTGGCCGAGGTCGGCCGGGCTGCCGAGACGCACGGCTTCACCGCCGTCCTCACGCCCGTGGGCGCCGGCTGCCCCGACCCGTGGATCGTCTGCGCGGCGATCGCCCAGCACACCGAGCGGCTCGGCATGCTTGTCGCGGTCCGGGCCGGCTTCGCGTTGCCCACCCTGATCGCCCAGCAGGCCGAGGCGTTCCAGGCCGTCTCCGGCGGCCGGCTGTCGCTCAACATCGTGACCGGCGGCGACCCGGCCGAGCAGCGGGCGTACGGCGACTTCCTCGGGCACGACGACCGCTACGCGCGCACCGGTGAGTTCATCGAGGTGCTCCGCCGCGCCTGGGCCGGACGGCCCTTCGACTACACCGGAACGCACTACCGGGTCGACGGCGGCGGCCTGGCCACCCCGCTCGCCGAGCCGCCACCTGTCTACTTCGGCGGCGCGTCCCCGGCCGCCGAGGCGGTGGCCGCCCGACAGGCGGACGTCTACCTGATGTGGGGTGAGCCGCAGGCGTCGATCGCGGCCCGGGTCACCCGCATCCGGGCGCTCGCCGCCGAACACGGCCGCACCCTGCGCACGGGCCTGCGGCTGCACGTCATCGCCCGGCCCACGAGCGCCGAGGCCTGGGCGGAGGCCGACCGGCTGCTGGCCGGTATGAGCCCGGAGCGGATCGTCGCCGCCCAGGCCAGATTCCGCCGGATGGACTCCGTCGGACAGGCCCGGATGGCCGCGCTCAACGCCGGCCGCACCGACGGGCTCACCGTCGGACCGAACCTGTGGGCCGGTGTCGGCCTCGTCCGCGAGGGTGCCGGCACCGCGCTTGTCGGCAGCTACGCCGAGGTCGCGGCCCGGATCGACGAGTACGCGGCGCTCGGCGTCGACGAGTTCGTCCTCTCCGGCTGGCCCCACCGGGAGGAGGCCGAGCGGGTCGGCGCCGAGGTGCTGCCCCTCGTCACCGTCCCGGTTTCGGCGGCTCCGCTGAGGTCGCGGGTGGCGGGGGTGCCGACGCGCTAGGGTCGACTCCGTGCCTGCGCGGAGATCCAGAATTCCAGCGACGAAGTATCCGGTCGAGCGGTTCACCCTCGACAACGGCCTGCGGGTGGTGCTCACCCCCGATCGCAGCGCCCCGGTGATCGGGGTGGCGGTGGTCTACGACGTCGGCATCCGCTCGGAGCCGGAGGGACGCACCGGCTTCGCCCACCTCTTCGAGCACCTGATGTTCCAGGGCTCGGAAAACCTGGAGAAGCTGGCCCACTTCCGGCACGTGCAGGGGGCGGGTGGGACGTTCAACGGCTCCACCCACCTGGACTACACCGACTACTTCGAGACGCTGCCGAGCAACGCGCTGGAACGCGCGCTGTTCCTGGAGGCGGACCGGATGCGCGGCCCCCGGCTGACCGAGGAGAACCTGCGCAACCAGGTCGACGTGGTCAAGGAGGAGATCCGGGTCAACGTGCTCAACCGGCCGTACGGCGGCTTCCCCTGGCTGACCCTGCCACCGGTCATGTTCGACACCTTCCCGAACGCGCACGACGGTTACGGCTCCTTCGACGATCTGGAGTCGGCGACCGTCGCCGACGCCGCGGACTTCTTCCGCCGCTACTACGCCAGCGGCAACGCGGTCCTCGCCGTCAGCGGCGACATCGACGTGGCGGAGGCGACCGAGCTGGTCAACCGGCACTTCGGCGACGTGCCGGCCCGACCGGCGCCGGTTCGGCCCGACTTCACCGAGCCTGACCTGACCGCCGAGCGGCGCACCTCGTACACCGATGCCCTGGCGCCGCTGCCGGCGGTCGCCGGGGCCTGGCGGGTGCCCGACCCGATCACCGACTTCGCCGGCTACCTGCCGTACGTGGTGCTGGCCGAGGTGCTCACCGACGGTGACGCGTCGCGGCTCGTCGAGCGCCTGGTGCAACGGGACCGCACGGTGACCAGCCTCGGTGGATACCTCGGCTTCATGGGCGATCCCTTCGACGTCCGCGATCCCACCGCGCTGCTGTTGCAGGCCCACCTGCCACCCGGGGGCGACGTGGACAAGGTGCTGCGCACCATCGACGAGGAACTGGACCGGCTGGCCACCGACGGGCTGACCGACGGTGAGCTGGCCCGCACCCAGGCCCGGATGGCGACCCACCTGCTGCGCGACACCGACGCGGTGCTGGGCCGGGCGCTGCGCATGGCCGTGCTGGAGCAGCAACGCGGCGAACCGGGCCTGCTCAACGAGTTGCCCCGGCTGGTCGGCGAGGTCACCGAGGAGCAGGTCCAGGCCGCCGCGGCCACCCTGCGCCCGGAGCGGCGCGCCGCGATCGAGGTCATTGCCGGAGGCGTTCGGTGAGCGCGACGAGTGAGCCGGTCCTGCGAGCCCCGCAGTCGCGAACGAAGGTGACACAGTGAGCACGACGACGACCACCGCTCCCACCGGGCCGCGTACGCTGCCGCCGCTCGGCCCGACCCGCAAGCTCAAGGTGCCCAAGCAGGCCGAACGCACCCTGCCCAACGGCCTCACCGTGATCGCCGTACGCCGGCCCGCCGTGCCGCTCGTCGAGCTGCGGCTCTGGGTCCCGTTCGGCCGGGTCCACCTGGCCCGCGGCGCGATGCTCTCCCAGACGATGCTGTCCGGCACCGAGTCGATGACAAGTGTGCGGATCGCCGCCGAGTTGCAGAAGGTGGGCGGCGGGCTGTCCGCGGGCGTCGACCCGGACCGGCTGATGCTCTCCGGCGCCAGCCTGGTCACCGGCCTGGACCGGATGCTGGAACTGATGGCCGAGGTGCTGACCAACGCCAACTACCCCGGCGACGAGGTGGCCACCGAACGGGACCGGCTCGTCGACCGGATTCAGGTGGCGCAGAGCCAACCGGCGCACCTGGCCCGGGAGGCGCTGCTGAAGCGGGTCTACGGCCGGCACCCGTACGCGACGCAGACCCCGGAACCCGCTCAGATCCGCGCCGTCCGACCGGCGGCGCTGCGCACCCTGCACTCCGAGCGGGTGCACCCGGCCGGTGCGCAACTGGTGGTGGTTGGCGACGTCCAGCCGGAGAAGGCCCTGGACGCGGCCGAGCGGGCGCTCGGCGGCTGGGCCGGCGCCGGGCGCGTCGCGGAGCTGCCGGCGACGCCGCCGCTGGAGCCGGGGCCGCTGCTGCTCGTCGACCGACCCGGATCGGTGCAGTCCTCGTTGCGGATCGCGCTTCCGGCGGTGTCGCGCACCGACCCGGACCACGCCCCGCTGCAACTGGCCAACCTGATCTTCGGTGGCTACTTCTCCTCCCGTTGGGTGGAGAACATCCGCGAGGACAAGGGCTACACGTACGGCCCGCACTCGGGCATCGAGCACTCCGTGGCCGGGTCGGTGCTCGTCGCCTCCGCCGAGGTGGCCACCGAGGTCACCGGCCCCGCGTTGCTGGAGACGACGTACGAGCTGGGTCGGTTGGCGTCGCTGCCGCCGAAGCCCGAGGAGTTGGAACAGGCCCGCCAGTACGCCCTGGGCACCCTCCAGCTCGGCATGTCCACCCAGGCCGGGCTGGCCGCGTTGACGAGCGCGTACGCGGGCAACGGGCTGCGTCTGGACTTCCTGGCCGAGTACGCCGCGAGGTTGGCGAAGGCGAGCGTCGACGACGTCGCGCGGGCGGCGGCACGTTACCTGGCGCCGGCGCGGGCGGCGATCGTGGTGCTCGGCGACGCCGAGCGGGTCACGCCGGGGCTGGCCGCGCTCACCACGATCCATACCGAGCCGGTGTCGTGAGCGAACGCAGCGGGCCGTCTCGCGCCGGCGCGGAGCGTAGCGGAGCGCCGGCGTGAGCGAGCGTAGTGAGCGAACCATGAGGCACAGCAGCGGGCCGTCTCGCGGCGGCGCGGAGCGTAGCGGAGCGCCGGCGTGAGCGGGGAGGCCGCGCCGCCGTTGGCCCGGTCCACCCTGGATCGGGCGGCGCACCGGCGGGGCGACTCGCAGTGGTTGACCGAGGCGTGGCTGCACGCCCGGGTGCTGGTGCTCGACTCGTCCGACGAGGGCCGGACGCTGGCCCGCGCCGACACGTCGCCGCCGGCGCTGGTGCTGTTCTCCGCGGCCGACGCGCCGGCCGGGTCGGAGTCGACGGCGATGTTCCTCGGTGTCGAGCCGGACGGGGTGCCGGTCTTCGCGGTCGACGCGCCGCTGCCGGAGGTGCGGGGGACCCGGGCGGTCCATCTGCGCGAGGTGGGCCACCTGCTCGCCGACCGGGAGGCCGGCATCCTCACCACCGCGTTGGCCCTGGTCAACTGGCACACCCGGCACGGTTACTCGTCCAGCACCGGGGCGCCGACCGTCATGGACGAGGCCGGTTGGTCCCGGGTGGACCGCAACGGGGGGCGGGTCTGGCCGCGTACCGACCCGGCGATGATCGTGCTGGTGCACGACGGCGTGGACGGCCCGGACGGGCGCTGCCTGCTCGGCAACAACGCCAGTTGGGCGGGCACCCCGGACGGCCGGCGCTACTCGTGCCTGGCCGGCTACGTCGAGCCGGGCGAGTCGGCCGAGGCCGCCGTGCTGCGCGAGGTCCGCGAGGAGGTGGGCGTCGGGATCGAGCGCATCGGGTACGTGGGCAGCCAGGCCTGGCCGTTCCCCGGCTCGCTGATGTTGGGCTTCCTGGCCACCGCGAACCCGACCGATCCGGTGCGGGTCGATCCGTCCGAGATCGCGTACGCCCGGTGGTTCACGCGCCGGGAGATCGGGGCGGCGCTGGCCGGGCAGACGGTCGACGTGGGTGACGGGGCTCGGCTGATCCTGCCCCCGCCGTCGTCGATCGCGCTGTTCCTCATCCACCGCTGGCTGGACGGTTGGGTGGACGCCGACAGGTGAGCACGGTCCCGGCCTGTGGCCGCCGTTGCCGCGGCGGTCACAGGCCGGGAACACGGGCCGTCGTGGTCGGCGGGTGCGTGGAACGCGGCGGGGGAGCCGGTCCGACCACGACGGACGTCGGGTGACATCAGGTGCTGGTGCGGCGTGGTCTGCTCCGGAAGGCGGGCCGGGGCTCGTTCAACGGCAGGACCTTCACCCGTTGCCTGCCGGAGCGGACCGCGCCGACCGCGGCCAGGGCGCGAGCCAGCAGCAGCGCGGCGTCCCGGTCCTCGGCGTGCACGATCTGCCGTCGCGGCTCGGGCGCGGTCGTCTCGTCGCGGAGTCGGTGGCCGTCCGCCCAGGCGGCGGCGATGTCGCCGTCGGCGACGGCGCGAATGTCGGTGCGAACGATCAGGAACCGCATGAGGGTCTCCGGATGAACCGCGACGGATGAGCCAGTGTGGAAGTTCCACGTACCGTCGGCCATGTTACGCCGCGTAAACATCCCAGCAACGCAAACTCGCCTATCGGTTCTGAGCCTCGTCCGATCATCCGATGCCTGCTCAGCGGCCTTGCACCCAAAAAAGACGGGGCCGCCGGCAGTATGCCGACGGCCCCGCCCCGGTCACCGGGTCAGTTCAGATCGAACTGGCCGCCCTTGGCTCCGGAGATGAAGCCGAGCCATCCGGCCCGATTGAACAGCAGCACCGGGCCGCCTCGGTCCTTGCTGTCGCGCAGCGCGACGGCGGACGGGCCGGTGCCCAGTGGGGCGACCTCGACGCAGTTGGAGGTCTGGCTGCGTGTGCTGGTACGCCACGGGGCGTCCGCCAACGAGCGGGCGGAGACGGACGGCGTGTTGCGGATGTCGTTCATGGTTCTGCTCCTGGTGTGAACCGATCCGATGGGACGAGTGGTGTCGCACGCCCCGACGGATGGGCCCCCGTGGATCACCGTTCCGTCAGCCGCCCCGAATCCCGGCGGCGTTGGGTCGGCGCCGTTGCCGGCCCGAACGCCACTGTGGATGGGGGCACCGCCTCGGTCAGCCGTCCCGTCGACTCGATCAGCCAGGAGAGGGTTTCCGAGGCGGTTAGTGCCGCCGTGCATAGCCACTCGAACACCACTTTATAGCTATTTAGCGGGATTACCTCGGTCGACATGACGTCGGTGAACCCCCCTTCGATGGCCAATGTCTCCGGATCGAGCGGATCGGCGAACCGGTAGACGGAGAACGCGGTCGGCGGAAGGTACCAATTGCCGACCGGGGTGTCCCGCAACAGCACGTGCAGCGTCACGTTGGGAAGGAGGGCCAGCTCACAGAGCTGGACCAGTTGCTCGTGCAGCACCTCGGGCGGCCCGGCTCGATTACCGAGGGCCGCCTCCTCCAGGACCGCCGTGTAGCGCGGCGCGTCCGCCTCCCGGTTCAGCAGCGACTGGCGGGCCATCCGTGCCTGCACCTCGGTGTCGATGTCGTCGCCGGGCTCCGGTTCACCGGCGCCCGCGCCCACCTCGCGCGCCGAGAGGATCCGCATCTTCGCGTACCCGGGGGTCTGCAACAGGCCCGGCACCAGCACCGGGTTGTACTCGGAGATCTCCACGCAGCCCGCCTCCAGCTCGGCCCAGCTACGCTGCTGTTGCGTCATCACGGGGAAGTTCTTCAACCAACCCCGCATGTCGCCGGCCTCGCCGGCGATGCCGAGCAACTCCGTGTGCAGTGCCTCGTCGGCCCCGTAGAGGGCCAGCAGAACGGCGACGTCCTGCGGGTCGGGTCGGCTGCGGCCGTTTTCCAGGCGGGACAGTTTGGACGCCGACGCCCAACCGATCCGCTCGATGACCTGATCGCCGGTGAGGCCCGCGGCCTCGCGCAGGCGGCGCAGCTCTAGGCCCAACCGTCGTCGACGCATGATCGGGCTGGGTGCGGCAGGAGGCACAGTGTCCTCTTTCCCGTCGACCGCCGCAGACGCGACGGTAACTGTATGAAATTCGCCCCCCACGGCCAGTATGGACGGCGCGACCGGCGTCGGAGGTTCCGGCGGGGGCGTGTCTTGCGAAAAAGGGACCACGGGAATGTCAGATGACGACGGACCCACGGTCGCAGCCCCCCTTGACCACGCCCACCCGGGCACGCCACCCCCGCCGGAGGGACCCATGCGCACCGTCCTGCGCCGACCCGACTTCCGCCTGCTCTTCGGCGGTCTGCTGGCCAGCATGACCGCCGAGTCGATTCTGCTGCTCGCGCTCGCCATCTGGGTCAAGGACCTGACCGGCTCCAACGGGCTCGCCGGCGGCACGATCTTCGCCGTCGTCGCCCCGATGACGCTGGCGCCGGTGATCGGCTGGTTCATCGACCGCTACCCACGCCGACCGTTCTTCGTCGCCGCGAACGTGGCCACGGCGGCACTGCTCACCCCACTGTTCACCGTCGCGGACGCGGGTGACGTCTGGGTCGTCTACCTGGTGGCGGCCCTGTACGGGCTGTCGTCGATCACGCTCGGCGCGGCGCTGAGCGGGCTCATCCGGGAGTTGGTGCCGGTCGAGCTGCTCGCGGAGGCGAACGGCGTGCTGCAGACCGTACGGCAGGGGATGCGGCTGGTCGGTCCGCTGGCCGGCGCGGCGCTCTACGCGGCGCTCGGCGGGTGGGCGCTGGCCGGGATCGGCATGGTCGGATTTCTGACCGCGGCGGCGGTGGTGACCGCCCTACCCACCCCGCAACAGGTGCCGGCGACCGCGCGACTGCGCTGGCCGGCCGAGTTGGGCGCCGGCCTCCGGCACCTGGCCGGCGAGCCGGCCCTGCGTCGGGCCCTGCTCGGCTACGGGCTCGGGTCACTGGTGATGGGCTTCAGCGAGTCGCTCATCTTCGCCTACGTCGACCAGGGGCTGAACCGCGACGCCGCGTTCGTGGGTGTGCTGGTCACCGTGCAGGGCGTCGGCGGGCTGCTCGGCGGGCTCTGCTCACCGGCGCTGGTCCGCCGGCTCGGAGAGGTCGGCACACTTGCCGCAGGTGTCGCCTTCTTCTCCCCGGCCGCGCTCGCGCTCGCGTACCCCGATCTTCGGCTCGCCTTCGTGGCGGTGCTGCTGGCCGGCGTCTCCCTCCCCCTGACGATGGTGGGGCTGCACACGCTGATCCAGCGCCGCACCCCGCCGCCACTTGTCGGCCGGGTCGCCGCGGCCACCCAGGCGGTCGTCAGCGGGCCGCAGGCGCTCTCCATCGGGGCGGGCGCGTTACTTGTCGGTTTCCTGGACTACCGGATGCTGTTCGCGCTGGTGGGGATGGCCACCCTGGCGGCCGGCAGTTACCTCTGGCGGGGCCGGCACCTGAGCGCCCCGCCCGGCACCCCTCCGCCCACGCCGTCGACCCGTCCGACCGGCCGGAGAGTCCCCGCGCCCCGGCGACCCGCCGAGCGGCAGGTGTCGACAGGCGTCCATCGGCGGCCGCCCGGGTGACGGATACCGGACACGACGAGCGGCCGCCCCGAGGGGGCGACCGCTCGTCGAGAGTGACCCGGCCGATCAGGCGTCGAGGGTCTCCAGGTGTTGCTTGACCTGGGTGATCGAGGGGTTCGTCAGGGCGCTGCCGTCGGCGAAGCGCAGCGTCGGCACCGTCTGGTTGCCGCCGTTGACGCTCATCACGAACTCCGCGGCCTTCGGGTCCTGCTCGATGTCGACCACCTCGTACCCGATGCCCTCCCGGTCGAGCTGCGACTTCAGCCGGTGGCAGTAGCCGCACCAGGGGGTGGAATACATCGTCAGCATCCTCGGATCCTCCAACTCCTCCGGCCGCGGCTTGCGGATCAAGCCGAGGCTGTTCGCTGCAACGTTAGGGGGAGCTGAGATGATTCCTGGTTGTGGCGGTTCACTCAGCGTCGGAACAGGTGCTCGCCGGGCTGGACCCGGAGCAACGCTCCGCCGTGACCGCACCCGCCGGCCCGGTCTGCATCCTGGCCGGCGCCGGCACCGGCAAGACCCGGGCGATCACCTCCCGGATCGCCCATCGGGTGCTTTCCGGTGAGATCTCCCCCCGACACGTGCTCGCGGTCACCTTCACGGCCCGGGCCGCCGCCGAGATGCGACACCGTCTTGCTCTGATCGGGGCGTCAGGTGTGCAGGCACGGACTTTTCACTCCGCCGCATTGCGCCAGGTGCGGTACTTCGCGCCCCGGCTGCTGTCCGGCCGCGCCATGCCCGAGCTGCTGGACAGCAAGGTACGGCTGGTCACCCTCGCCGCCGCCCGGGTCGGCCTGCGCACCGACCGGGCCGCCGCCCGGGACCTGGCCGGTGAGATCGAGTGGGCCAAGTCGTCGCTCGTCGAGCCGAGCGACTACGTGGTGTCGGCGGCCCGGGCACTGCGCGACACACCGCACGAACCGGCGAAGGTCGCCGACGTGTTCACCGCGTACGAGCAGCTCAAGCGCTCGAACGGGGTGATCGACTTCGAGGACATGCTGCGGGCCGCGGTGTGGGGCATCGAGGAGCATTCGGACGTCGGCGAGCAGGTCCGGGGCCAGTACCGGCACTTCGTCGTCGACGAGTACCAGGACGTCAACCCCCTCCAGCAGCGGCTGCTCGACGCCTGGCTGGCCGGCCGCAACGACCTGACAGTGGTCGGCGACGCCAGCCAGACGATCTACTCGTTCACCGGGGCGACCTCGGCGTACCTTGTCGACTTTCCCCGCCGGCACCGGGGCGCCACGGTGGTCCGCCTGGTCCGCGACTACCGCTCCACCCCGCAGGTGGTCGGGCTGGCCAACGCGGTGATCGCCCAGGCCCGGGGCACCGAGGCGCGGCTGCGGCTGGAGCTGAGCGGGCAACGCCCACCCGGCCCCGAGCCGGACCTGCGGATCTTCACCGACGAGCCGGCCGAGGCCAACGCGGTGGCCGCGCGCTGCCGGTCGCTGATCGACACGGGTACGCCGGCGAAGGAGATCGCCGTGCTGTTCCGGGTCAACGCGCAGTCCGAGGCGTACGAGAAGGCGCTCACCGAGGTCGGCGTGCCCTACGTCGTGCAGGGCGCGGAGCGGTTCTTCGAGCGGACCGAGGTGCGCCAGGCGATGGTCGCGCTGCGCGCCGCCACCCGGTCAATTCCGGGGGAGACACCGCTGCCGGCCGCCGTCGTCGAGGCGCTCACCGCGGTCGGCTGGGCCCCGGACGCGCCCCCGGCCGGCGGCGCCGCCCGCGAGCGGTGGGAGGCGCTGTCCGCGCTGGTCCAGCTCGCCGAGGAGTACGCGGCCACCCCCGAGGTGGTGCCGATCGGCGAGGCCGCGTCGGTGGAACGCCCCGTCACCCTCTCCGACTTCACCGAGGAGTTGGCCCGGCGCGCCGCCCAGCAGCACGTACCGACTGTGGACGGGGTGACCCTCGCCTCGCTGCACTCGGCCAAGGGGTTGGAGTGGGATGCGGTCTTCCTGGTCGGTCTCGCCGAGGGCACCCTGCCCACCACGTACGCCAAGAGCGTCGAACAGGTCGAGGAGGAACGCCGGCTGCTCTACGTCGGCATCACCCGCGCACGGCAGTGGCTCTGGCTGTCGTACGCCGCCGCGCGCTCGCCGGGCGGACGAGCCCGGCGGCCCTCGCGGTTCCTGCCCCAGCTCGACCGCTCCGGCGGCACCGAACGGGCGACCGGCGCCGGTCCGGCCCGCCGCCCCGAGCGACGACGCACCCAGATCGTCTCCTGCCGGATCTGCGGCGCCACCCTGCTCGCCGGACCGGACCGCAAGCTCGGCCGCTGCCCCACCTGCCCGTCCGACATCGACGACGAGCTGCACGAGCGGCTGCGCGAGTGGCGGCAGCGGGTGGCCGGTGCGCAGAAGGTCCCGGCGTACGTGGTCTTCACCGACGCGACACTTGTCGCGTTGGCCGAGCGGCGGCCCGGCCGGCCCGAGGAGTTGATCGCCATCGCCGGCATCGGCCCCCGCAAGCTGGGCCTCTATGGGGAGTCGGTGCTCGCCCTCGTGGACGGCGCGGGGGTGGACGACGTCTGCCCGGAGAAAACTTTCGAAATCCAGTCGTAAATTCGTTTGCCCTCGCCCCGGCGCGAGGAATAGCCTCAGGACACACCACGCGAGCGGCGCCATTCCGGCTGCTCACGAGGGTTGGTCCAGTCGATTCGAGGAACGTGAGGGAGGTGGCACCCGTGAAGATCTTCACCTATGAGCGTCTGGCGGCGATGCCGTCTGTCCACGCTCCGTTGTCGGCTGTCCGGGTGGCCCTTGTGGCCGCACGACCGTCGGTTCCGCAGGTGCACCAGGTTCAGGCCGAGCTGATCCTGACCGTCGCGCCAGCCGGAGTCGAGGGGACCAGTGGCTCCACTGGCAATGGCATCCCGGTCGCCATGAAGCGCACGGATGTCCGCGGCGTTCCGCCTCGAGGTAAACCGGTCTGACCATCAGACACCGGCTCACCTCGAGGCCGCGGAACCCGATTACCGGGATCCGCGGCCTCAGTTTTTTGCCCGCCGTAGTACGTCGGAATGCGATCCACGAGATCGAAGTGAGAGAGAGGTGACCGGGAGATGAGTCTGGCGTTGGCCCCCCTCGACGTGAGCGTCGAGATGGAGGCGAACCTGCCCTGCCGGAAGTTCGACCCCGACCTGTGGTTCTCCGACTCGCCTGCCGAGCTCGAGCTGGCCAAGTCGCTCTGCGGGGACTGCCCGCTGCGCGTCGAGTGCCTGGCCGGGGCGGTGGAGCGAGCGGAGCCGTGGGGCGTCTGGGGCGGCGAGATCTTCGAGCGTGGCGCGGTTGTTCCGCGTAAGCGGCCCCGTGGCCGTCCACGTAAGGAGGACGTCGCGCGTGACGCCGAGCTTCGGGTCGAGGCCGAGGCGCGCTTGGCGGCCAGTGGGCTGTCCGAGGTGCGTGGCGCGGTCCGGCTGGCAGCCTGACATGTTCCCGACCCGTACCAACTACGCCGGTGGCACACCGGCAGTGAGCGAGAAGACGATGTTCAACCTCCCCAACGGAGCGTTCGAGATGCAACTACTCCACGAAGCGTTGTCCCGGGCTCGAATGCGTCGGCCTCAGGCCGGTCGTACCACCACGAGCACTGAGGCAACCCGATCCGCCCGTACCGTCGCTATGAACAGCCGCCACCAGACGGCTCGTGACCTGGGCGTTCTCTAGTACCACTCCGATCCGGAAAGGGCGGGCGCCGACCGGCGCCCGCCCTTTCCGACGTGGTCAGGCGACCGGGGCGAAACCGGGCAGCCAGCGTTCCAGGATGCTGCGGTACGGGGCCTTCGCCTCCAGCTGGCAGAGCACCCCGATCGAGCCGAGCGTCACCCGGTGGATCAGCAGGTACGACGGCGGCAGGTTGAGCTGCCTGCTCAGCTGGTAGGTGGGGGAGCGGGGGCTGGCGAGTCGGCCCGCCTCGCCCCGCAGCCAGGCCCGGGTGAACCGGAACCCGTCCGCCGCGATGGGCTCCAGCATCGGACGGATGAAGTCCAGCACCCCCTCGGCGTCGATCTCCTCGGTGGCGCCGATGAAGCCCTCTGACCGCAGGCCGGCCACCACCTCGTCGGCGTTGCCACGCAGGGCCATCGCGGCGATGCGGCCGATCGGCTCCGGTGTGCCCTCCGGCATCCGGGCCACCGCACCGAAGTCGATCACCCCGAGTCGGCCGTCGGGCAGCATCCGGAAGTTTCCCGGGTGCGGGTCGGCGTGCAGCAGCCCGGCCCGCTGCGGCGCGGAGAGGTGCAGGGTGGCCATCAACCGGCCCGCCTCGTCCCGCTCCTCCTCGGTGCCCTCCCGGATGATGTCGGCCAGCGGGGTGCCCGTCACCCACTCGGTGACCAGCACCCGCGGTGCCGCGTTGATCACCTTTGGGATGTAGATCTCCGGGTCGTCGGCGTACGCCTCCGCGAAGGCGCGCTGCGACTCGGCCTCCAACTCGTAGTCCAGCTCCTCGGTGATCCGCTCCCGCAACTCGACCAGGAGTGGCTTGACGTCCAGGCCGGGCTGGATGGCCCGGAACATCCCGCCCAGGCGGGAGAGCTGCTTCAGGTCGGCGAGCAGCGCCTCTCCGGCCCCGGGATACTGGATCTTGACAGCCACGTCGCGGCCGTTCGGCGAGCCCGACTCGTCGAGCCCCGGCTCGCGCCACCGTGCCCGGTGCACCTGGCCGATGCTGGCCGCGGCCGCCGGGACGTCGCTGAACTCCACGAACCGGTCCCGCCAGTCCGGGCCGAGCTGCTCGGCAAGCACCTTGTGCACGCTGGCGACCGGCAGCGGGGGCGCCGCCTCCTGGAGCTTGGTGAGCGCCTGGCGGTAGGGCGCGGCGATCTCCTCCGGCAACGCGGCCTCGAAGACCGACAACGCCTGGCCGAACTTCATCGCCCCGCCCTTGAGCTGGCCCAACACGCTGAAAAGCTGCTCGGCGGTGCGCTGCTGGATCTCCGCGGAGATCACGTCGGAGGCGATTCCGGTGACGCGCTTTCCCATGCCGAGAACGGTCCGACCGGCGAAGCCGAGCGGCAGGGCGGCGAGCTTGGCGGTGCGGGACACGGCGCGGCGCGGGATGTCGGTCACCCGGTCATTGTTACCGACCGGAGGGCCCCGCTGCTGCTCTGCGGCCGGGCTGGTGCGGACACTCGCCCCCGCGAGCACTCACATGCCGGATGTGGCGGCCAGTCCCGACGACGAAAACGGCCCGCGCCGATGATCTCCATGGCCGCGCCCAGCGTCTCTGGCTGCCCGCCGTCGAGCTGGGTCAGTGCCTCGGCCAGCGCGTACCCGATGGCCGCGAGCAGCGTCCCGGTCGCACCGGCGGCCACCGGGTCCGCGGCGGCGAGTTGGGCGGCGAGCCGTGGCCAGTCCGGGTCGCGGTCGGCCCGGTGCAGCTCGACGCAGTGCAGGCAGGGTCCGGCGGGTGGGCAGACCAACGGCCCGATGACCGGTACGCCCCCGCGCAGGGTGACCAGCAGGTGTGGCTGCCGGCGCTGAGCGAGACCGGCGGCGAGCAGCGCGGGCGGCCGATCCGCGCCGAGTTGGATCACCAGGTCCACCCGGCCGGCCCGGACCGGCTGGGTGCCGGTACCCGGCGCGGTGCGCTCGACGGCGGCCCGCACCGCCGGGGCCAGCGGATGGCCCAGCTCGGTGGCGGGAATGCCGGTGCCGACCAGGTCGACGGGGCGCACCGGGCCGGTGAGGAGGGGGACCACCTGCCCGACGCCGGCCTGCGCCAACGCCACCGTCAGCGGCCCGCCGAGCGCCCCGGCGCCGGTGAGCACGACTCGGGCGACCCGTCGTCGACGCAGGACCTGGGCAGGGGTGCCGGGCAGCCGGGCGGCGGCCAGAGCCAGCGCGCCGGCCTCCGCGGTGAGCCGGGCGCGGGCGGGGCCGGCCAGGTCACGGGGGAGCAGGCTGTGCGCGGGCACCAGCAGCCCGGCCGCACGCAGGGCGTCGAGCAGGGTACGCGCGTCCTCGCTGGTGACCTGGGCGGCGGCCGCCCGAGCCAGCACGGCGCGCTCGCTGTGGGTGCCGTCGAGCAGGTCGAGCAGGTGGGCGGCGCGCGGGTTGGCCAGCTCCAGCAGCACCGCCGGCCCGGGACCGACGCCGAGCTGGAGGGTGTGCCTGTCACGCCAGAGCCGGTTGAGACCGGGCAGCAGCGTGGGGCGGGGCAGAACAGTGCGGCTCATGGTCACCAATCGTGACCACATCTTCGCACTCGGTCGATCGTTGTCCACAGGCGCGCAGGCCTCTGTCCAGCGTTGTCCACAGGCTTTGCTGGGTTATCCACAGCCTGTCGACGAGGTTGTCAGCCACCCGACAGCACGTCGGCGACCCACCTACCTCGGAGGCGGCGACGGGGCGGGGTGGCCACCGGCCACTCCGCCCCCGCCACTCGTACAGGTCAGACCTTGGCCTTGCCCAGGATGCGGTTCACTGTTGTTCCGCATACCGGACACTTGCCCTTGGCCATGTTCATTCCGGTCTTCGAGACCTCCACGTGCCCCTCGAAGTCCCGCTTCTCCTTGCACTTCACGCAGTAACCGTTGTAGGTCGTCTGGGCCTGGTCGGCCACGGTGCCCTCCTCGTCTCGTCCGCCGGTCGATGCCGTCCCGGCGGGGTGCCCGGCGGCGGGCCCACGGGGCGCCGGCGCTGGGTCTCACTCCACGGCCACCTTCGTGACCGCTGGTCCGCGGACCCTACCCAGGTCTGGGCGGTTCCATGTCAGCTGTGCATCGACACTGTGAGCTAGTCGACGTCGAGAGTGTGCATGGCGAAATAGGTCGGATAAGTCAGTTTGGCGGGGACACGCCGACCAAACCCCCACAGACACCCGTGCGAGTGCCCCCGCGAGGGCATTCGGCATCGTGATCACCTACGGTGGGGAGGTGCCGCGTACCGGCGCCATCGGTGTTCACGAAGGGTGACGAGATGGTGCGGTGACGTCGCGGCCAAGAAATTTTCGGGACGCCTAGCGACCAATCACCACTTTCCGGGCGTGTGTCGGGTGGTTGACCCTTGCGGACCCCTGGTCAGTACGCATTAGCTTTCCTTCGTGACACGTAGCCGAGGCTGCGCGGGCCAGTGATGGCGGGGACGCGCAAGCCGGTCGTCGAGGTGCGGCGCAGCCAGCGTCGGCGACGCACGGTGTCCGCGTACCGTGACGGTGAGCGAGTCGTCGTTCTCATCCCGGACCAGTTCTCCCGGGCCGAGGAGAGCGAGTGGGTCGACCGGATGCTCGCCCGGCTCGCCGCCCGGGAGGGGCGCCTGGCCCGCTCCGACGCCGAGCTGCTGGCCCGCGCCACCCGGCTCATCGACCTCTACCTCCCCGGGTACGGCACGAAGGCCGTGCCGGCGAGCGTCCGATGGGTCACCAACCAGAACGGCCGATGGGGCTCGTGCACACCAGCCGACCGCAGCATCCGGATCTCGCACCGCGTCCAGGAGATGCCCGACTGGGTGATCGACTACGTGCTGCTGCACGAGCTGGCACACCTGATCGTGCCCAGCCACAACGCCCGGTTCTGGTCGTTGGTCGGCCGCTACCCCAAAGCCGAACGCGCCCGCGGCTACCTCGAAGGTGTCGCCGCCGCCTCCGGCGCCCCGCTCTCCACCTGACCGGCCTAGATCGACTCGGCTTCCTGGAACCCGCGCTGTCGATGCCACCCGGACACCGCGCTTTTCACAAAGCCGAGTCGATCGAGCCGGGTACGGGCGGCCGTGCGGAACGGCCGGCCGTGCGGGACGGGTGGCCGTGCGGAATGCCCGGCCGTGCGGGACGGGCGGGCGTGCGGGGCGGCCGGCCACTGCGGGACGGGTGGCCGTGCGGGACGGGTGGCCGTGCGGGACGGGTGGCCGTGCGGGACGGGCGGCCGTGCGGGACGGGCGGGCGTGCGGGGCGGCCGGCCACTGCGGGACGGGCGGATAGCTCGGCGCCGCGGGGCGCTAGGGTCGGGGCATGGCGCGACGGGTGGTGGTGGCGTTGCTCGGGCCGGTGCACTGGTCGCCGCCGGGTGTCGACCTGGCCGAATGGCGAGCAGCTCTCGCGGAAGACGTCATCGACCTGCTCGCCACGCTCAACGAGGTGGAGGTCGCGGTCGCGGTGACCCCGGCCGACCGGGCACTGGCCGATGCGCTGGTGTGGCCCGGCACGGCGGTGTACGAGGTGGCCGAGCCCACGCCGAACGCCGTGTTCGCCGCGCTGGAGGGGTACGACCAGGCCGCCGTGCTGGTCAGTGACGTGCCTGATCTGCCCGCACTGACCGTCGGCAAGCTGCTCCGCCCACTCACCACGCGGCCGGTCGCGGTGGCGCCGGTCGAGGGTGGCGGTCCGGGTCTGCTCGGGGTCGCGGTACGACTGCCCGCGCCGGGCTGGCTACCGACGCTGGGCCTGGACACGGCGACGCCGGCCGAGGCGCGCGCCAACGCCCCGCGCCCGGGTGACGTGGCGGTCACCACGGGCTGGCGCCGACTGCGCGGCCCGGCTGACCTGGCCACGCTGGATCCCGCCTTCGAGGGGTGGGAGGCGACCCGCGCCCTCCTGTCCGGGTCGGGCCGACCCGGCTGAACCGTCAGCCTGCCCTGACACCGTCAGCCTGCCCCGACACCGTCAGTCTGCCCCGACACCAGACCCGCGCCGGGCACCCGGGTGCCCGCTGTCGATCTCGCGGGCATCCCGGGTGAGCCGTCGTCGCGTGGACGTCAGGACTTGGCGTCGTCCTCGCCGTCGGTCTCGTCGGACGGACCGGGCTGACCTGACTGGCCCAATTGACCCGGGGCCTTCTCCTCGGCCCCACCAGGAGCGGTGAAGTCGAAGGTGTCCAGCTCGCTCAGGTCCATGTCGTTCATCGCGAAGGCGACCGGGTCGGCGAAGTCGTCGTCCGAGGGGAGCAGGTCCGGGTGGCCCCAGACGGCGTCTCGGCCTTCGATGCCGCGGTGCTCGGTGAGCGCGGCCCAGAGTGCGGCGGCCTCGCGGAGTCGACGTGGGCGCAGCTCCAGGCCGACGAGTGCGGCGAAGGTCTGCTCGGCGGGGCCACCGGCGGCCCGGCGGCGGCGGAACGCCTCGCCCAGCCGGACGACGTTGGGCAGCCGGTCGCTGGCGGCGCTGTCCACGACGTGGCAGACCCAGCCCTCGACCAGGGCGAGTGCGGTCTCCAGTCGGGCCAGGGAGGCCTTCTGTGCCGGAGTGTCCTCCGGGGTGAAGATGCCCTCCAGGGCGATCGCCTGCATCGACTCCGGGTCGGTCGGGTCGACCCGGCCCATGGCCTCCTCGATCGCCTCCCGGTTGACGCGGATGCCCGAGGCGTACATCTCGACCGCGCTGAGCACATGCCCGCGCAGCCACGGGACGTGCTGGAACAGCCGCTGGTGGGCGGCCTCGCGCAGCGCCACGTAGAGGCGGACCTCGTCCTCGGGAAGTTCCAGGCCCTCGCCGTACGCCCGGATGTTGGCCGGGATGAGGGCGGCCGTGCCGGCCGGGCCGAGCGGCAGCCCGATGTCGCCGGCGGAGAGCACCTCCGCGGCGAGCGAGCCGAGCGCCTGGCCGAGCTGGCCGCCGAAGAGCGCGCCGCCGAGGGTGGCCACCATCGACTGCATCGGGCCGAGCTGGGCGCGCGCCTCCGGTGGGACCAGGTCGCCCATGGCGCCGACCATCCGGCTGGCGACCGGGTCGCAGAGCTTGCGCCACACGTCGAGTGTCTTGAAGATCCACTCGTTGCGGTTCCAGGCCACCGGTGACTGGATGCCCGACGGCCAGGACGAGGCCGGCTCCAACCACAGGTCGGCCAGGCGCAGCGCTTCCTCGACCGCGTTGCGCTCGAACGGTGACACCGCCGGGTCGCCGGCGGCCGCGAGCTGGCTGGCCGCTACCTGCCGGGCCAGGTCCCAGTTGACCGGACCGCTGCCCGGCGCGGAGAGCAGGTGCTGCAACTGCGACATGAACTGCTGCATCTGCGCGGGATCGTTGGGGTCTGGTGGTTGCCCACCCGGGAGCGCGAAACCGAACGGAATATCAGGCACGACGTCTACGGTACGCGGACCGCGCCCCAGGTCGCCGTCGCTGGCGTTGCGCTGAGGGCGAAGTCGCGTGGCGCATCCGACAGGAGGCGTCCGGCCGGTCGGTACGCTCTGCGGCATGAGACGTCGTGGCCTGACGGTCCTGCTCGGTGCCCTGTTCACCGCCCTGCTGAGCATCGGGGTGCTGCGGGTGCCGATCCCGTACGTGGTGCTCGGCCCCGGTCCGACGGTCAACACCCTCGGCACGGCCGACGGCAAGGAGGTCATCCAGGTCTCCGGGCGGGAGACCTCGACCTCCGCCGGCCAGTTGCGGCTGACCACGGTGGGGGTGCAGCCCACGGTGCGGTTGCGGGGGGCGATCGCGGGCTGGTTCTCCGACGACGAGGCGGTGGTGCCGCGAGAGCTTGTCTACCCGCCGGGGGAGTCGACCGAGCAGGTCGAGCAGCGCAACGCGGAGGACTTCAAGGCGTCGCAGACGAGCGCGGAGACGGCCGCGCTGCGGGAGTTGGGCTTCCCGGTGCAGGTCGTGATCAAGACGGTGGCGGGGGACGGTCCGGCGGCCGGGGCGCTGAAGGCCGGCGACGTGATCACCTCCGTCGACGGTCAGCCGGTGCCGGTGGCCGCGAAGGTCACCGAACTGGTCCGGGCCAAGCCGGCGGGTACGGCGTTGGCGATCGCCTACACCCGCGACGGCGCGCCGGCCACGGCGACGGTGACGAGTCGTGAGCAGGACGGCCGACCGCGGATCGGTGTGGAGATCGATCAGCAGCAGCCGCACCCGTTCACCCTCGGCATCGACCTGGGGGACATCGGTGGGCCGAGCGCCGGTCTGATGTTCGCCCTGGGGATCGTCGACAAGCTGACCCCGGCCGATCTCACCGGCGGCCAGATCATCGCCGGCACCGGCACCATCGACGACGAGGGCACCGTCGGCCCGATCGGCGGGATCGCCCAGAAGTTGGTCGGCGCGAAGCGTGCCGGCGCGAAGGTCTTTCTGGTGCCGGCGGACAACTGCGCCGAGGCCGTCCGCAATCCGCAGCCCGGTTTGCCGCTGCTGCGGGTGGGCTCCCTGGACGAGGCGATGACCGCGTTGGAGACGTTGCGCGCAGGGGGTCAGCCAACCCGTTGCTGACCGGTGTGACCGTGCCCCGACACGCTCAGGAACACCCCGTACTCTGGGTGCCTGGTCGGAGCCGATCACATCGAGCGTGCGGAGCCAACAGTGGTCATGCGTAGCAGCAGCCCCCTTCCCAGGATGAGCCGGCGCGGGCGCGTCACCATCGCTGTCCTGGTCGGGGTGTTCGTGCTCTTCACCCTGCTCGGCTGGGGTGTCCAAGCATGGACGGACTGGCTCTGGTTCGACGAGGTCCGCTACACCGAGGTCTTCACAGGTGTGCTGGTGACCCGACTGTTGCTCTTCCTCGCCGTCGGTCTCGGCATGGCGGTGGTCGTCGGTGGCAACCTGTGGCTTGCCCATCGGTTGCGCCCGCGACTGCGTCCGCACTCGGTGGAGCAGGCGACGCTCGAGCGTTATCGGATGGCGCTCAGCCCGCGACTGGGCACCTGGATCGCGCTTACCGCCGCGGTGGTCGGGCTCTTCGCCGGCCTCTCCGCACAGAACCGGTGGACCCAGTGGCTGCTCTTCCGCAACGGCGGTGACTTCGGGGTCAAGGACCCGGAGTTCGGGGTGGACATCGGCTTCTACGTCTTCCAGTTGCCGTTCTGGCGTTACCTGCTCGGGGTCGCCTTCACCGCTGTGGTGCTGGCCGTGATCGGCGCGCTGGCGGTGCACTACCTCTTCGGCGGGGTCCGCCTACAGGGCGTCGGGGACCGGATGAGCAACGCGGCCCGCGCGCACCTGAGCAGCCTGGTCGCGGTCTTCGTGCTGTTGAAGGCCATCGCGTACGTGCTGGACCGGCGGGCCATGCTGCTGGAGTACAACGAGGGCGCCAAGTTGTACGGCGCCGGCTACGCCGACGTCAACGCGCTGCTGCCGGCGAAGGAGATCCTGGCCTACATCTCGATCGTGGTGGCGATCGCGATCGTCGTGTTCTCCAACGCCTGGATGCGGAACCTGGTCTGGCCGGGGATCTCGCTGGCGCTGCTCGGTGTGTCCGCGGTGGCCATCGGCGGCATCTATCCCTGGGCGGTGCAGACCTTCGAGGTCAAGCCGAGCGCCAAGGACAAGGAAGCGCCGTACATCCAGCGCAGTATCGACGCGACGCGGGCGGCGTTCGGGTTGGGGGCCACCCAGACGACCCCGTACGCGGCGAACAACCTCACCCCACCGGGCAACCTGGCCACCGACACCTCGGTGGTGTCGAACGTGCGGTTGCTCGACCCGCAGTTGGTCAGCGAGACGTACACCCAGCTTCAGCAGGTGCGTGGCTTCTACGACTTCGGCCCCAAGCTGGACATCGACAGGTACGGGGTGAACGGCAAGGTCTCCGACTACGTGGTCGGCGTCCGGGAGATCAACTACGGCGAGCTGACCGACCAGCAGAACACCTGGATCAACCGGCACACCGTCTACACCCACGGGTACGGGCTGGTCGCCGCCCCGGCCAACCAGGTGGTCTGTGGTGGGCAGCCGTTCTTCGTCTCCGGCTTCCTCGGGGAGAAGACGCAGGAGGCGTGCTCCTCGCAGACCGAGCAGATCCCGGCCAAGCAGCCGCGCATCTACTACGGCGAGCGGATGGCGGCCGACGACTACGCGATCGTCGGTCAGGCCGACCCGAACAAGAAGGCCGAGTTCGACAGGCCGGTCGGCGAGGGCGGCGGCGAGTCCTACACCTACACCGGCGAGGGCGGCGTCAAGATCGGGTCCTTCACCCGGCGGCTGCTGTACGCCATCAAGGAGCAGGAGTCCAACTTCCTGCTCTCCGAGGCGGTCAACAAGGACTCCCGGCTGCTCTACGTGCGTAACCCGCGGGACCGGGTGGAGAAGGTCGCGCCGTTCCTGACGCTGGACGGCGACCCGTACCCGGCGGTGGTCGACGGTCGGGTGCAGTGGATCGTCGACGGCTACACCACGGCGGCCACCTACCCGTACGCCGAGCGGGTCAACCTGCAGACCGAGACCACCGACGAGTTGACCAACCGGGGCACCTTCCAGCTGGCCCGGGAGAACGTCAACTACATGCGCAACTCGGTGAAGGCCACCGTCGACGCGTACGACGGCACCGTGAAGCTCTACGAGTACGACGACACCGATCCGGTGCTCAAGGCCTGGAACAAGGCGTTCGGTGGTGACCTGGTGCTGCCGAAGGCGGACATCCCGGTCGAGCTGACCGAGCACCTGCGCTACCCGGCGGACATGTTCAAGGTGCAGCGCAACCTGCTCACCAAGTTCCACGTGACGAACCCGGGCGACTTCTACTCCGCACAGGACTTCTGGCAGGTGCCGACGGTGCCGGACGCTCCGGACAGCGGTCAGAAGCAGCCCCCGTACTACCTGTTCACCCAGTTCCCCGGGCAGGAGAGCCCCCGGTTCCAGCTCACCGCGGCGGTCACCCCGAACGGCCGGCAGAACCTGGCCGCGCTGATCTCCGGGTCGTACGTCGGCGGGCAGCCCCGGCTGGAGGTGCTGGAGTTGCCGGATCAGACCCGGATCTCCGGCCCGGTGCAGGTGCACCAGCAGATGACGAACAACGCCAACATCCGCCAGCAGCTCAACCTGCTCTCCAGCAACCAGGCGCAGGTGCAGTACGGCAACCTGCTCTCGCTGCCCTTCGCCGACGGCATGCTCTACGTCGAGCCGGTCTACGTGAAGAGCAACCAGCAGGACGCGTACCCGCTGTTGCAGAAGGTGTTGCTCTCCTACGGCGACGGTGGCTCCTTCGTGGCGCTCGCCGACAACATCAACGACGGCATCAAGCAACTGGTCGAGCAGGGGAAGAAGGCCGGGCAGGGCACGTCGCCGCCCCCGACGACCGGGGGTAACCCGACGACGCCGACAACCCCGACGCCGGGGCCCAGCGGGACCGCCACGCCGACGCCGACGCCGAGCAATCCGCCGCCGACAGGTGACCTGGCCGTCGCCGCGGACCGGGTGCAGACCGCGATCACCGAGGTACGGGCCGCGCAGACCTCGGGTGACTTCGAGCGGTACGGCCGCGCGCTCAAGACGCTCGACGAGGCGCTTACCGCGTTCCAACAGGCGCAGCAGGCCGCCGGAGCACCCAGTGGCAGCGCCCCGCCGTCGCCGAGTGGCAGCCCGAGCGCGGGCGGCTGACCGCACTCGCCCGGAGCGCCTCTCGGAGCCCCCGTCGTCGGACCATCCCGGTCCTGGCGACGGGGGCTCCGCCGTCGTTCCGCCGGCTACCCGAGTGGCACCGGGCGGTTGCCGCCTCGAAGGATGGCCTGGTTGACCTCGATGTGCCGGACCGCGATCCGGCGGATTCGGATGTCGTTTTGCGGGGCGCGGGGGTGGTGCGCTACGGTTAGCGAGCC
>NZ_JBNCNO010000006.1:100288-193069 GCF_049847025.1 Micromonospora sp. DT231 | reverse complement strand
CGACGCGGGGTGGAGCAGCTCGGTAGCTCGCTGGGCTCATAACCCAGAGGTCGCAGGTTCAAATCCTGTCCCCGCTACGAGATACATCGAAAGCCCGTTTCCGGTTCGCCGGAGGCGGGCTTTCGACTTTCCCGACGTCCGCCGCTGCTCGGAAAGTCGAGCGAACGTCCGCTCGCTGGCGTCAGCGGTGACCCCGCTGATCATCGCCGAACGGCATGGGTTAGGGTTAACCAGTCGACGCGGGGTGGAGCAGCTCGGTAGCTCGCTGGGCTCATAACCCAGAGGTCGCAGGTTCAAATCCTGTCCCCGCTACCACACCGGTAAGGGCCCGGTTCCAGAAACTTCTGGAACCGGGCCCTTGCTCGTATTCGGGTAGGCCCGCCGCTCAGCAGAGCTACGTGCTGTTGCGGATGGCAGCCGGCGGCCTCGGCTCCGCCATGATCGCCTGGTTCGGCGCGGACCGACGTGCCGAGTTTGCGTCAGTCGGCGAGGATGGGCACATGTCTTCATTCGGTAAGTGGTGGGGCCGGCTCAGCGCGGTCCTCGGTGGGGCCGTACTGGCGGTCTTCGTGCCCGTCGCGGCCTGGGCGTCCACGGGCACCGGCGAGGTGGTGGTGGAGGCCGCCCGCCGGCGGTCCCGCGGCGGCGGCGGCTTCGGCATCCTCAGCCTGCTCTGCTGCCTGGTGGTGGTCGGCGTCATCGTGTTCCTGGTGCTGCGTCTGACCCGTAATCGTCGCAACGGTCCGCCGCGCTGACCCAGCGGCCCGTCCCCATCGGTCGGTCGACGGCGGTCCGTCGGCCGGCCGATGGTCGTTACGCCACGAGTGCGGCGTTGGCCTGCGCGATGAAACGTGAGGCGGCCTCCCGGGTGCCGGCCCGCTTGGCGCGGATGCTCTCCGCGGTGGCGACCAACAGGGTCCGCACCGTGGCGTGCCCCTTCGGGGGTGGCGCCGGGGCCGGCCCGAGTTGGTCGGTGATGGCCGCACCGAACGCGGCGGCCCGTTGCTGGGCCGGGTCGGTGATGCTGCCCTCGGCATAGCGGCGGACGGCGAGACTGACGTTCAGGCCACGTTCGTGGCCGAGGACGGTGCCGGCCTCGCCGTTCGTGGTCAGGAAATTGATCACGTCGGCGACGGTGTCCGGATGGCGGGTGCCCCGGAACGCGGCCCAGTACATCGACGCGCGCGCCCACTGCGCGCCGGTCGGCCCCGGCAGGCCGACCATGCCCAGCTCGGCCTCGGTGAGACGCTGCAACTCCGGGAGTTGGTGAGACCACGCGAACGACGCGGCGGTCAAACCGGTCACCACCAGTTGCCGGGACGGCTCGCGGCTGTCGGCCTGCTCGACAAGCGCCGCACCCGGGGTGGCCCGCCCCCTGCGGGCCCGCTGCCACAGCTCGAACCAGGCGATCAACTGCTCCACGCCGAAACCGAGCTGCTTGCCCCGGTACAGCTCGCCGCCCTGCGACCGCAGCCAGAGCCAGAACGCCCGGTAGTCGCCGGACCCGTCCATGGTGCCGGCCACCCTGCCCTCGCTGGCCTCGGTGACCTGTTCCGCCCAGAAGATGTACTCGGCCCAGCTCATTCCGGCGCGCGGCTCCGGCACCCGGAGCTCCCGCAGCAGGTCCCGGTTGAAGACCACACCCACGTGGGTCTGCCCGGCGGCCACCGCCATCGTCCGCCCCTCCACCGTGCCGTAGCGGATCAGGCCCTCCGGCAGGCCCCGCAGGTCGAGGTGATGGTCGCGGACCTGGTTGGTGAGGTCGAGGATGATCTGGCGCTGCGCGTACTCGGTGAGCATTGTGTCGTCGATCTGGATCAGGTCCGGCACGTTCCCGCCGGCCGCCTGGGTGGCCAGTCGCTCGTAGTAGCCGTCGGCGCCCTGCCAGGTGACCCGGAAGGTGACCCGCGGGTTGCGATCCGAGTAGAGCCGCAGCACCTTCTCGGTGAGCTCGGCACGCTTGGTGCCACCCCACCAGAAGACCGACAGCTCGACGGGCCCGTCCTGGCTCGACGTGGCGGCGCCGTCGCTGCATCCGGCCAGCGCGCCGGACGTGAGCAGGGGCGCACCGAGCAACGCGGTGAGCAGTCGGCGCCGGCCCGGGTCGGCGCCGAGGCGGTCGATCGGCTGTGGAACAACGGGCACGGGGGTCTCCTGGACCTGCGAGGGCGGCGGTCGGACCATTCACGCAGGGAGCGCACGAAGGTGTCAACGTCCGTCCGGTCACCCCCCGGCGCGGGTGGTCGAATCAGTCCCCCCGATGTCGCGTGGTGTACTAGGGCGCGTGGAACTTCTGCACTCGGGCAAGGTTCGGGACCTGTACGCCGACGGCGACGACCTGATCCTGGTCGCCTCGGACCGCATCTCGATCTACGACGTGGCGCTGCCGACGCCGATCCCGGACAAAGGTCGCCTGCTCACCGCACTCTCGCTGTGGTGGTTCGAGCAGCTCGCCGACCTGGTGCCGAACCACGTCATCTCGGCCACCGACGTGCCCGCCGAGTTCGCCGGGCGCGCGATCCGCTGCCAGCGGCTGGACATGCTCCCGGTCGAGTGCGTCGCTCGCGGCTACCTCACCGGTGGCGGCCTGCGGGAGTACGAGCAGACCGGGGCCGTCTCCGGCATACCGCTGCCCCGAGGGCTGGGCGAGGCGTCGATCCTGCCCGAGCCGATCTTCACGCCGTCCAGCAAGGCGCCGATGGGCGAACACGACGAACCCATCACGTACGACGACGTGGTGGACAAGGTGGGCGAGGCCACCGCCGAGCGACTGCGGCAGATCACCATCGACGTCTACCGGCGTGGCGCGGAGCTGGCCGCCGACCGGGGCATCCTGATCGCCGACACCAAGATCGAGTTGGGCTGGGCGCCGGACGGCACCCTGGTCCTCGCCGACGAGCTGCTCACCTCCGACTCGTCGCGGTTCTGGCCGGCCGAGTCGTACCAGCCCGGCCGCGTGCAGTTCTCCTACGACAAGCAGTACGTGCGGGACTGGGCCACCGGCGGCGGCTGGGACAAGCAGCCCCCGGCGCCGGACGTGCCGGACGAGGTGGTCGAGGCGACCCGCGCCCGTTACGTCGAGGTCTACGAGAAGCTGACCGGCAACCGCTGGGAGTGAGCGGGTTGCCGCACGTTGATAGCCTGCGGCCTATGGCGCCCCGACGGACCGTGCCGCCGCCCCCCGAGAGCTACGTGACCAGGATGGCCGGCCGGCCGCGCTGGCAACGGGTTCTGGTGCCGATCCTCATGGTCCTGGGTCTCCTGGTGCTGCCCGTCGGCCTCGGCCGCAACATGATCGGCGCCGAGCGGGTGAGCATCCGGGTCGAGTCCTGTGACTTCGGCGGTCCGAAGGCCACCCAGCGGTGCCGCGGCACCTGGAAGATGGCCGACGGGCGCGTGGTCACCGGCCCGGTGGGCGGCGGCTCACCGCGTGCCGGCGAGCGGGTCGACGGCTGGGCCAACGGGACGCGGGCCACCGTCAGCCTGATGGCCTGGCTCATCGCCCCACTGCTGGTGGGCTCGGCCCTGTTGGCGACGATGGTGGCGCTCGCCGTCGTCTTCCTGCGGGCGGGGATACAGCGGCTGCGACGCGCCCGCTGACCCGTTCAGTCCACCCAGTCGAGGGTGCGCTGCACGGCCTTGCGCCACTGGCCCAGCTCCTGCTCGCGCAGCTCCGGGGCCATCGCGGGCTCCCACTGCGCGTCGGAGCGCCACTGCGCCCGCAGGGTGGCCAGATCCGGCCAGAAGCCGACCGCCAGACCGGCGGCGTACGCGGCGCCCAGGCAGGTGGTCTCGGTGATCCGGGACCTGATCACCGGCACGTCGAGCACGTCCGCGAGGAACTGCATCAGCAGGCCGTTGGCCGTCATCCCGCCGTCCACCCGGAGTCGGCGCAGCGCCACGTCGGAGTCGGCGTCCATCGCGTCGACCACCTCACGGGTCTGCCACGCCGACGCCTCCAGCACCGCCCGCGCCAGGTGCCCCTTGGTGATGTAGCCGGTCAGGCCGGCGATCACGCCCCGCGCGTCGCTGCGCCAGTGCGGGGCGAACAGCCCGGAGAACGCCGGCACCACGTAGCAGCCGCCGTTGTCGTCGACGGTCCGGGCCAGGTCCTCCACCTCGGCCGCCGTGGAGATCAACCCGAGGTTGTCCCGCAACCACTGCACCAGCGAGCCGGTGACCGCGATCGCGCCCTCCAGGGCGTACGCCGGGGGTTGGTCCTTGATCCGGTAGGCGACCGTGGTGAGCAGGCCGTGTGTCGACGGGACCGGGCTGGCGCCGGTGTTGAGCAGCAGGAAGCTGCCGGTGCCGTAGGTGCACTTCGCCTCGCCCGGCTGGAAGCAGGTCTGCCCGAACAGGGCGGCCTGCTGGTCGCCGAGCGCGCTGGCCACCGGCACCCCGGCGAGCACGCCGGTGGCGGTGCCGTACACCTCGGCGGAGCAGCGGATCTCCGGCAGCATCGCCGCCGGCACACCCATCGCGTCGAGCAACTCCGGCGCCCAGTCCAGGGTGGTGAGGTCCATCAGCATGGTCCGGCTGGCGTTCGTCACGTCGGTGACGTGCTCACCGGTCAACTTCCAGATCAGCCAGCTGTCCATGGTGCCGAAGAGCACCTCGCCGCGCTCCGCGCCCTCGCGCAGGCCGTCGACCTCGTCGAGCAGCCAGCGCAGCTTCGGCCCGGCGAAGTAGGTGGCCAACGGCAGGCCCGTGCGGGCCCGGAACCGCTCCTCGCCGTACGCCGAGGCCAGCTCGCGCAGCAGCGGCCCGGTCCGGGTGTCCTGCCAGACGATGGCGTTCGCCACCGGGCGGCCGGTGGCCCGGTCCCAGACGACCGTGGTCTCCCGCTGGTTGGTGATGCCGACGGCGGCCAACCCGGTCGCGTCGGTGTCGGCGGCCCGCAGTGCCTCGGCGACGACCTGCTCGACGTTGGCCCAGATCTCCTCGGCGTCGTGTTCCACCCAGCCGGGGCGGGGGAAGATCTGCCGGTGCTCGCGCTGGGCGACGGCGACGATGTCCCCGGCCCGGTCGAAGACGATGCACCGCGAGGAGGTGGTGCCCTGGTCGATGGCGGCGACGTACTGGGGGGTCACCGCAGCACCGTACCCAACACGGCGGTGTGGTGCGACAGGCGTCACGTCCGGTTACGGCCCGCCGCCGTCCGCCGCCCGCCACGTCGCCTACGATGTGCGAACGTGCGCGACATCGCAGTTTTCAGTGGAACCGCCCATCCCGACCTGGCCGCCGAGATCTGTGCCCACCTCGGTGTGCCGCTGCATCCGGTGCGGGTGTCCCGATTCGCGAACGACTGTCTGGAAGTGCAGTTGCAGGCCAACTGCCGGGAGCGGGACGTCTTCCTGATCCAGCCGCTGGTGCCGCCCGTGCAGGAAAACCTGGTCGAGCTGCTGTTGATGATCGACGCCGCCCGGGGTGCGTCGGCCGGCCGGATCACCGTGGTGTTGCCGCACTACGCGTACGCCCGTTCCGACAAGAAGGACGCGCCCCGGATCTCGATCGGCGCCCGGCTCGTCGCCGACCTGCTCACGTCGGCCGGTGCGGATCGGGTGCTCGCGATGACGCTGCACTCGCCGCAGGTGCACGGCTTCTTCAGCGTTCCCGTCGATCACCTGCACGCGTTGCGGGAGTTGGCCAACCACTTCCGGCGCTACGACCTGAGCAACACCGTGGTGGTCTCGCCCGACCTGGGCAACGCCAAGGAGGCGGCGGCCTTCGCCCGACTGCTCGGCACGCCTGTCGCGGCCGGGGCGAAGCAGCGGTTCAGCGACGACCTGGTCACGATCAGCGCGGTGATCGGCGAGGTGGCCGATCGGGACGTCATCGTGTTGGACGACGAGATCGCCAAGGGCAGCACGGTGATCGAGCTGATGGAGCACCTACGCGGCCTGAAGGTCCGCTCGATCCGGCTCGCCTGCACGCACGGGCTCTTCTCCGGTGACGCGTTGCGGCGGCTCGGCGACCAGGACGGCGTCCTGGAGATCGTCTGCACCAACACGGTGCCCATCCCGGCCGTGAAGCGGGTCCCCGTGTTGGAGGTGCTGTCGGTGGCCCCGGCCCTGGCCGAGGCGATGCGCCGGATCCACAACGGAGAATCCGTCTCCGCGCTGTTCGCCTGACCCGGCCCCGCCCCCCACCCCCGACCCGCGCGATCTTGCACTTTGTGTCGCCGAGTTGAGTGCCTTCGGGTGATTTGTCGGGGCAGAAAGTGCAAGATCGCGCGGGGGTGAGGCGGGGTGGGGCTGGGGCTAGCGCGGGGTGTGGTTGTGCTGGGTGAGGCTTGTGGTGACGCGGACGGTGGTGCCGGCGGTGCTGGTGACGACCTCCATGGCGTCGGTCAGCTCGCGGGCCAGCCACAGGCCCCAGCCGCCGGCGGTGTCCGTGGTCGGCCGGCTGCGATCGCCCAGCCGCTGCGGGCTGATCCCGTGCCCGTGATCGGCGACCTCGCAGACCAGCAGCTCCGACTCGTGCCAGAGCCGGAGCCATCCCCGCCCGCCGCCGTGCCGCACCGCGTTGGTGATCAACTCGTTGATCGCGAGCACGAAATCGTCAAGCCGTTGGCCGACGAGCCCGAAGGCGTGCGCGCAGGAGGTGACCGAGTGTCGAATCTCGGTCACCTGGGCCTGGTCGAAGGCGTCGGCGATCAGGAGGGCAGGTTCGATGGGCACAACCGTACGCGGTGCGTGCGGATCTGCATTCGTCATGGGCCCGTCCCGGCGGCGCATCTCGGAGTATTTCGCGGCTTTTCCACCGTACGTCAGGGTTTCCCGAAGCGCACTCGCTGGTCGCCGTGCTACCGGCCGCATATGGCATCGTGACGGCCATGCCGTCGCCGCCGGGTGGATTCGAGGTGCCGCTGTGGCGTGCGCTCGCGGTGTTCAGGCTGGCGTCGCTGGCGTACGTCTGCGTGCTCGCGGTGCGCGACGCCGACCGGTACGCCCACCCGTACGCCGTCGGGGCCCTGGTCCTCGTGATGATGACCTGGACCGGGGTGACCGCCTTCGCGTACGCCCGACCGGCCTGGCGGCGCTGGCCGCTGCTGCTGGCCGATCTCGGAGTGGTGCTGGCCGTCGTGCTCGCCACCCCGTGGGTGGTCGGGCGGACGGCGCTCACCCACGGCGTACCCACGATGGGGGTGGCCTGGATGGCCGGCCCGGTGCTGGCCTGGGCCGTCTCCGGCGGCCGGCGGCGGGGCACGGTCGCCGCGCTGCTGGTTGCCGGCGCGGACCTGGCCACCCGGGAGCGGATCGGCCAGTCCTCGTTCACCGGGGTCATCCTCATGCTGCTCGCCGGGGTGGTGGTCGGGCACGTGGCCCGACTCGCGGCGGGCGCCGAGGCACGACTGCAACGCGCGGTGGAGCTGGAGGCCGCCACCCGCGAGCGGGAACGACTGGCCCGGGGGATCCACGACTCGGTGCTCCAGGTGCTGGCGCTTGTCCAACGGCGGGGCGCTGACCTGCCCGGCGAAGCCGGCGAGCTGGCCCGGCTGGCCGGCGAGCAGGAGGCCGCGTTGCGGGCGCTGATCGCCGGCACCGGTCCGGCCGCCGCCGTGCCCCTGGACGGGCCCGACGCCGCCGTGGACCTGCGGACCCTGCTCGGCCGGTACGCCTCATCGGCGGTGGCGCTCTCCGCCCCGGCCACCCCGGTGCCGCTGCCCCGCCTGGTGGCCGGAGAGTTGGCCGCCGCGACCGGCGCGGCCCTGGACAACGTGGGGCGGCACGCCGGCGGACGGGCCTGGGTGCTGATCGAGGACGAGGGGGAGACGGTGACGGTGTCGATCCGCGACGAAGGGCCGGGCATCCCGGACGGCCGGCTGGCCGAGGCCGCCGCTCAGGGCCGGCTCGGCGTGACCCAGTCGATCCGGGGCCGGGTGGTCGAGCTGGGCGGGACGGTGCGGATCGCGTCCGCACCCGACGCCGGCACCGAGATCGAGCTGACCGTGCCGAGGGCACGGCGGTGAACCCCACCCGGGTGATGGTGGTCGACGACCATCCGATGTGGCGGGAGGGCGTGGCCCGCGACCTGACCGAGGCCGGGTTCCTCGTGGTGGCGACGAGCGGTGAGGGCCTCCAGGCCATCCGGGTGGCCGCCGCCGCCCGGCCCGACGTCGTCGTTCTCGACCTGCAACTGCCGGACATCTCCGGCGTCGAGGTGATCCAGGGTCTGCGCGCGGCACTGCCCGACGTGCGGGTGCTGATGCTCAGCGCCAGTGGCGAACAGCAGAGCGTGCTGGACGCGGTCAAGGCGGGGGCCACCGGTTACCTGGTGAAGTCGACAGCGCCCGCGGAGTTCCTCGACGCGGTCCGCCGGACCGCGGCCGGCAACGCGGTCTTCACCCCCGGCCTCGCCGGGCTCGTCCTCGGCGAGTACCGCCGGCTGGCCGCCGGGCCGGGGCAGGGCCCCGACCCGGCCGGCGGAGCGGAACCGGCGACGCCCCGGCTCACCGACCGGGAGACCGAGGTGCTGCGGCTGGTGGCGAAGGGGATGTCGTACAAGCAGATCGCCCAGCGACTCGGGCTGTCGCACCGCACGGTGCAGAACCACGTGCAGAACACCCTGGGCAAGCTGCAACTGCACAACCGCGTGGAGCTGACCCGGTACGCCATCGAACGTGGCCTGGACGACTGACCGGGTCAGAGACGACTGACCGGGGTCAGACCGAGCGCGGCGGCTCCGTCTCGTGGATGGCCAGCTCCTCGGCGGTCGCCCCGCCACCGGCGGAACCGGCGTCGTACGCCACCGAGTCGGTCTCCTGGTCGGTGTGCGACCCCTCGTCCGGCTCGACCAGCCGACCCACTGTGGCGTCGGCGACCGTGCCGAGCTGACCGTGGTCGTAGAGGGAGACCGGCGAGTTCGGATCCGAGGTGGGCCCCGGGTCCATCACGTCGGCGTCGAGCTGTGCCTCCGCGGCGGCTTCCAGGTTGTCCGCCTCGAAGGCGATCTTCGGGTCGATCGTCCCGGCCAGCGGGTCGTCCGCCGGGCGCTCGTAGACCTCGCGGTCGAGCTTGTAGTCCAACGACTCACCGTCGAGCTGCTCCTCGGCGGTCGTCCCGAAGCGGTCCACCGCCACCGGCGTCCGGTCGCCGGGGAGTTGGGCCGGATCCGGGCCGTCCGCCTCGCGCCCGGTGAGGACGTCGTCGTTGGCGGTCGAGTCGTCATCGGCGGTGTCGGGCAGACCTTGCGCCTCGGTGTCGGACACGGGGGTCGGGTACTCGTTGTCGCGCATGTCTGATCACTACCCGCTGCCCTCCCGCCATAACCGGAGCACCGCAGGCTGTGCCATTGGCGAAACCGGCACCGGGGGCGAAACGTCGCGTCAGCTGAGGTGCGCGGCCTCGTCCTCCGGGTGCAGCACGCACCACACGACCTTGCCGTCCGGCAGGGCGCTGCTGCCCCAGCGTCGGGCCACCGTGTCGATCAGCAGCAGGCCCCGGCCGCCGACCCGGTTCGGCGGGGACAGCCCGGCGAACGTCGGCCGACGCGCGGAGTAGTCGCGCACCGCCAGGTGCAGGGTGTCGCCCTGGGGCGCCAGCCGTACGGTCATCGGGGTGCGTGCGTGCGCCACCACGTTGTTCACCATTTCGGTGATCGCGATGGTGGCCGGGTCGACAAGCATCGACATGCCCCAACGTCGGCAGCCGGTGGTGACCAGGTCACGGGCCTGCCGGGCGGCTCCCACCGCCGGGGTCAGGTCGGCGCTGAGCACCGCCGCCAGCGGCGCCACCGCGACCGAGGCCAACGCGCCGTCCACCGTCGGCCAGGCCGGCACGCCGGCCACCATGCTCGGCCGGCTCGGCGCTCCCGCCTCCACCTGCCCGGGCCGGTCGACCGCCGGGTCGCACAGCAGCAGATCCACGGCGGGCCAGTCGGCGACCTCACGGCGCACCTCGGCGAAGACGGCCCGTCCGGCCGGGTCCGCGACCCGCAGGCCGCTCACGTCGGCCACCACCGGGCCCGGCCGGTCCCAGAGGTAGGCCAGCAGGACGCCGCGTACCGTTTCGGCTCCGGCGGCGTCAAGCGTTCCGGTCAGCCGGACCACCGCCGACGAATCGTCGATCTCCACCAGACAGCTCGACATGATCGCACCATTGTGCGCGTCGGTGACGGTTCGCGCATTCGGGCGGTCGATGCCGGTCATCAGGGCGCCAACCGTGATCGGCGGTTGATCGCCGCCATCGTCCCGACGGCGGTGCCGGCGGCGGCGAGACCGAACGCGGCGGTCATCCGCACCAACTGACGCCGTCGACCGTGCCAGCCGCCGTCGCGGTGGGCCTGCCCGTCGGCGTCGAAGACGTTGCCGCTGCTGTCCACCCGCGCGCCCGGACCGAACTGTGCGCGGTGGGCGTACCAGCCGAGAGCGCGCTCCACGAGCGCGGGCGCCAGCCGCCACTGCAGGCCGAGCAGGCGGGCCGCGCCGCCGGCGTACGCCTCGCGGCGGGGTCGGCGCAGCACCCGGACGATGGTCTCGGCGACCACCTCCGGCGGGTATATCGGAGGCGGCGGCATCAGTTCCCGTCCGCTGTGGTTCGCCGCGTGCTGGAAGAACGGGGTGTCGATGGTGGCCGGCAGCACCGTGCAGACGGAGATCTGGCCGCGACCGGTGACCCGCAGCTCCTGTCGGACCGTGTCGGCCAGCCCGCGGATGCCGTGCTTCGTGGCGTTGTACGCCGACTGGTACGGCATGGCCACCTCGGCCAGCGCCGAGGCGTTGTTGACGAGCACGCCACCGCCGGCCGCGCCGAGGTACGGGAGGGCGGCCTTGATGCCGTGCACCGTGCCGAGCAGGTTGACCTCCAGCACCCGGCGGAACTCGGCGACCGGGATCTCGTCGAACAGACCCACCGCGCCGACGCCGGCGTTGTTCACCCAGGCGTCGATCCGGCCGAACTCGGCCGCCGCCCGATCGGCCAGCCGCTGCACCGACTCCAGATCGGTCACGTCGGTCGGTACGACAAGCGCCCGGCCGCCCAACTCCAGGCAGCGCAGCGCGACCTGGCGGAGGGCCGCCTCGCTGCGGGCGGCCAGCACAACTGCCGCACCCCGGCGGGCCAACGCGTACGCGGTCGCCGTGCCGATCCCGCTGGACGCGCCGGTGATCACCACGGTCGAATCGTCGAGGCTGCGGGTCAGCGGCATTCCTCAGCGGTACCCCCAGCCAGGCCTGGTCATGCCACCTGTTGATTGTCGATCTTCGGGGAGTGCCGTGTGGTGTGGTCAATGTGGTTGCCGTGGCGCAAGCGTCGGTGGCACTCGCGGGCACTGTTCCCGATCTGCCAGGTTTCGACTCCCGCCCCCGAGGTTAATGGGACGCTCTGAACGGGAGGACCACTGCCGAGGAAAGATCGCAGGGAGGTGACCCATGCGCGTCGGCCTCGTCTGCGCGCACGCCAGCTCATACCGCCACGCCGACGGCCCACCGGTCGGCACCCGGCAACACATCGCACGGGTCGCCGCCGAACTGGCCGAGCGAGGCCACGACGTACGGCTGTACGAGCGCCGGGACGATCCCGGCCTGCCGGCGACCGTCGACGTCGACGGCTACCAGGTGCTCCAGGTGCCAGCCGGCCCACCCACCCCACTACCCACCGCGAAACTCATCCCGTACGTCACGGAGTTCGGCCGCTGGTTGGCCGACTCGTGGTCCGGCGCCTGGCGGCCCGAGGTGGTGCACGGGCACTACTGGGTCGGTGGCCTGGCCGCCGCGCACGCCGTCCGGGAGACCGACACCCCGGTGGTGCAGACGTTCCACTCGCTCGGCGTCGAGCAGGCACGCCACCTGGGCGGCCACTACGGCGGGCCGGGGGAGCGGATCACTCTCGAACGCGCGCTGACCCGGGCGGTCGACATCGCCGTCGCCCAGTCGAACGACGAGGTCGACGAGCTGACCCGGATGGGTCTGCAACGCAGCTCGGTCGCGCTGGTGCCGGCCGGGGTGGACATCGAGCAGTTCCAGCCCGACGGCGAGGCGGCCCCCCGCGAACAGCGAGCCCGCATCCTCTCGGTCGGCTCACTGTCCCCCGGGCACGGCCAGGAGGACCTGATCCGGGCGATGCGACTGGTCGGCGACGCCGAGCTGGTCATCGCCGGTGGGCCGCCGGCCGACCAACTGGCCAACCATGCCGAGGCGCGGCGGCTGCGTGAGCTGGCCGAGCAGGTCGGCGTCGTCGACCAGGTACGGCTCGTCGGAGCGGTGCCGCACGACCAGATGGCCACCTGGTACCGCTCGGCGGACGTGGTCGCCTGCACGCCGCACTACTCCTCCGCCGGGCGGGTCTCGCTGGAGGCGATGGCCTGCGGCGTACCGGTGATCGGTTATGCGATGGGCGGTCTGGCGGACGCCGTCGTCGACGAGGTCACCGGCCGCCTGGTGCCCCCCGGCGACGTGCGGGCGCTCGGCGTCTCGCTGCGCCGGCTGCTCGCCGACAATGCCGGCCGCTTCGCCTACGGGCACGCCGCCGTGGACCGGGTCCGCAGCAGCTACACCTGGGAACGCACCGCGGGCGCGTTGGAGCGGCTCTACGAGCGGGTGGTGAGTCGCCGCAAGCCGGTCGAGGCCTGAGCGGGCCGGTCGGGCGGCCCGGTGTCTCAGCCGGACCGCCCGACGACGACCATGGCCTGGTCGCGACGGTGTGCCACCGCGCGTTGCTGCTGCGGCTCGGCGTACCGGGTCAGCCCGATCACCGCGGCCAGGGTGACCAGGAAACCGGCCGCGGCCAACCACTCCCGGCCCGGCCAGATCTTGTCGTTGAGCAGCAGCAGGCCGACGACCGCGGCCGGCACCGCGCCGGCGGCGTCCATCGCGGCGACCGCCGCGGTCGTCGAACCGCGCTGCATGGCCAATCCCAGCAGCAGTTGACCGACGATCGAGTGGGCGATCAGCAGGTAGAACAGCGGGTGGGAGAGGAACGCCTCGGCGGACGGCGCGGACGCCAGGGGACGGGCGGCGACCGCCGCCGAGCTGAACGCCAACCCGGCCAGCGAGCCGAGAGCCACCGAGCCGGGCGCCCCGCGCAGCCGGACGGCGAAGACACCGAGCACCGCGATCACACCGAGCGCCACCAGCAGGGCGATCGACCCAGCGGTGCCGAGTTGCTTCGACGGCGCCGGCCGGGCGGACAACACAAGCGCGGTGATCCCGCCGAAGAGCAGGGCCAGCAGCACCACCTCCGCCACCGGCAGCCGCCACTTCAGCACCAGCACCCCGAGGATGGCGGTCACCCCGAGCCCGGCCGCGACGCTCGCCTGCACCAGGAACAGCGGCAGGTCCCGGCGGGCCAGGAAGGCGAGCACGAATCCGCCGATCTGGCAGCCCAGGCCGACCAGGTACGTCCGGTGCCCGGCGAGACGCAGCAGCAGGCCCGGGTCGAAGGTGTGGTGGACAGTGGTGCGGGCCGCGGCCACCGACTGGAGGAGGTTGGCGAAGCCGTACGCGACGATCATCGCCGCGAGAAAACACCAACCGGAGGAGACCACCTGGCGAGGATAGAGGTTGACGGGGGTCAGCGCTCGGCTGGTCGATCGAGCCGGCCGAGGATGTCGGCGTGGAGCACACCGTTGGTGGCCACCACGCTGCTGTCGGTGCCCGGCGCGCCGGCCGGAGCCTGCCGACCCGACAGATCCGTGACCGTGCCACCCGCCTCGGTGATGATCGGCACCAGCGCCGCCACGTCCCACAGTGACAACTCCGGTTCGACCATCACCTCCAGTGCGCCCTCGGCCAGCAGCATGTAGCCGTAGAAGTCGCCGTACGCCCGACTGCGCCACGTGGCCCGCATCAGGTCCAGCATCGCGTCGAGCCGCCCGGCGCGCTCCCACCCGTCGAGCGACGAGTAGCAGAAGCTGGCATCCGCGATGTCGCGTACCGCGGACACCCCGATCCGCTCGCCGTCGGCGGAGCCGGGCCCGGCGTACGCGCCCGCGCCCGCGCTCGCCCACCAGCGCCGGCCCAACGCCGGTGCGGACACCACGCCGACCGCCGGCCGGTCACCGTCGTAGAGCGCGATCAGGGTGGCCCAGACCGGCACGCCCCGGACGAAGTTCTTGGTGCCGTCGATCGGGTCGATGATCCAACGACGGCCGTGCGGGGCGGTGGCCGGTTGCGCGCCGTACTCCTCGCCGAGCAGCCCGTCGGTCGGCCGGTGCTCGGCCAACAGGGCGCGGATCTCCCGCTCCACGGCGGTGTCCGCGTCGGAGACCGGGGTCAGGTCGGGCTTCGACTCCACCCGTAGGTCGAGCGCGCGAAACCGGGCCGTGGAGACGGCGTCGGCCCGGTCGGCGAGCAGATGGGCGAGGGCGAGGTCGTCGGCGTACCCGGTCATGCCGGCAACCTAGCCGACGCCGATCGGCTCACTCGTCGGGCCCGCGCCGGTCACCCTCGCCGGGTCCGCGCTGGTCGCTCTCACCGCGCGAGTCACCCTCGCCGGCACGGGAGGCGAGCAACCGGCGGTACGAGGCCAGCCGGCGCGGGTCGGCCTTGCCGGCGCCCACCCAGGCGTCCAGCCCGCAGGCGGCCTCGTCGGCCGTGTGCTGGCAGTTGGGCGGGCAGTCGACGGTGCCCTCGACCAGGTCCGGGAAGCCGTGCAACAGGCTGTCGGCGGAGACGTGTGCCAGCCCGAAACTGCGGATACCGGGAGTGTCGATGATCCAGCCGGGGTCGGTGTCGACGCCGGGCACCGGTGGCAGCCGCAGCGCCACCGCGCTCGTGGAGGTGTGCCGGCCCCGGCCGATCGCGCTGACCACGCCGACCGCGCGCAGCGCGTCCGGGACGAGGCGGTTGACGAGCGTCGACTTGCCCACCCCGGAGTGCCCGACCAGCACCGACACCTTGCCGCTCAGCAACGTGCGCAGCGCGTCGAGGTCGGAGTCGGGACGGTTGAGCACGTACGGCAGCTCCAACTCGGTGTAGTAACCGAGCACCTCCTCCGGCCCGGCCAGGTCGGCCTTGGTGAGGCAGAGCAGCGGTTCGACGTCCGCGTCGTACGCGGCCACCAGGCAGCGGTCGATGAACCCGGTGCGCGGCGGCGGGTCGGCGAGCGCGCTGACGATCACCAACTGGTCGGCGTTGGCCACCACCACCCGTTCCAGCCGACCCTCGGCGGTGGTGTCGTCGTCGTCGGCGGTGCGGCGCAGCACCGAGCGGCGTTCGGCGATCCGGACGATCCGGGCGAGAGCGCCCTCCGCCCCGGACGTGTCGCCGACCAGGCTGACCCGGTCGCCCACCACCACCGACTTGCGGCCCAGCTCGCGGGCCCGCATCGCGGTCACCGTGGGCAGCTCGGCCCCCACGACGCCGCGCTCGGCCCCGGCCAGCACGCACTGGTAGCGCCCCCGGTCGACGGCGATGACGAAGCCGTCCACCGCGTCGTTGTGCTGGGGGCGGGTGCGCGTACGCGGGCGCGACGACTTCCCGGGCCGGACCCGTACGTCGTCCTCGTCGTACTCCCGCCGTTTGGTCGCCAGGACCTGTCCTCTTCTCGCGTCAGCTCTTAGGGAGCGCCCGGACGCTCACTTTCCGGTCACCATCGCTGACCATAGTGCCGGGAACTCGGGCATGGTCTTGGAGGTACACCCCACGTCGTCCATCTCGATGCCGGGGACGGCGAGCCCGGCCACCGCGGCGGCGTGCGCCATGCGGTGGTCGTGGTAGGTGCGGAAGAGCCCGCTGCGCAGTGGACGGGGTCGGATCTCCAGCCCGTCCGGCGCCTCGGTGATGTCCGCTCCGAGAGCGGTGAACTCGCGCGCGAGCGCGGTCAGCCGGTCGGTCTCGTGGCCACGGATGTGCCCGACGCCGGTGAACACCGACGGCGAGTCGGCAAGCATGGCCAGCGCGGTGAGCGCCGGGGTCAGCTCGCTGACGTCGGAGAGGTCGGCGGTCAGGCCGTGCACCACGCCGGTGCCGCGGACGGTCAGCCCGTCCGTGGAGAGGGTGACCTCGCCGCCCATCCGCTGGAGCAGCGAGCGGAGTCGGTCGACCGGCTGCGCGCTGCTGTGCGGCCAACCCCGCAGGGTCACCTCGCCGCCGGTGACCAGGGCGGCGGCGAAGAACGGCACCGCGCCGGAGAGGTCCGGTTCGATCTCCCAGCCGCGCCCGGTGAGCCGCCCGGGCTCGACGGTCCACACGTCGGGGGTGCTGTCGTCGACGGCCGCGCCGGCGGCCCGCAGCATCCGCACCGTCATCCGCAGGTGCGGCGCGGAGGGCACCGGGGGGCCGACGTGCCGCACCACGACGCCCCGGTCGAAGCGCGCGCCGGCCAGCAGCAACCCGGAGACGAGCTGGCTGGAAGCGGAGGCGTCGATCACCACCTCGCCCCCGGTGACCCGGCCGGAGCCGAAAACGGTCAGCGGCAGGCTGCCCGTGCCGGTGACGTCGATCCGGACGCCCAGCGAGCGCAGCGCGTCGACGAGCGGGCCGAGCGGTCGGGTGCGGACGTACGGGTCGCCGTCGAAGGTGACCGGCCCGTCGGCGAGCCCGGCCACCGGCGGCACGAACCGCATCACGGTGCCGGCCAGGCCCACGTCGACGTGGGCGGGGCCGACAAGCGGGTGCGGCCGGACCAGCCAGCGCTCGTCGTCGCTGATCGACACGTACGCGCCCATCGCGCGCAGGCCGGCGGCCATCAACTCGGTGTCGCGGGCCCGCAGCGGCTCGGCAAGCGTCGACGGGCCGGCGGCCAACGCGCTGAGCACCAGGGCGCGCGCGGTCATCGACTTGGATCCGGGCAGGCGCAGCGTCACCGCTACCGGGTTGGACGCGGTCGGCGCGCTCCACGGCTGTGGCGGCCGGGTCGCCGTCAGATTCGCCACGGTTACATTCTGCCGCTTCGGCGGCTCGGCGGGGAAAGCGGTGGTCGTACTCCCGGTTGGCGGGACAGCCGGCGAGGCTGGGACGCGTTAGCGTGTGGTCCATGTGCGGCAGGTACGCGACGACCCGGACCTCCGGTGAGTTGAGCGCGCTGTTCGAGTCGTCCGACGACACCGACGGCCTGCTCCGACCGGATCACAACGTCGCGCCCACCGACCCGGTGCCGCTGGTCCGGGTGAGCCCCGATGGGCACCGCAGCCTCTGTGTCGGTCGCTGGGGTCTGCTGCCGCACTGGTCCCGGTCCCCCGCCGGGGCGGCCCGCATGATCAACGCGCGGGCGGAGACGGTGGCCACCAGTCGGGCGTACGCCGGGTCGTTCTCCCGACGCCGCTGCCTGGTCCCGGCGGACGGCTGGTACGAGTGGGTCCGTCGCCCCGAGGGTGGGCGCCAGGCCTACTACCTGACGCCGAGCGACGGTTCGGTGCTCGCCCTGGCCGGCATCTGGTCGGTCTGGCAGTCCGAGGCCGACACCCGGCTCACCTTCAGCGTGCTGACCACCGCGGCGCTCGGCGAGCTGGCCGAGGTGCACGACCGGATGCCGGTGCTGCTGTCGCCCGAGCACTGGTCGTCCTGGCTGGCGCCGACCGACGAGCCGGAGCGGCTGCTCCTCCCGCCGTCGGCGGAGCGGCTCGCCGGGTTGGAAATCCGGCCGGTCGGTCCGGCGGTGGGCGACGTCCGCAATGACGGGCCGCAATTGACCGCCCGGGTGTCGGTGGAGCCAGCGGTGCGACCGCAGGAGCTGACCCTGTTCTGAGACCGACCGCCGCACATCGTCAAGCGCCGATTTGCCAGGGTTGCGCGCGATTCGTCTCCTGGCCGTTCAGTCATGTTCCCGGCAGACCCTTGTCTCGGTGTTGTGAAGTGCGATAGAACACAGCGCCGGTAGTGGCTGTCGATTCGCACGGGGCGAATGGCGTCCACCGATTTTGCCGGTCCCACGGGGGAGGTGGGTGGATGACACGGGCGCGTATGCCTAGGCCGCACGAGGTGGCTGCGGCGCGGCGAGATCCGCGACTGCTGCGGGCCGTGCGGGAACGACGAGAAGACGACGCGTGGCGCACCAGAGGCACATGCCAGAGCGTCGATCCGGAGACATTTTTTCCGGCACCGAACGAACCGGCGGACGCCGCCGTCTCGCTGTGTCGCAGTTGCGACGTGCAGGGGTCCTGCCTGGCCTGGGCCCTCGACGTCGGTGACTGCCACGGCGTGTGGGGTGCCACGACACCTCGCGAACGCCGGGCGATGCTTGTCGCCTGGCGTGGCGAGGTCGAGCCGGATCCGGACGCCGTCGACGACGCCGGCCCGCCGGTGCGGGATCGGCTGCTCACCCTGGTCCCGTTGAGCTGATCGGCCCACCGGCCCGCACCCGTCGCCGGTCCGGCGGCGCAGAATGGGTCGGTGCTGCCCAGCGACGAGATCAACACACCGCGTGGTCCGGCGCGGATCGACACCGACCTGCCGTCCCGCCCGGCCCGCGCTCTGCTCGTGCTCGGGCACGGCGCGGGCGGCAGCGTCGACGCCCCGGACCTGCTCGCGGTCCGGGACGCGGCGGTCGAGGCCGGCCTGGTGGTGGCGCGGGTGACCCAGCCCTACCGGGTCGCCGGCCGCCGTGCGCCGGCACCCGCGGGTCACCTCGACGAGGCCTGGACGGCGGTGCTCACCGTGCTGCGTGAGCGGCACGCCGACGTGCCGACGGTGCTGGTCGGTGGCCGTTCCAGTGGCGCCCGGGTGGCCTGCCGTACGGCCCGTGCGGTGGGCGCGGCAGGCGTGCTCGCGTTGGCCTTTCCGCTGCACCCGCCCGGGCGGCCGGAGCGCTCGCGGGCCGCTGAACTGGACACCGGCCTACCGACGCTTGTCGTCAACGGCGACCGGGACCCGTTCGGGACACCGGAGCCGGGGCCGACCGTGCAGGTGGTGACCCGTCCTGGGGAGACGCACGACCTGCGGCGGGACCCGGCGGGCACCGCCGCCGTCGTCCGGACCTGGTTGCGCGCCCGGGGCTGGGCGTCCGCCTGATCCCGGCTCGCCCGGGCGACCGTTTCCGGTGCCGGGCGCGGGTCGTTGCATCCGATGGTGCCACCGGCTCCGATCCGGACCGGCGACACCAGTCCTCCCAGGCCCTTCCTGGTCCCAGCGCCGGCCGCCGTCGGGGCCGGGACCAGGAACGGGAGGGCGGCCGGAATGTCCCAGTGGTCATCTCGCGTTACAAACCCCGGAAGACTTTTCTGCGAGGGGGGTGACCGGTGCCGACCGAGACACGAAGCCTGGAACGGGACGAGCGGGACGCCCGGCAGCTGAAGCGGCTGCTGGATGGCCCGGAGTGGCCCGCGACGGCGGGACCGGGCGGGGTGGGTGCGGTGAGCACGGGCACACCGGCCGGAAGTGAATCTGCGGGCAGGTCCGTGCGCGTATCCTCGGCGGGAAAGCATCCGACGCGAGGGGATGTGCGGTTGACCACCGAGAAGACGGACGAGCGCAGGGCCCGGTTCGAGCGGGACGCGATGCCATTCGTCGATCAGCTCTACGCTGCTGGGCTGCGGATGACACGCAACCCGGCGGATGCCGAAGACCTGGTCCAGGAGACGTACCTGAAGGCGTACGCGGCCTTCCACCAGTTCGAGCAGGGCACGAACCTGAAGGCCTGGCTCTACCGGATCCTGACCAACACCTACATCAACTCCTACCGCAAGCGGCAGCGCCAGCCGATCCAGGCGCCCACCGAGGAGATCACCGACTGGCAGCTCGCCGAGGCCGAGTCGCACACCTCGAGCGGGTTGCGCTCCGCCGAGACCGAGGCACTGGACCGGCTGCCGGACAGCGACGTCAAGGAGGCCCTCCAGCAGTTGCCGGAGGAGTTCCGTCTCGCCGTCTACCTCACCGATGTCGAGGGCTTCTCCTACAAGGAGGTCGCCGACATCATGGGCACGCCGATCGGCACGGTGATGTCGCGTCTGCACCGGGGCCGTCGTAATCTGCGCAAGTTGCTTGAGCGCTACGCCGGGGAGCGGGGCTTCAGTGCGGCCCGCTCGTCCAAGGGCTCGACCGCCGCCGCCGGCCGGGAGGTGTGACGTGAGCTGTGGGGAGCCGCACGAGACGGATTGCCGCGAGGTGCTCGCGGAGGTCTACCTCTACCTGGACCTGGAGTGCGCCGACGAGCGGCGCTCGCTGATCCGGCACCACCTGGACGAGTGCGGGCCCTGCCTGCGTGAGTACGGGCTGGAGCAGGAGGTGCGGGCGCTGGTGGCTCGGTGCTGTGGCAACGAGACCGCCCCGGACGAGCTGCGCGAGCGACTGCGGGTCAAGCTCACCGAGCTGGTGGTCTTCGAGACGAGTGATTCCCGCGAGCTGGCCGACTGAGCGTCGGCGCGGCACAGCGTCAAGACCGGTGGCCCGGGTCGTTGTCGACCCGGGCCACCGGTGTACCCGGCGTCGGCCGGGTCGAGCTGATCGGTGACGGGCCGCCGGCCCGTCGACCCGTTCAGGAGTTGGGACGCTTGCCGTGGTTCGCGGCGCTCTTCTTACGAGCCTTCTTCTTCCGGGACTTCTTCGCCATGCTGACCTCCTCGTGATGGGGGCGGACCTGTGCTGCCCACGACCTCGGCGCCGGTGTGGCCACCGGCGGCCCGGCATCGGGTCCGACCCGCTGATGGTAGTGCGGTCGACACCTGCGGCCTTTCCCCGGGGCGGGTGCGCCATCCCGGCCGTGCCGCTGCGCGCCCACCGGCGGACGTCGCATGATTGGATACGTCGGCAGGCACATCGCGAAAAGGGAGGGCCCGGACATGGCCGAGGAGATCCGCGCCGAGATGGTGGCGAACGTCTGGAAGGTCGTCGCCACGGCGGGTGACACCGTGGCCGAGGGCGACACCCTGGTGATCCTCGAGTCGATGAAGATGGAGATCCCGGTCGTCGCCGAGTCCGACGGTGTGCTCGAGCAGCTCGCGGTCCACGAGGGCGACGTCGTGCAGGACGGCGATCTCATCGCGGTGATTGCTTGAGCGGGGTGCGGGTTCGTGCGGCCGAGCCAGCCGACTTCCCGACGGTGGCCCGGCTGACAGTTGCCGCGTACGAGGCGGACGGCCAGCTCAAGGGCGAGCACGGGTACGGCGAGGTGCTTGCCGATGTGGCGACCCGGGCCGCCAGCGGCGCGGTGCTGGTCGCGGTCGACGAGGCGACCGAGGCGGTGCTCGGCTCGGTGACCTTCGTGCTGCCGGGCACCCCGTACGCCGAGCTGTCCGGGCCCGGCGAGGCGGAGTTCCGGATGCTCGCGGTCGACCCGGGCGCTCAGGGCCGGGGTGTCGGCGCGGCGCTGGCGCAGGCGTGCGTGGCGCGTGCCGTCGAGTTGGGTTGCGCGGCGCTGGTGATCTGCGTGCGGGCCGGGATGGCCGATCCGGCGCACCGGCTCTACTCGCGGCTCGGGTTCGTCCGGGCACCGGAGAAGGACTGGGCGCCGGCGGCAGGCGTGGACCTGCTCGGTCTGCGACTGGACCTGACGCGCGGCTGAGCCGCCGACCGGTCAGCCCAGACCGGCGGGGGGTCGGCCGTCGTCGCTCGCGTCGGGATCTGTGCCGATGGCGGCCAGCAGCTCGTCGGCCACCTCCAGGGCGAGCTTGCGGCGTTCGTCGTCGCTGATGTGCGGCGCGCGGACCGCGAACCAGCTCGTGTGTACCGCGAAGATCGACAGCGCGGCCCGGAGTTGGGCGGCGGGGGACTCGTCGCCCCGGCAGAGCGCGTCGGCCAGCTCCAACATCCGACCGCGCATCTGTTGGCCGGCGGAGAGACTCTTGAGTGCGGTCTGGTTCTGCTCGAAGAAGCGCATCACCGACGGCTGCGTGCCGTCGAACATCGTGTCCGCGTACCGGGAGATCAGCTCGCGGCGGGTGGCCAGCGTGGCGGGCTGCGTCGCGGCCCAGGCGTTCAGCTCGTCCATCCCCTGCAGCCGGTCCTCGACGAAGCTGGCGACGATGTCGTCCTTGCTCTTGAAGTGGTAGTAGAGCGCGGCCTTCGTGACGTTGAGGCGCTCGGCGATCTCCCGTAGCGAGGTCTTCTCGTAACCCTGCTCGGTGAAGAGTTCGAGCGCGACGGCCTTGATCCGCTCCCGCGTCCCGCCTGTGCTCTCCCTCACTCACGCACTCCTATCGGCTTGACCGTGGCTTCCTACCCAACTTACCGTACGGCTAGTAAGGTGACTAGCCGGGCGGCAAGTAAGTGCGACAATCACTCGGGGGAGCTTACCCATGACACAGGCAACCCAGACCGGCGTACGACCCAACAACATCCGGGTCGTGCTGTTCGGGCTGATGATCGCGATGATGCTCGCGATGCTCGACAACATGATCGTCAGCACCGCGCTACCGCGCATCGTCGGCGAGTTCGGCGGCCTCAACCACTTCACCTGGGTGGTAACCGCGTACGTCCTGGGCACCACCGTGTCCACCCCGATCTGGGGCAAGCTCGGTGACCTCTACGGCCGCAAGTCGGTCTTCCTGACCTCGGTGATCATCTTCCTCGTCGGCTCCGCCCTCTGTGGCATGGCCGGCTCCGGGATGCTCGGCGGCCCGCAGGACGGCATGGTCCAGCTCATCGCCTTCCGCGCCGTGCAGGGCCTCGGCGCCGGTGGGCTCATGGTCGGCGTGATGGCGATCATCGGTGACCTGGTCCCGCCCCGCGAGCGTGGGCGCTACCAGGGCATGATCGCCGGCATCATGGCGATCGCCATGGTCGCCGGCCCGCTGGCCGGTGGCTTCATCACCGACCACCTCTCCTGGCGGTGGGCGTTCTACGTGAACCTGCCGCTGGGTGGGATCGCGCTGCTCGTGTTGATCACCACGATGCACCTGCCGAAGTACCGCACCGAGCACCGGATCGACTGGCTCGGGGCCGGGCTGCTCTCCATCGGCATCACCGCGATCGTGCTCATCACCACCTGGGGCGGCAACGAGTACGACTGGACGTCGCCGCAGATCCTCGGCCTGGCCGTGCTGGCCGTCGTCGCGCTGGCGGCGTTCGGCCTGGTGGAGCGCCGTGTCCAGGAGCCCATCCTGCCGTTGGCGCTCTTCGCGAACCGTAACTTCGCGCTGATCTCGGTGATCGGCTTCCTGCTCGGCTTCGCGATGTTCGGCGCGATGAACTTCCTGCCGCTCTACCAGCAGACCGTGCAGGGGGCGTCGGCGACCAACAGCGGTCTGCTCCTGCTGCCCCTGATGTTCGGCATGCTCGTCGTCTCGCTCGTCATCGGCCGGGCGATCACCAAGAACGGCAGGTACCGGGCGTACCCGATCATCGGTGGCGTCGTGATGACCGCGGGCATGGCGCTGCTGTCCATGCTCGACACCGACACCAGCAAGCTGATGTCGTCGCTGTACATGGTCGTGCTGGGTGTCGGCATGGGCTTCCTGATGCAGACGTCGATGCTGATCGCCCAGAACAGCGTCGAGCAGAAGGACCTCGGTGCGGCAAGTGGCGCGGCGACGTTCTTCCGGTCGATCGGCGGCTCGTTCGGCATCTCGCTGTTCGGCGCGATCTTCGCCAGCCGGCTGGCCAACTCCGAGGGCGGTCGCGCCTTCGGCGGCGAGTCCGGCGGCGCCGGGATGGACCTGGAGAAGCTCAAGGACCTGCCCGCCCAGGCGCGCGAGCTGGTGCTCGGCGGTCTCTCCGACGCGATCTCGCACGTGTTCCTCTGGGCGGTGGTGTTCACCATCGCGATCCCGGTGCTCGCCTGGTTCATCAAGGAGATCCCGCTGCGCACCGCCAACGAGGCGCCGCCGCAGGCCACTCCGGAAGAGGAGGCCGAGATCGCCCTCGGCAAGGCGGCCCCGGTCGCCTGACCCGCACCCCCCGTGCCGCGCCGCGCCAGCCCCTACGGGCCGGCGCGGCGCGCTGCTTTCCCCGCGCTCCCGCGCGGCACGCTGCCCTCCCCGCGATCTTGCACTTTCTGTTCCGACATAAGCCCCTGTTCCCGACAAAACGGCAACAGAAAGTGCAAGATCGCCGGGGCGGGTGGGGGCGGGGCGGGCCGGGCCGGGCCGGGCCGGGCCGGGCCGGGTGGGTTAGGGGCGGCGGGTTGTTAGGCGTTGCCAGAGGCGACGGAGGGGGTTGCGGGGGCGGGGGAGCCGGGAGGACCGCGTGTCGAGCAGTTCGGTGGCCAGTGCCGCCGTGGCCTTGTCCAGCTCCGGGACGGCGAGCGCCAGGTGGGCCAGCGAGACGGCGATCGGCACCGGCCGGGCCCGAGCGACGGTGGCCGCGTCGGCGAGCCGCTCCGCCACCACCCGTGCCACGTCCGACCGTACCGAGGGATCCACCCAGGCGGCCGTGACCAGGGCGAACAGTGCCGCCTCGGTGACCCAGTCCTCGACGTCCCAGATCAGGTCGAGCAGCACGCGACGCCGGGTCGAGCTCTCCCACGGCTCGTCGGTGCGGTGGTGCAGCAGCCCCAGGCACGCCCACACCTGCACGCCACGCACCCAGATCGACGGGTCGTGGGCGGCCAGCAGCCGACCCACCGCGTTGGCCGGCGCCGCCGGCGGGTGCACCAGCAGGCCGAGCAGGTCCGCCACGTCGAGGCCGGCGAGGCCCACCGCCGCGTCGTACGCCGCCGGTGGGTGCGGCCACGCCGGGTGGGCGAGCTGACCGATCCGCTCGACAGCCGTCGCCGAGGGCGCCGGGAGTGCGGGCGTGGGGATGTTGTCCGCGTAGTGCCACAACCGTTGGGCCGACGCCCGCCGGGGCTCGCGCGGGTCCGGCTCCGGCGTGCCGACGATGTCGATCCGTAGCCCGGGGGCGGTGGACGTCGCCGTCCGGACGGCGCTGGGCGGCGCCGCGGCGGGCAGGCGGACGGCGCTGCCGGACCCGTTGTCGTCATCGGCCACCGCCTGGCGCAGCGCGTCGACGAGTGGGCCGCCGGCCGGGGTCAGTTGGCCGAGCCAGGGTCGGCCTCGGCAGCACTGGGCCAGGTCGCCGTGCTCGTGGCTGTCGTCGGGGTGGTCGCGGACGAAGTCGGCGAGCGCGACCAGGTGGGCCAGGTCGCCGTCGCGCAGGTGCCGCAGCCGATGCGCGGTGTGCACCGCGCAGTCGAAGGACGGGTCGCGCGCCAACGCCCGCTCGGTCCACTCCAGCGCCTCGTCCAGCCGGCCGATCTCGGCCAGGGTGCCGGCGATGTCCGCGTAGATCGCCAGGTCGTCGGGGTCCAGCTCGACGGCCCGACCGAGGGCGGCGAGGCCGTCGCGGGTCCGGCCCGCGCTGCGGTACGCGTACCCGAGCCAGACCTCGCCCATCTTCGAGGGCTGTGCGCGTACCCCTCGGGTGGCCCAGCGCACCGCCAGCGCGGCCTCACCGAGACGCCGGGCCAGCGCGGACGCCGCGCCCAGCAGCAGGCCGTGCTCGGGGTGGACGGTGGCGGCGTTGCGGGCCAACAAGAGGTACGGCGCGAGGGCGCCCCGGTCGGCCCGTGGCACCGGGTCCGGCAGCGCGGCGCAGACCTGCATGAGGACCCGGGCGATGTGCTCCGGGTCCAGCCGTTCGGCCAGTTCGGGCGCGGTGACCCAGGGCACGCCGGCCCATTCGGTGCCGGGCGCGTACGAGGTCGCCGCGGCCAGCAGCTCCAGCCCCTCGGCGGGGCGGCCGGCGGTGGCGAGCAGATGGGCGCGGGCGACGACCGCGCCCACGAAGGTGTGGTGGTTGATCGGGAAGAGGTTGAGGCCACCGCCGCTGGCCGCGGCGAGTCGGGCCAGCGTCTCGTGCACCTCCGGGAGGGTGGGGGCCTGCGCCAGCGCGCCGGCGAGGTGGCCGGCGGCGTGGTGCAGGTCGCCCTCGTCGAGTGCCAGCCGGGCCAGCGCCAGCTCCTCCGTCGCGGAGAGCGCGGGGTCGTCCGTTCCCTCGGGCACGTCGTCCTCTCGTCGCGGGGCTGGGGTCGGGTGCACTCAAAGCTTAGTTGATATTGAGATCAACTGGTGATCACCTGCGCAGTCCTGCTCGTTCAGCCGCTGAGATACGCTTAAAAGCGCAAGAGTGAGCAAGAAGCGCGCGGCAACCGCGCAGGGGGAGGGATTTCCGTGTCACATGCAGGGGCTGGAATGGCCGCCGACATCGACGAGCAGCCGGCTGGCTACGCCCGCCTGCTCTCGGCCGCCAACGCCGCCGAGATCGCGCGGGTGGCGGCGGTCATCGCCGAACGTCGCCCACGGCACGTGGTCTTCACCGCCCGGGGCACCTCCGACCACGCGGCCCTCTACGGGGCGTACCTGACCGAGATCCGGCTCGGTCTGCCCGCCGGGCTCGCCTCGCCGAGCGCCGTCACCCTGTTCGGGGCCCGCCCCGACCTGTCCGACGCGCTCGTCGTCGGGGTCAGCCAGAGCGGTGGCTCACCCGACCTGGCCGAGGTGTTGCGTGCCGCCCGCGCGTCCGGCGCGCTGACACTCGCGGTGACGAACGCGCCGGAGTCGCCGCTCGTGGACGTGGCCGAGTTGAGCGTCGACATCGCCGCCGGGCACGAGCGGGCGGTCGCCGCCACCAAGACGTACACCGCCGAACTGCTCGCGCTGCTGATGCTCGTGGAGGGCATCCGGGCCGGCGACGGCGTGCTCCCCGCGGCCGAACGGGAGATGCTCGACGCGCTGCCCGAGTTGGCCGAACGCACCCTGGCCGACGACACCCCCGCCCGGCTCGCGCCGCGCTACCGGTTCGCCCGCCAGTTGGTCGCCACCGGCCGGGGGTACGCCTACCCGACCGCCCGGGAGGCCGCGCTGAAGCTGATGGAGACCTCGTACCTGCCGGCGCTCGCCTTCTCCGGCGCCGACCTGCTGCACGGCCCGCTCGCGATGACCGACCCGGAGGTCCCGGTGCTCGCCGTGGTGGGTTCCGGGCCGGGGGGACGCGCGATGGGCGAGGTGTTGCCCCGCCTCGGCGAACGCCGCGCCGACGTCGTGGTGGTCGGCTCCGCCGACGTGCCGGGCGCCACCCGGCTGGCCGTCCCCGAGGTCGACGAGCGGTACGCCCCGCTGTTGGACATCCTGCCGTTGCAGCGGTTGGCGCTGGCCCTGGCGCTGGCCCGAGGCGAGGACCCGGACGCGCCGCGCGGGTTGAAGAAGGTCACCGCGACGATGTGAGGCGCGGCGTGGCACCCTGGTCACCGTGTCAACGCTGCGCGACCTCGCCGAGGAGCACACCCATCTCCGTCCGGCCGACATCGACCACCTGCACCGCATCGCCGGCGACTGGCAACTGCTCTCCGATCTCTCCTTCGCCGACCTGCTGCTCTGGGTGCCGGTCGACGCCGACGGCACGTTCCTGTGCGTCGCCCAGGTCCGCCCGACCACCGCACCCACCGCCTACCAGGACGACCAGGTGGGGCGGATCGTCGGCGGGCCGGAGGTGGCCCACCTTCAGGTGGCGTACTCCCAGGGCCGGATCTGGCGGGAGGGCGACCCGGTCTGGTACGGCGACGTGCCGGCCCGGCACGAGGCCATCCCGGTCCGGCTGCGGACCGCCGAGGGGGAGGCCGGCGAGGTGATCGCCGTGGTGGGACGGGACACCAACCTCTCCACCGCGCGTACCCCGAGCCAGCTCGAGCTCAACTACCTGACCACCGCCGACGACCTGGCGCAGATGATCGCGGATGGCACGTTCCCGCCGCCGCGGCATCCCGGCGAGACCACCTCCGCGCCCCGGGTCGGCGACGGCCTGGTCCGGCTCGATGCCGGCGGCAAGGTCACCTACGCCAGCCCGAACGCGCAGTCCGCGTACCGGCGGCTGGGTTACGCCTCCCACCTGGTGGGCGAGGATCTGGCCGCGCTGCACCGCCGGCTTGCCGGCGATCCGCTGGACGGCACCGAGGCGGCGAACGGCATCCTGGCCGCCCTGCGCGGCGAGGCGCCACCGCGCCGGGAGATCGACGCCCGCGGTGCCACGATGCTCACCCGGGCACTGCCGCTGATGCCCGCCGGGGTGCCGATCGGCGCGCTCGTGCTGGTCCGGGACATCACCGAGGTTCGCCGCCGGGATCGAGCACTGATCACCAAGGACGCCACCATCCGGGAGATCCACCACCGGGTGAAGAACAATCTCCAGACCGTTGCCGCGCTGCTGCGGTTGCAGGCCCGCCGGGTGGCCATGCCGGAGGCGCGGGTCGCCCTGGAGGAGTCGGTCCGCCGGGTCGCCTCGATCGCCCTGGTGCACGAGACGCTCTCCATGTCCAGCGACGAGGCGGTCGAGTTCGACGGCATCGTCGACCGGGTGGCCAGCGCGGCGACCGAGGTCGCGGCGACCGAGGTGAGCGTCGGCATGCGTCGGCGGGGCAGCTTCGGTGTGCTGCCGGCGGAGATCGCCACCTCGCTGGTGATGGTCCTCAACGAGTTGTTGCTCAACGCCGTCGAGCACGGCTTCCCGCCGGCCGACGAGGCGGACGAGGCCCCCGCGCCCGCCCCCGGTGCGGGCCTGGTGCCGCCGGTGGCGCCCGAGGGTGATCCCGCGACCCGGCCGGAGGTGGTGGTCTCGGCGCACCGGTTCCGCAAGATGCTGCACGTCTCGGTGACCGACAACGGGCGCGGACTGCCGCCGGACTTCGACGCGGAGCGCGCCAGCCGGCTCGGCCTCCAGATCGTCCGGGCCCTGGTCACCGGGGAGCTGCGCGGCACCATCGAGCTGCGAGCCGGCGCCACCGGCGGCACCGAGGCCGTGCTCGTCGTCCCGCTGGCCCGCAACGCCCACGACGGTCGCTCCCAGGCCTGACCGCCGCGCCCCGCCGCACGGCCGCCGTCCGCCCGGTGGTCGCGGCCTGACGGGCTGCCGACGCCAGCGGCCGTGGCTCAGCGGCCGGGGCGGCTGGTCAGCAGGGCGACGGTCAGGCCGGGGCGCGGCCAGACCTGGGCGACGGTGAAGTCGGCGCGCAGGGCGTCGCCCTTGACGCCGGTCACGGCGGCCAGCGGCTCGGCGTGCCGACCGGAGATCACCAGCCACACACGTGTCGTACCGGCCAGGCACTGCGTCGGCTGGGGGCACTCGGCGGCCCACAGGTCGCCCCGGCGGACCTCGTCCTCGGTGACCAGCACGTCGCGTGGTGGGTCGTCGAGGTGGTACTCGATGCCGAGGTCGAGGAAGAGCCAGCTCTGCCGGGGCGAGTAGACCACCGCGTCGCCCGGCCGCTGACCGTCGGCGATCACCCGCGCCGCGCCCGCGTAGTCCACCGGCGCGCTGCGCGGCCATTCGTGGGTGCGCCGCAGCGCCGTCTGGTCGGGAAGGCCGAGCAACCCGGCCAGGACCACCACGGCGAGCGCGGCCGGCGGGGCCACCGCGGCCACCGCGGCACCCGCCAGCAGGCAGGCGAACGGCACCACGAAGACCAGGTACCGGGGCACCCACAGCGGTACGACCTCGCCGGCCGCGAAGAGCAGCAGCACGGGCAGCAGCACCGCGCTCACCGGCAGCAGGGCGCGCCGCCCGAGCCGGGCCGCGCCCAGCGCGGCGACCCCGACCAGCAGGCCACCCACCACGCTGCTCTGTGCCACCCCGCCGGGCAGTGCGGTCAGGTCGTCCAGGCGGACCAGGTGCACCCAGTCGAGCTGTCGGGACCGCTGGGCCCGGGCCTTGAGCAGCAGGGGAGCGACAAGCAGCGCGGCCGGCACCACGGCGACCACCCACCGCCACACCCGCCGGTCCCGCTCGTCGGCGCGGTGGTGGCGGGCGGCGACGCCGGCCACGGCCGGGCCGCGCCACCAGACGAGCAGGACGACCAGGCCGTGCGCGGCGAGCAGGGTGAGCGCGATCAGGTGGAGGAGCCCGAGGGCGGCGACGGCGGCGGCGTACCCGGCCCAGCGGGCCCAGCTCGGCCGGCGCAGCGCCGCCACCAGCAGCAGGGTGGCGAGCACCGCGAGCATGGTGGCCAACGCGTACGGGCGGGCCTCCTGCCCGTAGCGGGACGTGCCGGGAAGGACCGCGAACAGCAGCCCGGCGAACAGGCCCGTACGCCTGTCGACCAGGCGCGCGCCGAGCACGGCGAGCAACCCGGCCGCCACGGTCATCGCCAGCACGGCCGGCCCGCGCAGGGCGATCGTGGAGTCGCCGACGATCGCGGTCCAGCCGTGCATCAGCAGGTAGTACGGCCCGGTGGCGGCGTCGATGGTGCCGGCCAACCGAGCCAGGTCCTCGGGTGACCGGCTGGCCGCGCTCCAGGTCGCCAGCTCGTCGCGCCAGAGCTGGGCCGAACCCAACCCGGTCAGGGTCACCGCCAGGGTCAGCAGCGCCGGAGGAACCCAGACCGGTACGCGGCGTAGCCGGTCCCACGCCGCGCCGGTCGACTCGGACAATCTGCCCACGTCCCGAGCCTGCCACGGTCCTGCCGTTCGTGGTGTCAGGCGGCCGCAGGCGGTGGGCGCCAGGCGGGCATGACGTCGTTCGGCCGGGCCGTCTTCGCCGGGTCACGCTCGACGAGTTCGCCGAGGACGGCATCGATCCGCTCCATCAGCTCGTCGTCCAGCCGGACCGCGGCCGCACCGGCGGTCTCGGCGAGCTGCTCGGGTCGGGACGCACCGACGATCGCGCTGGCCACCGTCGGTCGGCGCAGCACCCACGCCACCGCCAACTGGGCCATCGTGCAGCCGGCGGCATCGGCGATCGACCGGAGCTGACGGACCCGGGAGAGCAGCAGATCCGATGAGTAGCGGGCGATGAACGACCCGCCGAAGCCGTCGGTGGCCCGGGAGTCGGCGGGCGGTCGCCGGCCGGGCTCGTACTTGCCGGTGAGCACGCCCATCGCGAGGGGCGCCCAGGCGAGCTGACCCAGCCCGAGTTCCGCGCTGGCGGGCACCACCTCCGCCTCCACCACCCGCCACAGCATCGAGTACTGCGGCTGGTTGGCGATGAACGGGACGTGCAGGTCGGCGGCGAGCCGCAGGCCCGCACGCAGTTGCGGGGCGGTCCACTCGGAGGCGCCGACGTAGAGCACCTTGCCCCGGCGGACGAGGTCGGCGAAGGCGAGCATCGTCTCCTCCAGCGGCACGCTGTCGTCGTACCGGTGCGCCTGGTAGAGGTCGACGTAGTCGGTGCCCAGCCGGCCCAGCGAGGCGTGGCAGCTCTCGATGATGTGCTTGCGGGACAGTCCGGAGTCGTTGGCCCCGGACCCGACCGGCAGGAACACCTTCGTGCACAGCTCGATCGAGCTGCGCCGGACGCCACTGAGCGCCTTGCCCAGCGCCAGTTCGGCCCGCCCCTGGGCGTACCGGTCCGCGGTGTCGAAGGTGGTGATGCCCGCTTCCAGGGCGGCGGCCACGCACGCGCCGGCCGCGTCGTCATCGAGCTGGTTGCCGTGGGTGACCCAGTTGCCGTACGCGACCGCGCTGACGCGCAGGCCCGACCGGCCCAGTTGCCTGTATTCCATGGCTCGGATCCTCCGGCGGTCGTGCGCTGTCGCCGAACCGTTCGAACGTGGTCGAATCTGTCGGTGATCGAGGTTCGGTTCACGCCTGACGACCTGAGTCGGGTCCGGTTCGTGCACTCACCGCTCGCCGAGCTGGTGGCCAGTTCCTGGGCGCTGCGAAAGCCCGCCAAGTACTGGATGCACCGGCCCTGGCGGGAGCGTGCCGAGCGGCTGCTGCCCGGTGCCGGCCTGGAGCCGCTGCTGGCGGTGCTCACGTCGTCCAACGGGTACGTGCCGGACTTCCTCACTCCGATCGGGGCGGCCCCGAATCTGGCGGCCGAGCTACGGGCGGTCGCCGGCACCGACCCGAGGAGGGTACGGCGGCAACTGGACCGGGCCGGTGCGCCCCGGCTGGCCCCGGCCGAGCTGGTCGCGCAGCTCCGTCGTTACTTCGCCCTGTTGATCGCGCCGGACTGGCCACGGCTGCGGGCGCTCGCGCTGGCCGACATCCGGCGGCGGACGCTCCTCGCCGCCGAGCAGGGCGGTCGCACCCTGCTCCGTGAGCTGCACCCGTCGATCCGTTGGGACGGCACGGCACTGCGCGTCGCTGTCGGCACGACCCGGCCGGCCGAGGTGGCCGGTTGCCCGTGGACGCTGCTGCCCACCTCCTTCGCCGGGCCGACGGTGCACGCGATCATGGAGGGTGACGCCGGGCCGGCGCTCTGCTATCCGCCCGTCGGGTTGGGCGGGCTGTGGACGTCGCCGCCGCCCAGCGCCGCGCTGGGCGCGCTGCTCGGCGGTACGCGGGCGGCGGCGTTGTCCCTGCTCGACACACCGCTGAGCACCGGCGAGGTGGCCGCGATGTTGGGTCTCGCGGCGGCGACCGCGTCGCACCACCTCACCACGCTGCGGGACAACGGCCTGATCGCCGGCGTACGGCAGGGGCGGGTTGTCCGCTATGCCCGAACCATCCTCGGTGACCAACTCGTCGGCTAGCCCTGGCCCGTGATGTGGGATCCCGCACGTGGACATTGGCCGGGCCTCATGTCGTGTGGCAGCATGGTCGGCATGACCGCCGCTGTCGTCCGCCGCTTCGTGGCCCGTCGCCACGTCGATTACGGCCGCGTGCGCAGCGCGATCTGTCCGGCTTCCTGACGACGCCCGACCAATCTGTCTCGGGTGCGCTCCGCGCCGGCTGTCTGAAGACACCGTTGTCCCGCCCGCTTCCGCCGGGCCGGCCGTCGCGCCCCGCCTGCTTCGAGGCACCGCAGACAACGGAGGACGCCGCGATGGCGGTCAGCAGCACCCCGGCCCGTTCCGAGGACCCGACGACCCGCCCGGCCCGGGCGCCCCGCCGGCCCCGGGGTGAGGGTCAGTGGGCGCTCGGCCACCGCGAGCCCCTCAACCCCAACGAGCGGATCAAGAAGGACGACGACCCGCTCAACGTTCGGGCCCGCATCGAGAACATCTACGCGCGCGGCGGTTTCGCCTCGATCGACCCGCAGGATCTGCGCGGCCGGTTCCGCTGGTGGGGCCTCTACACGCAGCGCAAGGCGGGCATCGACGGCGGACGCACCGCCGTGCTGGAGCCGCACGAGCTGGAAGACGAGTTCTTCATGCTGCGGGTCCGCATCGACGGCGGCCAGCTCAGCCTGGCGCAGTTGCGGGTGGTCGCGGACATCTCCCGGGAGTTCGCCCGGGACACCGCCGACATCACCGACCGGCAGAACATCCAATACCACTGGATCCGGGTCGAGGACATGCCGGAGATCTGGCGGCGACTGGAGTCGGTCGGCCTGCAGACCACCGAGGCGTGCGGCGACTGCCCCCGGATCGTGCTGGGCAGCCCGGTCGCCGGGGTGGCCCGCGACGAGCTGCTGGACCCGACCCCGGCGATCGACGAGATCGTCGCCCGGTACGTCGGCGACAAGCAGTTCTCCAACCTGCCCCGCAAGTTCAAGACGTCCATCTCCTGGCTCGTCGACACCCCGTACGAGTCGAACGACATCGCGTTCCTCGGTGTCGACCACCCCGAGCACGGCCCCGGCTTCGACGTCTGGGTCGGCGGTGGCCTGTCCACCAACCCGATGCTGGCCCAGCGGCTCGGCGTCTGGGTGCCGATGGCCGAGATCCCGGACGTGTGGGCCGGGGTGGTCGGCATCTTCCGCGACTACGGCTACCGCCGGCTGCGCAACCGGGCCCGGTTGAAGTTCCTGGTGGCCGACTGGGGAGTGGAACGCTTCCGCGAGGTCCTGGAGAAGGACTACCTCGGTCGCACCCTGCTCGACGGGCCGGCGCCGGTCCTGCCGGCCAAGCCGGTCGACCACGTGGGCGTGCACGAGCAGGCCGACGGGCGGCACTACGTGGGCGCCGCCCCGGTGGTCGGGCGGGTCTCCGGCGGGCAGCTCGCCCAGCTCGCCGACGTGGTCGAGGCGCACGGCAGCGACCGGGTGCGGCTCACCCCGTACCAGAAGCTGCTGGTGCTCGACGTGCCGTCGGAGCGGACGGAGTCGCTTGTCGACGCGCTGCGGGGCATCGGCCTGGAGGCCCGGCCGTCGGCCTGGCGACGCGGCACCATGGCGTGCACCGGCATCGAATACTGCAAGCTGGCCATCGTCGAGACGAAGGCCCGCGGCGAGGAGTTGGTGGCCCGGCTGGAGCAGCGGCTGCGTGACTTCGACGCGGACATCTCGATCCACATCAACGGCTGCCCCAACGCCTGCGCCCGCACGCAGGTGGCCGACATCGGGCTCAAGGGCCAACTGGTGGTCGGCCCGGACGGCCGGCAGGTCGAGGGTTTCCAGGTGCACCTGGGCGGCGGGCTGGGCATGGCCCAGGGGCAGACCGCCGGTTTCGGCCGCAAGCTACGCGGCCTGAAGACCACCGCCGAAGAGCTTCCGGAGTACGTGGAACGGCTGGCCCGTCGCTACCTGGCCGGTCGGAGCGAGGGCGAGACGTTCGCCAACTGGGTGATCAGAGTCGACGAGGAGGCACTGCGGTGAGCAGCGAGAACCGAGCGGCACCTCTGTACTGCCCGTACTGCGGCGAGGAGGACCTGCGTCCGCACGAGGCGGGGCACGGCGCCTGGGAGTGCCACGCCTGCACCCGGGTCTTCTCGGTGAAGTTCACCGGGCTGCTCTCGCGGGCGGTGACCCGATGAGTCTCGTCTCCGCCGCGAGCCTGCGCCTGGTCGGGCCCGGTGCCTCGACCTCGGCCGACCCGTCCGGACGCAGCCCCGACGAGCTGCGGACGCTTGCCGAGCAGGCGGCCCTGGATCTGGAGGGCGCTCCGGCGCTGGAGATCGCCCGCTGGGCGGCGCAGACCTTCGGTGAGCGGTTCTGCGTCACCAGCTCGATGGCCGACGCGGTGCTGGCGCACCTGGTGTCCCGGGTGGCGCCCGGGGTGGACGTGGTCTTCCTCGACACCGGCCTGCACTTCCCGGAGACGCTACGGGTCCGCGACGAGGTGGCCCGCACGCTCCCGGTGAACGTCCGGTCGATCCGGCCCCGGCTCACCGTCGGTCAGCAGGATGGCCAGTACGGGCCCCGGTTGTTCAACAAGTCGCCGGACGACTGCTGCCAGTTGCGCAAGGTGGAGCCGTTGGAGCGGGCGCTGTCCGGGTACGACGCCTGGGCCGCGGGCCTGCGCCGGGACGAGTCGCCGACCCGGGCCAACACGCCCGTGGTGACCTTCGACGCGCGGCGCGGCAAGGTGAAGGTCAACCCGATCGCGGCGTGGAAGCAGGCCGACGTGGACGCCTACATCGCCCGCTTCAACGTGCCGGTGAACGAGCTGTTCAAGCAGGGGTACGGGTCGATCGGCTGCTGGCCGTGCACCCGACGGACCAAGGCCGGCGAGGACGCGCGGGCCGGCCGGTGGGCCATGTTCGAGAAGACCGAGTGCGGACTGCACGTCTGACCTCGCCGGCGACCACCCCGACCGGCCCAGGTGCGGCCGGCGGGGCGGCCCCGGTGGTGCTTGTCGCACACGGCAGCCGGGATCCACGAGCGGCCGACGCCACCCGGGCACTCGCCCGGGCCGTGTCGGCGGCCCGGCCCGGCACACAGGTCTGGGCGAGTTGGCTGGACCACACCGAGCCGGGGCCGACCGAGGTGCTGCGCGGTCTGGCGGTGGCCGGTCACCGTCGGGCGGTGCTGGTGCCGCTGCTGCTGACCGCCGCGTACCACCATCGGGTGGACATCCCGGCGGCCGTCAGCGCCGCGGTGCGGGCCGAGTCACCACTGACGGTACGGGTGACCGACGTGCTGGGCCCGGCGGACGGCACTGTCGATCCGGGGCTGCTGGCCGGGCTGCGGCGACGGCTCGCCGAGGTGCGACCGGGCCGCTTCGACGCGCTGGTGCTGGCCGCGGCGGGCACCCGGGACGCGCGGGCCCGCCGATCGGTGGGTCAGGCCGCGGACGCGCTCGGCGCGGAGTTCGGGGTGCCCTGTCGGGTGGCGTACGCCTCGGCGGCTCCGCCGGCGGCAGGTGTGGCGGTCTCCCGGCTGCGGGCGGCCGGCGCACGGCGGGTCGCGGTGTCCGCGTACTTCCTGGCGCCGGGCCTGTTCCATGACGCGGTGACCGAGGCGGCTCGGGCGGCCGGCGCGGTGGCGGTGTCCGCCCCGTTGACCGACGCGCCGGAGCTGGTCGAGGTGGTGCTGCGCCGGGTCGATGACGAGTCGTCCGGCCACGTCGTGGCACCGGCCGGCTGAGGCGGGGGCAGAAAGCGGAACGCCCCGGTGGGTGGACCCACCGGGGCGTACAGCGGTGTCGTTGGGTTCAGGCGGAGTGAGCGCGCAGCACGCGGAGGCCGCCGCGCCGCTTGACGGCCCGCCGTTCCTCTTCGCTCATCCCGCCCCAGACGCCGGCGTCCTGACCCGACTCGAGCGCCCACTGCAGGCACTGGTCGGTCACGGAGCAGCGCCTGCAGACGGCCTTTGCCTGCTCGACCTGCAGCAGAGCCGGTCCAGACGTCCCGATCGGGAAGAACAGCTCCGGGTCCTCGTCGCGGCAGACACTATGGTGACGCCAGTCCATGGCGGCAACACTCCTCATTCTGGATGGGTGGCGAACAATTGCTTGGTCGTGCTTTTTCTATATGCATCCGCAGTGCCGATGGTGACGGTTAGCGTCCGTCCATTCGGCAGTGCGTGAGCAGGCGTTCAGCGCCGGGGACCTGCTGGAACAGCTCAACCTGTCGAGCATATCCAGGCAATGTCCCGGTAACTCAAGTTCGCTTGTGAATACTTTCACGAACAGTCGTGATGTCAAGGGTGACGCTCGGAAAAACTCCGGGCGGTGAGCAAGCCCACAGCCCCTTTGTCCGGTTTTCGAAGCTTTCCCGATTACCCGGTGTGCCACAGCCGAGGATCAATATAGTACAGTCCGCGTGACATTGCTGACATTTCCGGCACCTGCCCCTCGGTGTGGCGGTGACCACGTCGATCGGTTGCGGCCACCGTGTCGACCTAGGGCAGTACCCGAGACCTAGCAGATTACTCTCAGTGCGGCGGGAACGGAGGTGAATCTGACTTTCTCCCGCTCGCCGAGATAGTCGCCGTCCAGCTGGAAGGCCTGCGGACGGCTGGAGAGCAGGGTGAACTCCGCCGTGTCATGGAGTCGTAACACCTGTCGACCGCGCGGATCCGGTTGCCGAGCCAGGAACTGAGTCACTGTCCGTGTTGTGCTAGCCACTCGGAGCTGACGCAACGCCAGCACATCCAGCCCGAGATCGAACGACGCCGCCGGGTTCGGGTTGACCTCCCGGTCGCCCAGGTACGTCCACGGTGCCGTGTTCTGGATGATGACGGTGGCCAGCTCCTCCTCGGCCGGCTCGCCCGGACGCTCCAGCACGATCGCCGGATGCCGGCGGTCCGAGGCGAAGAAATACTGGTTCATGATCGAGCGCAGATAGAGCGTCGGCGTGGACACCCGGCCCTTGCGCCGGGCCTGCTCCACCCGGTGGATGACCGCGGCGTCCAGGCCGAACCCCGCGCAGAAGGTGAAGTAGCGGTCGTCCGCGCGGCCCAGCCCCACCGTCCGGCTCCGGCCCAGCCGCAGCCCTTCGAGGATCATGCTGGTCGCCTCCGGCCACTCCCGGGGCAGACCCAAGGCACGGGCGAACACGTTCGTCGAGCCACCCGGCACGGTCGCCAGCGCGGGCAACCGCTCGGCCATCGGCGCGTCGCCGGCGCGGGGTGGCGGGTCGGCCGTCATCAGGCCGTTCACCACCTCGTTGACGGTGCCGTCCCCACCCAGGGTGACGACCAGATCGACGCCCTCGGCCGCGGCCTCCCGAGCCAGCGCCATCGCGTGTCCGCGCCGCCGGGTGTAACGCACGCTGAGGTCGACTTCGCTGCGCAGCGCCCGGACAAGCACGTCCCGGCTGCGTTCGCTGGTGGTGGTGGCCTTTGGATTGACCACCAGGACGGCGTGCATGGGCGGCACTGTACCTCCCGGTAGCCCGGGTATCGTGGCGCGCGTGACCATCGACTCGGCCCCGTTCCCCGTCACGCTCCGCTGGGCGGTCCGGCTGCTGTGGGCGGAGGCGGCCGTCGTCGGGCTGATCGCGGCATGGCTGGTCTGGGCCGACCTCACGGCCACCACCACCGATCTGGCGTCGGCGTTGCTGGTGACCGCGTTCGCCATCGGGGCCGCGGTCGTGCTCTGGGCGCTGGGCCGGGCCCTGTCGCGCCGCAGGGCGGGCGCCCGCGCGCCCGCGATCGTGCTTCAGCTGATGCTGCTGCCGATCGGATGGTTCATGATCCAGGGCGGGTTGGGCTGGCTGGGCGTGCCGTTGATGGCGCTCGGCCTGGGCGTGGGCTGGCTGCTGGTCAGCCCTCCGACGACCCGGGCACTCGGCCTGCAGTGACCGACCCGGCGCGCGGAGCCGGTCAGTAGCCGCCGGAGCGGCGGGTGAGCAGCGCGATCGTGGCCCGACCGTCGGCGGCCGTGGCGGATGCCGACGTCGTCAACGCGGTGAGCACCTTCCAGGCGAAGGACGACTCGGCCGGCAGCGTGGCACCACGCACGGTCGGCACGGTCACCTCGACGGTCAGCGCGTCCTCGGTGACCGCGAAGCGGCACTCCAACTCGGCATCGCGGGTGGCGATGGCGAGCAACATGGCGCACGCCTCGTCGACCGCGATCCGCAGATCCTCGATCTCGTCGAGCGCGAACTGCAACCGGGCCGCGAGACCTGCGGTGGCGGTGCGGAGCACGCCAAGGTAACCGCCGTCGGCGGGCACCGTGAGGTGCACCACGTCGTCGTCGATCGCTGGCTGGCCAGTCAGTTGAGTCACGCCTCATCCCCCCGGTCGGGGACTCTACCCGGTCGGTCGTCCGCACGCGTGCCAGCGGGGGCGGCATGGCCGGCAAGCGTCCGCAACGCGTCACCACTGAGCCGATAGGGGACCCACTCGCTCATCTGCTCCGCGCCGATCGAGGCGTAGAACCCGGCGGCCGGGTTCCAGTCGATCATCCACCACTCCAGCCGCCGGTAGCCGCGTCGTACGCAGATCTCGGCCAGGGTGGCGAGCAGCAGCCGACCCGCCCCGGAGCCCCGGGCGGTCGGCCGGACGTAGAGGTCCTCCAGGTAGATGCCGTGCACGCCGGCCCAGGTGGAGAAGTTGAGGAACCACAGCGCGAAGCCGATCGGTTCGTCCCGCTCGTCGACCGCGACGTGACCGAAGAGCGCCGGTGCGGGCGACCGGCCACTCCGGCTCGGCGGGTCCGACGTCACGCCGGGATCCGGAGCCGTCGGGAACAGGGCCGAGATCAGCTGCTCGACGGTGAGGTGGCACTGGTCGGGGGCCCGTTCGTACTCCGCCAGCTCGTGCACCATGGCGACGACGGCCGGCACGTCCTCGGGACGTGCCGGCCGGATCGTCGGGATGACCGGAGAGGTCACGCCTTCTTGGTCTCCCAGAAGATCTTCGAGATCTCGTCGATCTTCGAGAGCAGCTTGTCGGCGGTGGCCGGGTCGAGGCTGCCCTTGACGCCACCGGCGCCGGCGAGCTTGGTGGCCTCGTTGAACAGGCTGTGCAGGTTCGGGTACTTCTCGAAGTGCGGCGGCTTGAAGTAGTCGGTCCAGAGCACCCAGAGGTGGTGCTTGACCAGCTCGGCGCGCTGCTCCTTGATGATGATGGCGCGGGTACGGAACTCCGGGTCGGTGTTCGCCTGGTACTTCTCGCAGATCATTTTGACCGATTCGGCCTCGATCCGAGCCTGAGCCGGGTCGTAGACACCACACGGCAGGTCGCAGTGTGCGCTCGCGGTTACGCGGGGCGCGAGGATGCGCGGAAATCGCATCAGGATCCTCCATGGGAAGTTTGCGATGATCAAAGGCGACATTACTCCTGGGGATGCTTTCCGAACGGACGGAGGTGAAACCCGTGGGCGCCGATCACCCGCCTGAGGTGTCGCCGTTGCGCGGACCGTTGACCGCTGTCCTGGTGGTCGGCCCGTCCATGGCGCCGACGTTGCGGCACGGCGATTCGGTGCTGGTCCGCCCCGGCGGCCGCCGGATCCGGCCCGGAGACGTGGTGGTCGCGGTCTTCCGGACCCGTCCCGACCTGCTGGTGGTGAAGCGGGCGGTCCGGCAGCAGGACGGAGGCTGGTGGCTGCGCGGCGACAACGAGCTGGTCACCGACGACTCCCGGGCGTACGGGGTCGCCGACGTACGGGGACGGGTGGTGATCCGCTACTGGCCGCGCCCCGGTCGGGTACGTCGTCACCGGTTATGACCCCGCTCACATCAGGGTGGGGGTGTCGACACTATGCTCGGAAGTGCTCGGGTGACCCCCCGTACCGCGTGCCACCGCTCGCCGCCCACCTCGCGGCCAGGCCCGGCCGCCTCACATCTGCTCGACAGATCCTGGAGTCACCACCATGTCTTCGTCCACCGTGGACCCCGCCGATCCCGTCTTCCTGCTGCACCGGGGCGGCAAGATGGCCGTCACGTCGACAGTGCCGCTGACCAGCCGGGAGGACCTCTCCCTGGCGTACACCCCGGGGGTGGCCCGGGTGTGCGAGGCGATCGCGGCCGACCCCGCCCTGGTGGACGACTACACCTGGGTGTCGCACACCGTCGCGGTGGTCACCGACGGCTCGGCGGTGCTCGGGCTCGGCAACATCGGCCCACGTGCCGCGCTGCCGGTGATGGAGGGCAAGGCGGTGTTGTTCAAGCAGTTCGGCGGGGTGGACGCCGTGCCGGTCTGCCTGGACACGCAGGACGCCGACGAGATCGTCGCCGTGGTCCGGGCGCTGGCCCCCTCGTTCGGCGGGATCAACCTGGAGGACATCAGCGCCCCGCGCTGCTTCGAGATCGAGCGCCGGCTCGACGAGGCGCTGGACATCCCGGTCTTCCACGACGACCAGCACGGCACCGCGATCGTGGTGCTCGCCGCGCTGCGCAACGCCGCCACCCTGCTCGACCGCAAGCTCGGCGACCTGCGGGTCGCCGTGAGCGGTGCGGGCGCGGCCGGCGTGGCCGTGACGAAGATGCTGATCGCCGGGGGCGTCAACCCCGACCAGGTGGTGGTCTGCGACTCCAAGGGCATCATCGGCCGGCACCGCACCGAGCTGACCGGCACCAAGGCCGAGTTGGCGGCGACCACGAACGCCGACGGCCGCCACGGCGACATCACCGAGGCCCTGCGCGACGCGGACGTGCTGATCGGGGTCTCCGGCGGGCAGATCCCCGAAGCGGCGGTGGCGGGAATGGCACCCGGCGGCATCGTGTTCGCGCTGGCCAACCCGACCCCCGAGGTGCACCCCGAGGTCGCCGCCCGGCACGTCGCGGTGGTCGCCACCGGGCGCAGTGACTACCCCAACCAGATCAACAACGTGCTGGCCTTCCCCGGGGTGTTCCGCGGGGCGCTCGATGCCGGCGCGACCCGGATCACCGAGGCGATGAAGGTCGCCGCCGCGGACGCCATCGCCGGCGTGGTGGCCGAGTCGCTGACCGTCGACGCGATCGTCCCCTCGCCGCTCGACCCGCGCGTCGCGCCGGCCGTCGCCGAGGCGGTCGCCGAAGCCGCCCGCCGCGACGGCGTCGCCCGCCGCTAGCCCGCCTGTGCGCCGGCCCGGGCCGGGGCGTTCCGGCGCGGCACGTGCCGCACTCCTGTGTGCCGGCCGGGGCGTTCCGGCGCGGCACGTGCCGCACTCCTGTGTGCCGGCCCGGGCCGGGGCGTTCCGGCGCGGCATGTGCCGCACGCCTGTGTGCCGGCCGGGGCGCACGGGCGCGGCGTGCGTCGCGCGCCTTCTTAACGGCCGCTCAGCTTGTTACCGTGCCGATCATGCGTGCCGCCTTTGCCTCCCGCTTCAATGACGCCGATCCGCTCGCCGCCCTCACCGTCGGTGAGCGGCCCGAGCCGACGCCCCCGGCCGACGACTGGGTGACCGTGCGGTTGCGGGCCACCTCGCTCAACCACCACGACCTCTGGTCGCTGCGCGGTGTGGGGCTCACCGAGGCCCAGCTGCCGATGATCCTCGGCTGCGACGCGGTGGGGCTGGACCCGGAGGACCGCCCGGTGGTCGTGTACCCGGTGGTCGTCACTCCCGGTGACCCACGCGGGGTCTCCATCCTCTCCGAGCACTTCGCGGGCACCCTCGCCGAGCGGGTCGCCGTACCCCGATCGAACCTGATCCCGCTGCCGGACGGCATGGCGGCGACCGACGCGGCGTGCCTGCCCACGGCCTGGCTGACCGCGTGGCGGATGCTGACCACCAAGGGCCGCGTCGCGGACGCCGACAGCGTGCTGGTCCAGGGCGCGGGCGGCGGCGTCGCCACCGCGGCCGTCGCGCTCGCCGTCGCGATGGGCAAGCGGGTGTACGCGACGAGCCGCGACGCCGGCAAGCGGGACCGGATCTCGGCTCTCGGCGCCACCGCCGTGGAACCCGGTGCCCGGCTGCCGGAACGCGTCGACGTGGTGATCGAGACGGTGGGCGCGGCCACCTTCGACCACTCGCTGAAGTCGGCCGCCCCGATGGCCCGGATCGTGGTCTCCGGCGCGACCGCCGGGCACGAGCCGTCGGTCAACCTGCGTCGGGTCTTCGCGATGCAGTTGGAGATCCTGGGCACCTCGATGGGCACGCCGGGTGAGCTGTACGAACTGCTGGCGTTCTGCTCCGACAACGAGGTGCGCCCGGTGGTGGACAGCGTCGTCCCGTTCAGCCGGGTCGAGGACGCCTTCGCCCGCCTGCACTCCGGCGACGCCTTCGGCAAGGTCGTCATCGACCACACCGCCTGACGCGGCCTCCATGATCCGCGCAACAACGGGGAAACTGCTGCCTCGGGCCGCGCTGAGGCAGCACCATCCCTGATGTTGCGCGGATCTTCGCCCTGGTCGGCCGGCCCGCCCGCCCGCTCAGAGGTGGTCGTCGAAGGTGGCGATGTCGCCGCGGGTCGCGTCGGTGGGGATGCGCTTCTTGGCCGCCGCGTCGCCGTAGAGCGACCAGCGCAGGAACTCGACCGACGTGTCCGACACGACCCGCAGCGCGGCCTTGTCCTTGAGCATCGTCCGTCCGTGGTCGCCGTTCGGCAGGCTCAGCATCGCCTTGGGCCAGGGCACCTTGTCGTACGCGGCCTTGCCCGCCGCGTACTCGACCACCTCGTCCAGCTCACCGTGCACGAACAGTTGCGGGGCGGCCGCGCCGGCGAACGCGGTGCCCACGCCGAGCGCCGTGCCCGCGAACACCACGCCCGCGTCCAGCCGCTCGTCCCGGGCGATGGTGAACAGCCCGATGGTGGTCACCCCGCCCGCCGAGTGCCCGGCCGCGGCCACCCGCTCGGCGTCCAACCGGCCCCGCAACGGGTCGTCGGCCGTGGTGCCCAGCGCGAGCACCCGGTCCAACGCGTACGACACGTCGGCCGGCTGGTTGAGCACGTCGAGGACGTTGTTGTCCGCGCCCGCCGAGGTGTGCGGGAAGGCCGGCGCGGCGACCACGAATCCCGCCGCCGCCCACCGGGTCAGCAGCGTGGCGTAGTCGTCCGGCCGACCGCCCAGGCCGTGACTGAACATCACCACCGGAAACCGGCCCTCGGCCGCCGCCGCCGACCGCCTGGCCGCGCCGCCGGACTGCCCGGCCGCCGGGTACCAGAGCGTCGTCGGCAGCGCACGGCCGTTCCGGTTCAGCTTCAGTTGGCGTACGCCGACCGCGAAGGTGTGCTGCGGGGCCCTGCCGGCGGGGACCTGCGGTGTCGGCGTGGCGGCGGCCTTCGGCTCGACGGGTGCCGGCGCGTGCTGGCTCGGGCGGGTCTGCGTGGAGCAGCCGACCAGACCGGCCATGAGCACGGCGCTGGCCAGCAGTGCGGGAGTGACGCGACGCGACATGTTTCCGATTGTGCCCCGACCGGCAGGGGTGCTCGGCGGGCATTGACGCGTTGTGTCCTTCCGGTCATTGGGTGTGCTGCCGGCTCAGGCCGCGGCACGGTCGGCGAGCGGGCGGCGTCGGCGTGCGATGTCCGTGAGTGCGCGCACCGGGAAGGCGGCATTTGGGTTGTACCGGTTCGTGCCGGGCGGCACGATTTCGTCGATCCGGTCGAGGGTCGCGTCGTCCAGGGTGAGCGTGGCGCCCTTGAGCAGATCGTCCAGTTGCGGCCTGGTGCGCGGTCCGATGATCGCCGAGGTGACGGCCGGATGGGCCACGGTGAAGGCGATGGCGAGTTGCGGAAGCGTGCAGCCGATGCTCGCCGCGAGGTCGACGAGCTGTTCGACGGCGTCGAGCTTGGCGGCGTTCTCGGCGATGGTGGGATCGAACTGTGCCGGCCGCAGGGCGGCTCGCCCGGTCGACAGGTCGACGGGCTGGTCCCTGCGGTACTTCCCGCTGAGGAAGCCGAACGCCAGCGGGCTCCAGACCAGCACCCCCATGCCGTAGCGCTGGCAGACCGGCAGGGTCGAGGCCTCGACGCCGCGGGCCAGGATCGAGTACGGCGGCTGCTCGGTGCGCAGGCGGCCGAGGCCGCGACGTTCGGAGACCTGGTGCGCCTCGACGATCTCCTCGGCGGGGAACGTCGAGCAGCCGAACGCGCGGATCTTGCCCTCGCGGACGAGGTCGGTGAGCACCGAGAGCGTCTCCTCGATGTCGGTCGAGGGGTCGGGACGGTGGATCTGGTAGAGGTCGATCCAGTCGGTGTCCAACCGCCGGAGGCTCCCCTCGACCGCCTTGAGGATCCACCGCCGCGAGTTGCCACCCTGGTTGGGGCCCTCGCCCATCGGGAAGTGCGCCTTGGTGGCGAGCACGACGTCGTCGCGGCGCCCGCGCAGCGCCTTGCCCACGATCTGTTCGGACTCGCCCCGGCCGTACATGTCGGCGGTGTCGATGACGTTGATGCCCTGGTCGAGGGCGGTGTGGACGATGCGGGCGCAGTCGTCGTGGTCGGGGTTGCCGACGGCACCGAACATCATGGTCCCGAGGCAGTGGGTGCTGACCTCGATGCCGGTGCCGCCGAGGGTGCGATAGCGCATGCCGATGCTCTCCCAGGTGGTTGATTGGTGATCACCTGGCACGGTAGGAGCTTGAGTCGGCTCTAGGTCAACCCCCGTTACCCTGCTCGGCATGGGTGAGGTCACCGCGGGTCTGAGCATCGGACAGGTCGCCGAGCGCACCGGCTTGAGCGTGCACGCGCTCCGCTTCTACGAGCAGCAGGGCGTCTTCGTCAGCCCCGTACGCCGGGGGTCCACCGGACGTCGCGTCTACAGCCAGGACGACGTGGACTGGCTGACCGTCTGCATCATCCTCCGCGCCTCCGGCATGCCGCTGCCGGCGCTTCGTCGCTACACCGAACTCGTCCGCGAAGGCGCGGGCAACGAGGAGGAACGGCTCGCGCTCATGCGTGAGCACCACGTGCGCGTCACGGACCAGATCGGCCGGCTCACCCAGAGCCTGGACCTGATCACCTTCAAGGTCGGGGTGTACGAGGATCTGCTCGACGAGGCCAGACCCGCAGTCGAGCCAGGTCGTCCGCGTCCTTCGGACGGCGGGGTCGCTCCGGCATCCACACCGGGTACATCTGCTTGAACTCGATCTGGGCCGGCACCGAGATCGTCGGAACGACGAGCGGGCCGATCCGGCCGGGCGGTGCGTCGAGTATCCCGGCCGGCAGTGGCGTGCCGGCCCAGGGCCCGGCACCCACCGTCGGTCGACCGCTGTCGTCCCGACCCAGGTACGCGAAGCTCACCTCCACCTCGGCGGCGAACAGGTCGAGCTGGTTCCACACCGGCATCCGGGGGTCGGGCTGCCAGCCCCGGGCCAGCAGCAGGGCGGCCAGCCGGTCCGCGTCCGCACGCCAGCAGTACCAGTCGACGTCGACGTGGGAACGGGACACCTCGCCGAGCTGGAAGTCCATCGCCCAGCCGCCCCGCAACCACACCGGAACAGCGGCCGACGCGGCCACCTCGACCACCTCGGCGATGCTCGCCAACTGGCGGCGCGCGAGGTCGTCCACCAGGGCACCCTACCGGGGCGGTGCGTCGCGACCGGCTTCGCTAGGGTCACCGGCATGCCTGAGAACTACACCGACCCCAGTGGCAACACCGAGGCGTTCCGCGCGTTCAACCAGACCCCGGAGGCCGCCGCGCCGGCGGAGTCGCCGTCCCGCCTGCCGCTGATCATCGGCGCGGCGGTCGTGGTGGTCGTGCTCGTCGCCCTCGTCGTCTGGCTCGCGAGCTGAGCGTGCCGGACCGGGCCGACGCGCCCAGCTCGCAGACGGCGGACGACGACCCGTCTGCGTCCCTACTGACCAGGCTCCGGAGCATCCGCCGCGGTCCGGCCGTCGTGGGTGCCCTGCTCCTGCTCACCAGCCTCGCGTACGCGACAAGCATCGCCGGTTACAAGTGGCACCTGCACACCAAGGCTGAGCGGTTACGAGCCGAGGGCGTGCCGGTTCTGGCTGACGTGGGCGACCGCCGGGACACCGTCGGACGTGGCGGCGGCACCGACACCATCCAGGTCGGATACGACTACGAGGGTGTCCGGTATTCCGAGCGGATCCTCTGCGGCTCGGCCGGCGGCTGCACCGAGGAATCGCCGACGGTGCTGCGGGTGTGGGTCGATCCTGTGCACCCCGAGGAGTTCCTCGCCGAGAACGGCAACACCGATGATTCGGTGTTCGTCCTCAACGCCTGGGGCGGCGTCCCCTTCGGTCTGGCCTTCGCCGTGATCGGTGGAATTACGGTCTGGGCGGCCACCCTGCCGGGCCGGGCTTCCGGCCCGACGCGGGCCGGACGTGGCCCCGGCCGGGACCGGGTCCGCCGTACCGTGAGTGCCCGGCGTCGGCGCAACACCCGTCGCTGATCCGCCGTCTCGGACCGGTCGTCACTGGCGGGCGACCACGTCCCGGGTCTGCCGGGCGATCTCCCGTTCCTCGTCGGTCCGGATGACACACACGCTCACCTCGGCGTCGTCGGGTGAGATCACCCGGTCGCCCGTGCCGTCGTTGCGGGCGTCGTCGACGGCGATGCCGAGCCGCTCCAGGCCGGCCAGGGCGGCCGCCCGGACGGGCGCGGCGTGCTCGCCCACCCCGGCGGTGAAGGCGATCGCGTCGACGCGGCCGAGCAGCGCGTAGTACGCCCCGACGTACTCGGTGATCCGCCGGCAGTAGACGTCGAAGGCCAGCTCCGCCGCCCGGTCCCCGGTCGCCCGGCGCGCGAGCACCTCGCGCATGTCGTTGACGCCGGTCAACCCGAGCAGGCCGCTGCGGTGGTTGAGCAGGTCGTCGATCTCGTCCACCGACAGCCCGGCCTCCCGGCGCAGGTGGAAGATCACGGTGGGGTCCAGGTCGCCGCTGCGGGTGCCCATCACCAGCCCCTGCAACGGGGACATGCCCATCGAGGTGGCGACGCTGCGACCGTTGGCCACCGCACAGACGCTGGCCCCGTTGCCCAGGTGCAGGGTGATCGTGTTGACCTGGTCGTACGGGCGGCCGAGCAGTTCGGCGGTGCGCCGGGACACGTACGCGTGTGAGGTGCCGTGGAAGCCGTACCTGCGGATGTCGTAGCGCTCGGCGATGTCCCGGTCGATCGCGTACGTCGCGCCGGCCTCCGGCAGGGTGTGGTGGAACGCGGTGTCGAAGACGGCGACCTGCGGGACGTCCGGCAGCGCGGCGCGGGCCACCTCGATGCCGGCCAGGTTGGCCGGGTTGTGCAGCGGAGCGAGCGGCACCAGGTCCTTGATCGCGGCCAGGACCGCGTCGTCGACGAGCACCGGCGCGCTGAACGTCCGGCCTCCGTGCACCACCCGGTGCCCGACCGCGGCGAGCCCGCTCAGGTCGAGTCCGTCCAGGATCTGCCGGACCGCGCCGGCGTGGTCCGGCGGACCACCACCGGGCTCACCGATCCGCTCGACGGTGCCGTGGTCGAGCGCCTGGTCCCCGTCGTACCGGCGCCACTTCACCGACGACGACCCGCAGTTGAGCACGAGCACCCGACTCACGATGCCTCCTCGGTGGCCGCCTGGATGGCGGTGATCGCCACCGTGTTGACGATGTCCGGCACGGTCGCGCCGCGGGACAGGTCGTTCACCGGCCGGCGCAGGCCCTGCATGACCGGGCCGACGGCGACCGCCCCGGCGGAGCGCTGCACCGCCTTGTACGTGTTGTTGCCCGTGTTCAGGTCCGGGAAGATGAAGACGGTGGCCTGGCCGGCGACCGGGCTGCCCGGCAGCTTCGTCGCCGCCACCGCGGGGTCGATCGCCGCGTCGTACTGGATGGGCCCCTCGACCAGCAGGTCGGGCCGGCGCTCCCGGACCAGGGCGGTGGCCGTGGCGACCTTCTCCACGTCCTCGCCCGCGCCGGAGCTGCCGGTGGAGTACGACAGCATCGCCACCCGGGGTTCGATGCCGAACCGGGCGGCGGTGTCGGCCGACGAGATCGCGATGTCGGCGAGTTGCGCGGCGTCCGGGTCGCGGTTGACCGCGCAGTCGCCGTAGACCAGCACCCGGTCGGCGAGCAGCATGAAGAAGACGCTGGAGGCCACCGAGACCTCCGGCACGGTACGGATGATCTCGAACGCCGGTCGGATGGTCGCGGCGGTGGTGTGCGTGGCGCCGGAGATCATGCCGTCGGCCCGTCCGGTCGCCACCATGAGCGTGCCGAAGTAGTTGGGTTGGGCCACGATGTCGTGCGCCAGCTCGGCGGTGACGCCCCGGTGGGCGCGCAGCCGGGCGTACTCGTCCGCGAAGTCGTCCCGCCACCCACTTGTGACCGGGTCGACGACGTTCGCGTCGCCGAGGTCGATGCCCAGTTCGCGGGTCCGCCGGGTGATGTCGTCCGGCCGGCCCAGCAGCGTCAGCTCGGCCACCCCGCGGCGCAGCAGGATCTCCGCCGCGCGCAGGATCCGTTCCTCGGTGCCCTCCGGCAGCACCAGGTGCCGGGGCTGCGAACGGGCCCGGTCGATCAGCTCGTTCTCGAACATCAGCGGGGTGACCCGGGTCGACCGGCTGACCCGCAGCCGGCGAGCCAGGTCGTCCGTGTCCACGCAGCGCTCGAACGCGCCCAGCGCGGCCTCCACCTTGCGCGGGTTGGCCGTGCTGGGCCGGCCCTCGATCCGGCTGGACGCGGCCACCGTGTCGTAGCTGTCACTGGGCACCGACAGCACCGCCAACCCGGTGTTCAGCCCCTCCACCAACCGCATGACCCGGGGGTCCGGCTGTTCGCCGAGCGTCAGCACCAGCCCGGCCACCGACGCCTGACCGGCGACGTGCGCGGCGCTCGCGGCCACGAGCAGGTCGGCCCGGTCCCCGGGGGTGATCACCAGGGCGCCTTCGGTGAGGTGGTCCAGCAGCGTCGGCACGTGCGCCGCGCCGACCACGAAGTCCAGTACGTCGCGACTGAGCGCGGCGTCGTCCCCGGCCAGCAGGGTGGCGCCGAGCGCCGCCGCCACCTCGGCCACCGTCGGCGCCGAGACGCTCGGAACCTCCGGAATGGTGTACGCGGGGACCGGCAGATCGGGCAGCGTCATCGGCTCGGACACCCGGTTGGCGATCACCGCGAGCACCGTCGCGCCCAGGTCGGCCAGATCGTGGTACGCCCCGCGCACCGCCGACGCGACGGCCGCCGGCTCCTGCCCGAAGCCGTCCACCACCGGCACCACCACGCTGCCGAACTCGGTGGCCAGCCTCGCGTTGAAGGCCAACTCCCGAGGATGGGCCGGATCGCCCGGGTCGTCGAAGTCGCTACCCACCACGACCACGGCCGGGCACTGCCGTTCCACCGCCCGGTACCGCTCGACGACCGTGGAGATCAGTTGCTCACGCCGGCCGTCGGCGACAAGCGCCGCCGCCTGGGCGTACGTCGCCCCGGCCAGCTCCGACAGTGGCAGTTCGACCCGGTAGCGCTCGCTGAGCAGGGCGAGGATCGGGTCGGGACCGGTGTCGGCGACCAGCGGCCGGAACACGCCGATCCGCCCGACCTGACGGGACAGCAACTCCGCCAGCCCGAGGGCGATCGTCGACTTGCCTCCGCCGGACCCCACGCTAGTCAGATACACACTGCGAGCCACAGCCCCACCCTAAAAGATCGCGAACCCCCGACCGGTCCCCTCCCACCCCGACCACCCCTGCACCCCACCCCCGCGGCCCCGCCCCGGCCCCGCCGCCCCGGCCCCGCCGCCCCGGCCCCGCCCCTGCCGCCCCGCCCCGCCGCCCCGTTGATCATGGAGTTATCGCGCGACACGCCGACGACACGCGCGCATAACCTCATGATCAACGAGGTGGGGGTGGGCGGTGGGCGGTGGGGGTGCGGTGGGGGTTCGTTAGGCGTCTTCGTCGTCGGGGTCGTCCAGGCGGGCCAGGTAGGTGGCCAGGCGTTCGATGGGGGTTTCGAAGTCGGGGTTGAGGTCGACGAAGTCGCGCAGGCGTTCGCCCAGCCACTCCAGGGTCACCTGCTCGTCGCCCCGGCGTTCGACCAGCTCCTCGATGCCACGGTCGGTGAAGTACATGGGTACGTCCTCGTGCTCGGCCCGGCTCGGGCCGGGCGGGTGATGGGTGGGTGGATGGTCGACCGGCCGGCGGGGCCTACGAGAGCCGGGGCAGGGCCGTGGTGAAACGGCCCTGCCCCGGCTTCCGTGCACAGGTCAGGTCACGGGCGGGGGAGAGCCGCCTCGATCAGCGCGTTCTGCTCGACCTCGTGGGTCTTCGCCGAGCCGACCGCCGGGGCGGCCGCGGCCGGGCGGGAGATCCGCCGCAGCCGGACGTCCGTGAGGTGCTCCAGCAGGTTGAGCGCGACGAACGACCAGGCACCCTGGTTGGCCGGCTCCTCCTGCACCCAGGCGAAGTCCTCCGCGTTGGGGAACTGCGCGAGGGCGGCCCGGATCTCCTCCACCGGCAGCGGGTACAGCTGCTCGATCCGGAGGATCGCGGTGTCGGTGACGCCACGCTCCTGCCGGGCCTGGAACAGGTCGTAGTAGACCTTGCCGGAGCAGAGCAGCACCCGCTTCACCGCCTCCGGGGCCGGGGCTGCCGTGTCGCGCAGCACAGGCTGGAAGGTACCGGTGGTGAAGTCCTCCACCGGGGAGACGCAGAGCTTGTGCCGCAGCAGCGACTTCGGCGTGAACACCACGAGCGGCTTGCGCTTGGGCGACAGCGCCTGGCGGCGCAGCAGGTGGAAGTAGTTCGCCGGGGTGGTCGGGATGGACACCCGCATGTTGTCCTCGGCGCACATCTGCAGGAACCGCTCCGGCCGGCCGGAGGTGTGGTCCGGCCCCTGGCCCTCGTGGCCGTGCGGCAGCAGCAGGGTGACGGCGGAGCGCTGACCCCACTTCACCTCGCCGGACGAGATGAACTCGTCGATCACCGACTGGGCGCCGTTGACGAAGTCGCCGAACTGGGCCTCCCAGGCGACCAGGGCGTTGATGTTCTCCACCGAGTAGCCGTACTCGAAGCCCATCGCCGCGTACTCGCTCAGCAGCGAGTCGTGCACGAAGAACCGGGAGCGCTCGCCGTCGCCGGTGAGCGACTTCAGCGGCAGGTAGTCGTCGCCGGTGCGGGAGTCGACGATCGAGGCGTGTCGCTGGACGAACGTGCCGCGACGCGAATCCTGCCCGGCGAGCCGGACGGTGACCCCGTCGTGCAGCAACGCCCCGAGCGCGATGATCTCGCCGAAGCCCCAGTCGATGTTGCCCTCGACGGACATCTTGGCCCGCCGGTCCAGCAGTTGCTGGATCCGCTTGTGCGGGGTGAAGCCCTCCGGGAGGTTGGTGTGCGCCTCGCCGATCGCCTTCACCACGGACGCGTCGGTGGCGGTGTCGACCTGCGGCTCCGGCTCCTCCTCGCGGCGCGGCCGGTTGAGCTGCCGGGGCGCCGAGGCGGCGTCCCGGGTGGCCTTGAAGACCTTCTCCAGCTGCGCCTGGTAATCGCGCAGCAGCTCTTCCGCGTCCTCCACGGTGATGTCGCCGCGACCGATCAGCTCCTCGGTGTAGAGCTTGCGCACCGAGCGCTTCGAATCAATGATCTTGTACATCTGGGGGTTGGACATCGAGGGGTCGTCACCCTCGTTGTGCCCGCGCCGCCGGTAGCAGACCATGTCGATCACGACGTCCTTGTTGAACGTCTGCCGGTATTCGAAGGCCAGCCGAGCAACCCGGACCACGGCCTCGGGGTCGTCGCCGTTGACGTGGAAGATCGGCGCCTGGATCATCCGGGCCACGTCGGTGCTGTAGAGGCTGGACCGGCTGTATTCCGGGGCGGTGGTGAAGCCGACCTGGTTGTTGACCACCACGTGCACGGTGCCGCCGGTGCGGTAGCCGCGCAACTGCGACAGGTTGAGCGTCTCGGCGACCACGCCCTGCCCGGCGAACGCCGCGTCACCGTGCACCGCCAGCGGCAGCACGGTGTAGCCCTCCAGCTTGAGGTCGATCCGGTCCTGCTTGGCCCGGACGATGCCTTCCAGCACCGGGTCGACGGCCTCCAGGTGCGACGGGTTGGCCACCACCGACACCTTCACCGAGTGCGCGCCGTCGGGGGTGGTGAACTTGCCGTTCTGGCCCAGGTGGTACTTCACGTCACCGGAACCCTGCGTCGAGCGCGGGTCCAGGTGGCCCTCGAACTCCGAGAAGATCTTCTCGTACGGCTTGCCGACGATGTTGGCCAGCACGTTGAGTCGGCCCCGGTGCGCCATGCCGATGACGACCTCGTCCAGGCCGTTCTCGGCGGAGGACTCCAGCACCTCACCGAGCAGCGGGATCAGCGACTCGCCGCCCTCCAACGAGAAGCGCTTCTGGCCCACGTACTTGGTCTGCAGGAAGGTCTCGAAGGCCTCGGCGGCGTTGAGCCGGTTTAGCACGTGCTTCTGCTCGTCGGCGGCCGGCTTCTCGTATTTGCGCTCGATCCGTTCCTGCACCCAGCGCCGCTCCTCCGGGTCCTGGATGTGCATGTACTCGATGCCGACGCGGCGGCAGTACGAGTCGCGCAGCACGCCGAGGATCGAGCGCAGCTTCATCCGCTGCCGGCCGGCGAAGCCGTTGACCGGGAACTCGCGGTCCAGGTCCCACAGGGTGAGCCCGTGCTGGAGGACGTCCAGGTCGGGGTGCTTGCGGATCTTGAATTCCAGCGGGTCGGTGTCGGCCATCAGGTGACCGCGCACCCGGTACGCGTGGATCAGCTCGTGCACCCGGGCGGTCTTGTTGATCTGACCCTCGGAGTTGACCGCGACGTCGCGCATCCAGCGCACCGGCTCGTACGGGATGCGCAGCGAGGTGAAGATCTGGTCGTAGAAGCCGTGCTCGCCGAGGATCAGCTCGTGCATCACCTTGAGGAACTCGCCGGACTGCGCGCCCTGGATGATCCGGTGGTCGTACGTGCTGGTCAGCGTGATGATCTTGCTGACGGCCAGCTCGGCCAGGGTGGCCTCGGACATGCCCTGGTAGGGGGCCGGGTACTCCATCGCGCCCACGCCGATGATCGCGCTCTGCCCCTGCATGAGGCGCGGCATCGAGTGCACGGTGCCGATGCCGCCCGGGTTGGTGAGCGAGATCGTGGTGCCGGCGTAGTCGTCCATGGTCAGCTCGTTGCGCCGCGCCCGCCGGACCACGTCCTCGTACGCCTGCCAGAACTGCCGGAAGTCCATCGACTCGCAGCCCTTGATGGAGGGGACCACCAGGTTGCGGCTGCCGTCCGGCTTGGCCAGGTCGATCGCGATGCCGAGGTTGACGTGCGCCGGGCGGACCATCGCCGGCTTGCCGTTGGCCTCGGCGAAGGAGTTGTTCATCTCGGGGTGCTGCACCAGCGCCCGGACCAGCGCGTAGCCGACCAGGTGGGTGAAGCTGACCTTGCCACCGCGCCCCCGGGCGAGGTGGTTGTTGATCACGATGCGGTTGTCGACGAGCAGCTTGGCCGGCACCGCGCGCACGCTTGTCGCGGTGGGCACGCTCAGCGAGGCGTCCATGTTCTGGACGATCTTCGCGGCGACGCCCCGCAACGGCGTGGTCTGCGGGCCGTCGGCGGTGGGGGCGGCGGCCTTGGCGGCCGGCTTGGCCGGGGCGGCCTTCTCCGGTGCGGCCTTCGCCGGCGCGGCCTTGGCCGGTGCCGACGGCGCGGCGGCCGGCTTGCTGGCGGCGGCGGGCTGCGCGGTGGCGCTCGGCTGCGCGGTGGCGCTCGGCTGGCTCACCGCGGCGGCCGGCTCCGGCTGCCCGTCCGGCTCCGGAGCGGCGGCCGGCTTCTCCGCCGACTCGGCCTTGCGGGGCGTGGCCGCCCCGGGCGCCGGTCGGTAGTCGGCGAAGAAGTCGTGCCAGGCCGAATCGACGCTCGTTGGGTCGGCGAGGTAACGCTGGTACATCTCCTCGACGATCCACTCATTCGGGCCGAAACCCGCCAGTGGGTTCTCCTGCGAAGTCTGCTGGGTCGACACGGCCGGTAATCGCCTCTTTCACGCGGGTTGTGTGGCACGCGGTGTGTCCCTCGTGCCCGATTAGGAGCACGGACTGGACGTCTCCCAGGCTACGCCGTACCGATCCCGCAAGCATTTCAGCCTCGGTCCCGTGGCCGGTTTCACAGAAGATGCCAGAAGTTCAGCAACCGCTGCGCGGCCCGGTGCGGGACTGGTAACGCATGGTCACCCGCGCGGGGCGGGCACCGACCCCGGAGCGGGGCGTGTCGCCGCCGCCCCCGGGGTCGGAACCGCCGTCAGGCGATGTCGCGACGTCGCGTGATCAGGACTCCGGCGACCCCGCTGACGAGCGCGTAGCCGATGAGCACCAGGGCGCCGACCCACCAGGACGGGGTGAACTCCGTGGTGCCTTCCGTGATCATGACCTGGGACGCCACCGCCGGCCAGACCACCTGCCACTTGAGTACCGCCTCGCTGTCGAGCACGTTCGACAGGAGCAGGAACAGCAGACCGACCACCTGCGTGCCGATCAGATAGAGCACCGCCGCCGTGATCACCGCGCCGAGCTGGTTGGTGATCAGCGTGCCGATGCCCACGCCGAGGATCGTCCAGATGGCGTACGCGAGCAGGTTGAACAGCAGCGCCCGCTGCACCGGCCACTCACCGAGCTGGGTGCCGTAGTCGTTCAGGGACAGGAAGATCGAGCCGGCGGCCAGGTCGATGAGCGTGGTCGCCAGCCAGAACATGAAGCCGAGCAGGCTGGCGGCGACGAGCTTGCCGACGATGACCGACGTGCGCCGGGGAGTCGTCAGGAACGTCGTGGTCGCGGTCTGGTGGAAGAACTCGTTGGTGACCATCAGGATGCCGATGAGCATCACGAACATCAGCCCGAGGTACTGGCCCGAGGTGTAGAGGTTCGCCGCCTGCGCCGGCGCGGTCGCCTGCTCGGCGCTGACGCCGATGTTCTCGGCGTCGCCACCGAGCGCCGTGACGAGCAACCACGCGTTGATCGCGAACGCCAGGGCGATCGAGAGGAACGCGCCGAGGGCCAGCCACCACCAGGTGCTGGTGGTACGGATCTTGAGCAGTTCGGCTCGGACCAGGTTCATCGGATGCCCGCCTTTCCGGCCGTGAGCTCCAGGAAGACCCGTTCCAGATCGGGCCGTTCGGTGGACAGTTCGTGCAGCTCGACGCCGGCGGCCAGGGCGGCCCTGCCGATCGTCGGGGCGTCCACCCCGGCGACCAGCAGCACGCCCTGCTCGTCGGTGTCGACGGTCGCCGACTGCGCCTTCAGGGCAGCGACGAGCGTCTCGGCCTGCGGCGTGCGCACCCGCACCCGGGCGCTCTGCGCCATCGAGCCGAGGACCTGGTCGACAGGTCCCTGCCGGACCAACTGCCCGGCCGCGATGATCACCACGTCGTCGGCGAGCAACTGCATCTCCGACAGCAGGTGGCTGGAGACCAGCACGGTGCGGCCTTCGACGGCGAGGTTCTTGAGGAACCCACGCATCCACCGGATGCCCTCCGGGTCCAGCCCGTTGGCCGGCTCGTCGAGGATCAGCACGCGGGGGTCGCCGAGCATCGCGGCGGCGATGCCCAGCCGCTGCTTCATGCCCAGCGAGTAGCCCTTGAACTTGCGCTTCGCCGCCGGGGTCAACCCGACCAGGGCCAGCGCCTCGTCGGCCCGCTGGCGGGGCAGCCCGGCCGCCGCGCAGATGACCCGCAGGTGGTTGATGCCGGTGCGGCCCTTGTGCGCGCTCGAGGCCTCCAGCACCGCGCCGACGTGCCGCAGCGGGTCCGTGAGGTCGACGTACCGGTGGCCGCTGATGGTGGTCGTGCCGGCAGTCGGCGTGACCAGGTTCAGCAGCATGCGCAGGGTGGTGGTCTTGCCAGCGCCGTTCGGGCCGAGGAAGCCGGTCACCCGCCCCGGTGCCACGGTGAAGGACAGGTTGTTCACCGCCCGCACGTTCTTGTACTGCTTCGTCAGACCGGACACCACGATCTGACCGTCGCTGGTGGGGCTTCGCTGCCCGTCAGTCATCGTTCTCCTCCCGTGTGTGGCGTCGAGGTACGCCGTGGCACAGCGTGACGGCCCGGGGCAACAAGGTCAATCAGGCGCGGTCCGTATGTTCGCCTCCACCGCAGGGTGGAGACGCATCCGCCCTGCGGACGACGGGCCGGAGGTCAGCGGGCGATCCAGGTTGCCCGGGCCGCGCCGAGCAGCGTGCCGTCCGGGCCGTACAGGCTCGTGTGCACGAGCGCCTTGCGCCCGTCGACGCCGCGCAACGCCCCGGTCACCACGCAGTCGTCGCCCGGCTCCGGCAGCGCGGTGACCACGGCGGCGATCCGACCCAACAGGTACGGGCGGCCCGGCGCGAGCACCGTCCAACCGCCGGGGCAGTCCAACGCCGCCCAGATCGTGGCCGCGCTGACCCGCTCGGGCACCCGGAACGGCGCCGCGGTCCGCCCGTCCGGTAACCGGCCGGGAAAGATCCGCAGCCCGTCGGTCCGCTGCGGCCCGCAGACGTAGCAACCGGGGAACGGATGCTCGACCAGGCCGGGGTAGCGGTCCGCCGCGGCCACCGCGGTGTCCAGGTCGACCGGGGGTACGACGACATCGACCACGCCGGCCGGGCGCACCTCGGCCACCAGGTCGCCGGCCGGGTCACGGACCTCGCCGTCGGTGAGACTCAGCTCGGTGTCCAGTGGTGGCGGTCGGCGCAACGTCACCTCGACCGTGCCCGTGCCGCCCGACCCGGCGGCGAACACTCCCGCGCTCCAGCCGCCGTTGCCGGAGCCGGGCGGCCCGTTGTAGCGGGACTCGATCCGCATCGTCGACCTCCGGTGGGGCTTGCCGGCGTCGTCGCCGGTCCGTCGCGCAGCCTCGCACGACCACCTGTGGGGCGCATCTGCCGGCCGGCGTTCATCCTGCCGACACCGGTGGTCCGAGTGAATGGCAACCCGAGCACCTACACAGATTGCATGGCCGTTCTGCATGCCGCTGGCGCACCCCTGACGACCAGCGGATACACCCTGCTGATCGCCGACGACCCCATCCAGGTCGCGGCCGCGCAACGCCTGCGCCACGAGGTGTTCGCCACCGAGTTAGGCGCCACCCTCCTCCCCGGTGCGGCCGGGCTGGACGTGGATCCCTTCGACGCGTACTGCGACCATCTGATCGTCCGGGAGGACAGCACCGGCGAGGTGGTCGGCACGTACCGGCTGCTGCCGCCGGGCCGCACCAACCGACGCTACGCCGAGGACGAGTTCGACCTCGGCGCGCTCGATCCGCTCCGCGATGACCTGGTCGAGGCGGGCCGGTCCTGTGTGCACCCCGACCACCGCTCCGGCGCGGTGATCAACCTGATGTGGGCGGGCATCGTCCGGTACCTGCACCTGCGGGGCTCCCGTTGGCTCGGCGGCTGCGCGTCGGTGCCGGTGGCCGACGGTGGGCGGACGGTCGCCGAGGTGTGGACCCAGGCCCAGGCCCGACACCTGTCACCGCCGCCGCTCCGGGTGCGCCCGCTGCGGCCCTGGTTCGCCGAGGCGACAGCCCCCTCGGTGGCCGCCGCCGATCCGGCCGGCCGTGTCGCGGTGCCGCCGCTGCTGCGCGGCTACCTTCGGCTGGGCGCGTGGATCTGCGGCGAGCCGTCGTACGACAGCGACTTCGGCTGCGCGGACTTCTACGTGCTCTTCTGCCTGGACCGGATGAATCCGCGTTACCTGCGGCACTTCCTGGGCGAGGCACAGCGATGACCGCCGGGTCGCACGACCTGTGGCGGCCGTCGTCGGGTTGCGACGACGACTGTCTGCCGCCGACCGGCGCGGTGCCCACCGTGTCGGTGACCCGTCGGGCGCTGCGGTTGGTCGCCGTGGCCGGCATGCTGCTGGCCGGTGTCGGCCTGGTGGTGCTGCTGCCCGTACTGCCGGTTCGGGAACGGCAGGCGGCGGTGCGCGGTTGGGCCCGGTGCACCGCGCGGGCCTTCGGGGTCCGGCTGGTGATCCGGGGTCGGCTGCCTCGGCGGCGGGCGCTGCTGGTCGCCAACCATGTCTCGTGGCTGGACGTCCTCGCGGTGCTTGCCGTCGCGCCCAGCCGGATGGTGGCGAAGCGGGAGATCCGCTCCTGGCCGGTGTTCGGCCTGTTGGCCGCGGCGGCGGGCACCGTCTTCGTGGACCGTGCCCGGCCGCGCGCGCTGCCGGCCATGGTCGGCCGGATCGCCGACACGCTGCGCGCCGGCCGGTCCGTGGCGGTCTTTCCGGAGGGGACGACCTGGTGCGCCGCCGCCGGCGACTGCCGCCCCGGCGGCGGTTTCCGGCCCGCGACGTTCCAGGCGGCCATCGACGCCGGCAGCCCGGTGGTGCCGCTGCGGCTCGCCTACCGCTGCGCGGCCACCGGTACGACCACCACGGCCGCTGCCTTCCTCGGCGCGGACACGTTGCTGCGGTCGATGGTCCGGGTGGTCGCGGCACGGGAGTTGGTGGTGTCGGTGACGATCGCCGCCGCGCTGCATCCGGCCCGTACCGCCGACCGGCGGTTGCTGGCTCGGGCCGCCGAGTCGGCCGTACACCTGGTGCCTGCGGCAGGCGCGCTGACGCGGACCCGGCCGCACCCGGCTCCCACGGCAACCGCGGCAGCCCTGGCGGTGCCCACGGTGCCGACATCGGCCGTAGGAGCAGGGCTAGATCTAGCAGCCTAACCCTGCGAAACCCCACCCCCCACCCCCACCCCACCCCACCCCACCCCACCCACCCCCACCCCCACCCCCACCCCCCTCGCGCGTTGATCATGAGGTTATCCGCGCGTGTCGTCGGCGTGTCGGACGATAACTCCATGATCAACGGGCGCGGCCGGCCCACGGTTGGAGGGGGGCCAGCTCGCGACTGTCTTGTGGTGTCGCGATGTATCGCGTTACTGTTCTCCCTGTCAGGCGCGTGTCCGCGCGCCGTCGAGAGGGGGATGCCATGGCCGCATGGACGGTCGAGAGCCCGCAGCGGCTCACCGTGGACGGGCCGGTCACCCGGCTGGACGTGCGCCTGGTCAGCGGGCGGCTCAACGTGGTCGCCGCCGACGGGCCGACCCGGATCGACGTGACCCAGGTCGGCCGTCGGCCGGTCCGGATCGAACATGCCGACGGCCGGCTCAGCATCCGTCAGGAACGCGGCCGGAGCTGGTCGGACGTCCTGCGGTGGTTCCGGATGATCCACCGCTATCCCCGGGTGGACGTCTCCGTCGCCGTGTCCGCCGACGTCCTCGCCGACCTGGGCCTGGTCGCCGGCTCGCTCGTCGCCTCCGGCCTGCGCCGGCAGACCAGGATCCACGTCACCGCCGGCCAGATCACCCTCCGGGGGCTGCGCGGCAACACCACCGCGAACATCACCTCCGGCCCGGTGGAGGCGCTCGGCGTCCGCGGCGATCTCACCCTGGAAACGGTCTCCGGCGAGGTGATCATCGCCGACAGCGCCGCCGATCGGGTGCGGGCGCAGACCGTCTCCGGCGCGATCACCTGCGACCTGGACAACCCTCGGCGCAGCGAGATCCGGTTGACCACGATCTCGGGCGGCATCACCGTCCGGGTCCGCGAGGACAGCGACCTCACCGTCCAGTTGCAGACCGCCTCGGGCCGGATCACCAGCGGCTTTCCGCAGGTACGCACCTCGACGTTCCCACTGCGCAGCAGCGAGGGAGTGCTCGGCGCCGGCGAAGGTAAGCTCTGGGCTTCCGCGACCTCGGGGAGCATCGCCCTGCTCGCCCGCGCTGTCGACCACGATGGGGAGGAGCTGCCGTGACCGCCGTGTTCAGCCACGGGCGGCTCCGGCTCTACCTGCTCAAGCTGCTCGACGACGGCCCGAAGCACGGCTACGAGCTGATCCGCCTGCTGGAGGACCGGTTCCTCGGGCTCTACGCGCCCAGCGCCGGCACCATCTACCCCCGGCTGCAACGGCTTGAGGTCGAGGGTCTGGTCAGCCACACCGCCGCCGGTGGCCGCAAGACGTACGACATCACCGACGCCGGTCGCGCGGAGTTGCGCCAGCGGGCCGGCGAGTTGGAAGCGCTCGAAGCGGACATCGCGGCCTCGGTGGCAGACCTCTCCACTCTGGCCGGCGAGATCCGCAGCGAGGTACGCGGCTCGGTGCGCGACCTCAAGCGGGAGCTGAGCGAGGCCACCCGGCAGACCCGGCGCACCCGGTGGGACGCGCCGGCCCCGCCGCCCCGGCCGGCGTCGACCGCCGGGCCGCAGGCCGAGCTGCTCGACGAGCTCGACAAGCGGCTGCACGCGTTCAGCGCCGAGGTGGGCCGGTTGACGCGTGCCCGGCAGTTCAGCGACACCCAGTTGCGCACCGCGATCCGGCTGCTCGACGGCGCCCTGGACGGGCTGCGCAGGCTGCTGCGCTGACCGGCGTCGCCGGGCGGCGGTGCAAGCCGTCGCCGGGCGGCGGTGCAAGCCGTCGCCGGGCGGCGGTGCAAGCCGTCGCCGGGCGGCGGTGACTCACAGCTTTTTTCCAGGAAGTGCCCAGCGCGGGCGCAGTCCTGTCGCCGATGATGGGCGCATGCCCGCTACCCAGACCGAGGCGCGACTTCTCGTCGTCGAGGACGACCCCAACATCCTCGAACTGCTCTCCGCGAGCCTGCGCTTCGCGGGCTTCGACGTGGCCACCGCGACAAGTGGGAGCGCGGCGCTCAACGCCGCCAAGGACCACCGGCCCGACCTGGTGGTGCTCGACGTCATGCTGCCGGACCTGGACGGCTTCGAGGTCATCCGGATGCTGCGTGAGGGCGGCACGCGTACCCCGGTGGTCTTCCTGACCGCTCGGGACGCCACCGACGACAAGATCCGTGGGCTGACCCTGGGTGGGGACGACTACGTCACCAAGCCGTTCAGCCTGGAGGAGTTGACCGCCCGGATCCGGGCCGTGCTGCGCCGCACCACGACCGGCGGGCAGGCGCCCTCCCGGCTCACCTTCGCCGACCTGGAGTTGGACGAGGAGACCCACGAGGTGCACCGGGCCGGTCAGCGGGTGCAGCTCTCGCCGACCGAGTTCAAGCTGTTGCGCTACCTGATGCTCAACGCCAACCGGGTGCTCTCCAAGGCGCAGATCCTCGACCACGTCTGGAACTACGACTTCCGTGGTGACGACAACATCGTCGAGTCCTACATCTCCTACCTGCGGCGCAAGGTCGACACCACCCAACCCCGGTTGATCCACACGCTGCGTGGAGTCGGGTACGTCCTGCGCAAGCCGGCGGCGTGAACACGGTCCAGCAGGCGAAGGGACGGCTGCGGGGCGTACCGCTGCGGATCAAGTTGGTGACCGCGGTGCTGCTGCTCGTCGCCGCCGCGCTGCTGGTGATCAGTTCGCTGACCACTATCTTCCTGCGCAGTTACCTGGTCACCCAGGTCGACACCGAGCTGAGTGTCTCGGCACGCAGCATCGACAAGGTCGTCACCGCCCAGCAAGGCGGTGTGCGCTTTCCGACCGACTACCTGCTGGCGGTCATCGATCCGATATCCGGCCGGCAGGTGGCCTACGACGACAAGCGTTTCGTCCTGAGCGACCTGCCACCGATCCCGTCGGACGCCGCCGGCTTCGAGAAGCTGGAGGGCAAACCCTTCACCGTCCGGGCACAGGACAGCAAGGTGCGCTGGCGGATGCTCTACACCCAGCTGCCCAACGGTCAGCCCCTGGCCATCGGTCAGCACCTCACCGACGTCGACCAGGCGGTGAAGCGGCTGGTCTGGATCGACCTGCTGGTCGGCGGGTCGGTGCTGATCATGCTGGCCTCGGTGGGCGCGGCGATCGTCCGGACCAGCCTCAAACCGCTTGTGGAGATCGAACGAACGGCCGCCGCCATCGCCGGCGGCGACCTGACCCAGCGCGTGCCCGACCCGGAGGAGGGCCAGGCCGACCCGACCTCCGAACTGGGCCGCCTCTCCCGCGCGCTGAACGCGATGCTCACCCAGATCGAGGCGGCGTTCACCGCCCGAGCCGCCTCGGAGATGTCGGCGCGTTCGGCGGAGAGCTCCGCGCGGGACGCCGCCTACGCCGCTCAGGCGTCCGAGGCGCGGGCCATCCGCTCCGAGGAGCGGATGCGACGCTTCGTCGCGGACGCCTCGCACGAACTACGGACCCCGCTGACCACCATCCGTGGTTTCGCCGAGCTGTACCGGCAGGGCGCCGCCCGGGAGCCCGAGCAGACCGCCGGCCTGCTGCGCCGCATCGAGGACGAGGCGGCCCGGATGGGGCTGCTGGTGGAGGACCTGCTGCTGCTGGCCCGGCTGGACCGGGAACGGCCACTCTCGCTGACCCCCGTGGAGCTGCCGGTGCTCGCCTCCGACGCGGTGCAGGCCGCCCGGGTGATCGCCCCGGACCGCCGGATCGAGTTGGAGATCGCGCCCGGATCGGGTCCGCTCGTCGTCTCCGCCGACGACGCGCGGCTGCGTCAGGTGATCGGCAACCTGGTCACCAACGCGCTCACCCACACCCCGCCGGACGCCGAGATCCGGGTGCGCCTGCGGGCCGAACCGGGAGGTCACGCCGTCATCGAGGTGGCCGACAGCGGTCCGGGCCTCTCGTCGGAGCAGGCGGAACGGGTCTTCGAGCGGTTCTACCGGGCCGACGCGGCACGCACGCGGCGGGCCGACGGCAACACCGGCACCGGCCTCGGCCTGGCGATCGTGGCGGCGCTCGTCGCGGCCCACCACGGCTCGGTCGAGGTGGCCGAGACACCCGGCGGCGGGGCCACCTTCCGGGTCCGGCTGCCGCTGCTGCCCCACGTCGACGACGTCGGCGAGTGACTTTCAGCCAACTTCCAGGACGGTTCCAGGTTGATTGCAGTGCCGAGGGAGAAGGTAGTGCCATGACCGAGTACGAGTCCGACCCGCAGCGCCGGCCGGCCCCCACCGACGCCGAGCCGTCGCACCCCACCGCCGAGCTGCCACGCGACGAGCGCGCGCAGTCCGACTCCCCGACCACTCCCGTCCAGGTCGTCTCGACCACCGGTGACGCGCAGGTCACCGGTGACGCGCCGACCACGGGTGACACGCCGACCACCCGTGACACGGAGACCACCGCGGTCACCGAGGCCGCACCCGTCGCCTACGGCGAGCAGCCCGCCAGCACGCCGCCGGCCGCCGCACAGCCGACCGGGTACGAGCCGCCGGCCGCTACCCCGTCCGCGCCGCCGTACCCGGTCTCCGGTTACCCGGCGCCCGGCCAGCCCGGCCAGCCCGGCTACCCCGCGCCCGGCCAGTCCGGCTACCCGCAGCCGAACGCCGGCCAGTACCCAGGTGCTCCCTGGTACGCGGGCCAGCAGTCCGGCTGGGCCGGCGGGGGACAGCCGGGCATGGCGTACCCGCAGCACCAGCAGCACCCCGGGCAGCACCAGCAGCACCAGCAGCACCCCGGGCAGCACCAGCAGCACCCGGGGCAGCACGCCCAGCACCCCGGACAGCACCCGCAGCACCCCGGACAGCACCCGGGTCAGCCGGTTCCGCCGTGGGGTCCGCAGGTCGCGCCGCCCGGGAGCGGTCCCCGGCCGGGCCGGATCGCGAAGTTCGCCGGCGCCGGCGTGGCGGTGTTCGCGCTGATGCTGGGCTCCGGCGTGGCCGGTGGGGCGCTCGCCCTCGCTCTCGACGGCGACAGCGGCGGCGTCACCCGCACCTACACCGCGGCGCCGGTGCTCAACAGCGCCGACCTGCCGAAGATCGCCGCCTCCGTGCAGGACAGCGTCGTCTCGATCACCACCGGCAGTGGCGAGGGGTCCGGGGTGGTGCTCACCGCCGACGGCTACGTGCTGTCCAACAACCACGTGGTCGCCTCCGCCAGCGGTAACACCGTCGAGGTGGTCTTCGCCGATGGCACGAAGGCGCCCGCGAAGATCATTGGCACCGACCCGAAGACCGACCTGGCCGTGGTCAAGGCCGACGGGGTCACCAACCTCAAGCCGGCCAAGTTCGGCGACAGCGACGCCATGCAGGTCGGCGACCAGGTGCTCGCCCTGGGCAGCCCGCTCGGCCTGCAGGGTTCGGTGACCTCGGGCATCCTCAGCGCCCGGGACCGCACCATCCGGGCCGGCCAGGGCCAGCAGGAGGACCCGACCCAGCAGAGCCAGCCGGTCAGCTCGATCTCCGGTCTGCTCCAGACCGACGCGCCGATCAACCCGGGCAACTCCGGCGGCGCGCTCGTCAACACCCGGGGTGAGGTGATCGGCGTGAACACCGCCATCGCGACCTCCGGGCAGAGCACCGGCAACATCGGGGTCGGGTTCGCCATCCCCAGCAACAAGGCAAAGGACGTCGCCGGCAAGCTCCAGCGCGGCGAGAAGGTCAGCCACCCGTCGCTCGGCGTGGGCGTCAACCAGGCCGAGGGCGGCGGTGCGCTCGTCGCCTCGGTCGCCCCGGGCAGCCCGGCCGAGAAGGCCGGCCTCCAGCGCGGCGACGTCGTCACCCGGTTCGGCGACAAGCTGGTGAACGACTCGGACGACCTGGTCGGCGCGGTCCAGGCCGGCAAGGTCGGCGACCGGGTCGAGGTCCAGTTCAAGCGGAACGGCGCCGAGAAGTCGGTGTCCGTGACGCTCGCCGAGACGTCCTGACAGATATCTGAACCTGCTTCCTCCCTCCGGCGGCGGGTGGCGGGGCCGAGGGGGTCGGCTCCGTCACCCGCCGCGCTTTTCTCCCCAAGACGGCGGTTCACCCGGATCGGGTGAACCGCCGTCACCCGTGTGCCCGGCAGGTTGCGGGAAGCGGGTCTCGGCGACCGGAACCGGGGGTGGGTGCCATGACCGAGGTGGTGGACGTCCGCGACGACGAGCGGATCCAACGCGACGTCCTGGCGGAGTTGGCCTGGGACGCAAGACTGCGACCGAACGAGATCGGCGTGAGCGTCGATGCGGGCGTGGTCACCCTGACCGGGTACGTGGACGGTGCCGCCCACGGTTGGGCCGCGACCCGGTGTGCCCAGCGGGTCCGTGGCGTACGGGCGGTGGCCGACGAGATCGAGGTGCGGCTGCCGGGCACGCCGGGGCGTACCGACGGCGAGATCGCCGTCGCCGCCTCCCGTGCCCTGGAGTGGGACAGCTTCGTGCCCGCCGAACGGATCGACGTGACGGTGGCCAACGGCTGGCTGATGCTGCGCGGTGAGGTCGAGTTCGGGTGGCAGCGGCGGGCCGCCGAGGGAGAGGTGCGCCGGCTCGACGGCGTACGGGGGATCACCAACCTGATCGAGGTACGACCGCTGGCCCCGCCGGTCGCTGACCGACTGCGTCAGGACGTCCAGCGGGCGCTGGCCCGCACGATCGGCGGCGAGCGGGTGACCGTCGAGGTGGACGGCGACACGCTCGTCCTCGCCGGGGTGGTCCGGTCCTGGTGGGAACGCGACCAGGTCGAACGGGTCGCCTGGTCTGCGCCGGGAGTGCGGATGGTGCACGACCAGCTCCTGGTCGGCGGGTGAGCGTCCGCCTTGTCCGGTTTACCCGGGACGTCACGGGGAACCCGCCGCCGACCACGCCGGTCGGCGGTCACGTCGTACCGGGGATCAACGGGGAGGACTCGTGGCCGTGAACCACCCGCCCGCGGGCCGCCCTCCGGAGCGGTCGCTGCGCATCGCGATGGTGGTTCCGCCCTGGTTGTCCGTGCCGCCACCCGGTTACGGCGGCCTTGAGCAGGTCGTCGCCGCGCTCGTGGACGCGTTGAGCGGCCAGGGACACGCGGTGACCCTGTTCGGCGCCGGCAGCCACCACGGCACCGCCGCCGACGGCTTCGTCTCGACCGTGCCCGACGTCCAGTACGAGCGGCTCGGCGAGTCACTGCCCGAGCTTGCCCACCTGGCCCGGGTGAACCGGCTGATCACGGCGGCCGACTTCGACGTCATCCACGACCACACCACCATCGGTCCGCTGATCGCCGGCCGCCGGGCCGTGCCGACTGTCGCGACCGTGCACGGCAACCCCGTGGGGGAGTACGGCGACGTGCTCAGCGAGATCGACTCGGACGTGGCCCTGGTGGCGATCTCGCATGCCCAGCGCCGACTGAACCCGAGCCTGCCCTGGGCCGGCACCGTGCACAACGCGCTCGACATCCGCGGCTTCCCGCGCAAGACCGAGCCCGGCCGGGGGCCGGTGCTGTGGCTGGCCCGGTTCAGCCCGGACAAGGGGCCCGACGTCGCCATCCAGGCCTGCCGGGAGGCCGGGTTGCCCCTGCTGCTCGCCGGGAAGTGCAACGAGCCGGCCGAGCGCCGCTACTACGAGCAGGTCGTCGCCCCGCTGGTCGACGAGAACGTGACAGTCGTGCTCAACGCCGACCGCGCGGCGACGCTGCGGATGCTCGTCGACGCCCGTTGCCTGATCATGCCGATCCAGTGGGACGAGCCGTTCGGCATGGTCATGTTGGAGGCGATGGCGACCGGGACACCTGTGGTCGCGCTCAACCGGGGTGCGGTGCCGGAGCTGGTCCGGCCCGGGGTGACCGGGCTGGCCTGTGCGCACCCGGGGGAGTTGGCCGGGGCCCTGCGCGCGGCGGAGCAGCTCGACCCGGAGGACTGCGTGGCGCACGTCGCGCGGAACTTCTCGGTCGAGCGGATGGCGTACGGCTACGCGGAGATCTACCGGCGCTTCGCCGCCGGTGGTCACGACGTACGCGAGTCGGCCGGGGTCTCGGCCCGCTGATCCCGGGGCGCCGTGCGGTCAGACCCGGGCCATGCCCAACTCGACGATGGCGACGTCGAGCCGCTGCGCGTACGCCGGACTGATGCCACCCTCGCCGAGGCGGACCGCGACCTTGTTGCGCAGCCGGGCCACCGGTGGCGCCAGCTCGTCGCGGCCGGAGCTGACCGCGGCGGTCAGGTTGCGGAGCTCGTTGCGCAGGTCGAGGCCGACGTCGCTGCGAATCTCGCCGGCGCTGAGCCCTGCCGTGATCAGCTCGTCGACCCGGTTGGCGGCCTCCACGAGGGTGGTCGGGTCCGAGGTGGGTGCGCCGGTCCGTGGCACCGCCGGCGGTGCCGTCGTCGGCTCGGGCGGCGCGGAGGTCGGCGGCGCGGTCGTCGGAGTCGTCACGGGGCCGGCCGTGGGCTGCGCCCGCCGGGTGGGTTGCTGGTCGGGCCGCAGGGCCACGCCGATCAGCGCGATCGCGACCACCAGGACCACGGGCACCAGCAGCAGCGCCAGCCGCCGCCGCGACCAGCGCGACCCGACGGTGGTGTCTCCGGTGGGGATCCCGCCGGCCGCCGTGTCACCGGTCGCCGCCGCGACGGTCACGGGCTGCGGTGGCAGGGGCCGGGTGGGCACCCGGACGGTCGTGGGTGGCGGGTCGGCCGACGCCAACTGGTCGCGAAGAGTGGTGGCGACCTGTCGGGCGGTCGGCCGGTCCGCCGGGTCCCGGGCGAGGCTGCGCAGGCAGATCCGGGCCACCGCCGGAGGCAGCTCCGGCAGCTCGGCGAGCGTCGGCGCCGGACCGTCGGCCAGCGCGGCGCTGAGTTGCTCCCAGGTCTCCGCCGGATAGGGGACCCGGCCGGTGAGTGCCTCGTGCAGCAGCACGCCGAGTGAGTACACGTCTGTGGACGGCTGGGCCGGTGCGCCGTCGAGCCGTTCCGGGGCGACGTACGCCGGGGTGCCGAAGGTCCCGCCGTCCTCGTCCTCGTCGGGCGCGCCGATCCGGGTGGCGATGCCGAAGTCGAGGACCTTGACCCCCGAACCGGTCATCATCACGTTGGCCGGAGTGATGTCGCGGTGCACGATGCCCAGTCGGTGCGCGGCGGCCAGGGCGTCGGCGACCTGCGCGCCCACCTGGACCGCCTCGGTCCACGGCAACGGCCCCTCGGTGAGTCGCAGCTCCAACTCCTCGCCGCTGAGCAGCTCCATCACCACGAACGAGGTGATCGAGCCGTCCGGGGCGACCGTCTCGCCGTAGTCGTGCACCGATGTCACATGGGGGTGCACCAACTGGGCGGCCGCCCGCGCCTCGTCCCGCACCATGCCCCGGAACCGCGCGTCGGCGGCCAGCGAGGGGGCGAGCACCTTGAGCGCGACGACCCGGTCCAGCACCTCGTCGCGGGCACGCCAGATCACGGACATGCCGCCGGCGCCGATCTGGTCGAGAAGTCGGTATCTCTGGGCCAGCAACCGGCCCGGATGCAGTGCTGCCTTCACCGATCGCACCTGCCTCAGGGGTGGGAGCGGTATCAGGTTGCGCGAATGCGTCCGGCCTGTCAACGCCGTCAACGGCTCCGGTCGCCGGGCGGTGTCTGGCGTGCGCCGACCGCCCGGCGACGGCGGCCGGTCGGTCGGCGGCGGGCCCGTGCCAGGATGAGGGGCATGGCGGCGGGACCTGTGGCGTTCGTGCTCGGCGGCGGGGGAGTGCTCGGCGCGGTCGAGGTGGGCATGCTGCGCGCGCTGTTCCGCGCCGGCATCCAGCCCGACATGGTGCTCGGCACCTCGATCGGCGCGGTGAACGGCGCGCTTGTCGCCGCCGACCCGTCGGAGGCGGTGACCGACCGGCTGGTCCGGCTCTGGGCCTCGCCGGAGGCGAGCGAGGTGTACGGCGACTCGGTCGCCCGGCAGTTGCGTCGTTTCGCCGCCCGTACCCACCTGCACTCGCCCCGGCCACTGCGCCGGCTGCTCGAATCCGAGCTGGGGGTGGACACCACGTTCGCCGACCTGCGGGTGCCGTTCCGCTGCTGCGCCGCGCACATCGAGCGGGCCGCCGAGCACTGGTTCGACAGCGGTCCGGTGGTGCCGGCGGTGATGGCGTCGGCGTCGGTGCCGGGCCTGCTCCCGCCCATGGAGATCAACGGCGCGCACTACGTGGACGGCGGCATCGTCAACTCCATCCCGATCGGCGAGGCGGTGGCCGTCGGCGCCCGTCGGATCTACGTCCTCCAGGTGGGTCGGATCGAACGCGAGCTGACGCCGCCCCGACGGCCGTGGGAGATCGCGCAGGTCGCGTTCGAGATCTCCCGCCGGCACCGCTTCTTCCGGGAGATGGCCGCGCTGCCCGAGGGGGTGGAGGTGCACGTCCTGCCGACCGGCGGGCTGAACCCACGCGACGACACCCCGTGGGCGTACCGGGACATGGCGGCGGTGGGGCGGCGGATCAGCCGGGCGTACACCGCCTCCCGGCGCTACCTCGCCACCCACCAGGAGCGGTGATGCCGCTGCCCCCGAGGTGGCTACGCCGGTTGCTGCTCGCCCCCGCCGTGGTGGTGCTCGCCTTCGTCGTGGTCACCACGTTGCCGGTCTGGGCATTCCTCGCCGCAGCCGCGTCGCCGCTGGTCCCGGGCCGGTTACGCCCGCTGCGGCTGCTCTGGATCGGCTGCGTCTACCTGGTCTGGAACGCCGCCGCGCTGCTCGCGCTCTTCGTGCTCTGGGTCGTCTCCGGTTTCGGCTGGCGGGTGCGGTCCCCGGCCTTCCAGCGCGCACACTACGTGCTGGCCGGCTGGTTCCTGCGGGTGCTGTTCTGGCAGGCCCGCTGGACACTGCGGTTGCGTATCGACGTGGTGGGCACCGACCCGGACACCGCACTGCCCGGCCGGCCCGAGCTGGTGCTCTGCCGGCACGCCGGGCCGGGTGACTCGTTCATCCTGATCCACGGCCTGGTCAACTGGTTCAAACGGGAGCCACGGATCGTCCTGAAGGACAGCCTCCAGTGGGACCCGGCGATCGACGTGCTGCTCAACCGGCTGCCGAACCGCTTCATCGCGCCGACGCCGGAGCGCGGCGAGGAGACGGTACGCCAGGTCGGGCACCTGGCCACGGGCCTGGACGACAACGACGCGTTCGTCATCTTTCCCGAGGGCGGCAACTTCACCCCCAAGCGGCGACTGCGCGCCATCGCCCGGCTGCGTTCCCTCGGCCTGGAACGGATGGCCCTGCGCGCGGAGCGGATGCGGCACGTCCTCGCCCCGCAGCCCGGCGGGATGCTCGCCGCGCTGGACGCGGCCCCGGACGCCGGGGTCATCTTCGTCGCCCACACCGGGCTGGACCGGATGCTCACCGTCGCCGACGTGTGGCGGGAACTGCCGATGGACAAGCAGATCGTGATGCGGTTCTGGTCGGTGCCGCCGGAGGACGTGCCGGCCGGACGGCAGCAGCGCATCGACTGGCTGTTCGACTGGTGGGCGCAGATCGACGCCTGGATCGCGGTGAATCGATGAGCGTGCGCCGCGCGGCCTCGCGGTCGGGAGCGAAAAGCCGGCTCGAAGCGATGGCGCCGCGTAGGGTGCGGGCGTGGATCAGATCTGCGTGGTGACGACGGTGGTGGATGCGCGTTCGGTCGCCGACGTGCTGGCGGCCGCGGCCGTTGCCGGTCGGCTCGCCGCCTGTGCACAGGTGGGCGGTCAGGTGGACAGCACCTACTGGTGGCGGTCCGGAGTGGAGACCAGCTCCGAGTGGTCGGTGCAGTTCAAGACCGCACCGGACCGGTTGGCCGCGTTGGTGGATCAGATCCGGGTCAGCCATCCGTACGAGGTGCCGGAGATCCTGGTGTCCAGGGTGGACAGCGGCGACCCCGCGTACGTGACCTGGGTGTTCGAGCACACCCGACCCTGAGTACGCGGACTCTGGGCCGTGCCCGGGTCGGCCGCCGATGATGACCGGGTGGATGACACCGGATATCCCTGCCCGGCCTGTGGTGCTCCCGCCGGTCTGAGCACCGGCTGCACCGGCTGCCGGCGCGCGCCCGACCCGATCGCCGCCGAGGTGTTCCGGTTGGGCCGAGAGGTGGCCCAGCTTGAGCCGGAGGTGGAGCGGGCCCGTCTCGCGTACACCGAGCTGGCGGGACGCCTGTCGGCCACGTCGCGGCGGCGGGCCGAGCTGGCGGCGGTCGTCCGCGCGGGGTTGGCCGTTCCGGCGGCGGCGCGCCCCACGCCTGTCGTCGGACCACTGCCGGTCGACCGCCCAGGCGCACCGGCGGGTGCGGCGGAGGCCTCCACCCGGACCGTCCAGGGTCTGCTCTTCGTCCTCGGTGGACTGTTGCTGGGCACCGCGGCGGTGGTGTTCACCGCGGTGGCCTGGGCGGCGGTGGGGGTCGGCGGACGGGCGTTGATCCTGGCCGTGTTCACCGCGCTCATGCTGGCCGTACCGCTGCTGGCGGTCCGTCGGGGGCTGCGCGGCACGGCGGAGACGTTCGCCGCGGTCGGGTTGCTGTTGCTGCTGCTGGACGGTTACGCGGCCTGGTCGGTGGACCTGGCCGGGGTGGCCGGCTGGCCCGGCAGCCGGTACGCCGCGCTGGTCGGGGGGGCCAGCGCGGCGGTCGCCGTGGCGTACGGCCGGTGGAGCAGGTTGACCGGCCCCTGGTTCGCAGCCCTGCTGGCCGCCCAGCCGGTGGTGCCGCTGTTGGCCGTCGAGGCCGAGCCGGGTGCGGCCGGATGGGCGCTGGTCCTGCTCGCCGTGGCATTGCTGGACCTGGCCGTGCTCGTTGCGCTGCGCGGCCGGGACGGCGTGGCCCTGCTGGTCGGCCGGGTGTTCGCGGCGGTCGGTCTGGTGATCGCGCTCGTCGGTGCCGCGAGTTGTGCCCTGGTGCCGCTGGCCGTCGGGCGGGCGGCGGGTTCGCCGCTGCTGGCCGGGTTGCCGCTGTTGCTCGTCGCGTTTACCGGGGTCGGCGCGGCCTGGCTGGTCGGTGGCCCGGCGCTGCGGGCGGTGGCCGGCGGGTTGGTGGTGCCGGTGCTCGCCGCCGCGCTGCTGCGCCCGGTGGTCGAGCTGCGGCCGTCACTGCTGCTGATCGCGGCGGCGACGGTGGCCCTCGTGCTGGCCGGCGCGGTGCGGCTGCTGCCGGGCGCGGCGGAGTTGCCGGTGCGGGAGTCGCCGGGTGCGGCGGAGTCGGAGTCGCCGGGTGCGGCGGAGTCGGAGTCGCCGGGTGCGGCGGAGTCGGAGTCGCCGGGCGTGGCCGGGCCGGAGGTGTCCGGGCGGGGGCCTTCCGCCGCCCTCGGGTCGGCCGTGGTGGGCGTCGGGGGTTGGCGGAGCGGGCCGCGTGCCGGTGCGCTGCTGGTCGCGGCCGGCACGGCCCAGGTGGCCGCGCTGATCACCGCCGTGCTCGCGGTGGCGGCCGTGAGCCGCTCGCTGCCGCCGTGGCGCGGGGCCGCGACGGGCCCGGACCTGGACTGGGGTTGGCAGCTCGCACCCGCCGTGGTGGTGGCGCTCGGCGCGACGGTGCTGCTGCTGCCCCGCCGGGCGCGAACGGTGCTCGCCCTGGCCGGCGCGGTGGCGGCGCTGCTCGCCCTGCCCGTCGGCTGGGCGGCCCCCTGGCCGGCGGTGGTGGCCGTCGACCTGATCGGCGGGGCGGCGCTGCTTGTCGCCGTGCTGGCCCGCCCGGCGAGCCGCCCGGTCACGCTGCGCACCCGCGCGCTCGGTGGCGCTGTCCTGCTCGGGCACGGGTTGCTCGTCGCCCTGGCCACCCCGACCGGCGCCCTGGTGGCGCTCGGCAGCATCGCCGTGGTCGGGCTGGCCCTGGCCGCACGACCGGACACCGGGCCGTACCGGCAGGTGGCCGGCGTGGGGCTGCTGGTCGCGCAGCTCGCGCTCCCCGGGGTCGCCGCCGTGGCGCTGTTCGCCGCGGGTGCGCCCACCTGGTGGCAGGCGCGGCTGGCACTTCTGGCCGCCGGGCTGCCGCTGGTCGCGGTGCTCGCGGCGCGTCGCCACCGAATGGAGCTGACCGGGTACGCGGTGACCGGCGCCGTGGTCGCGGTGACCGTGCCCGGACTCGCGCCGCTCGTCGTGGCGGGGAACGAGTCCGTCCCGCTGTACGCCGCGCTGGCGGCACTGGGCGTCGCGCTCGTCGACCGGTGGGACCGGCCGGCGGCCGGCGAGCGGGAGCCAACCCGGCGGGGCCTGCCGGTGGCGGCGGGTGGCGTACTTGCGGTGGTCGCGGTCCTGACGGCCCTGCCGACGGTGCTGACGGCGATCGTGTCGCCGTACGGCGATCGGGGGCGGGTGTGGTCGGGCGTGCCCACGATCGTCACCGACCCGACGGCGCTTCCGCGCGGGCTGGCGCTGGCCGTGCTGGCGGTGGCCGTCGTGCTGGCCGGTCGGCGGGTCCGCCCACGGGTGCTGCCCGCGCTGCCGTTCGTCGCGGTCGCCCTGCCGGTGCTGCTCGTCGCGATCGGCACGCCCTGGCCGGTGCTACCGGCTGCTGTCCTGCTCGCCGGGTTGGCCGCGCTGCTGTTCGCGGCGCTTGCCGCGCGCCCGGCGCTCGCACCGGTCCTCGTACCGGTGGGGGTGGTGCTGACCGCGTCCGGTGTGGCGGGGCTGCTGGCCACCCGAGCCGGCACGCTCGCCGCGCAGGGAGTGCTGCTGGTGGCGGCGGTCGTCGTCGCCGTCGGGGCGCGCGTGGTCGAGGTACGTGTCACGGGTTGCCTGGCCGCGGTGGGGGCGGCGTCCGCGCTGGCGGTGACCGCACCGCTCGCCGGAGGGTTGCCGCTGCGGGCGGCGGCGTACCCGCTGCTGGCGGTGGCCGCGCTGGTGCTGGCCGTCGCCGCGGCGACCTCGTCGCGGGCCCGGGTCGGGCGGGTGCTGGACGCTGCCGCGCAGGCGGTCGCGCTCGTGGCGGCGGTGCTCGCCGTCGAGGTGGCGCGGCATCTCGCCACCGTCTGTGTGCTCTGGGGCGTGGCCGTCGCGCTGCGGCTGCTGCGCCGGGGTGAGCCGGTCGGCCGGCGGTGGGCGTTCGCCGGCATCGCCGCCGGCAGCGAGTTGCTCGGGGCCTGGGTGCTGCTCGCCGCCGGCGGCGTGACAGTGCTGGAGGCGTACACCCTGCCGGCCTCGGCGCTCGCCCTCGGCGCGGGTCTGCTGGCGCTGCGCACCCGGCCGGGGCTGACCAGCTGGCCGGCCCTCGGCCCGGGGCTGGTCGCGGCGCTGCTCCCGAGCCTCGTGTCGGTGCTGGCCGGGGCGGATCCGCAGCCGTGGCGGCGACTGTTCCTCGGTGCGGCGGCCCTGGGCGTGGTGCTGGCCGGCGCTACCCGCCGATGGCAGGCGCCGGTGCTGCTCGGCGGTGGCGTGCTGGCGCTGTTGGCGTTGCACGAGCTGGCGCGAGGTTGGGACCTGCTGCCCCGGTGGATCTACCTCGGTGTGGGCGGGTTGGCGCTGGTCGGGCTGGCCGCCACCTACGAGCGGCGGCGGCGTGATCTGGCGCGATTGCGGGCCACGGTGGCCCGGCTGGGCTGAGCCGCACACCATCGGGGGTAGTGCCCGCCCTACCCCCGATTCGGGGGTTGTCAGGGTTACTCAGCGCTACTGCTAAGCCGGAGACTTGAACAACGAGCCCGAGCCGCACCGGTTCAGGCACAAGCGGATCGGGAGCAGCAATGGCGCTCGGAGCGGTGGCGGAACCGCCGGTACGACGGCGAGGCAGTGACTACGCACAGTTGTCCCGGCGGATCAGCCAGGCGGGCCTGCTGGAGCGGCGCCCCGGTTGGTACGTCACCCGCATCACGCTCACCCTCGGCGCTTTCGTGGCCGGCTGGATCGCCGTTTTCCTGCTCGGCGACTCCTGGTGGCAGCTACCGCTCGCGGCGGTGATGGCGGTCGCCACCACCCAGGTCGCGTTCCTCGGGCACGACGCCGGTCACCGACAGATGTTCCGACGCCGGGGCGCGAGCGAGCTGGTGGGGCTGTTCGCCGGCAACGTGGCGGTGGGGATCAGCTACGGCTGGTGGGTCGACAAGCACAACCGGCACCACGCCAACCCGAACCACGAGGACGAGGACCCGGACGTCGGCGCGGGCGCCCTGGTGTGGACGCACGAGCAGGCGCTGGAGACCCGTGGGTTCGGCCGCTGGATGGCTCAGCGGCAGGCGTACTTCTTCTTCCCGATGCTGCTTCTGGAGGGTCTGAACCTGCACGTGGCGAGCATCCGGGCGATCGTCGGCCGGGAGGACGGCAAGTACACAGTTCCGATGCGCCACCGGGCGGTCGAGGCCGTCCTGCTCGTCGCGCACACCGTCGGCTACGTGGCGCTGCTGTTGGCGGTCATGTCGCCGGTCAAGGCGCTGCTCTTCGCCGCCGTGCACCAGGCGCTGTGGGGCCTCTACATGGGCTGCGCGTTCGCCCCGAACCACAAGGGCATGCCGATGCCGACCGCCGAGGACGAGCTGGACTTCCTGCGTAAGCAGGTGCTGACCTCTCGCAACGTGCGGGGCAGCCGCCTGGTGGACACCACGCTCGGCGGGCTCAACTACCAGATCGAGCACCACCTCTTCCCGAACATGCCGCGCGCCAACCTGCGCCGGGCCCAGCCGATCGTGCGGGCCTACTGCGCCGAGCAGGGCATCCCGTACGCCGAGACCGGGCTGATCGAGTCGTACCGGCAGGCGCTCGGTCACCTGCACGAGGTGGGCCGGCCGCTGCGCGGCTGAACGGCACGGCCGCTGCGCGGCGGTAATGCGGACTGATCGATGGGGCGGCATCTGATGATGCCGCCCCATCGATGTGTTTCTGGCCGACATATCCGACCCCGGGGAACGCATCCGGTAGATCCGGATCTTCCCAATGTTCGTATCCCGCCCACCATTGCCACCACACGAGCCGAAAATTGCCACAGGTCAATAGTTGCCAAGGTCAATCAACGCTTGCTAGGTTCACTGCGGCACCCACGGGGGGCGCTGATCCGACTCATTTCTGAGCCTCGTCGCGGTGTCCGGCGCTGTTTCCGTGCGCGCCGATTCCTTCTTCGCGGCAGTTCGACCGGCACGTCATGTGCCGTGGGCAATTGTGTCTTCGTTGTCGGCTTCGCGTGAAGGAAAAATGAATGAGCATTGTCGGTAATGGACGCCGCCTAATTGCGGTCCTGGTCGGCGTGGTGCTGGTGGTCTCGGGCAGCCCCGCATCTGCGCGACCGGCGGACGGGGCGGAGCCGGCACGCCGGCCGGGCACGGTGTTGCGCCCGCCGACGCCGCAGGGTCGGGACGTGCCGGAGACCCCGCCGGGTCCGGCGAAGGTCCTGCCCTCGGTGGCCCAACCGACGACCGCCGAGGCGATACCGCCGGCACGCCGGGTCCGGGAGCTGGTCGACCGCCGCACCGCGAGCACCAAGGTCTACCTGCTGGCCGACGGGCGGATGCAGGCCGAGGCCAGCCGCGAGCCGGTCCACTACCGCGACGGCAAGGGCCGCTGGCAGGACATCGAGTCGACCGTGTCCGCCGGGGACACGTCGGGCTATCCCTTCGCCGCCACCCGCAACACGTTCGTCGGCAGGTTCGGCGACCGCACTGACCGGGTGCTCTCGTACTCGATGGGGGGTTACGGGTTGACCCTCGGGCTCGCCGGCGGCCCGCAGGCCCTGCGGCCGACGGCGAAGGGGTCCCGGGTCACCTACCCGGGCGCGCTCGGCGGCGCCGACCTGGTCTACGAGGTGACCCCGTCGGCGGTCAAGGAGCAGATCGTGCTGCCCGCCGCGCCGAGCGGGCCGGCGACGTACACGTTCACGCTGGACACGGACTCGGTTCGCGCGGTGCCGGAGGCCGACGGCTCGTTGTCGTTCTTCGCCACGGACCGGCAGGGGCCGGCGCTGTTCACGATGCCTCGGCCGTACATGTACGACAGTGCCGACGACCAGGCGTCGGTGGTCGGCAAGGCGATGAGCTACCAGGTCAGCCAGCGGGTCAGCCAGCAGGATGGTCGCACGGTGGTGACGGTGACCGCGGACGATGCCTGGCTGCGCGACCCCGCCCGTAAGTACCCGGTGGTGATCGATCCGACGATCAAGGTCCAACCCACGTTGAACCAGGCCCAGGACGTGATGCTCGCCTCCGGTGGCCCGACGGAGAACTTCGACAGCACCTGGAAGCTGTCGGCCGGCGCCTCCACCGGGGGCACGTTCCGATCGCTCACCAAGTTCGACCTGTCCAAGGTTCCGGCCAACACCGTGCTGGACTCCGCGCAGTTGCAGATGTATTTCGACCAGACCCACGGTGGCGCCGACGACGCCGCGATGGCGTTCGAGGCGCGTCGGGTGACCGCCGCGTGGAGCGAGACCACCGCGACGTGGAGCAGCATGAGCGCCAAGTTCGCCGAGGTCGGGGAGAACCGGGAGCAGGTGGACGAGGCGGAAACCGCGAAGGTGTCCGCCAGCGGTGAGTGGGTGGGCGCCACGGCCACCGACCGCACCCAGGCGAACAACGGCGCGTACCGGTACAACGCCGACGCGTCCACCGGTCAGACGTTCACCTGGGTGCCGCGCCTGACCGAGGACGGTCAGTACGAGGTGTACGTGCACTACGTGCCGGGCTCGGACCGTGCCACGAACGCGCCCTACACCGTGTTCTACGACGGCGGTTCGGTGGTCAAGACGGTAAACCAGACCACCGGCTCGGGCAGTCAGAACTGGGTGTCGATCGGCACCTACGGCTTCAAGGCGGGCACCACGCACAAGGTGGTGCTCGGCGACGTGGCCAACAAGAAGGTCGTGGCCGACGCGGTGCGGCTGGTCAAGCGGGCGGAGGTGACCAAGCCGCTGAACCAGACCAACGCCTGGCACAGCTACAGCGTCCGCTCGATCGTGCAGAGCTGGCTGGACAACCCCGCGACGAACTACGGCTTCATGCTCAAGGGCAAGGACGAGACCAACAAGAACGGCGGCCCACGGTACGAGTCCGGCGACTTCTCCTACGGCGGCGAGGACGGCCACGGCCCGAAGCTGGTGCTGACCTGGGGCAAGCCCGGCGTCGCGCTGAATCCGGTGACAAATGTCCGAGCCACCGGCGCCGACCTGTCCTGGTCCTCCTACACCGACCCCTCGTCGTCGCCGGATGACGACCTGGTCGAGTACCAGGTGCACTCCAGCAAGACGCAGAACTTCATGCCGAACGCGTCCACCCTGGTCGCCCCGATCCGACCGGGCCGCACCACGTACTCGGACACCCACGCCACGCCCACCCCGGCGGACTCGGCGAGCCAGTTCGGCGAGGCCTACTTCTACATGATCGCCGTGCGGTTGCGGGACGGCACGGTCATCCCGGCGCAGACCCAGATGGTGCGGCTGCCCAAGGCCGGCCAGGTGATCAGGTTCTTCACCGGCGCGGACGACAACACGTTGACAAGCCTCAAGCCGGACAACAACTGGGACAAGTTGGATGCCGGCGGTGAGCTTCAGGTCGGCAACAAGGGCTCGATCTACGGCAACAGCCGGGTGGTGCTGAAATTCCCCAACGTCACCGGGCTGCCCGCGCAGGCCAAGATCGTCAACGCTCAGGTCGGCCTGTGGGGCTGGTACACCGAGGGCGACGGCGCCGGCCAGCAGCAGTTCCAGCTCCGTGGGCTGACCCGTGACTTCAGCGAGACGACGTCGACGTGGAAGAGCGCCCAGTCCGGGATCGCCTGGACCACGGCGGGCGGCGACGTGGAGTCGACAGTGCAGTCCACCGTCGGCTCGCTCAACGGTGACCCGGGCTGGGTCAACTGGGAAGCCGGCCCGCTGGTACAGCGCTGGGTGGACAGCTCGACGAACAACAAGGGTGTGCAGATCCGGCTCGCCAACGAGGCCGGTGTGGAGCAGCGGGTGCTGTTCCTCTCCGCCGAGGCGGCCGAGCCGTCGCTGCGGCCCCGGCTGCGGGTCATCTACACCGTGCCGAACAGCGCCAGCACCTACCACGCGCCGAACACGCCGAGCCGGATGGTCCCGGGCGACCAGTACCTGGTGCCGGTCACCGTCACCAACACCACGTCGTCGTCGGTGTGGTCGCCGTCGGACTGGGTGCTGTCGTACCACTGGACGCGTCCGGACGGCACCCCCGCCACCAACGCGGGCAACCCGATCGAGACGCCCCTGCCGTCGGCGCAGGCACCCGGCGGCGTGGTCACCATCAACGCCACAGTGAAGGCCCCCGCCGGCGGTGGGGACGGCGATCGCCGGGAGGACTACGTCCTCAAGTGGGACCTGCGGAACAAGAACTCCGGACAGTGGCTGTCGGAGGGCACCCAGATCCAACCCCTCGACCAGGCGGTGGCCGTCGAGGACCCCACCTCCGACCAGCTCGGGCTGGAGAAGTTCTACCAGTACGCCGGCGGCAGCGCGGGCTCCGGCTCCTCGCTGATGGTCAACCAGTTCTCGGGTAACGCCGTGTTCGGTTACAACCCGCTGGCCAACCCGAGCCGGGGCGTGTCGACATTCGTCCGGCTGACCTACAACAGCCAGGACACGTCCACCTCGTCGATGGGGTTGGGCTGGTCGTTGTCCACCTCGAGCGCGGTCCGGCTCGGGTCGCCGTTGCAGTTCCGGGGCGGGGACAGCACGTGGCCGCAGCAGGTCGCGATGACCGACGGTGACGGCACCACCCACCTGTTCAAGCTGGACAAGCACAACAGCGCGAACACCGCGGACTGGCGCTACGTGCAGCCCGCCGGGGTGCACCTGTACCTGCAACGCACCGGCAGCGGTGACACCAGCCAGGCGTGGACGATGACGCGACCGGACCGCAGCCAGTTCGTCTTCGACGAGCAGGGCTACCAGAGTGCCGTGCGGGACCGCAACGGCAACCAGCTCCTGTTCACCTACGAGCGGATGCAGATCGACTACCGCGACACCGCGGTGCTGCGTTACCTCACCGATCCGGAGAACCGGCGGACGTTGTCCCTGGACTACTACGCCGCGGGGGACAGCTACACCGCGTTCGTCAACGGCACGAAGCAGAGCCTGACGAACCTGCAGGACCGGCAGATCATCAACCAGCTCAAGTCGATCACCGACGTGAGCGGGCGGGTGATGTCCTTCGTCTACAGCGACGGTGGCCTGCTCCGGGAGGTCACCGACGGGTCCGGCACCGCCGACGCCAAGCCCTTCGGTTTCGTCTACGACGAGTCGCAGGGGCCGCAGAACGCCCGTCTGACCCGGGTGGTCGACCCGCGGACGGCCGTGTCGAAGATCGCCTACAACGAGGCAGGTGACCAGTTCCTCCAGGGCAAGGTGAACATGGTCACCGACCGGTTGCTCAAGAACACCCTGGTGGACTACCAGGACCCGGACGGCGACGCCAGCGGCGGGGTGCTCACCACGGTGACCGACCCCAAGGGCCGGGCCACCGAGAGCCTGATCGACGGTTTCGGTCGGGCCACGCGCATCACCAACGCCCTGAACCAGGCCACCCTCCTGGGCTGGGACGCGGACAACAACGTCAGCCGGTTGGAGGAGGCCGGCGGGGCGATCACCACCTGGCGGTTCGACCAGGTGACCGGCTACCCGCTGGAGGTCAAGGATCCCGAGGCCAACCGGAACAACACCCCCGGCCTGCGGATGGACTACCGGTACGGGTTGGCCGGGCACACCGCCGAGCTGACCGACAAGTACTCGCCGGAGGGCCGGCACTGGAAGTTCGGGTACGACGCCGTCGGCAACCTCACCTCGGTGACCGACCCCAAGGGCACCGCCACGAGCCTCGAGGGTGACTACACCTCCAGCTACGTGTACGACCCGTTCGGGCGGATGACCAAGGCGACGGACGCCAACAAGCACAGCACCGACTACGCCGACTACGACCCGGTCGGTTACCCGCGCACGATCACCAACGCGTTGACCGAGGACACGACGTACACGTACTCGTCGATCGGCAGCGTGCTCACCGTCACCGACCCGAAGCAGCGCGTCACGACCTACACGTACGACGGCTTCGGTCGCCCGCTGACGCAGAAGGTGCCGAAGGACGCCGCGAACGGCATCTACATCACCACCCCCGCTCCGGTGTACGACAAGAACGACAACGTCACCCAACAGACGACACCGACCGGGGCGGTGACGACCGCGGTCTACGACGCGCTGGACCGGCCGAGCACGGTCACCACGCCGAAGGACACCTCCACCTCCGAGGCGTCGACCACCAAGTACGAGTACGACCAGGTGGGCAACGTCAGCAAGGTGACCGAGCCGAAGGGCGTGCTGACCGCGGCCGACACGCTGGACTACGCCACGGTGTACGTCTACGACGAGCTGAACCGGCCCAAGGAGGTCACCGACGCGCTCAACGGCCGCGTCAGCATCGACTACGACCTGGCCGGCAACGTCCGGCAGCAGATCGACCAGCGGAAGAACGCGACGTCGGACCCCAACGACTGGACGGCACAGTTCACCTACGACCTGAACCGCCGGATCAAGACGACGATCGACCCGAAGGGCAACAGCACCGGCGTCGAGTACGACCGGGACGGCAACCCGACCGTCGCGATCGACCAGGACGGCAACCGGTCGTTGATGAACTACGACGAGCGTTCGGCCCTGATCGAGCAGAAGGTGCCGTACCAGTCGTCCGGCGGCACGAGCACCTACCGGACCACCAAGTACGAGTACGACGAGGTCGGCAACCTCAGCCGGCAGATCAGCCCGCGCGGGGTCGAGACCACCGACGATCCGGACGACTTCGCGACCGTCACGCTCTACGACGCGCTGAACCGGGTTCGTGAGGTCCAGCAACCGTACGACCGGGACGACTCGCAGTTCACCACCCCGCCGGTCACGAAGTACCAGTACGACAAGGTCGGCAACCTGGAGCTGATCTCCGCGCCGCCGTCGAACAACCAGTCGGCCCGCAACGACACCGTGCAGACGTTCTTCGACAACGGCTGGATCCGTACCTCGAAGGACGTCGGCTGGAACATCACCACCGCGTACGACTACGACAACAACGGCGCGCAGACCTCCCGGACGGTCACCGGCGCCAGCGGCACGCCGCGGCAGATGGACTGGTCCTACTACCCGGACGGCAAGAAGAAGAGCCAGTCCGACAACGGCGCCGGCTCGGGCACGCCGAGCAAGAACTTCGCCTACGAGTACGACGTGAACAGCAACCTCGCCAAGATGCTGGATACCAGCACCGGGGCGGCCATCGACACCTACGCCGTGTCGTACGACATGCTCAACCGCGTCGCCAGCGTGGAGGAGAAGAAGAGTACGGCGGTCAAGAACACCACCACGTTCTCGTACGAGCCCAACGATCTGCTCAAGAAGCGCACCCACGACACGCAGATCTCCGAGTACACCTACGAGACCGAGCGGGACCTGGCCAGCGAGATCAAGAACTCGACCTCGCCGACGGACCCGAAGCCGAAGTACACGCGCTACACCTACAACAAGCGCGGGCAGACGGCGACCGAGACCAAGGGCAACGGCAACGTCGTCACCACCGACTACTTCCTCGACGGCTCGGTGCAGAGCCAGGTGGAGAAGAAGTCCGGCGGCGCGGTGGTCAACCAGCACACCTACGAGTACGCGGCCAACGGACAGAAGTCGAAGGACGTCTCGCACAAGCAGAACGCGGACAACCGCAGCGCGTACGTCGACACGACGAGCACCTTCGCCTACGACCCGCAGGACCGGGTCCGTACGGTCACCAAGACCGGCAGCGGCGCGGGCACCGAGAGCTACGTGCACGACGCCAACAGCAACGTCGTCAAGCAGACCGTCGACAACGTCACCACCAACTTCGAGTACGACAAGAACCGCCTGACGAAGGCCACCACCGATCTTGCCTCGGCGAACTACGCGTACGACCCGTATGGCCGGCTCAAGACGGTGACCTCGCTCGGGACCACTGTGGAGAGCTACACCTACGACGGCTTCGACCACGTCGTCACCAACGTCAAGAACCCGGGCAGCAAGACCACGACCTACACGTACGACCCGCTGGACCGGCAGGCGACCCGCACCTACGGCGGCAAGACCACCACGTACGCGTACCTCGGGCTGACCGGCGACATCTCCGCCGAGTTGGAGGGCACCAAGGTCGTCAAGTCCTACCAGCGCGGTCCGGGCGGTGACCTGCTGTCGCAGGTGAAGACCAACACCGACAACACCCAGGAGGACTCGTACGTCGGTTACGACGGGTCCGCCGACATCGGCCAGATCACCGACGACAAGGGCGACGGCCGGGCCACCTACGGCTACAGCGCCTACGGCAAGAACGACGCCGGTCAGTTCACCGGTGTGGACAAGCCCGACGCCGGCAACCCCGAGAACCCGGACAAGGCGCCGTACAACGCGTACCGGTTCCAGTCCAAGCGCTTCGACCAGTCGACCGGCGACTACGACATGGGCTTCCGGGACTACGACCCGGGGATCAACCAGTTCCTCTCCCGGGACTCGTACAACGGGGCGCTGGACGACCTGGGCCTGGCCGTCGACCCGTACACCGGCAACCGGTACGCGTTCGCCGGCGGCAACCCGATCAGCAACGTGGAGCTGGACGGTCACAACTGGCTCTCCGACGCCGCCGACGAGGTCGGTGACTTCGTGAAGGACGCGGCTTCCGCGATCGGCTCCGACGTCAAGGAGGCTGCGCAGACCTTCGCGCAGGTCTCCTACGACACCGCGGTCGGTGGCAATCCCCTGGTCGACAAGGACACCAGCGAGGCGGCGAAGGGGCGGGGCAAAGCGCGGGGCGACGCGGCGAAGAAGACGTTGAGCAACCCGGGTCAGGCCGTGAAGGACTGGTCCGACGGGTTGACCAACGACGTCAAGGCCGGTCACCCGGGTAAGGCAGCCGGGCACCTGTTGTTCGACGCGTTCAGCATCGCCGCCGGCGGCGGTGGGGGTGGCGCGGCGAAGGGGGCCGCAGCCACGGGCGCCAAGGGTGGCGTGCGTAGCGGGGCCGCTGGCGGCGGCTCGAAGCTCGGTTCCCGGGCGGGCACGAACTGCCTGAAGAACAGTTTTGTGCCGGGCACCCTGGTGCTGATGGCCGACGGCAGCACCAAGCCCATCGAGAACGTCGACCTCGGTGATCTGGTGCTGGCCAGCTCTCCGGAGACGGGTGAGACCGAGGCCAAACCGGTCACCAGGTTGATCCGTGGTGAGGGTGAGCGGGACCTGGTGGACGTCACCGTCGCCGTGGGCGGTGCGGCCGACGGCGAGACCGCCGACATCACCGCGACCGCCGGCCACCCGTTCTGGGTGGAGGACGAGCAGCGGTGGATCGAGGCGGGGCAACTGCACGCGGGTGACCAGGTCGGCAGCTCGGACGGCCGCGAGCTGTCGGTGGTGAGCACGCGCCGCTGGACGGAGCAGGCCGTGGTCTACAACCTGACCGTTGAGGACATCCACACGTACTTTGTGATAGCCGGCGACACGCCGGTTCTCGTACACAACTGTGGTGATTGGCGGCCGGACACTGGGGAGAAGCTCCCGGCGTCCTGGGGGAGTGGTAAGGCAAACAAGAAGGGTGTTGGCTTCCGCTGGCAGGACCCGAAGAACCAGGGTAACGGGGTGCGGATTGACCAAGGTAACCCGAACTCACCGTTCCCGAGCCAACAGGTCGACCATGTGATCGTTCGAGTCAACGGCAAGGTGGTTGGACGAGATGGTAATCCCATTAGTGGTGCCATCGACCAGGATCCCACGAACGCGCATATCCCGCTCGGTGAGTGGAAGAACTGGTCGTCTTGGAGTCGACCATGAGTGAAATCCGTTTTCCGGAGATGCGGCATGAGATCGTTCGGGCCGTGCAGGCCTTGGCGGATCCGGTGTATCAGTGGTCTGCCTGGGTCCGACGCGAACTGCCTCCCGGCGAGTATGACGAGTTCACTCACCGTGTCCATATCCTTTACGATGATACGCAGGTGCTGGAGGATCCGGATGCGGCAATCGGCGCCTACCTGAGGTCTCCGGAGGAAGCCGACGCGATGCGTCACTTGGCCCGAGCGATCGATTCGTTGTTCGAGGAATTGGGCACAGAGCTTTCCGACGAGGAATATTTGCAGGCACCGGGTTGGGCTGCGATCGTGGATGCCGCAGGTGTGGCGCTCGCGACCCTGCGGGATGGTGGTTAGTGGGATGCGCATTGGTTCCGCGGATGGCGGGAGCCGAGTTGGCGAGCGAATTCAGCCACATGTCCGGTGTGGTTGTTCGGGTAGAGGTCAGTTAGGTGGCTTCCACGAGATTCTCGATCGGCGGCCTCCCGCTTCCTCTCGCACTTGTCGAGGTCATGGAAGCCGGCCGCTGGGTGGTGCCCGACGAGCAGGTGCTGAGGGAGGTGTTCGACGATGATCCGGACGATCCTCGCTTCTATGATCTTCCATCGATGTTGCGTCAGAACGAGTTGTTCCGTGCGCTGGCGCCCGAGGTCCACCTGGACCTTGTCGGCCCTGACTCCGACGTCGATCCGGCTCGGTGCGTCCTCATCGGGGACCTTGGCGCGGATATGTCGATAGCGCTGGAATACCGCTCCGACCACGGCGATCCTCGGGTTATCTACTACGGCTTGGATGGTTGGCGTGAGGTGGCACCCAGTTTCGGGGTTCTGGCGGAGCGTCTGGGGCTGTGAGAAATTGATCGTCCGGTGAGCCGGACACCGGTGGCGCGTCCGGCTCGTCGGGCGCGCCACCGGTAGGGTCTGCTCATGGCAGACCTGCTCACCGCGGACGCGGTGCGAGAAGAGCTGGGCGGGTTGCCCGACTGGTCGGGTGACCCGACCGGTATCGGTCGTACGGCCCAGCTCGGCAGTTTCCCGGCCGCCATCGCGGTGGTGGACCGGGTGGCGGCGGTGGCCGAGGAGCTTGACCACCATCCCGACATCGACATCCGATGGCGGACCCTGACCTTCCGCTGTGTCACGCACTCGGCCGGTGGGGTCACCCACCGGGACATCGAGCTGGCTCGGCGAATCGACGACATCGTCCGGAGTGCGGCATGAGATTCGAGATCAGCAAGGTTCTGGATGCCATCGAGGGTCGGGTCTGCACGGACCCGTCGCTGGCCCGCGCGGTGCTCGACCTGGCCGAGGTGATCCGCTACCAGGACATCGACGGCGGCCGGCCGGCCAGTCTGCTGCGACTCGGCATGGTCATCGACGCGCTCTCCCGCGAGTTGGAGGAGGACAGCGTCCAGGTCTACGCGGTCGTACACCGGGCTCTGCTCTCCGACGCCGATCTGACGTCCAACGAGCGGATGGTGGTGCGTCGCTGGGCCGACGACGGGCTCGTCGAGGTGCTCGACAATCCGGGTGACCGGATGTTGGAGGTGGCCGACCTGCTCGGGTTGCCGGTGCTCAGCCGGGTCCGCTTCGACGGGCTGCGCGGGCGGTTCCCGTGGCTGGTCGAGCAGCCCGGTCGGGTGGTGGCCCCGGTGCCGGGCGCCGGCGGGCCGGCGTTCATCGCGCACGTCGGCGGCGGGCACGCCCCGGTCGCCGGCAAGCGCTCGCCTACCGGGGCGAAGCTGCTGGCCCGACAGTGGCGCTGCCCGGAGTCGGGTTGCGCGCTGTTCGGCGGCGGTGGTGGGGGTGGCGCGTTCGCCGACCTGGCCGGGGGCGCCGACCGCAGCCCGGCCGCGCAGCCACCGCCCGCGCTGCGCAACGGCGTGCCGACCTGCCCCCGACACGGGGCACGCCTCGGCGACGGCGGCCCCCGGCCCCGGAGCGAGGTGCTCGCGGTGCGCGTCGGCGGCCTGGTCCGGCGGCGGTTCGTGCTCACCGAGGAGCAGCCGATCGTGGCCGGCCGGGCGCCCGAGCAGGACGGCGGGATCATGCTCGGCCAGTGGCTCAACGACGAGGCCCGGCGGTGGATCAGCCGTGGTCACGTCCAGTTCGAGCTGCGGGTCGGCGAGGTCATCGTGACCGACGTCAGCACCAACGGGTCCGGCATCCGTCCGGCCGGCTCGATGACCGAGTCGGACCGCGTTCCCCTGGCCCCGCAGCAGTCCCGGGTGCTCGGTGAGAACGACATGGTGGAGCTGTACCCCGGAGTGCAGATCGGCCGTGCCGAGGAGCTGCCGACCGGCGCCCCGTTCACCCCCACCTCGGTGATGGCCGAGGCACCGACGATGGCGATGCGCCTACCCCGCCCCTAACCCCGCCCCGGCCCCGGCCCCGGCCTGGCCCGGTCCCGGCCCGAGCCCCGGTTGATCATGGAGTTATTGCCCGGCACTGCGTGTCGTGGCAATAACTCCATGATCAACGCTGGTTCGGCGGGGCGGTGCGTCAGCCGGCGAGCACCTCGGCCAGCGTCGCCACCGCCAGGTCGATCTCCTCCTCGGTGATGACCAGGGGCGGGGCGAGCCGGATGGTGGAGCCGTGGGTGTCCTTGGCGAGCACACCACGGGCGGCGAGCCGCTCGCACGCCTCCCGCCCGCTCATCAACGCCGGGTCGATGTCCAGACCGGCCCACAGGCCACGGACGCGTACCCCGACCAGCCCCTTGCCGACCAGCCCCTCCAGGCCGGTCCGCAGCCGCTCACCCAGCTCGGCCGAGCGGCGCTGGAACTCGCCGGTGGCCAGCAGCCGGACCACCTCGATGGCGACCGCGCAGGCGAGCGGGTTGCCGCCGAAGGTGGAGCCGTGCTGGCCGGGCTTGAGCACGCCCAGCACGTCGGCGTTCGCGGCCACCGCGGAGACCGGGATGATGCCGCCGCCGAGCGCCTTGCCGAGCAGGTACATGTCGGGCACGACGCCCTCGTGGTCACAGGCGAAGGTCTTGCCGGTACGCCCCAGACCGGACTGGATCTCGTCGGCGATGAAGAGCACGTCGCGGTCGGTGCAGACCTGGCGTACACCCGGCAGGTAGCCCTCCGGTGGCACCACCACGCCCTGCTCGCCCTGGATCGGCTCCAACAGCACGGCCACGGTGTTCTCGTCGATCGCGGCCGTCAGGGCGTCCAGGTCGCCGTACGGCACGACCGTGAACCCCGGGGTGTACGGCCCGAAGTCGGCGCGCGCGTCCTCGTCGGTGGAGAAGCTCACGATGGTGGTGGTCCGGCCGTGGAAGTTGCCCTCCGCGACCACGATGTTGGCCTGGCCGGCGGGCACGCCCTTGACCTGGTAGCCCCACTTGCGGGCCACCTTGATCCCGGTCTCCACGGCCTCGGCCCCGGTGTTCATCGGCAGCACCAGGTCCTTGCCGCACAGCTCGGCCAGCTCCCGGCAGAAGTCGGCGAACTGGTCGTGGATGAACGCCCGGCTGGTCAGCGTGAGCCGGTCCAGTTGCGCGTGCGCGGCGGCGATGAGCTGCGGGTGCCGGTGGCCGAAGTTCAGCGCCGAGTAGCCGGCGAGGAAGTCCAGGTAGCGCTTGCCGTCCACGTCGGTGAGCCAGGCGCCCTCGGCGGACGAGATCACCACCGGCAGCGGGTGGTAGTTGTGCGCGGTGTACTTCTCCGCGTCCCGGACGGCGGACGGGGTCCGCAGCATGTCCTCGATCACTTGCTTGCCTTTCCCTGACGGAGTCGCAGCGTGCAGCACTTCGGTCCGCCGCCGGCCTTACGCAGCTCGGAGAGGTCGACACCGATGGTTTCGTAGCCCCGGTCGCGCAGCTTGGCGGCCAGGTCGGTGGCCTGCGCGGGCAGCACGACGTGCCGTCCGTCGCTCACCGCGTTCAGCCCCAGCACCTCGGCGTCGGCCATGGTGGCGTGCACCGCGTCGGGGAAGAGCCGGCGCAGGACGGCCTGGCTGCCGGGAGAGAACGCCTCCGGCAGGTACGCCACGGTCCGCTCGTCGAGCACGGTCAGCGCGGTGTCCAGGTGGTAGAAGCGGGGGTCGACCAGTTGCATGGTGATCACCGGGTAGCCGAAGACCTCCTGCAACTGGGCGTGCGAGGCGTGCGCCGTGCGGAAGCCGGTGCCGGCCAGCAGGTGGTCGCCGGCCAGCAGGACGTCGCCCTCGCCCTCGTTGACGTGCTTCGGGTCGTACATCTCGAAGCCCGCGTCCTCGAACCAGGCCCGGTAGGCCGGCGCCTCGTCGGCGCGCTGCGGGTCGCGGAACTGCACGGCCATCGCCTTGCCGTCGATCACGGTGCCACCGTTGGCGGCGAAGACCATGTCGGGCAGGCCGGGCACCGGAGTGATCTCCTCGACGGTGTGGCCCAGGTCAAGGTACGTCTGGCGGAGCTTCTCCCACTGCCGGACGGCGAGCGCGGCGTCGACCGGGCCGCTCGGGTCCATCCAGGGGTTGATCGCGTAGTCGACGGCGAAGTACGTCGGCCGGCACATCAACAGGCGCTGGCTGGTGGCGTCCATCGTCATTGTCCTGCTCCCAGGGGTTGGGCGCGCCCGGCCACCGTGGCCCACGGGCTGGCGCCGTGACTCAACGCTATGCGGCCCCAGCGGCAGGATCCACCACTGAGAGTTGCGCAGACCGAACATTCATTGCGTGTCAGCGGTCCGCAGGAGCGATTCGTTGTGTCAGCGCGTGCCGCGCCCGGCGCACGGGCCGTGATCGGGGCGCGGGCCGTGGTCGGGGCGCGGGCCGTGGTCGGGGTGCGGGCCGTGGTCGGGTGCGGGCCGTGGTCGGGTGCGGGCCGTGGTCGGGTGCGGGCCGTGATCGGGGTGCGCCGGCCGTGATCGACTCGGGTTGCAGGAAAGCGCGGTGTCGGAGCGGCCGGGACACCCCGAGTTTCCGGAAGCTGAGTCGATCACGGCCCGGAAAACACTTCAGGGGCGGCGAATCGCCGCCCCTGAAAGGGTGTTGCCCGGCCGGTGAACCACCGGATGAGATCGGGCTGCCGGCGAACCGCCGGTTGTTCGCCGGTGCATCACCGGCGAGCGGAACAGTGCCCGCTAGAAACGATCGACAAACTGTGAGTCAAGCCACTCCCGGAAGCGTGCCACCCAGTCGCCGTCGGTGGTCGGCCAGTCGAACTGCCCGGTCATCGCGAGCACCCCGATCACCACCGCGGCCAGGCCGATCAGCACGCCGAAGAGCGCGTCGGTCTTGCCGGCGACGTGCCGGCGGCGGGTGGCCATCAGGCCGAGCACCGCGAGCACCGCGCCGAACGCGCCGAGCCCGATGCCGTACCCGGCCAGGGTGCCGGTCAGCACGAACAGCGCACCGGCGACGGAGACGATCAGGCCGAGAGTGGCGAGCAGGCTGGCTCGCGGCTTCGGGCCACGGGTCACCGGCGGCTCCGGCGTGGTCTCACCCGGGGTCGGGTCGACCGGGCGGCCGGTGGTGACCCCGTCCGTCGCGTCGGGCCGGCGGGTGGTGGTGTCGAGGTCGGCGTCCCGCTCGGCGGTGCGCGCCAGGGTCGGGGCGGTGCCGGTGCGGGACTCGGTCTCCAGCGGGCCGGCGGTGCGGGACTCGGTCTCCAGCGGGCCGGCGGTCCGGGACTCGGTCTCCGCCGCCCGGCCGGTCCGGGACTCGCTCTGCGGACCGGCGGTGCCGGGCCGGGCCTCGGTCACCACTGGGCGTGCGGTGCCGGTGCGGGGCTCGCCGTCGATCGGGCGGGCGGTAGCGGCTCGGGCCACCGCGGCCCGCTCGGCGGCACGCCGCTCGGCCTCGCCGAGCTGGCCGCTGGGCGCGGCGGCACTGCGGTACGTCGTCTGGTCGGCGTCCCGGTCGGTGACCACCGGCCGGCCGGCGACGTCGTCGGACCGGCCCGTGTCGGCGGCCGCCGTGCTGTCCCGGTCGGCGACCTGGGTGTCGCGGCCGTCAACGCGGCCGTCGAGGTTCTCGTCCCGCGTCGGTGCCGGCTCGGACCGGCGGGACAGCGAAGGAATCCTGACCACTACACACCTCCTGATAAATGCGTGGTGGCCGATGGAAGGGGTGGCACCCACGCGGTTCCGTCCTGAATTACCCACCTGGGCGTTTCCTGACACCAATCCCGGGTACGGGGCCCCCACGCTCGGGCCGTGAGCCCCCACGCCCGGGCCGTGAGCCCCCACGCCCGGGCCGTGACCGGGCCTCAGCGGTGATCAACTCGGTTTGCAGGAAGTCGGGGTGTCCGGCTTACCGGGACCGCCCGGTTTCCTTGATGCCGAGTCGATCAGCGCCGGCGATGCCGAGTCGATCAGCGCCGGGCCGCGCCGACCTGTTCGACCTGGGCGCGGTGGCCGGCGGAGGCACGGCAGGGTGCAGCCGCACCCCGGCCTGCTGCACGAACACCTCCCGCCTGTCGACGGCCAGGCCCTTGCCATTCAGTACGTAGCCCGTCAGCCAGACCCATCCGTGGTACGTCGGGCGCGGATCGACACTCACCAGCCGAAGGCGCAGCGCCCGCTCGCCGGAGAACTGCACCGAGCACGCCCCGCCGATCAGCAGCAGGTCGCCGGGCTTCCACTCGGTCATGTCGGCCAGTGGCCGCGATTGATCGGGATGCGGTGGCGGGCCCGGCAGGGCAGTTCCGCGCCGCAGCGGCACACGGTGCGCCAGCGCACCCAACTCCACACGGGCCGGTGTCGACGGGCGAAGGTCAGCGCGGTGACCAAGAGGTATTCGTTGTACGACACGCGCATGGCGGTGTCCTTCCACGCAATAACGGTCTTGTGCTGACGCTATTCCCGATGCTGTTTCATGGGAGGTGCCAACGCGTGACAGCATGTTCCACCCTGGCCACCTTGTGCAATCCGCACCGCCGCCCTAATGTCAGGCCATATTGACGCACGAGGAATGGAAAAGAATTGTGTACGGGGCGAAACGTTCGATGTTGCAGGAGGGACGCGGTGATGTTGCATGACGGATGAAACAAGCGGGTCCACGGTCCCTCGGCGGCAGCTCGGACGGCTGCTCACGCAGCTCCGCGAGGATGCCTCGGTCTCGCTGGACGCCGCAGCCGAAGCGCTGGACTGCTCACGGCAGAAGGTGTGGCGCATCGAGAAGGGGTTGGTCCCCGTCCGCGTGGTGGACGCCCGCGCGATGTGTGCTCTCTACCGGGTGCCCGAGGCCATGGGCGAGATTGTCGCCGGGCTGGCGAAGGAGACTCGCGCCGGGGGCTGGTGGCATTCGTACGGCGATGTCGTCCCGTCGTGGTTCTCGCTGTACGTCGGGCTGGAATCCTCCGCAACGCTGATTCGCCGATATGACTCGGAACTGATCCCCGGACTCCTGCAAACCCGGGAGTACGCCAGCGAGCTGTTCCGCCGGAAGAATCCGACGATGCGCGAGGAGGATCGGGAGAAGCTGGTGGAGGTCCGGCTGCAACGGCAGGGCATCCTCGTGCGCCGGCTGCCCACCGCTCCCACCCTGCGGGTCGTCCTGAGCGAGGCCGTGCTGCGGCGCACGATCCCCGACCGCCGGGCGATGGCGCAGCAGTTGCGGCACCTGCTCGACGTAGCCGCGCTGCCGACGGTGAGTCTGCGGGTCCTGCCGCTCGCGGCCGGGCCGCCGTTGGCCAGCGAGAGTGGCACCTTCGTCCTGCTGGACTTCCCGCAGGCGTTCGGGAGGGCGTCCACCGAGCCGACCACCGTCTACGTGGAGAACATCACCGGGGCGCTCTATCTGGACAAGCCGGCCGAGGTGGCCGCGTACGAACATGTCTGGTCGGACCTGGAAGCCCTCGCCCCGAGTGAGGCAGAATCAGAGAAAATGATCACTTCGATCATCGAGGAGCATCATGACTGACCTTGCCGGTGCCACCTGGCGCAAGAGCACCCGCAGCGGCGGGAGCGGCGGTGACTGCGTCGAGGTGGCCGACAACCTGCCCGGCGTCGTGGGCGTACGCGACAGCAAGGACCCGACCGGCCCGGCGCTGGCCTTCGCTCCCGCCACCTGGGCCGCGTTCGTGGGCGGCATCCGCGCCCAGCGTCGGAGCTGACCGACCCCTCCACCCTGATCGACTCGCCTTCCCGGAAGTCGGGCCGTTCCGCCCACCTGAACACCCCACCTTCCTGAAACCCGAGTCGATCTGCGGGCCCGGGGGACGGCGTCGACCTGCGGAGCGGGAGGCACGCGTCGACCTGCGCGGCGAAGGCTCGCGTCGTCGACCTGCGCAGCGAGGGCCCGCGTCGACCTGCGCGGCGGCGGGGCCCGGGTCGACCTGCGCGGCGGTTGGGTCCGGGTCGACCTGTGGGGCGGCGGGGCCCGGGTCGACCTGCGCGGCGGTTGGGTCCGGGTCGACCTGTGGGGCGGCGGGGCCCGGGTCGACCT
>NZ_JBNCNO010000006.1:0-100189 GCF_049847025.1 Micromonospora sp. DT231 | reverse complement strand
TGCGCGGCGGCGGGGCCTGGGTCGACCTGCGCGGCGGCGGGGCCCGCGTGGATCGGTGCGCGGCCCGGTCGGGCGGCGCTGGCTATCCTTGGCGCTTGTGCCAGAGGGACACACGATCCACCGCCTGGCGGCCCGGCACGCCGAGCTGTTCGCCGGGGACAAGGTGCACGCCGCCAGCCCGCAGGGTCGCTTCGCCGATGGCGCGGCCCGGCTCTCCGGCATCGTGTTGGAGGGCACCGAGGCGTACGGCAAGCACCTGCTACACCACTACGCCGGTGAGCTGACCCTGCACGTGCACCTCGGGTTGTACGGCAAGTTCACCGACGGGTCGGGGGAGCCGCCCGAGCCCGTCGGTCAGGTGCGCTTGCGGCTGGCCAGCGATCGACACTGGCTGGACCTGCGGGGGCCCACCGCCTGCGAGCTGATCACCCCACCCGAGGTGGCCGCACTGCGGGACCGCCTCGGACCGGATCCGCTGCGTGCCGACGCCGACCCGGAGCGGGCGTACCGGAGGATCTCGCGTAGCCCGACACCCCTCGCGGCGCTGCTGCTCGACCAGTCGGTGGTGGCCGGCACCGGGTTGATCTTCGTGACCGAGGCGCTGTTCCGGGCCGGACTGCCCCCGACGATGCCCGGCCGCCGGCTGGGACGCGCCAGCTGGGACGCGCTCTGGACCGACCTGGTCGGGCTGATGCGGCTCGCGGTCGCGCACGGCCGGATCGACACCGTGCGGGACGCGCACCTGCCGGAGGCGATGGGCCGGGCGGCCCGGGTCGACCGGCACGGTGGCGAGGTGTACGTCTACCGCCGCCCCGGCGCGCCCTGCCACGTCTGCGGCACCGAGGTCAGCCGCGGTGAGCTGGCCGGGCGCAACCTCTACTGGTGCCGTACCTGCCAGGCCGGTTGATCCGCCGAAGCCGGCCCCGCAGTGCGCTTGATCGTGCTGCAACGGGGTTGCCGGCCCCCGCCCCGCGCTTGATCGTGCTGCAACAAGGTTGTAGTGGCCTCCCGGCGCGCGGATACCACTACAACAATGATCGAGCACGATCATGGGCTGGCCGCCCGGGATCGAGCCCAGCGTGCGTCACTGCCCGTCGAGCAGCCAGCGGACCACCTCGATCTGGTGCGGAAAGACGCCGTCGTCGGCGACGCTCCAGGCCAGCGTGTGCCCGATCGTCCAACCCCACACCCGCTCCCGGTCCAGTCCGAGGTCGGCGCTGAGCCGGCGCAGCCGGTGCCGGACGGCGGCCGGTGAGTGGCCCAGCTCCGGACCACGCACCATCGACACGACCGAGAACTCGCGTTCGCCGGTCAGCGGCTTCGGGTCGATCGCCAGCCACGGTTCCCGGTCGGCGGCGAGCACGTTGTCGGCGTGCAGGTCCTGGTTGACGAGCACCTGCTCGCCCTGGCTCGACACCAGAGCGGTGAGCAGGGCGAGCGCCGCGTCCAGCAGCCGCCGCTCGTACGGGCGGCCGGCCCGCTCCCAGGCCCGGGGCATCCGGTCGATCCAGCCGGCGGCCTCCTCGGCGAGCGGGGTGAACGGTGTGCCAGCGGGTCGCCAGAGCCGGGGGAGCAGCCCGGTCACCACGTCCAGCGCCCGGTCCATCGGCAACTCGTGCAGCGGACTGCCGGGCCGGCAGCGCTCTACAAGCAGGGCGCGTCGTTCCGGATCGTGTGCGAGCAGCCGGATCGCTCCGTCGCCGTCCCAGTGGGCCAGCGCGTCGGCCTCGTGCCGGCTGTCGTCGTCCGGGTACTGGAGCTTCAGCACCGCAGCCGTGCCGTCCGGTAGGTCCGCCGGGAGCGCCAGCGAGGCGTGGGCCTGTCGGAAGGGTGGGCCGAGTCGCAGCGACCACCGCTCGGCGCACTCCGCCAGCCGCGTCGGGAGGGTGGCGAGCCAGGCCCGACCGGCCGGTGTTGCGCCTACCCAGTCGAGGCCCTCGGGCAGCTCCATCCGGCCATCCTGGTGCAGGGCGTTCACACGCTCGTCCACAGTGGCTAGCGTATGGCCCGTGGAGATCGGCGTGAACGTCCCGAACTTTGGCCCGGGCACCGACCCCGACGTGCTGCGACGGTGGGCGCAGACGGTCGAGGGCCTCGGGTTCGACCTGCTGATGGTCTCCGACCACATCGCGGTGACTCCGGACGTGGCCCAGCAGTACCCGACGCCGTTCTACGAGCCGTTCACCACGTTGTCCTGGCTGGCCGGGATGACCCGCCGGGTCCGGCTGGGCACCACGGTGCTTATCGTCCCGTACCGGCACCCGCTGCTCACCGCCCGGATGGCGGCGAACCTCAACCGGCTCAGCGGCGGCCGGCTCGTCCTCGGGGTCGGGGTCGGCTGGGCCCGGCAGGAGTTCGAGGCGCTCGGCGTGCCGTTCCAACGGCGCGGCGCGTTGACCGACGACCATCTGCGCGCGATGCGCGACGCCTGGCAGGACACCGACGACTACGACAGCCCGGCGATCCCGATCTGGGTCGGCGGCAACAGCGACGCGGGCATGCGTCGCGCCGTTCGACTCGGCGACGCGTGGCATCCGCTGCGTCTCACGCCCGGCGACCTCGCGGACGCGGCCGGGCGCCTCGGCGCCGTCGCCGACGAGCTGGGCCTTCCCGCGCCGGCGCTGGTGCCGCGCATCGCGCTGCAGGAGACCCGCGATCCGGTCACCGCCCCGGACCGGCTCGCCGGTGTCGGCACCATCGAGCAGATCATCGCCGACCTCGACCAGATCCGGCTGCTCGGCGCGGAGGCGGTGGTGCTCGACCCGTTCAACGGTGACCTGGCCGAGATCCGCCAACCGGAACGCGCCTGGCGGACCCTCGCGGCCGTGGCCGCGTACGCCAAGACCCAGGAGGTTCGATGACGCCCGACGACGAGAGGTTTCTCCGCCGTGCCGTGGAGATCGCCAGCCAGGCGGGGGCTGCCGGCGAGCGGCCGTTCGGTTCGTTGCTTGTCGGCGCGGACGGCGCGGTCCTGATCGAGGACCACAACACGGTGGTCTCCGACTCGGACATCACCGCCCATCCGGAGCTCAAGCTGGCCCGCTGGGCCGCCCGGGAACTCGCGCCCGACGTGGCCGCCGGCACCACCATGTTCACCAGTTGCCAGCCCTGCCCGATGTGCGCGACGGCGATCGACCGCTCCGGGCTCGGGCGTGTGGTGTACGCCCTGTCCGGCGAGCAGTTCGAGGAGGTCAAGCCGGCCACCCCGCCGCTGCCTCCGGTCCGCTACGAGGGGCCGGCGCTGTTCGACGAGGCGCGTCAGCCGATCGACAACTACTACTGACCGGACCGGTGAGGGCCGCCGTCGCGGCTCAGTCGGGCTTCGGCCGGGAGCGCAGATGTGCCATCTGGGCGTGGCTCAGGTCGTGTGCGCGCGCCAGGTGGCGGGTGATCACCTCAAGCTCCTCGTCGGTGTGGTCGTCGAGGATCGCCTGCCAGGACTGGCCGAGGTCGTCCCAGACCGCCGTGACCCGGTCGACGCGCTCCGGCACGGGGCTGACCAGCACCCGGCGGCGGTCCTCCCGGTCGGGCGTGCGTTCCACGTAGCCACCGCGTTCCAGTCGGTCGACCAGGCGGGTGGCCGAGCCCGTGGTCAGGCCGGTCATCTCGGCGATCTCTCGCACCGTGCGCGGACCCGGCGCCGCGGTGAGCAGGCTCAGGAACTGCACGTCGGTCGGGTGGAGGCCGAGGTGGTCGGCGATGGCCTGGTTGAACAGCACGTACGAGGCCAGATAGCGACGGGACGCCGTCGACAGCTCCTCGTACAGCCGGGCCCGACGCGGTGGGGTCACCCACATCACCTCCGAATTAGTTGCGCGACGCAGCGATTCTTCCTAATCTGCTGCGTGGCGCAGTTAATGCGTCACGCAGCTATCTTACCTCAGGAGGACTCATGCTCACCGTTGCCGTCAGCGGAGCCACCGGAGCGCAGGGCGGGGCCACGGCCCGCGCCCTGCTGAAGGCCGGCCACCGGGTACGCGCGCTCACCCGCCAACCCACCTCCCCGGCCGCCGACGTCCTGCGCGACCTCGGCACCGAGGTGCGCCGAGCCGACTTCGGCGACCGCGCCTCCCTGGACGCCGCGCTCGCCGGAGCCGACTCGCTGTTCGCGGTCACCACCCCGTTCGGCACCGACCTGGCCACCGAGGTCCGGCACGGCAGAGCCCTCGTCGACGCCGCGGCGACCGCTGGCCTCGACCACATCGTGCTGACCACTGTCGCGCACGCCGACCGGGGCACCGGCGTCCCGCACTACGAGAGCAAGAGCCTTGTCGAACGGCACCTGCGCGAATCCGGCGTGCCGTGGACGGTCGTCGCGCCGGCGGCGTTCATGGACAACTACGCCAGCGGCTGGACCCTCGACGGCCTGCGCGAGGGCGTCTTCGCGTGGCCGATGCCCGCCGACCAGCCGCTCGCCCTCATTCCGGCGGTCGACATCGGCGCGTTCGCCGCGCTCGTCCTGGAAAGCGCCGACGAGTTCGCCGGCCGTCGGATCGACATCGCCTCCGATCAGCGCACTCCCGCGGAGATGGCCGAGATCCTCGCCGGTGTCATCGGCTCCGAGATCAACCATCGGCGGGTGCCCCTGGACCGCGTCCGACAGTGGTCCACCGACCTGGCGGCGATGTTCGCGTACTTCACAGATGTCGGCCTGCACCTCGACGTCGCCGGACTGCGTCGCGACTACCCGGAGGTCGGCTGGCACGGCTTCGCCGGCTGGGCCGCCGCCCAGGACTGGACCACGCTGCTGTCCACCGCGCCCCGCGACCACGCGTCGTCCACGTCCTGACGAGGGCCGCCGCCCCCGCTCAGGACGTGTTGCGGACGCGTGCGCGCCAAAGGTCGTCCTGCGCGCCTGCCTTCTGCCAGAGGTGCGCGACGCCGTCCGGGCCGAGGTCGTCGAGGGGTACGAGGAAGTGCGTGGACAGCGTTCGGGCGAACTCGTCGACGTCGGTGATCGTCTGCGGGCTGCTGGTGTCGGCGCCCAGCCGGCGCAGAGTCCGGGACAGCAGGATCAGGGTCTCGCCGGCGATCGGCCGGGCGGCCATGAGCGTGGTGACGTACGCCGAGGTCGGGGACGTGGACATGTCCCGGGAGCGGGCCGCGAAGTCGGCGATGTCCCGTGGCCGCAGGCGGAAGTCGTAGGAGGCGATGGTGCCGCCGGGGTGGTGGTGGAAGCGCCAGGTGTCCGGGTCGAGCCGCTCGAGCCGGTAGGTCAGGTGTCCCCGCACGTGTGCACCCTCCCGCAACGGCAACGGCTGGACGAACCCGTCGCCGATGCCGGCGTCGGCCAGCCAGCGCCGATCGCCGAGGTCGACCAGGAGCGCGTTGTGGTTGCCCCACATCGCCTCGCCTCGGGTCGCGCGCAGCACCGCGGCCTCCACCATGGTCACCTGGAAGCCGGCCAGACGCAGCAGCATGGCCAGGCCGGCGTTCTGCTCGTAGCAGTAACCGCCGCGTCGGCGCCGCACGAGCTTGTCGAAGAGCGACTCCGCGTCGAGGGCGATCGGCCGGCCGAGCTGGATGTCGAGATTCTCGTACGGCACGGTCTGCCGCCAGGCCTGATGCAGGGCGAACAGCGTCTCCACATCGGCTGCCACGCGCCCGTGGTGCCCGATTCGGTGCAGCGTCTGAGCCAGTTCGGTGGTCATCGGCGGACTCCTAAGTGATAGTTGTTCCTCCACTTGCGAAGTGTAAGTGAAAGACTTCCATCCGTATACTGGCTGGGTGAAGAACGAGAGCCCTCGGCTCCGGGCCGACGCCAGGCACAACCGCGAGCAGATCATCGAGGCCGCCCGCGCGCTCATCGCCGAGCGGGGCGTCGACGTGCCGATGGAGGAGGTGGCCCGCCGTGCCGGTGTCGGGGCCGCCACCCTCTATCGCCGCTTTCCCGACCGTGAGGCTCTGGTGCGCGGGGTGGCACTTGACGGCTTCGACCGTGTGGTCGCCATCGCGCGCGATGCCGAGGACGAGGAGCCGGACGCGTGGCGTGCGCTGGCACGCTTCGTCCGCCGGGCCGCCGCCGAGTTGCGGCTGGCCACCTGGCTGTCGATCTGGTTCACCAGCACCTGGGAGCAACTGCACGCCGAGCCCGAGGAGCAGCGGCTGCGTCAAGCCCTGCTGAAGATCCTCGACCGGCTCGTCCGCCGTGCCCAGGCCGACGGTGATCTGCGTCGCGACGTGGACGCCGGCGACCTGACCCTCATGATGGCGCTGCTGCTGCGGCCGTTGCCCGGCCTGCGCGCCGAACTCACCCAACGCAGCGTGGACCGCTTCCTGATCCTCATGCTCGAGGGTCTGCGTGCCGGCCCGGACATCCAAGACCTTCCCCCTGCCGAGATCGGCCTGACCGACCTCGGGGGCGCCTGATGGATTGTGGGGGTCAGCCAGCGTGGCGGGCCGGAATTGACAGTCGGCCGGCTGTCGGAGCAGGGTTGAGGTGTGACAACGATGTCAACGGGCAAACGGGAGGAAAACGCTCATGATCCTTCGTTGCGCCTGCGGCGTGAGGCCGTACCGTTGACGGTTTTGCGGCGCGGACCCGGTCCGTCCGCCGATCCTGGCCGTATGTCCCTTTCCTACCCGACGGTGACCAGCTGAGATGACCGACGTGCCCCGACCCGACGCCACCCCGACCCCGGCTCCCGCAGGGTCACCCGACCTACCCGACCTGGACGACTTCCTCGCCGACCAGACCCGCACGCTGCTCGACACGGCCCGCCGCGCGGTCCGGGCCGAGGGCGGCTTCTGGTGGCTGACCGACGACCGCACCCCGGACCGTGGCGAACCGGTGTACACCTGGATCACCTGCCGGATGACCCACGTGGCAGCCCTCGCCCACCTGGGCGGCGACCCGGACGCCGCCGCCCTTGTCGACCACGGAATCGCCGCGCTCGGCACCCTGCTGCGCGACGACCGGTACGGCGGCTGGTTCGGCGCGGTGGACCAGCAGGGGACGCCCGTCGACGACCGCAAGGCCGGCTACGACCACGCGTTCGTGCTGCTCGCCGCATCCAGCGCCGCGCGCGCCGGCCGGCCCGGCGCGGAGGAGTTGCTCGCCGACGTGCTGACCGTGGTACGCGACCGGTTCTGGGACGACGAGGTGGGCGCGGTCCGCGAATCGTGGAACCGGGACTGGACGGTCACCGAGGACTACCGCGGCGCGAACAGCAGCATGCACATGGTCGAGGCGTTCCTCGCCGCTGCCGCCGCCACCGGCGACGCGAACTGGGCCGACCGCGCCCTGCGGATCGCCTACCACCTGGTGCACACCGAGGCCGCCCGGCACGACTGGCGGCTGCCCGAGCACTTCACCGCCGACTGGACACCGCAGCTCGACTACAACCAGGACCAGCCCGCCGACCAGTTCCGGCCGTACGGCTCGACGATGGGCCACTGGTTGGAATGGGCCCGGCTGCTGCTGGAGTTGGAGGCGGTCCTGCCGCATCCGCCCCGCTGGCTGCTCACCGACGCCCGTCACCTGTTCGCCGCCGCGGTACGCCGGGGCTGGGCCGTGGACGGCGCCGACGGTTTCGTCTACACGATCGACTGGAACGACCGGCCGGTGGTGCGCTCCCGGATGCACTGGGTGCTCGCCGAGGCCGTCGGGGCGGCGGTGACCCTGCACCGCCGCACCGGCGACGACGTCTACGCCGACTGGTACCGCGCCTTCTGGGCGTACGCGCGCCGCTACCTGGTCGACGGCACCGGCTGGCGGCACGAGTTGGACGCGCGGAACCTGCCCGCCGACACGGTCTGGCACGGTCGGCCGGACGTCTACCACGCGTACCAGGCGGTGCTGCTGTCCCGCTCGGCCACCGGGCTCGGTGGCCCCGGCCCGCTCGCGCCGGGCGAGGTGACCGCATGATCGTGGTCGCGGGTGAGGCGCTCATCGACCTGGTGGTCACCGCCGACGGGGAGCGGGCCGTGCCGGGTGGCTCCCCGGCGAACGTGGCCGTCACCCTGGCCCGGCTCGACCAGCCGGTGCGGCTGCTGGCCCGGCTCGGCGCCGACGAGTACGGTCGGCAGCTCGCCGCGCACCTCGGCGCCAACCGGGTGGAGTTGGACTGGGCGGTCCGCGCCCCGGAGCCCACCTCGGTGGCGGTGGCGACGTTGGACGCCAACGGGCAGGCCAGCTACGAGTTCCGGCTGGCGGGCACCGCAGACTGGCAGTGGACGCCGGAGGAGTTGCCCGACCTGACCGGGTCGCCGGCGACCGCGCTGCACACCGGGTCCCTCGCGCTCGCGCTGGCGCCCGGAGCGCAGGTGCTGGAAGACCTGCTCACCCGCGAACACCGCCGGAACGGGCTCACCGTCTCGATCGACCTCAACCTGCGGCCGAGCATCGTCACCGACCGGGCGGCCGAGCAGGCCAGGGTACGACGCCAGGTGCCCCTCGCGAACCTGGTGAAGGCCAGCGACGAGGACCTGGCCTGGCTCTACCCGGACCGATCGGTGGGCGACGTACTGGCCGAGTGGCGCGACGCCGGGGTGTCCTGCGCGCTGGTGACCCGGGGTGGCGAGGGCGTCTGGCTGCTCGCCCCGAACGGATCGCTGTACGAGCAACCGGCGGTACGCACCACAGTGGTCGACACCGTCGGGGCCGGTGACTCGTTCACCGGCGGTCTGCTGGCCGCGCTGGCCGACCTCGACGCGCTCGGCGACCGGCCGGCCGACCGGCTCGCCGGGGTGACCGAGCAGCAGTGGGACGCGGTGCTCCGACAGGCCGCGACGGTGGCCGCGCTGACCTGCGCCCGCCAAGGCGCCGACCCGCCCCGCAAAGCAGAAGTCCAAGCCCTCCTCACCCCAACCCCGTAACCCCTGCCCCCACCCTGCCCCGCGATCTTGCACTTTCTGCGGTGATGAACCGCCCTATCTAGGGCGAAACGACAACCGAAAGTGCAAGATCGCGGGGGCGGGGGCGGGGGCGGGGCGAGGGCGGGGCGGGGCGGGGCGGGGCGGGTTAGGTTAGGCCTCGTTTGAGGAGTTTGGTGGGGAGGACCGTGGTGGACGGCGGGGTGTCGTCGTCGCCGGCGATTCGCTGGAACAGCCGCTCGGTGGCTACCCGGGCCAGCTCTCGGGTGTCGTAGGCGACCACGGTCAGCGGCCGGGGCATCAGGTGGGACAGTTCGAAGTCGTCGAAGCCGACAAGCGCGGCGGCACTGCCCCGGCGGTGCAGCTCCTGGAGCGCGCCGACGGTGAGCCGGTTGTTGGCGCAGAAGAAGGCCGTCGGCGGGTCCGCCCGGTCGAGCAGCGCGGCGACCGCCCGCCCGGCCTCCTCGGGCGCGATGAGCCGCTCGCAGATCAGCGAATCGTCCGCGTCGACCCCGGCCCCGGCCAGCGCCGCCCGCGCCCCGGCCAGTCGTTCGCGCATCGTGGGCACGCTCGGCGCGCCGAGCAGCAGGCCGATCCGGCGGTGCCCCTGGTCGAGCAACGCGCCGACACCGGCGTGGCTGCCGCCCCGGTTGTCCAACAACACGGCGTCGGCGTGCAGCCCCTGCGGCGGCCGGTCCAGGAACACCACGGGCATCCCCAGCTCCACCTCGCGCCTCAGGAACGAGTGGTCGAGGCCCGCCGGCACCACGAGCAGCCCGTCGACCCGACGCTGGGTGAAGTCCTGGAGCAGGGCGCGTTCCCGCTCCGGATCCTCCTCCGACGAGGCGGTGATCAGCATCGTGCCGTGGGCGGCGGCGATCTCGGCAGCGACGCTGGCGATCGTCGCGTAGAACGGGTTGGCGATCTCCTCGATGAGCAGCCCCACCGTGGCGTTGAGCTGCCGGGACCGCAGGTTGCGGGCGATGTCGTTGCGCCGGAAACCCAGCTCGGCGATGGCCGCCAGCACCCGGTTGACCAGCTCCTGACCCACCGGCTCGTCGTTGACCACCCGGGAGACCGTCTTCAGGCTGACCCCGGCGTGCCGGGCCACGTCGACCATCGTCGGGCGCCGACGCGTCGTCGGCCGGGTCGGAGTCTGGGTCACGGGTGGTCCTCCACGGCGGGCACCGGTCAGCGGTCGAGGGCAGCGAGCGCGTCGACCGCCTTCCGGGCGGCGACGAGCACCGGATCCCACACCGGCGCGTACGGCGGAGCGTAGCCCAGGTCCAGTGATGTCATATCGTCCACCGTCATGCCGTTCCAGAGTGCCACGGCAAGCGTGTCGATCCGTTTGGCCGCCTCGGACCAGCCGACGATCTGCGCGCCGAGCAACCGGCCGCTGGGCCGTTCGGCGATCAACTTGACGGTCATCGGCCGGGCGCCGGGGTAGTAGCCGGCCCGGTTCGTCGACTCGGCGACCACCGAGACGAAGTCGAACCCGGCCAGGGTGGCCTCCCGCTCCCGCAGGCCGGTGCGCCCCACCTCCAGGTCGCAGACCTTCGTCACGGCCGTGCCGATCACGCCGGCGAAGGTGGCGTACCCACCGCCGATGTTGATCCCGGCCGCGCGGCCCTGCTTGTTGGCGTGCGTGCCCAGTGGCACGTGCACAGGCATCCCGCTGACCCGGTGCAACGTCTCCACGCAGTCGCCCGCCGCCCAGACGCCGGACAACCCGGCCACCCGCATCCGGCGGTCCACCCGGATTCCTCCGGTCGGCCCGATCGGGAAACCGGCAGCCTCGGCGAGCGCGGTGTTGGGGCGTACTCCCAGGCCCAGGACCACGACGTCGGCCGGGATCGGCCCCTCGGCCGTGACCACCGCGGACACCCGGCCGTCCCGCTGGTCCAGGCCGGTCACCGGCAGGCCGGTACGGATCGTGACACCCACGTCGCGCATCGCGGCGGCGACCAGCTCGGCCATGTCGCCGTCGACGGTCGCCATGGGCTGTGAGCCCGCCTCGATCAGGGTCACCGACAGGCCGCGCAGGATCAGCGCCTCGGCCATCTCGACGCCGATGTAGCCGCCGCCGACCACCACGGCCCGGCCCGGCCGCGGCTCGGCGTCCAGCCACTCGCGCAGCGCCGCCCCGTCGTCGAGGGTCTGCATGCCGAACACGCCGCCCGCGTCGGTGGCCGCCCAGGGCGGTTGCACCGGCACCGCGCCGGTGGCGTACATCAGGTCGTCGAAGCGCTCGCGGACCTCGCCGCCGCCTTCCAGGTCCCGGGCGACCACCTCGCGGCGGTCCAGGTCGATGGCCGTGACCTCGTGGCGCAGCCGGACGTCCATCGCGTACTTCGTGCGGAACGTCTCCGGGTCCCGGGCGATCAACGCCTCCGGGCCGTCCACCAGACCACTGATCCAGTACGGGATGCCGCACGCCGAGTAGGAGGTGAAGTGGCCCCGCTCGAAGACCACGATCTCCAGGTCGTCGCGGTCGCGGCGGCGTCGGGCCTGGGACGCCGCCGACATGCCGGCGGCGTCCCCGCCGATGACGATCAGCCGTTGCGCCACGGCCTCATCCTGTCACGTCGTGATCAGCCGCGGGTCTGTCGTGCGACGTCCTGCACCACGTCGGTGAGTCGGCCGGTGCGCTCGTACACCGCGCGCTGCCGGGCCGCGCCGCTGCCGTGCCGACGCAACCCACCCAGCAGGTCGGTGACCTCGGCCCAGTCGCCGTGCTGCTCCAGCGCCGGCCGCAGCCGCTCGACGAACCGGTCCAGCAGCTCCCAGGCCGGGCGCACCTCGCCGGTGGTGACGTCGACGGCGTCGCCTTCCAGGCCGTCGTGCGCGGCGCGCCAGTGTGCGCCGACCAGCAGGTGGTGGTCGGTCTGCAACGCCGGCCGGCCGGCCTCGACATCGGCCATCGCGGTGGCCACCAGGGCCCGCACCAGGGCGGCGACCAGCACCGCGTCGTCCACCGACGGGCAGACGTCGCCGATCCGCAGCTCCACCGTCGGGTACTTCGCCGACAGGCGGGCGTACCAGTAGAGCATCCCCTCGTCGAGCATCACCCCACTGGAGATCAACTGACGGATCAGCCGTTGGTAGTGCTCGTGCGACTCCAGCCACGGCGTCGGCGCCACCGAGGGCCAGCGCTCCCACTCCACCGAGCGCCAACTCGCGTAACCGGTGTCCTCGCCCCGGGAGAACGGGGAGTTGGTGGTCATCGCGTGCAGCATCGGCAGCCAGGGGCGTACGTGGTTGAGCACCTGCACACCGGTCTCCGGATCGGGGACACCGACGTGCACGTGCATGCCGTTGTTGCCCGGACCCGGGACGAGCAGCCGGAACCGCTCGATCATCCGGTCGAAGCGGGGCTTGTCCACCACCGGCGGCACCGGACCGTCCACCGGACCCGTGCCGATGGCGAGTAGGCGTACGCCGGCCCGCTCGGCGGCGTCGGAGAGTGCCCGCCGCAGTACGCCGAGGGAGTGCCTGATCGACGAAAGCTCGAGGCCGGGCGGACTGCCGATCTCGATCTGACTGGTCTGGAACTCCCGCTCCACCTGCCCGCGAAGTTCGGCCGGCACCTGCTCCATGACCAGGTCGACGGCCGGGACCGCGGCCCCGGTGTGCGGGTCGACGAGCAGGAACTCCTCCTCGACACCCACGGTGAGCAATCCGGTCGCCCCAGCCATCTCGCTGGGCGCCTCCGCCACCTGACCGGTCATCGACACCACCGTCCGTTCCTACCGTTCGCGGTCCATCCGCGTCGGTGCCCTGTCTGGTTACCCAACGTGGCGACACCGGGAAACGTGGCGTGGCTTGCCGTGCCCGGGCGTGCCGCCGGTTTCGGCGAGACGACGTGACAGCGGGTCCTATGCTGAGCCCGTGCCGGTGCCACTGGGGTTTGTCGGGGTCGCGTGGATGGTCGCGTTCGCCCAGCTCACCCTGCTCGCCGGCCGTCCGACCGACCTGCTCGCGGGTGCCGCGCTGACCGCCCTGGTGCTGCTCGCCGTGGTGCTCGCGGCGCGGGTGCTCGGCAGATCGGGCACGCCCGGCACCGGGCCGCGGTGGGCCGGGCTGCGAGCCCGGTCCCGTGGTCGCCGAATGCCCCGGCAGATCGACCCGGACGCCGCCGGTCGCCCTCGCCCCCGTGCACCGGGACACCCCTCGGCCGCGTAGCGCCACGCCGCCGCGCGGCCGATCCCGCCGTCACCGGTCCCCCTGTCGAGCGTCGCTCGTGCTGTCTGCCGTCGCTCGGGGGAGGACCCCACCGGAATCGGACCCGAGGGGTTGTCCATGCTTGCCTTCGCACCACTTCACGACGTCGTCGGCGCTGCCGGCACGGCACTGTCCTGGCTCACCGACCTGCTCGCACCGCTCGCCGGCGGCATGGCGACCGCCGCCGCCATCGTGCTGTTCACCATCGCCGTCCGGCTGTTGATCTCGCCGCTCACCGTCGCGCAGGTCCGCGGCGAGCGGCGCCGCGCGGCGCTCGCCCCGCAGGTGCGCGACCTCCAGCGGCGGTACGCCGACGACCCGGCGGCGCTTCAGCGCGAGGTGTTCGCGCTGTACCGGGAGGCCGGCGCCAACCCGATCACCGGCTGCCTGCCGTTGCTGCTCCAGGCGCCGTTCCTGCTCGTGCTCTACCGGCTGTTCAGCACCAACGAGGGCGGCACCGGGCTGCTCGACGAGCGGCTCGCCGGGGTGCCGCTGGGCCACCACCTCACCGACGGTGTGACCGGGGCGGCCGGCCCGCTCTTCGCCGTACTGCTGGCAGTGCTGGTCGCGGTGGCCTGGTGGTCGTCGCGGCGGGCACGGCGTGCGTCGGCGGCCGTCGGCACGGTGGCCGGTACGCCCACCGAGGGGCCGGGGGCGGCCGTGCTCGGGCGGCTGCTGCCCCTGCTGCCGTTCACGACTGTGCTGGTGGCGCTGGTGCTGCCGCTCGCCGCGGTCATCTATCTCGTGACCACGAGCGTGTGGTCGGCGGTCGAGCAGGCGATCCTCCGCCGGCCGCAGGCCGTGGCGGCGCCAGCCGACAGGTAAGACGCGGATCAGCGACCGGCGGTCACCGACCGCCGGTCGTCGCGCTCCCGACGCTTGCGAACCTTGCGGATCACCCAACTGGCGACCATCACCACGAAGACCGCGCCGATCGCGTAGTTGAACCAGTCGCTGTAGCGCGCCACGTCCTGCCAACGGCTCCCGAGCCCGTAGCCGGCCCCGACGATCAGACCGTTCCACACGCCGCTGCCGATCGTGGTGAACAGGATGAACTCGCCCAGCGGCATCCGGTTGGCCCCGGCCGGAACGGAGACCAGACTGCGGACCACCGGCACCACCCGACCGATCAGCACCGCCCACCGGCCGTGCCGCTCGAACCACTTGTCGGCCCTCTCCAGGTCGTCGCTGTCGACGAGCGGGATGCGGTCCAACCACCGCTTGAGCCGCTCCTCGCCGAGCGCCGCGCCGAGCCAGTACAGCACCAGCGCGCCGACGAGCGAGCCGACCGTCGCGGCAAGCATCACGAGCAGGACGTTGAACTGGCCCTCATGGGCCAGGAAGCCGGCGAGCGCCAACACGATCTCGCTGGGAATGGGCGGGACGATGCTCTCCAACGCCACCAACAGCGCCACGCCCACCGGGCCCATCACCTCGATCACCGAGGCCACCCAACCGGTCAACCCGGTGAACTCGGCCGGGTCGCCACTCTGGGCGTACGCCATGGGTCGTCCTTCCGGTCGGCTGTCGGGGATCAGAAGGTCTTACCCGGTAAGGCGATTGCTACACCTCGGGGTGCAGCGCGGTGTCCGCCGGCCCCTGCCGCCAGCCGGTGAACACCACGGTCAGACCGGCGCGCGACGGCGCACAGCAGAACGGCCCGGCCACCGCCTCGGCCGCCGGATCCAGCGGGGTGAGCCGGACCAGTCGCCACGGCTCGTCGTCGGCGCGGGCGCGGACGGTCAGCGCGTCACCGGCCCGGCTGACCCGGACGGTCACCTCCCGGCCCGCCCACTGCGGCACCGGCGCCACCGACCAGTCGGAGAACTCCCGGGTCACCACCGCGCCGACCTGCGCCTCACCGTCGCTGATCTCGACGCCGGCCTTGGTCCAGGTCCGCTCGTCGACACGGACGAACGCACCGGCCTGGTCGAACTGCTCCGCGAAGTCGAGCCGGAAACTCACCTCCATGGCGGTGCCCACCGGCAGTGGGGCCAGCAGCGCCGGGCCGTTGTCGTGGACGAACCCGTAGCTGGTCCGCCGCCAGAAGTCGCTCTCCGCCGCCGGCTCGACGACGAACTGGCCGGTCGGGCCCTCCTCGACGCGTACGGGCGGGTGCAGCCACCGGCCCGCAGACCAGTCCAACGGTTCGCTCGGCGGTACGAGGTCGTTTCCCATGACAGGCACGATAGCCAAGGGTTTGCCGCGGTGATCGAACGGAGATGTTCCTCCGGCATGGGTGACCGTTGGTATTCCGAAGCCGTCGTCTACTGCCTCGACATCGACACGTACGCCGACTCCGACGGCGACGGGGTCGGTGACATCCGTGGGCTCATCGGGAGGCTCGACTACCTGGCCCGGCTCGGCGTGACCTGCCTGTGGCTGCACCCGATCCACCCGTCGCCCAACCGCGACGACGGCTACGACGCCACCGACTTCTACAACGTGGACCCGCGCTTCGGCACCCTCGGCGACTTCGCCGAGCTGCTGCACCAGGCCCAGAACCGGGGCATCCGGGTGATCATCGACCTGGTGGTCAACCACACCTCCGACGAGCACCCGTGGTTCCAGTCCGCCCGGTCCTCGCCGGACTCGCCGTACCGCGACTGGTACGTCTGGTCCGACACCGAGCCGGCCGACCGGCACCAGGGCATGGTCTTCCCGGGTGAGCAGGACGAGACCTGGAGCTACGACCGGACCGCCAAGGCGTGGTTCTACCACCGGTTCTACAAGTTCCAGCCGGACCTCAACTTCGCCAACCCGCAGGTCCGGGCCGAGATCAAGAAGATCATGTCGTTCTGGCTCCAGCTCGGCGTCTCCGGCTTCCGGATGGACGCGGTGCCGTTCATCATCGAGCTGACCGAGCCGGGCAACCCGAACTCCCCGAAGGACTTCGAGTTCCTCACCGAGATGCGCCAGCACGTGCAGTGGCGTCGCGGCGACGCCGTCCTGCTGGCCGAGGCGAACGTCGAACCGGACCAACTGCCGACGTTCTTCGGCGACACCAGCGGGTCGGGCAACCGGATCCACATGCTCTTCGACTTCATGCTCAACGGGCGACTCATGCTCTCCCTGGCCCGGCAGGACCCGGAGCAGTTGATCGACGCGTTGCACGACACCCCGAAACTGCCCGTCGGTGGGCAGTGGGCCACCTTCCTGCGCAACCACGACGAGATCGACCTGTCCCGGCTGACGACCGAACAGCGCAACCAGGTGTACGCGGAGTTCGGCCCGGACGAGAACATGCGCATCTACGACCGGGGCATCCGTCGCCGGCTCGCCCCGATGCTCGGCAACGACCGACGGCGCATCGAGCTGGCGTACGCGCTGCAGTTCTCCATGCGCGGCACGCCCGTGCTGCGCTACGGCGAGGAGATCGGGATGGGCGAGGACCTGTCGCTGCGCGGTCGGGACGCGATCCGTACCCCGATGCAGTGGTCGTACAAGCCGAACGCCGGCTTCTCCACGGCGGACCCGGAGAAGCTGATCCGCCCGGTGATCGACAAGGGTGAGTTCGGCTACCAGAACATCAACGTCACCGCCCAGCGCAGCGACCCGAAGTCGCTGCTCGCCTGGTTCGAGCGCATGATCCGTACGCTGCGGGAGGCTCCGGAGATCGGCTCCGGCTCGACCACCCACATCGACGTGCCGGTGCCGCCCGGCGTGCTGACGCACCGGGCGGACGGGCCCACCGGGACCATGGTCTTCGTGCACAACCTGGGCACCGACGACGTCGAGGTGGACCTGAGCAGTCTCGAACCGGAGGCCGACATGCCGATCGACGTGCTCACCGACCGTGGCTACGGCGAGTTGGGCAAGCTGGGCGCGGTGAAGGTCTCCGGCCACGGATACCGGTGGATTCGCCTATGCCGGGGGCCGGCCTGTTGACGTTAAGCTCCTCCGATCGACCCCACGTTACCGGGAGGTAATCATGTCGGAGGAGCCCCGCGTCGCCATCGTCACCGGAGCCGCACGCGGTATCGGCGCGGCCACCGCCCGGCGGCTGGCCGCCGACGGAATGGCCGTCGCCGTGGTCGACATCGAGGAGACAGCCACCAAGGAGACGGTGGACGCCATCGCCGCCGCCGGCGGCCGAGCGCTCGGAGTCGGCGCCGACGTGTCCGACCGGGACCAGGTCGAGGCGGCGGTGGCCCGGGTCGCGGCGGAGCTGGGCGCGCCCGCCGTGCTCGTCAACAACGCCGGTGTGCTCCGCGACAACCTGCTGTTCAAGATGACGAACGCCGACTGGGACACGGTGATGGGGGTGCACCTGCGGGGCGCGTTCCTGTTCAGCCAGGCCGCCCAGAAGCACATGGTGGACCGGAAGTGGGGGCGGATCGTCAACCTCTCCAGCACCTCCGCGCTGGGCAACCGGGGCCAGGCGAACTACGCCGCCGCCAAGGCCGGCCTCCAGGGCTTCACGAAGACGCTCGCCATCGAGTTGGGGCCGTTCGGGGTGACAGTCAACGCGGTCGCGCCCGGCTTCATCGTCACCGACATGACCGCTGCCACCGCCGCCCGGATGAAGGTCGACTTCGAGGACTTCAAGAAGCACGCGGCGTCCGAGATCCCGGTGCGTCGACCGGGGTTCCCGGAGGACGTCTCGCACACCATCTCGTTCCTGGCGAGCGAGGGTGCCGGCTTCGTCTCCGGTCAGGTCATCTACGTCGCCGGCGGGCCCCGGGACTGACACGTCCCGACGAGGGCGCTCCTTCGGGAAGGGGTGCCCTCGTCGCCGCTGGCCGCTGTCGTTGCCGCTGGCCGCTGCCGTCGCCGCTGCCCGCTGCCGCGGGTGGCGGGTGGCGGGTGAGCCCGCGACGGTCCGTTCTTTCAGGCGGGGGCGCGACGGGTGCGCCAGAGCCAGATCAGGCCGAGCACCGGCAACACAAGCGGGATGTAGCCGTACCCGCTGCCGAACTGCGACCAGACCGTCTCGTCCGGGAACAGCTCCTTGTCGACGAGGCTCAGGATGCCGACCGCGACCACCCCTACCAACTCCACGGAACAGCAGGCCAGCGCGACCCGTCGGCCGGTGTGCCCGGCCCGGGCCAACCCCACCGCCGCCACGATGTAGATGAGCGCCGCCACCCCGGAGAGCAGGTACGCCACCGGGGCCTCGTCGAACTTGGTGGCGAGTTGCAGACCGGCCCGGCTTGTCGCCGCGATGGCGAAGAGCAGGTAGACCGCGATCAGCAGCCGACCGGGGCCGGCGTTCGTGGCGCGTCCGGCCGGTCGTGTCTCAACCACCGAGCACCTCCCAGGTCTGCTGCAACCGGACCACCACCACCGGGGCCACCAGGCAGACCGCGCAGACGATCGCCGAACCCCAACGGGTCGGCTCCATCCGGGCCAGCACCCAGGCCAACGGCGGCAGACACACGAGCGTGACCAGATAACCGAAGAAGGCACCGGGCTCACCGGGCCGCTCGCCGCCGCCGACCGCGACCAGGGCCAGCACGCTCAACACGAGCAATGCCACTTCGAGTACGCCAAGGCCGATGAACTGCACCCGGTCCGGTGGCCGTTGGCGTACCGCGGCCACCAGCGCCCACACCGCGACGAGCAGCGACAGCACGATCGACACCGTCGCGACGATGCCGTCCACCGGCGAGTCGGCGCTCACGCTCGCCACCGGACCTGCCCGGTCGTCGTTGCCTCGGTCACCGGCACAGCCTACTAACCGTCGTAGTAATCAAGTGACCCCACCTCGCCGCGTTCGGCGTGGTCGTGGTCAGCGTGGCCGCCCTCGGCGTGGCCGCCCTCGGCGTGGCCATCTTTTGCTTGGCCGCCTTCGGGGCCGGCTGTCCTGCACCGCCCGTCGCGCTTCGGCCGCGATTCGGCGGTGCTTCGGCCGCGCGTCGCGAGATCTTGGACACTTTCCGTTCGCGCGGAACTGTTCGCGCGGAACGGAAAGTGTCCAAGATCTGCGGACCATCACCGGCCGAACCACGCCATCGGTCGCGGAATCGACCCGGCGGCGCGACATGCCCGGCGGCGCGACATGCCCGGCGGCGCGGCTTGCTCGGCGGCGCGGCTTCCTCGGCGGCGATCGGCGGGCGGTGGTCGGTGCCGACAGCAGTGCGGCTTCGTCCGCGGTTCTACAGGCACTCGCCGCACCGGGTCACCGCCGTACGGCGCGGGACCTGACCTGCCCCGGTTGGTCGACCCGCCACCGGTGCGCCCGCCCCGGCGACTAGCGTGGATCACGCCCGTGGCGTTGCCACGGGGTGGGGAAACAGCGGAGGTACACGTGCTGCGGTTCGGATTGTTCGGCACCGGTCACTGGGCGATCGAGACGCACGGGAAGGCGTTGCACGCCCATCCGGACGCCGAGTTGGTCGGGGTGTGGGGGCGTAACCCGGAGCGTGCCTCCGCGCTCGCCGAGCGGTACGGGGTGCCGGCGTACGGCGACGTCGACGCCCTGATCGAGCAGTGCGAAGCGGTCGCCGTCGCGCTGCCACCGGACGTCCAGGCCGACATCGCGGTCCGGGCTGCCTCCGCCGGGCGGCACCTGCTGCTGGACAAGCCGTTGGCGCTGAGCGTGGCCGACGCCGACCGGGTCGTGGCCGCCGCAGAGGAGTCCGGGGTCGCCTCGGTCGTCTTCTTCACCCAGCGGTTCCAGCCGAACGTGACAGCCTTCCTCGCCGCCACCGCCGCCGTCGGGGGTTGGCAGCACGGTCGGACGACCGCGTTCGCCTCGATCTTCCAGGACGGCAGCCCGTACGGCGGTTCGTTGTGGCGCCGCGAGCACGGTGCGCTCTGGGACATCGCCCCGCACGCGCTGTCCATCCTCCTGCCGGTGCTGGGCCGGGTGACCCAGGTGGCGGCGATGGACGGGCCGAGCGGAATGGTGCACCTGCTGCTCACCCACGAGGGCGGTGCCACGAGCAGCGCGTCGCTCTCCCTGGACGCCCCGACGGAGTCGATGGCTCGGGAGTTCGTCTTCTACGGCGAGAACGGCATCGAGAACGTCCCGTTCGGCGAGAACGACGCCGCCACGGCGTTCGGCGTCGCGATCGACCAGCTCGTCGAGCAGGTGCGGACCGGCACCCGCGACCACCGCTGCGACGTGCGCTTCGGCCGCGAGGTCGTCGGCATCCTCGCCGCCGCCGAAACCGCCCGCACCGAATCCCGCACAGTCCTGCTCCCCTAAACCCCCACCCCACCCCACCCTCGACCCCACCCCACCCCACCCCACCCGTCAGACCCGGTGATCATGGAGTTATTGCCACGACACGCCGCGCCGGACGGCAATAACCTCATGATCACCGGGGCCGGCGGGGCCGGCGGGGCCGGCGGGGCCGGCGGGGCCGGCGGGCTGGGTGGGCGCGTGGCCGGTAGGCGGGTGGTGGGCGGTGGGCGGGCGGTGGGCGGGCGGTGGGGCGAAAGGGGGGTGGGTGGTTAGGAGAGTGTGGTTAGGGCGGCGGCTAGCTCGTCGGGTGAGGCGAACTGTTCAGGTGGCAACGCCTGCAACATCTGCAACATTGCCGTACTGGCCCCGTTCTCCTGTCCCCAGCGGACCAGGTCCTCCCGGGAGACCGGGTAGTCGAGTCCGGCCAGGTACTCCTGCAACTGCACGCCGGTGACGGTCATGTCGGCCGGCTACCCGCTCGCGGTGGGCGTACACCGTCGGGGCTGGCACGCACGGCGGCCCGGCCGGCGGTCGGCGTGTCGGCCCTCGACGCGCCCACGGTTTGTCCCATCGGCCGCCGGGTAGCCGCTGGCATGCTGGTTCAGCGGCTCGGCGCGCCGAGCGACTTCGACCCGTTGCTGGAACGCGTGCGAGACGCCCGGGTGGTGATGATCGGCGAGTCCACCCACGGCACCTACGACTACTACCGGTTGCGGGAGCAGCTCACCCGTCGGTTGATCGCGGAGTGCGGCTTCTCCTTCGTCGCGGTGGAGGGCGACTGGCCGGACTGTGACCGGGTGCACCGCTCGGTGACCGCCGCGCCGGGTGGCGCCCTCGAACCGCAGCTCGCCCTGGAGCAGTTCGAGCGGTGGCCGACCTGGATGTGGGCCAACGCCGAGGTGGCCCGGTTCGCCACCTGGTTGCGGGCCTGGAACGTGGAGCGGCCGGAGGATCGACGCGCCGGATTCCACGGGCTCGACGTGTACAGCCTCTGGGAGTCGATGCAGGCGATCTTCGACTACCTGGGGGAGGAGGACCCGACGTCGCTGGAGGCGGCGCAGGACGCGTACCGCTGCTTCGAGCCGTACGGCAAGCGGGTCGAGGAGTACGGCGCGGCCAGTCGGTTCGTCTCCGCCCGCTGTGAGGAGGAGGTGGTCCGGCTGCTGGCCCGTACCCGTGAGCACGCCCTCTCCGACGGCCCGGACCGCTTCTCGGCCTGGCAGAACGCGGAGGTGGTGGCCGGTGCGGAGCGGTACTACCGGGCGATGGTGGCCGGCGGGCCGGACTCGTGGAACATCCGAGACACCCACATGCAGGACACCCTGGACCGGCTGCTGGACCGGTACGGCCCGGACGCCCGGGGCATCGTCTGGGCGCACAACACGCACGTCGGGGATGCGCGGGCCACCGACATGGCTGCCGACGGGATGGTCAACATTGGTCAGTTGGCCCGGGAACGGCACGGCGACGATGCCGTGGCGCTGGTCGGCTTCGGCAGCTACCGGGGCACGGTGATCGCCGCTCCCCGGTGGGGTTCGCCCCCGGAGCCGATGGTGGTGCCGCCGGCCCGGGAGGGGTCGGTCGAGCGGCGGCTGCACGAGCTGATGCCGGACCGGGCTGTGCTGATCTTCGGCGGGGACGACCAACCGGGCTGGGTGACCGACACCGTGGACCACCGGGCGATCGGCGTCGTCTACGACCCGTCCTTCGAGTCGTGGGGCAACTACGTGCCGACCAGGCTGGGCGACCGCTACGACGCCTTCATCTGGTGCGACGACACCACAGCCCTGCACCCACTGCCGGTGCCGGCGGCACCCGGCGAGATGGAGACGTACCCGGCGGGCGTCTGACAACGGTGCCCGATCGCGTCGATCATGGAGTTGTGGTGCGCGACGAAGGCCTCGGATCGGGGCACGACGGGCACCACAACTCCATGGTCGACCGGGTGGGGTTGGGGGCGGGGTTAGACCCGGGCTGGGGTTTTTTCCTCCAGGTGGGTGCGGAGGCCTTCGCCTTCTATGTCGACGTTCGGGAGGGCGCGGTTGAGCCACTTCGGCAGCCACCAGGCGCGGTCACCGAGGAGCGACATCACCGCGGGGACGATTGTCATCCGGACCACGAACGCGTCGATGGCGACGCCGACCGCGAGCGCGAAGCCCATCGACTTGATCACCGGGTCCTCCAGGAAGACGAAGCCCCCGAAGACCGACATCATGATCAGCGCGGCGGCGGTGACCACCCGGGCGCCGTGCCCCATGCCGCTGATGGTGGCCTGTCGGGCGGACTTGCCGTGGACGAAGTCCTCCCGCATCCGGGACACCAGGAACACCTCGTAGTCCATGGCGAGCCCGAACAGGATGCCGATGAGCAGGATCGGCAGGAAGCTGATCAGCGGGCCGGGCGTGTCCAGTCCGACGAGGTCGGCGAGGTGCCCCTGCTGGAAGACCGCCACCGTGATGCCGAACGTGGCGGCCACGGTGAGCAGGAAGCCCAGCGCCGCCTTGATCGGCACCAGCAACGAGCGGAACACGAGCATCAGCAGCAGCACCGAGAGCCCGACCACGAGCAGCAGGTAGATCGGTAGCGCGTCGGAGAGCTTCTCGGAGACGTCGATGCCGATGGCGGTGACGCCGGTGAGCAGGACGTCCGCGTCCCGGATACCGCTCACCGAGCGGCGGATGTCGTGCACCAGGGTTTCGGTGGCCTCGTCGGTCGGGCCGGTCTTCGGCACCACGCCGAGCAGCGCGGTCCGGCCGTCCGGGCTGAGCTGGGGCGGCGCCACCGCGAGGACGTTCTCGGTGCGCTGCAACAGGGCTGTCACCTGCGGCACGGCGGCCGAGGTGGCCTGCGGGCTGTCACCGGCGATCACCACCGCGAGGCGGCCGGTGAAACCCGCGCCGAAACCCTCGACGGTCAGGTCGTTCGCCACCCGGGCGGGTGAGCCGACGGCGGCCGTCGCGGCGCCCGGCAGGGCCAGCCGCATGTCCGGCGTGGGCAGCGCGAGCAGCCCCAGGCCGAGCAGACCGACCAGGATGACAGGTACGCGGAACCGCGTGATCAGTCGCGCCCAGCGGAACCCGAACCGGGACTCGTCCTCGGCGGGGGCGGTCTGGGCGGCCGGCCGGTCGAGGTGGCCCGAGTGGTCGACGGCCGCGCCGGGGTCGGCGGTCGTGTCGTCGGTGACCGCTGCCCGCAGCCGGCGGGGGAGTACCCGGCGACCGGCGAAGCCGAGCAGCGCCGGCTGGAGGGTGATCGCGACGAGCACCGCGACGGTGACCGTGCCGGCGGCGGCGAGACCCATCACGGTGAGGAAGGGGATGTTCACCACGGCCAGTCCGGCCAGCGCGATGACCACCGTCGCGCCCGCGAAGACCACCGCGGACCCGGCGGTGCCGACCGCTCGGCCGACCGCCTCCTCCGGGGACAGGCCGTCGAGCAGGTTCTGCCGGTGCCGCGAGGTGATGAACAGCGAGTAGTCGATGCCGACGGCGAGGCCGAGCATCAGCGCCAGGATCGGCGCGGTGCTCGTCAACTCGATGACGCCGCTGAGCGCGAACAGGCCGGCCATGCCGACGCCCACGCCGATCAGCGCGTTGAGCATCGTCATTCCGGCGGCAACCAGGGAGCCGAACGTGATGATCAGGACGATCGCGGCGACCAGGACGCCGAGCGCCTCGGTGGAGCCGATCTCCGGCTCACCACCCAGCACCTCGCCACCGGGGGCCACCTGCCAACCCTTCGCCTCGGCGGCGGCGCCGACCTCCTCGTACGCGGTGCGCTGCTCGTCGGTCACGTCGTCGCCGCCGCTGGCGAACTGGACCTGGACCAGCGCGTACCGGCCGTTGGGCGAGACCGCGCCGACCTGGAGCGGGTTGACCGCGCCGACCACGCCGGGCAGGGCCGAGGCCTCCTGGACCAGCTCCTGCACCACGGCCTGGCCCTCGGGGGTGGCCAGTTGGCCGTCGGCGGGCGCCTTGACCGCGATGGTGCCGGTCGCGCCACTGGCCGCGGGGAACTGCTCCGCGAGCAGGTCGAGCGCGCGCTGGCTCTCGGTGCCGGGCATCGTGAAGTTGCTCGCCGTCGGACCGCGCAGGGTCGCCGCGGCCAGGCCGGCGACGACGAGTACGACGAGCCAGAGCGCGACGACGAGCCGTCGCCGGCGCAACGCGCCCCGGCCGAGCCGGTAGAGCAGGGTGGCCATCAGGAGTCCTTGTCCTCGGTCGTGGGTGGTTGGGGCAGGGGTGCGTCGACGGGTTCGACGGCCCGCCGGACGAGGGTGAGCAGGGCGGAGCGCAGGTCGTCGTCGGGGATGTCGCTGAACTCGCCGCACGCCTCGGAGATGCCGGCGAGCAGCACCAGCGCGGCGATCCGGGCGCCCGGCTTGTCGGAGTGGCCGGCCAACGCGTCGCGCAGTCGGTCGGAGATCTGCTGGATGTGCGCGAAGGCGGGCTGGCACAGCAGTTCCGGGAACTCGCCGCGCAGCACCGCGATCTCCCGCCGGAACCGGACCGCGAGGTCGACGAAGCCCTTCGCGGCGACCTCCTGCGCGGCCGAACCGGTCTGGCCGGTGAGTCGGTCGTCGAGGTCGCGCAGCACGCCGATCGCCGGGGCCATCAGCTCGGCGAGCAGGGCTTCCTTGTTGGCGAAGTGGTAGAGCACGGTGGCCTTGGAGCAGCCGACCTCGCGGGCGATGTCCTGCAGGGAAGTGCCCCGGTAGCCGCTCACCGTGAACTGCCGAGCCGCCGCGGCGAGGATCTCGCCGTGCGTGTCGGACACCGCTCTGATCATGGTCGGTCCACCTCCCGCAAACCAGCATGCCTGACCGATCGGTCAGACCCTGACCGATCGGTCAGAGGAAGGCGGTGGCGTTCACCACACCTCGGCCGGGTTTCATCAGGCGTGTTCGGCGTCGTACCTGGTCCGCGCCTCGGCGATGGCGCGGCGGTGCCGTTCGGCCCAGGCGGTCAGTGCCACGAGCGACTCGTACAGCTCCAGGGCCATCGGGGTGGCGGTGTACTCGACCTTTGGCGGAACTGTCGGATAGACCGTGCGGCGCAGCAGGCCGTCACGTTCCAGGTTGCGCAGCGTCAGGGTGAGCATCCGGCGGCTGATCCCCTCGATGTGCCGCTCCAGCTCGGTGAAGCGCACCGGCCCGTTCGAGGCGGCCACCAGGATGCCGATGCTCCACTTGCCGCCGACCCGGTCGAGCACCTGGCGGACGGTGCACGCCCGAGCCTGCCCCGGTGCGAACGGCACGTTCTCGGCCGTGCAGGTCAGCTCGGTGGCCAGCGCGGACACATCGCTGTTCCTCTGGGACATCAGAGTGCCTCCTTCCGCTCCGGTTCATGGTCACAGACGATGACCTCGGTAACAAACCGTGCACCAAGGAGGAGTTTTCATGGACCGCGTCGTTCCGTCGCGCTGGCCGGCGCTGCTCGTGCTCTGCGCCGGCAGCCTGATGATCATCCTGGACGGCACGGTCGTGGCGGTGGCGTTGCCCGCCGTACAACGCGATCTGAGCTTCACCGCCGCAGGCCTGGCGTGGGTGGTCAACGCGTACCTGGTCGCGTTCGGCGGGCTGCTGCTGCTCGCCGGCCGGCTCGGCGACCTGCTCGGCCGGCGGGGGGTCTTCCTGGCCGGTGTCGCGTTGTTCACCCTGGCCTCGCTGGCCTGCGCGGTCGCCACCGGCCCGACGCTGCTGGTCGCCGCGCGCTTCGGCCAGGGCGTCGGCGGGGCATTGGCCATGGCGGTCAGCCTCGGCATGATCGTCCGGCTCTATCCCGAACCCGCCGAACGGGCCCGCGCGATCGCCGTGTTCAGCTTCACCGGCGCGGCCGGCGCGTCGGTCGGCACCGTCGCCGGTGGCGTGCTCACCGAGGTGGCCGGGTGGCGGGCGATCTTCCTGGTCAACCTCCCGATCGGGGCGGCCATCCTGCTCACGGCCGTCCGCCGGCTCCCCGCCGAACGGGGCATCGGCCTGCGGGCTGGCCTGGACCTGCCCGGCGCGCTGCTCGTCACCGCCGGGCTGATGGCCGCCGTGCTGGGCATCGTGGGGACCGGCGAACACGGCTGGACCAGCCCGCGGACCCTCGGCGCGGTCGCCCTCGCGGCGCTGCTGCTCGGCGCGTTCGTGCTCCGCCAACGGGCGGCGGCGACCCCGCTGGTGCCGGGCCGGGTGCTGCGCGTTCCGGGTCTGGTGGCGGCGAACGCCGTGCAGTTCCTCATGGTCTGCGCGTACTTCGGCTTCCAGTTCCTGCTCGCCGTGGAGTTGCAACTGGTGCTCGGACTGGACGCCGCCGCGACCGGTTGGGCCTTCCTGCCCACCCCGGTGGTGATCGCGGTGGTGTCACTCGGGCTGGCCGGTCGGTTGATCGCCCGCTGGGGCGCACGGACCGTGCTGGTGGCCGGGCTCGGCCTGGCCACCGTCGGCTTCCTGCTGCTCGCCCGGCTGCCCGCCGACGGGGCCTACGTCGTCCACGTACTCCCGGCGATGCTGATCTTCGGAGTGGCCGGCGGTCTGACCCTGCCGGCCGTCACGACCCTGGCCATGGCCGGCGCGACCGACGCGGACGCCGGGCTCGCGTCCGGCCTGGCCAACACCACCCAGCAGGTCGGTGGGGCGGTCGGCCTGGCCGCGCTTGCCACCCTGGCCGCCGCCCGCGCCGACGGACTACGGGCCGCCGGCTGGGCCGAGACGGCCGCCTTGGCCGCCGGCTACCGGACCGCGTTCGCCGTGGCCGCCGCCCTGGTGGTCGCCGCGCTGCTGGTAGCGGTGACGACACTGCCCCGACGCCCCGCCGGGCTCGGACCGGACGCCGATCCGTCGGGGCCGGCCACGCTGGGGGCCGGAACCGATCCGTTCCCGAGCGCCGCGTCCGGTTGACCGACGGCACCCGGGCCGCGAAGGTGGTCGGGTGAGCGAGGCTGACGAGACCCGGGACGGCGTGGCCCTGACAAACCTGGACCAGCCGCTGTCCGACCGCGACGACGCGACAAAGCGAGACCTGGTCGACTACCTCGACGCCGTCAGTGGGCGGATCCTTCCGCAGCTCCGGGACCGCCCGCTGTCGGTGATCCGGGTCCGCCCCGGCCAGCCGCCCTTCATGCAGAAGAACCTGCCCCGCTACACCCCGGACTGGGTCCGCCGGGTGCCGGTCTGGGCGGAGGCGTCACACCGGGAGATCTCGTACGCCCTCTGCGACGACCGCCGCACCCTGCTCTGGTTCGCCAACCAGCGGGCGGTGGAGTACCACCCGACACTTGCCACCACGGCGGATCCGCACCGCCCGACGCACCTGGTGCTCGACCTCGACCCGCCGGAGGGCGACGGCTTCCGGGCGGCCGTCGCCGCGGCCCTGCTGGTCCGGCAGGCGCTCGCCGACGCCGGCCTGGCCGGTGCGGTCAAGACCAGTGGTGCCAAGGGCGTGCACGTGTTCGTCCCGGTGGCCGGCGACCCCACGGCGGAGGAGTTGGCCGCGGCCACCCGGGCGCTCGCCGTGCGCGCCGAGCGGCTCGACCCGGCGCTGGCCACCACCGCGTACATCAAGGAGGACCGGGGTGGTCGGGTCTTCGTGGACGCCACCCGCGCGGGTGGCGCGACGGTGGTGGCCACGTACAGCCCCCGACTGCGCCCCGGGATGCCGGTCTCCTTCCCGGTCGACTGGGCCGACCTGACCGAGGTGACCCCCGCCGACTTCACCATCCGGACCGCGCCGGCACTGCTCGGCGACGGTGATCCGTGGGCCGCGCTGATGCCGGCCCCGCAGGCGCTCCCCGCCGACCTGGTCGCCGAGGGCCGGATGATCCCGGTGGCCCGGGTGCAGGCCATGCACGAGGGAAAGCGTCGGGCTCGCGCCCGCCGCGAGGCCGGCTGACCAGGATCGCCGGCCCCCACCCGCGCCCGGCGGACGGCCCGTTGTCGGTGGGTTGTGGCACGATTTCCCAGGTGAGCAGCAAACCCGACGCGACCCAGCGACTGGGCGACCTCGCGCGGCTGCGCCGGGTCCGCGACCGGATCGACAGGGAGTACGCGCAGCCCCTGGACGTCGAGGCGCTCGCCCGGGGCGCGCACATGTCGGCGGGGCACCTCAGCCGCGAGTTCCGGCTCGCCTACGGCGAATCTCCGTACAGCTATCTCATGACGCGGCGCATCGAGCGCGCGATGGCGTTGCTGCGTCGTGGCGACCTCAGCGTCACCGATGTCTGTTTCGCGGTCGGCTGTTCGTCGTTGGGCACCTTCAGCACCCGCTTCACCGAGCTGGTCGGTGTGCCGCCGAGCGTCTACCGGCGGCAGGCGGCACAGGCGACGGCGGGGCTGCCGTCGTGCGTGGTGAAGCAGGTGACCAGACCGGTCAGGAATCGAGAAGCGCGGGTCACCGTGCCGCAACTAGCGTGACCAGCATGGACATCACCATTCACTCGAGCTTCCTGCCGCACACCGACCCGGACGCCTCCCTGGCCTTCTACCGCGACATCCTCGGTTTCGAGGTCCGCCTCGACGTCGGCTACGAGGGGATGCGCTGGATCACCGTCGGGCCCCCCGGCCAGCCCAGCACGGCCATCGTCCTGCACCCGCCGGCCGCCAACCCGGGCATCACCGACGACGAGCGGCAGACCATCCTCGAACTTGTGGCGAAGGGCAGCTACTTCGGCGTCAACCTGGCCACCACCGACCTCGACGCCACCTTCGCCAAGCTGGAGGCCACCGACGCCGAGGTCGTCCAGGAGCCGACCGAGCAGCCGTACGGCGTGCGGGACTGCGCCTTCCGCGATCCCGCCGGCAATCTGATCCGCATCCAGGAAGCGCGCTGACCCGTCCGACCCCGGACAGATGGAGACCTGATGAGCACGGCCACCCCGCCGTCCACGCCGCACGTCGCGGACAGCCACGATCTGATCCGTGTGCAGGGCGCGCGCGTCAACAACCTCCGGGACGTCAGCGTCGAGATCCCGAAGCGCCGGCTGACCGTGTTCACAGGTGTCTCCGGCTCCGGCAAGAGCTCGTTGGTGTTCGGCACCATCGCCGCCGAGTCGCAGCGGATGATCAACGAGACCTACAGCGCGTTCCTGCAGGGCTTCATGCCGACGCTGGCGCGGCCCGAGGTCGACCTGCTGGACGGCCTGACCACGGCGATCATCGTGGACCAGGAGCGGATGGGCGCCAACTCCCGGTCCACCGTCGGCACCGCCACCGACGCCAACGCGATGCTGCGCATCCTGTTCAGCCGCCTCGGGCAGCCGCACATCGGCTCGCCAAACGCGTACTCCTTCAACGTCCCCTCGGTGAAGGCCAGCGGTGCGATCACCGTCGACCGTGGCGTGGGCAAGACGAAGACCGAGAAGGCGACCTTCACCCGGCTCGGCGGGATGTGCCCGCGCTGCGAGGGCATGGGGTCGATCAACGACATCGACCTGTCGGCGCTGTACGACGACAGCCTCTCGCTCAACGAGGGTGCGATCACGATCCCGGGCTACAGCATGGAGGGCTGGTACGGCCGGATCTTCCGCGGCTGCGGCTACTTCGACCCGGACAAGCCGATCGGCAAGTTCACCAACCGGGAGCAGCACGACCTGCTCCACCGGGAGCCCACCAAGATCAAGATCGACGGGATCAACCTGACGTACTCGGGTCTGATCCCGTCGATCCAGAAGTCCTTCCTGGCCAAGGACATCGACGCCTTGCAGCCGCACATCCGCGCCTTCGTGGAGCGGGCGGTGACCTTCACGACCTGTCCCGAGTGCGCCGGCACCCGCCTCAGCAAGGAGGCCCGGTCGTCGAAGATCAGGGGAAAGAACATCGCCGACGCCTGCGCGATGCAGATCAGTGACCTCGCCGCCTGGGTCCGGGGGATCGAGGAGCCGTCGGTGGCCCCGTTGCTGGCGGGGCTGCAACACCTCCTCGACTCGTTCGAGGAGATCGGCCTGGGTTACCTCTCGCTCGACCGGCCGTCGGGCACCCTCTCCGGCGGCGAGGCCCAGCGCACCAAGATGATCCGCCACCTCGGCTCGTCGCTCACCGACGTTACGTACGTCTTCGACGAGCCGACGATCGGGCTGCACCCGCACGACATCCAGCGGATGAACAAGCTGCTGCTCCAACTGCGCGACAAGGGCAACACCGTCCTGGTCGTGGAGCACAAGCCGGAGGCCATCGCCATCGCCGACCACGTCGTCGACCTCGGTCCCGGCGCCGGCACGGACGGCGGCACCGTCTGCTACGAGGGCACCCTGGACGGCCTGCGCGCCAGCGGCACCAGCACCGGCCGCCACCTCGACGACCGGGCCGCCGTCAAGGAGACGGTACGCACGCCCACCGGCACACTGGAGATCCGCGGCGCGACGGCCAACAACCTCCAGGACGTCGACGTCGACGTGCCGCTCGGGGTGCTCGTCGTCGTCACCGGCGTCGCCGGCTCCGGCAAGAGTTCGCTCGTGCGTTCCTCGATCCCCGCCGGCGCCGGCGTGGTCTCGATCGACCAGGGCGCGATCCGTGGCTCGCGGCGCAGCAACCCGGCCACGTACACCGGGTTGCTCGACCCGATCCGCAAGGCGTTCGCGAAGGCCAACGGCGTGAAGCCGGCGCTGTTCAGCGCCAACTCCGAGGGCGCCTGCCCGAGCTGCAACGGAGCCGGCGTCATCTACACCGACCTCGGGATGATGGCCGGCGTCGCCGCACCCTGCGAGGACTGCGAGGGCAAGCGGTTCCAGGCCTCGGTGCTGGAATACCGCTTCGGCGGACGCGACATCAGCGAGGTGCTCGCGATGTCGGTGACCGAGGCCGAGAAGTTCTTCGGCACCGGCGAGGCACGTACGCCTGCCGCGCACGCCATCCTCGACCGGCTCGCCGACGTCGGGCTCGGCTACCTCAGCCTGGGCCAGCCGCTCACCACCCTGTCCGGCGGCGAGCGGCAGCGCCTCAAGCTGGCCACCCACATGGCTGAGAAGGGCGGCGTCTACGTCCTCGACGAGCCGACCACCGGCCTGCACCTGGCCGACGTCGAGCAACTGCTCGGCCTGCTCGACCGCCTCGTCGACGCCGGCAAGTCGGTGATCGTCATCGAGCACCACCAGGCGGTCATGGCGCACGCCGACTGGATCATCGACCTCGGTCCCGGGGCCGGCCACGACGGTGGTCGGATCGTCTTCGAGGGCACCCCCGCCGACCTCGTCGCCGGTCGCGCCACCCTCACCGGTGAGCACCTGGCGGCGTACGTCGGCAGCTGACTTCGTCCGGACGTCACGCCACCGGCGGCCGGACTCGTCGTGCCGTTGTCGTGGCGAGGATTCCGCAGGTGGCGGTGAGCAGGCCGAGGCCGACCGTGCCCGGGTTGACGTACCCGGGCACGGTCGAGGTGACGTAGGCGCCCCCACCGCTCAGGTGGCACTCGAAGCGCAGCGGTAGGTAGCTGACGTCGTACCCGTCGACCTGGCTTGCCCGCTGCGGCCCGGCCTCGCGGCAGGGTGCGATCGGGAACGAGCCGGCTCCACCGTCCTCCGCCTGCAGCACCGCGTAGCCGAGGTGGAGCAGGCCCCAGGCATACACGCCGACCGTGGCCGCACCGGCGAGGAGCGCCGCCGCCCGGAGCCGTTCGTTGTTCCGGAACACCGCGCGGAGCCCGCGAACGGTGAGGACCGTCGCGATGGCGGCCCCGGCCAGCGCGGCGAGCAGCAACCCGAGAAACAGCATGACGCCATTGTTGATCATTTACGTCCGCAGGGCGTCGCTGGGTGCGGGTGGCGGCGGCGCACCCGGGCTTGACCTCCGTAAGCTAATGCTGATAGCTTTTGGCTAACGCGGTTAGCCGACGCGCTAACGGGCCACCTGGAGGTAGTCATGACTGAGTTCTTGAACGTCGACGGCGGGACCATCGCCTACGAGGTGACCGGCGCCACCGGCCCGCTGGTGGTGCTTGCCCACGGCATGGGTGACAGCCGCGAGGCCTACCGGTTCCTCGCTCCCGCACTGGTGCAGGCCGGCTACCGGGTCGCCGCGATGGACCTGCGCGGCCACGGGGAGTCCAGCGTCGGGTGGACCTCCTACACCCGCACCGCCCTCGCCGGTGACCTGATCGCCCTGGTCAAGCACCTCGGCGGGCCGGCCGTGCTCATCGGGCACTCCATCGCCGGCGGCGCGGCCACGATCGCCGGGGCGTTGGCCCCGGAGCTGATCACCGCACTTGTCGAACTCGCGCCCTTCACCCGCAAGCAGCAGGTCAAGCTCGGCGACATGCGCGTGGCGGCCTACCGTCGCGGCGCGACCGCCCTGATGGGAACGACGATCCTCGGCAGCACCAAGCAGTGGTCCAGGTACCTCGACCTCGCCTACCCCGGCACCAAGCCCGTGGACTGGGACTCCCGCCTGGGGCAGATCATCTCGATGCTGCGGGAGCCGGGCCGGATGAAGGTCCTGCAGAAGATGGGCACCATCTCTCCCGTCGACGCCGGCGAGCAGCTCGGCAACGTCACCTGCCCGACGCTGATCGTGCAGGGCGCCCTCGACCCCGACTGGGTCTCACCGCGGGCCGAGGGCGAGGCGATCGTCGCCGACCTGCCGAGCGGACTGGGTCGGTTGGCGATGATCGACGGCGCCGGTCACTACCCGCACGTCCAGTACCCCGAGCAGACCCTCGCCGTGGTCCTGCCCTTCCTGGCCGGCGTCCGTGCCTAGGGCGGGCCTGGACCCGGCCACGGTCGTCGCGGCCGGCGCCGCGCTCGCCGACGAGGTCGGCTTCGCCGAGCTGACCATGGCCCGGCTGGCCGAACGGGTCGGGGTGCGCACCCCGTCGCTGTACAAGCACATCGCCAGCCAGGACGACCTCAACCGACGCATCGCTGCCCTCGCCATCGCCGAGGCCGCCGACGCGATCGGCGCGGCCACCCAGGGCCGCTCCGGGCGGGACGCGCTGGCCGCCGCCGCCCGTGCGCTCCGCGACTTCGTGGTCGCACACCCAGGCCGGTACGCGGCCACCATCGGCATCGCCCCCACCGGTCCGGACGACCCCATCGTGATCGCGGAAAGGCGAGGGCTCGGACCCTTCGAGGCGGTCCTACGGGGATACGACATCGCCCCGCAGGACACGACCCACGCCCTGCGAGCGTTGCGCAGCATCTTCCACGGCTTCGCCACCCTGCAGGCCACCAACGGATTCCAGTGGTCCACCGACATCGACGAAAGCTTCGAGTGGCTCATCGCCTTCGTCGACCGCGGACTGCGCTCCACCTCGGCCGCCGGTCCCACGCCGGCGCCCGGCCTTCCTGATCAGCGGTAGGTCGTTGTCCGGCCGTTCGCCGGTCACGTCGCAGTGGTGCACAGACGGCACACCGTCTGCGTGATCGCCGCCTCCACCGTGTCGGCCGGGCCGGGAAACGTGAGCTGGTGGAAGATGAGACCGTCCAGGTAGTCGAGGATCGCCGCGCATTCGCTCTCCGGGTCGGTGGAGCCGATCGCGCGCAGCCACTCCGTGCCCCACGTCCGGACGGAGAGGGCCGCCTCGGCAAGTCGCCCCTGTAGTTCCGGGCGCAGCGCCGCCTCGACGAACAGGCCATATCGGGCGATGGTCAGGGCGCGCTCCGGGCCGAGCGCACGGTGCACGTACGCGGCGAGCGCAGCCGCCAACTCGACCGCGGTGGTGGGGCGGACGAAGCCCGCGATCGCCTGCCAGGTGGCGCGGTCACGGTCGGCGAATCGATCGGCCACGGCGCTGATCAGCATGTCGCGGGTCTTGAAGTAGTTCGCCGTGGAACCGGTTGGCACCGCGGCGGCGGCGTCGACCGCGCGATGTGTCAACGCCCGTACGCCGTGGCGTCCGAGGATGCCGATGGCGGCATCGAGCAGGGTTTCTTCGCGGGATGGCACGGCCTCACCCTATTCGATCCACAACATCCGTAGTCTCAAAACAACAGGTGTTGTAGCGTGGGGAGATGGAGAGACGTGCGGTGATCATCGGCGGGGGCATCGGTGGGCTGACGGCGGCGATCGCGCTGCGGCGCGCGGGCTGGACGATCACCGTCCGGGAGCGGGACAGGGAGTTGCCGAGCACGGGCACGGCGCTCGGCATGTGGCCCGTGGCGCTGCGCGCGCTGGACGCGATCGGCGTCGGCGACCTGGTCCGCCAGGCCGGGCGACGACAGCAGGCCGGCGTCTTCCTGCGTCCGGACGGCTCCCGCATCGCGACGATCGACGTAAAACGGCTGCACCGGCGCACCGGCGACCATGTCTACCTGTTGTCCCGGCCGGGACTGCTCGCCATCCTGCACGACACGGCGATGGAAGCGGGGGTGGAGCTGCGGACCGGCGATCCGGTGGACGACGTCACCGAGGTGGGCGATGTCGAGCTGGTCGTGGTGGCCGACGGCGTGTTCAGCCAGGCCCGCGAAAAGGTGTTCGGCCCGGCGTATCGAGCACGATTCTCCGGCAGCACGGCGTGGCGCGGCGTGGTGGAGGACATGCCCACCGACATGTTCGTGGAAATGTGGGGCCGGGGCCTCAAGTTCGGTGTGACACCGCAGGAGGGCGGTCGCACCAACTGGTACGCGTCGGCGGCGGCACCGGAGGGCCGGTTCCGCCCGGGCGAGGAGCTCGCCGAACTGCGGAGCATGTTCGGCCGTTGGGTGCCGCCGGTGCGTACCGTCCTGGACGCGATCGACGAACCCGCGGTGCTGCGCCACGACGTGTACGTGACGCCGCCGCTGCCGTCCTTCACGCGCGGCACGGTGGCTTTCCTCGGCGACGCCGCCCACGCCATGACACCCGACCTGGGGCGCGGCGCGTGCGAGGCGATGATCGACGCGGTGGCGCTGGCCTCCCACCTGCGCGAGACGCCCACTGTCGAGCAGGCCCTGCACGAATACGATCGCCGGCGTCGGCCGGCCACCCAGAGGCTGGCCCGCATGGCTGGCCTGGCCGCACGGATGACCCACCTGCGGTACGCGATACCGGTCCGCGACCAACTCCTGCGCGCGAGCATGGTGGCCGGCCCGCCCGGCGCGTAGGCGCCAACGACAACCGGTGCTCGGCAGCCGCGGTCGGAACACATAGCTAAGGCCTCTGACCGGGATTTACCTGGTCAGAGGCCTTTTGGTGCAATCAGAGATTTCTTGGCAAGTGTGCCCCCGGCAGGATTCGAACCTGCGCCCCCGCCTCCGGAGGGCGGTGCTCTATCCCCTGAGCTACGGGGGCTCAGCGACTGGAGAAGACTAGCAAACCTCCTCCGCGTACGCCGAATCGGTATCGGGCGAGCCGATCGTGTCGGCGACCGGCCCGCCCGGTGCTCAGGCGGCCGCGACGGCCCGCCCGCAGCTCGGCAGCGGGTGCAGGACGATTCGCCGGGGGAGTCGGCGGGGCCACTCGTTGCGCGGCCAGGAGCCGTCCACGATCAGGTGCACGGTGCGCTGCTCCTCGCCGCTGAGTCGCAGCACGAAGTCGCGGGGGAGCGGCGGGTCCACCGTCGGCGTGGTGATCATGAAGCGCACCCGGCCTCGGGACGAGACAGCGGAGATCACGTCCGCTGCCGGCATGGTGCCGCGCAGCCGGATCCGACCGATCCAGTAGACCTCCGCCAGGTGCTCCTGGGCGGCCCTGGTGATCGTCGGGTAGTCGCTGCGGACCCAGCGCTCGACCGCGCTGACGCAGAGCCCACAGGCCCGCTCGCGCGGCTCGCGCGGACCCAACCCCCAGGCCCGCAGGTACGCCCCGACCGCCCCGACGTCCAACGGCATGTCGAATCGGCGCTGGATGAGCGTGGTGAGGCTCTGCCGCGTCCACAGCTCCTCGTCCAGGCCGAACTCGTCCGGGTGGACGCCCCGCAGTGTGTCGATCAGTTCGAGTTCCTGTTCGCGGCTGAGCATTCCCGGCTCGCCCTGCCGCTGTCCGCGACGGACGGCTGCCACCGCCCCGTCACCGCCGATGGTGTGGCGTCGGCACCAACTGGTGACCGAACGCCGTGCGTCTCTGAGTGCAACCCCCACGTCTTGGGCAACGAGCACGAATCGCAACTGGTCACGATATGTGGGGAGAAAAGTCTCGAAGCTACGTAATCGCCTGTGCCTCGCTAACCGGCCATAACTCCCAAACTGGTACACACGCAGCGCAAGCGGGCAGGTTGCGGCGTTGATCGACTCGGATTCCGTGCGGCGGGGGTGTCCCGGTCGCGCAACAGCCCGACTTCCTTGAACCGAGTCGATGAAGCGGGCGGGCCCGCGTTCCGCCGGTGTGCGGCGGGACGCGGGCCCGATGTGCCCGGCGGGTCGGTCAGCCCTTGGCCGCCTGCGCCTGGAGCTGCCGGAGGTTGTTGAGTTCGGTCTGCTGGGTGTTCTTCATGGTCTGTGCCACCCGCACGACCTCGGCGTTGTCGGTCTCGTCGAGCGCCGCGTCGATCATGTGGATGCCGCCCAGGTGGTGGTCGTACATCAAGGTCAGGAACTGCCTGTCGACCTCGATCCCCTTGGCGTCGCGCAGGGCGGTCATCTGCTGCGGCGTGGCCATGCCCGGCATCAGGCCGTCCTTGACGGTGGCCCCGTCGGACATCCACGACATCGGTGGCTTCGACCCGGTGGGGCTGAGGTCCCACTCGCGCAGCCAGGTCTGCATGGCGCCGATCTCACCCTGCTGCCCGGTGGCGATGTCGACGGCGATCTGCCGCACCTCGGGGAGGGTCGCCGACCGGTACGCGATCAGGCTCATCTCCACCGCCTGCGCGTGGTGGGTCGTCATGTCCCGGGCGAAGCCCGCCTCGACGGAGGCGTCACCGGGTCGGGTGAGCCGTGGGGTGAGCAGGCCGCCCGCATAGCCGAGGAGCAACCCCACCACCACCATGACGGCGAGCGCCAGCACGCCGTAACGCGACGCCGGAGCTCGGCCGTCCTCGTCCGGGGCGGCCGGGGTGTCGTCGTACTCGCTGTCGGTGGTGGTGGGGGCGGTCATCGGCGTCCTTACTGCTGGGGCTGCTGCTGCTGCGGAAGCTCACGCGGCGTGGTGCCGGTGGCGGTGATGCCGGTGTTGCAGAGCGCCGTCGGGCCCTCGGCGGAGGCGTTCACCCGCAGGTCCTTGATGAACTCGTCGATCCGCGAGTCGTCGGCGTTGTCGAGCTTGAGCTGGTAGCCCCAGGCCTGCAGCGAGATCGGCTTGTCCAGGCCCTCGTAGGGGCTCATCAGCATCTTCTCCTTGCCGCGCACCTTGCCGGCGAGCTTGTCGACCTGGTCCTTGGGCAGGTCGGGGCGGTAGGTGATCCACACCGCGCCGTGCTCCAGGCTGTGCACCGCGTGCTCGTTGGCGATCGGGGCGTCGTAGACGTCGCCCATGCAGTTCTGCCAGGCGGCGTTGTGCACGCCACCCACCGGCGGCGAGTATTTCCAGGTCAGCGGGCCCGACTTGTGCGACTCGTACTTCAGGCTCTCGCCGTCGCTCTTGCGGATGTTGGCGATGCCGTCGATGGCGTTGGCCCGCTTGTCCCACGGCTTGGAGCCCTGGAACGAGGCGTAGGCGCCCCAACCGATGATGCCGACGGCGAGCACGCCCACGGCCACGAAGAGCGCGATCGGGCCCCAGGCGCGACCCTGGCTCACCTTGACCGGCGTGACCGGCTTGCGCGGGCCCTTGCCGCCGGCCCGCGGGGTGCCCGCCGGCTTACCGGAACCGGCCTTGGCGCCGGACGCCGGCCGGCCGGCCGCCGGCTTCTTGCCGGTGCTGACCACGGTCGGGCGGCGCTCAGGGCCACCGGGGGTGCTGATGCTCATCGTGCCTCGTCAAGTCGGGTCGGGCAGGGGAGTGGCGGACCGGATGACGCGCAGGGTAGCCGCCGAGTGCCCGAGTCTACCCCCGATAACATGGCTGGGTGACTCCTGCAGAACTCGCCTCGGTCGTCCTTGCCGCCGCCCACGCCGTCTTCGTCGAGCGTGGGCTGGACCGCGCCGCCCTGCCGGAGCACACGGTGGTGGAGCGACCGCGCAATCCCGAGCACGGCGACTACGCCTCGACCCTGGCCCTGCAGTTGAGCAAGAAGGTGGGTGTTCCGCCCCGGGAGTTGGCCGCTGCCCTGGCCGACGCGCTGGGCCGGTCAGCCGGCATCAAATCGGTCGAGATCGCCGGTCCGGGCTTCCTGAACATCCGGCTCGACGCGGCCGCCGCCGGTCAGCTCGCCCGGGTGATCGTCGAGGCCGGCGCGGAGTACGGCCGCAGCGACCGCCTCGCCGGTGAGCGGATCAACCTGGAGTTCGTCTCGGCCAACCCGACCGGGCCGGTGCACATCGGTGGGGTCCGCTGGGCGGCCGTCGGCGACGCGTTGAGCCGGCTGCTGCGGGCCACCGGCGCCGACGTCGGCACGGAGTACTACTTCAACGACGCGGGTTCGCAGATCGACAGGTTCGCCCGTTCGCTGCTGGCCGCCGCCAAGGGCGAGCCGGCCCCGGAGGACGGCTACGGCGGGGCGTACATCGCCGAGATCGCCGCCGAGGTGCAGTCCCGCCGGCCGGAGGTGCGCTCGCTCGACGACGATGCCGCCCAGGAGGTCTTCCGGGTCGAGGGCGTCGCGCTGATGTTCGACGAGATCCGCTCCTCGCTGCGCGACTTCGGGGTGGAGTTCGACACCTACTTCAACGAGAAGGACCTGCACGACCGGGGCGAGTTGGACCTCGCGTTGAACCGGCTGCGTGAGCAGGGGCACCTCTACGAGTCCGAGGGCGCGACCTGGTTGCGCACCACCGACTTCGGTGACGACAAGGACCGGGTGCTGCGCAAGTCCAACGGCGAGTGGACGTACTTCGCCGCGGACTGCGCCTACTACCTGGACAAGCGCGAGCGCGGCTTCGAGCGGGTCGTGATCATGCTGGGTGCCGACCACCACGGCTACATCGGCCGGATGAAGGCGATGGCTGCCTGCTTCGGCGACGACCCGGAGCGCAACCTGGAGATCCTCATCGGGCAGCTGGTCAACCTGCTGCGCGACGGTGCCCCGATGCGGATGAGCAAGCGGGCCGGCACCGTGATCACCCTGGAGGACCTGGTCGAGGCGATCGGCGTGGACGCCTCCCGGTACGCGCTGGCCCGCTACTCCAGCGACTCCCCGATCGACATCGACATCGAGCTGTGGACCCGGGCCAAGAACGACAACCCGGTCCACTACGTGCAGTATGTCGGGGCGCGGACGGCGAACCTGTCCAGCAACGCCGCCGATCTGGGGCTGACTCGGGGCGCGCCCGAGGACTTCCGCCCTGAGCTGCTCGATCATGAGAAGGAGAACGAGCTGCTCAAGGCGCTCGCCGAGTTCCCGGCGGTGGTCGCCACCGCCGCCGAGCTGCGCGAGCCGCACCGGGTGGCCCGCTACCTGGAGGAGAGCGTCGCGCAGTCCTACCACCGGTTCTACGACAACTGCCGGATCCTGCCGCGCGGCGACGAGGAGATCACCGACCTGCACCGGGCCCGGCTCTGGCTCAACGACGCGACCCGCACGGTGGTCGCCAACGGCCTGTACCTGCTTGGCGTCTCCGCACCCGAGAGGATGTGACATGAGGGCTCATGAGGCTGGTGCGCTGCACGCGGACATCAGCGACCGGGGGCCGGCCTGGCTGCGTGCCCCGGCCGACGTCAACGCCCTCGTGCCGGCGCTGTGGCCGCGCAGCGTGACGCGTGGCGCGGACGGCGCGGTCGCCGTCGCGGGCCTGAGCGTCCGCGACATCGCGGCCGAGTTCGGCACCCCGGTGTACGTCCTGGACGAGGCCGACCTGCGCTCGCGCTGCCGCGACTTCCGGGCGGCCTTCCCCACCGAGGACGTGTTCTACGCGGGCAAGGCGTTCCTCTGCCGGGCGGTGGTCCGGATGATCGCCGAGGAGGGGCTGCACCTGGACGTCTGCACCGGGGGTGAGCTGGCCACCGCGTTGTCGGCCGGGATGCCGCCGGAGCGGATCGGCTTCCACGGCAACAACAAGTCGGTCGCCGAGCTGGGCCGGGCGCTGGACGCCGGGATCGGTCGGATCATCGTCGACTCGTTCACCGAGATCGACCGGCTCACCGCGCTGGCCCGCGAGCGCGGAGTCCGGCCCCGGGTGCTGGTCCGGGTGACCGTCGGCGTGGAGGCGCACACCCACGAGTTCATCGCCACCGCCCACGAGGACCAGAAGTTCGGCTTCTCGCTGGCCGGCGGCGCCGCCGCGAACGCCGCCTTCAAGATCCTCGACGAGGGCGTGCTGGAGCTGCGCGGGCTGCACTCGCACATCGGCTCGCAGATCTTCGACGCCAGCGGCTTCGAGGTCTCGGCCCGCCGGGTGCTCGCCCTCCAGGCGCAGATCCGCGACGCGCGCGGGGTGGAGTTGCCCGAGCTGGACCTGGGTGGCGGCTTCGGCATCGCGTACACCACCCAGGACGACCCGGCCACCCCGCAGGACCTGGCCAAGCGGCTGCGCAAGATCGTCGACTCGGAGTGCGCGGCGGAGAACCTGGCCGTGCCGCACCTGTCGATCGAGCCGGGCCGGGCCATCGTCGGGCCGGCCGTGTTCACCCTCTACGAGGTCGGCACCGTCAAGGCGCTCGACGGCCTGCGGACGTACGTCAGCGTCGACGGCGGGATGAGCGACAACATCCGCACCGCCCTCTACGACGCGTCCTACTCGGCGACGCTGGCCTCGCGGGCCTCGACCGCGCAGCCGTTGCTCGCCCGCGTGGTGGGAAAGCACTGTGAGTCCGGGGACATCGTGGTGAAGGATGAATTCCTGCCCGCCGACGTGCAGCCCGGAGATCTTGTCGCGGTGCCCGGCACCGGTGCGTACTGCCGGAGCATGGCCAGCAACTACAACCACGTGCCGCGGCCACCTGTGGTGGCGGTGCGCGACGGCCAGGCGCGCCTGATCGTCCGGCGGGAAACCGAAGAGGACCTGCTCGCTTTGGATGTGGGATGACGTCACCTGTGCGCTTGGCACTGCTCGGCTGCGGCACGGTCGGCCAGGAGGTGGTCCGGCTGCTGCACGAGCAGTCGGCCGACCTGGCCGCGCGGATCGGCGCTCCGCTGGAGATCGCCGGCATCGCCGTCCGTCGGCTCGGCCGCGACCGGGGAGACCTGCCTGTCGACGAGGCGCTGTTCACCACCGACGCGCTCGGCCTGATCAAGCGCGACGACGTGGACGTCGTGATCGAGGTCGTCGGCGGCATCGAACCGGCCCGGGGCTGGTTGGTCGAGGCGCTGCGGGCCGGCAAGAGCGTGGTCACCGCCAACAAGGCGCTGCTCGCCGAGGACGGGGTGGCCCTGCACGAGGCGGCGGCCGAGGGCGGTGGCGACCTCTACTACGAGGCGTCCGTGGCCGGGGCGATCCCGCTGCTGCGCCCGCTGCGCGAGTCGCTGCACGGCGACCGGATCAACCGGGTCACCGGCATCGTCAACGGCACCACGAACTTCATCCTCTCCGCGATGGACGCGACCGGCGCCGGCTTCGCCGAGGCCCTGGAGGAGGCCACCGCCCTGGGCTACGCGGAGGCCGACCCGACCGCCGACGTCGAGGGCTTCGACGCGGCGGCGAAGGCGGCGATCCTCGCCTCGCTGGCGTTCCACACCCGGGTCGGCGCTGCCGACGTGCACCGGGAGGGCATCACCGAGGTGACCGCCGCGGACATGGCCAGCGCCCAGGCGATGGGCTGCACGATCAAGCTGCTCTGCATCGCGGCCCGGGGCGTCGACGCGAGCGGCCGGGAGACGGTAAGTGTCCGGGTGCACCCGGCGATGATTCCGCGCAGCCACCCGCTGGCCAGCGTCGGCGACGCGTTCAACGCGGTCTTCGTGGAGGCGGACGCGGCCGGGCAGCTGATGTTCTACGGTCGGGGCGCCGGGGGCGCGCCCACCGCCAGCGCCGTGCTCGGTGACGTGGTCGCGGTGTCCCGCAACCGGCTCGCCGGGGTGCGCGCGGCCAGCGAGAGCGCGTACGCGGACCTGGCGGTCCGGCCGATGGGCGAGGCGCTGACCCGCTACCACGTCAGCCTCGACGTGGCCGACCGCCCGGGTGTGCTGGCCGCCGTGGCGGGTGTGTTCGCCCGGCACGACGTGTCGATCGCGACGGTGCGGCAGGGCTCGGCGAGTGGGTCGCCCGGCCGCGACGGCGACGCCGAGCTGGTCATCGTCACCCATGTGGCACCGGACGCCGCGCTCGCCGCCACCGTCGGCGAGCTGCGCGGTCTGGACATTGTCCGGTCCGTGACCAGTGTGCTGCGGGTCGAGGGCGGCGCCTGATTCGTTGTCACCTTCGACGGGGCGGCTCGCGCGTCCCGTCAGGTGGGTAAGCCGGGGTGTGCCATCGACAGCTCCGGCAGGCTGGTCCAAGGTGACCCTGATGCTCGGGTCAGCGCGACGGTAGAAGCGAGGAGAACGACATGTGGCGGGGTCTGATCGAGGCGTACCGGGATCGGCTGCCGGTCACCGCGGCCACGCCGGTCGTCACGCTGCACGAGGGGAACACCCCGCTGTTGCCGGCGCCGGTGCTGTCCGCCCGGCTCGGTTGCGACGTGCACCTCAAGGTGGAGGGTGCCAACCCGACCGGCTCGTTCAAGGACCGGGGGATGACCCTCGCGGTGTCGAAGGCGGTCGAGGCCGGTAACAAGGCCATCATCTGCGCCTCCACCGGCAATACCAGCGCCTCCGCGGCGGCGTACGCGGCGCGGGCCGGGCTCACCTGCGCGGTGCTGGTGCCGCAGGGCAAGATCGCGTTGGGCAAGCTGGCCCAGGCGCTTGTGCACGGCGCGAAGCTGCTCCAGGTCAGTGGCAACTTCGACGACTGCCTGTCGCTCGCCGCGAAGCTGGCCCAGGACCACCCGGTCGCGTTGGTCAACTCGGTGAACATCGACCGGTTGCACGGCCAGAAGACCGCCGCCTTCGAGATCGTCGAGGCGCTCGGTGACGCGCCCGACATCCACTGCCTGCCGGTCGGCAACGCCGGCAACATCTCCGCGTACTGGATGGGCTACGCGGAGGAGCGGGACGCCGGCACCACCACCCGCACGCCGAAGATGTACGGCTTCCAGGCCTCCGGCGCCGCCCCGATCGTGACCGGCCGGGTGGTGCCGGAGCCGTCGACGATCGCCACGGCGATCCGGATCGGCAACCCGGCGAGCTGGACGAAGGCGATGGACGCCCGGGACGCCTCCGGTGGCCTGATCGCCGCGGTGACCGACCGGGAGATCCTCTCCGCGTACCGGCTGCTCGCCCGCGAGGTGGGGGTCTTCGTCGAGTTGGGCAGCGCGGCAAGCGTGGCCGGCCTGCTCCAGCAGGCCGCGGCGGGCGCGGTGCCGCCCGGTTCGACAGTGGTCTGCACGGTGACCGGCCACGGCCTCAAAGACCCGGAGTGGGCGATCTCCACCGCGCCGGCGCCGCTGACCATCGGCAACGATCCGATGGCCGCCGCCCGCGCCCTCGACCTCGCCTGAGGCGGGCCGCCGGCGTCCACGCGGACGCGACGGCGGTCGGACGGTGGGACTGCGCCGGGGGCGGCGGGGGTTGCGGTGATCGAATCCGGCACACTTTCACGTATCCCCCCGCCCGCAGACTCGTTCAGGAGTGAACCAGGCCGATGTCGCTGCTCGCCAGATTCAGCCTCGCCAACCGAGGGCTGATCGCCCTCATCGCGGTGGTGACCACGGTGTTCGGAGTGTTCGCCGTGCCGTCGCTGAAGCAGCAACTGCTGCCGTCGCTCGAGTTCCCGGCCGCGTTCATCGTGGCCCCCTTCCCCGGTGCCGGCCCCGAGATCGTCGAGTCGCAGGTCACCGAGCCGATCGAGAACGCCCTCCAGGGCATCCCGGGGCTGGACAAGGTCACCTCCACGTCCCGTGAGGGCTCGGCCACCGTCCAGGTGACGTACGAGTTCGGCACCGACCTGGACGACGTGGTCAACAAGATGCAGACCGCGCTGAGCCGGATCGACGCCCAGTTGCCGGACAGCGTCGACCCCCAGGTCATCGCGGGCAGCACCGACGACCTGCCGGCGGTCGTGCTGGCCGCGGCCGGCGCGGCGGACGAGCGGGCGCTCGCCGAGAAGCTCCGGGCGACGGTGGTGCCGGAGCTGGAGGGCATCGAGGGCGTCCGCACGGTCGAGGTGACCGGCACCCGCGACGACGTCGTGGTGGTCACCCCGGACCCGGCGAAGCTGGCCGCTGCCCAGGTGCAGCCGACGGCGATCGGCGCGGCGCTGAAGACGAACGGCGTGGCCGTTCCGGCCGGCACCGTCACCGACGGCGGGCTGGCCCTCCCGGTGCAGGTCGGTACGCCGATCGCCAGCCTGGAGGACCTGCGCGGCATCGTGATCAGCCCGGGCGCGACGCCGGTCCGCCTCGGTGACGTGGCAACTGTCGAGCAGCAGCTCGCGCCGGCTACCGCGATCACCCGGACCAACGGCAAGGACAGTCTCGGCATCGCGGTCACCGCCGCGCCGGACGGCAACGCCGTGCAGATCTCGCACGAGATCCGCGACCGGCTCGCCGACCTGAAGGACGCCTCCGGGGCGGAGCTGACAGTCGTCTTCGACCAGGCGCCGTTCGTCGAGAAGTCGATCGAGTCGTTGACCACCGAAGGCCTGCTCGGCCTGGTGATGGCCGTCATCGTCATCCTCGTCTTCCTGCTGTCGGTGCGCTCGACGGTGGTCACCGCGGTCTCCATCCCGCTCTCCGTGCTGGTGGCGTTGATCGCCCTGTGGATCGGTGACTACTCGCTCAACCTGCTCACCCTCGGCGCGTTGACAATCGCGGTCGGCCGGGTGGTGGACGACTCGATCGTGGTGTTGGAGAACATCAAACGACATCTGGAGTACGGCGAGGAGAAGCGGCACGCCATCGTCACCGGCGTCCGCGAGGTGGCCGGTGCGGTGACCGCGTCCACCCTCACCACGGTGGCGGTGTTCGCGCCGATCGCGTTGGTCGGCGGGTTCGTGGGCCAGCTCTTCGCACCGTTCGCGATCACCGTGACGGTGGCGCTGCTCGCCTCGCTGCTGGTGTCGCTGACCGTGATCCCGGTGCTCGCGTACTGGTTCCTGAAGCCGCGTGGCGGCACCGCGGACGACGAGGCGGTACGGCGCGCCGCGGAGGAGAAGGAGCTGCGCAGCCCGTTGCAGCGGGCGTACCTGCCGGTGGTCGGGTTCGCCACCCGCAAGCGGTCGACCCGGTGGATCACCGTGGGCCTCGGCCTGCTGGTGCTCTTCGGCACCTTCGGTCTGGCCCAGAAGTTGGAGACCAACTTCCTGGACGACTCCGGCCAGGACACCCTCAACATGAGCCAGGAGCTGCCGGCCGGGAGTGGCCTGGCGGCCACCGACGCGGCGGCCAAGCAGGTCGAGTCGGTGCTGTCGGCCACCAAGGGCGTCGAGACGTACCAGGTGACCGCCGGCGCGGGGGACAACCCGTGGGCGGGTGGAGGCGGCAACAACGTCGCCAGCTGGTCGTTGGCGCTCGATGGTGACACCGACGCGAAGCAGATGCGTGAGGTGTTGCGCAAGGAGTTCGACAAGCTCGGCAGCGGCGTGGGTGAGATCAGCTTCGGTGGCGGGCAGGAGGCGTCCACCAGCCAGCTTGAGGTGGTCGTCCAGGCCAGCGACCAGGAGGTGCTGACCCGGGCCGCCGAGGAGGCGCGGGCCGCGATGGCCGGCGTCCCGGACGTCGAGGACGTCTCCACCAGCCTGGCCGAGCGGGTGCCGCGGGTCGACGTGACAGTCGACCGGGTCGCCGCCGGTCGGGCCGGGCTCACCGAGGCCGCCGTGGGGCAGTTGGTGTCGCAGGCGTTCCGGGGGGCGCCGCTGGGTCAGGTCGCCCTCGACGGTCAGCAGCAGAACGTGGTGCTGCGGCTGGGCACGCGTCCGCCGACGACGGCGGAGGAGCTGCGGGCGCTGCCGGTGGGGTCGGCCAAGCTCGACGACATCGCGGACGTCACGCAGGGCGAGGGGCCGCAGCAGGTCGCTCGGATCGACGGTGAGCGCAGCGTGTCGGTGACCGGCTCGGCGACCGGCTCGAACCTGGGCGCGACGAGCAAGGAGTTGCAGAAGCGGCTGGACGCCATAAACGTGCCGGGCGCGAGCTTCACGATCGGTGGCGTCAGCGCGGACCAGGCGGACGCCTTCGGTGATCTGGGCCTGGCGGTGCTGGTGGCGATCGCGATCGTCTTCCTGATCATGGTGGCCACGTTCCGCAGCCTCACCCAGGCGCTGATCCTGCTGATCTCCATCCCGTTCGCGTCGACGGGCGCGATCGGTCTGCTGCTGATCACCGGGACGCCGCTCGGCGTGCCGGCGCTGATCGGTGTGCTGATGCTCGTCGGCATCGTGGTGACGAACGCGATCGTGCTGCTCGACCTGATCAACCAGTACCGGGCGAAGGGCATGGGCGTTCGGGAGGCGGTGGTCGAGGGCGGCCGGCGCCGGCTGCGTCCGATCCTGATGACCGCGGTGGCGACCATCTTCGCGCTGCTGCCGATGGCGTTCGGGCTGACCGGTGAGGGCGGCTTCATCTCACAGCCGCTGGCGGTGGTGGTGATCGGCGGTCTGCTCAGCTCCACGCTGCTCACCCTGATCCTGGTGCCGACGCTCTACGCGATGGTGGAGCACACCAAGGAGTCCCTGCGGGGTCGACGTGACCGGCGGCGCGCCGGCAGGTCGGCGGAGACGGCGGACACCGACGAGGTGTCCGCTCCGAACCAGGTGTCGGTGCCCAGTGGCGCGCCCGCCCCGGCTCCCGCCCAGGGCGCGCAGCCGGCCGGGCGGTCCGCGCCGTCGGCCGCGCTGGTGGAGGGTACGGACCAGTTCGAGGTGCTGCGTCTGCCTCGGAGCCGTACCTCGCCGCTGCCCCCGTCGGAGCCGACCGAGTAGGTCGGACCGCACCTCGGAATGCCCCCGGCAGGGTCCTGCCGGGGGCATTCCAGGCGTACCTGCCCGAAATACTCCGACTTGACCACCCCCACACTTAAGTGACTTCTTGCATACTCCTCCTAGGTACTTGGGGGTGCGGGTGGAACGGGGCAGACGGATGGCCGAAGGCGTGCGCGGGTGGGGGCGACGTGACCTGCTGCGCCGTGGCGTGCTGGTCGTCGGCGGCGTGGTCGTCGGCGCGGGGACCTCCGAGGCGTGGTGGGCAACTCATCGCCGGGCACCGGTCGCCGCCGGCCCAGGCGCTGCCACTGTCGGAAACGGGCAGCAGGATGTCGGCTCCGGTGCGCTGGAGGTCTTCTGGTCAGGAAGGACCAGCCAGCGCCTGGTGGCCCTCACCTTCGACGACGGCCCCGCGCCACAGTGGACTCCGATGGTGCTCGACACCCTGGCCCGGCACCGGGTTCCGGCCACCTTCTTCATGGTCGGAGCGCAGGTCCGCCGGCACGCCGACGTCGTCCGCGACCGGCTCGCGGAGCACGAGGTAGGCAACCACAGCTGGGACCACCGGAACCTGGCCGAGCTGGACCCCACCGAGGCGTACGACGACCTGCGTCGAAGCCACGACGCGATCGCCGAACTGACCGGCACCCAGCCCACGCTGCTTCGCCCGCCGTTTGGCCAGATGGGTGGGGCGGTGCTGCACGCGGCGGCCCGGCTGGACTACCAACTGGTGCTCTGGTCGCTGCAGATGGTGGAGCGGGAGTTTCCCGATGATCCGGCCGGCCACGCCCGGCGGATCGTGAACGAGGTCCGACCGGGAACGATTGTTCTCGGCCACGACGTGGGGGCGCGTCGGCGGCTCGTCGCGCTGCGCGGCCTGACCGACATGATCAACGGGCTACGGTCGCGGGGTTACACCTTCGTCACGGTTTCGGCGCTGCTGAGAGCGAGTGTGGCCCCGACACCGACCAGGTAAGGTGCCGCTCCGTGGCGTCCACCCTCTCGGTCCTGACCGGCAATCGGAGCTTCCGCAACCTCTTCCTGGCCGAACTGGTGGTCTTTGGCGCCGACTGGTTCGTCATGGTGCCGCTACTTGTGCTGTTGCCGCACCTGACCGGCAGCGGGGTCTGGGGCGCGCTGGTCCTGGCGGTGGACACCGGCATCGTGGCGCTGCTGCTGCCGTACACCGGCACGATCGCCGACCGCTTCGACCGCCGGAAGATCATGATCGCGGCCAACGTGGCCGCGCTGGCCGGCGTCTTGCTGTTGCTCGGCGTGCGGGGCGCCGGAACGGCGTGGCTGGCGCTCGTCGCGATCGGGGTGGTCGCGGTGGCCAAGGCGTTCTACTCGCCGGCCGCGCAGGCCGCGCTGCCGAACGTGCTGGAGCCACACGAGCTGGCCGCCGGCAACGCGGTCGCCGGCTCGGCCTGGGGCACCATGACGGTTGTCGGCGCCTCGCTCGGTGGCGTGCTCAGCACCGCTGCCGGCCCGTACGCCTGCTTCTGGGTGGCGGCGGTGGCCCTGGCGCTGGCCGCGGGCCTCGCCACCCGCATCCGCCGCCCGTTGCAGGCGCCACGGGACACCGACCGGCCGGCCCAGCGGACCTGGGCCGCCGTCCGCGAGGCGCTCGGCTACATCGGGCACCGCCCCCGGGTGCTCGCGCTCGTCACGGTGAAGTCGGCGGTGGGCCTGGGCAACGGCGTGCTGACCGTGTTCCCGTTGCTGGCCAGCGTGTACGGTGTCGGCCCGCTCGGCGCCGGCCTGCTCTTCGCGGTGCGCGGGGCCGGCGCGTTGGTGGGGCCGATCCTGATGCGCCGGGTGCTCACGAATCGGGCGTGGCTGCTGCCCGGGCTCGCGCTGTCGATGTCGCTCTACGGGCTGTCCTATCTGGGCGCGTCGGTGGTGCGCTGGTTCCCGCTGGTGCTGCTGCTGGTCTTCGTCGCGCACTTCGCCGGCGGCAGCAACTGGGTGATGTCGAACTTCGCCCTCCAGGGCGAAGTGCCGGACCGGTTGCGGGGGCGTGTCTTCGCCACCGACATGATGCTCGCGACGCTGGCGATCTCGGTGAGTCAGCTGGCGGTCGCCCTGGTCGTGGACGTGGTGGACGAACGGGTCGTGCTCGCCGGCTGCGGGCTGATCACCCTCGTGTACGCGGTCGGCTGGCGGATCGCCACCCGCCGGCTCACGCTCAGCGACCCGGTCCCGGAGCCGGTGCCGAACCCGGCCGGCTGAGTCTGTCGATCCCGGGCAGCGGGCAGCGGGCCGGATCGTCGGCGCCGAGCCCCAGGGTGTGTGTCAAAGCCCCTGGCCGAGGACTTTGACACACGCCCTAGCATGAGCGCGTGGCGACGAACTTCACCGCCGGGCCGGTTCGTGTCCGGGTCCCCGCGACCAGCGCCAACCTGGGCCCGGGTTTCGACGCGCTGGGTCTCGCCCTCGGGCTCTACGACGACGTGTCCGCCGAGGTCGCGCCGGGCGGGGTCCGCGTGACGGTGAGCGGCCAGGGTGCCGGTGAGCTGCCGGACGACGACCGGCACCTGGTGGTGCGGGCCATGCGGGCCGCGTTCGACGTGCTCGGCGCCCACCCCGAGGGCCTGGGCGTGGAGTGCGTCAACCGGATCCCGCAGGCGCGCGGGCTGGGCTCCTCGTCCGCCGCGATCGTCGCCGGGGTGCTGCTGGCCCGCGCCCTGGTCACCGACGGGGAGCACCTGCTGGACGACTCGGCAGCGCTCCGGCTGGCCGCCGAGATCGAGGGCCATCCCGACAACGTCGCGCCGTGTCTGCTCGGCGGCTTCACGGTGGCCTGGTCCGAGTCGACGGGTGCGCGGGCGGTGTCCCTGCCGGTCGCGGACGGGGTACGGCCCACGGTTTTCGTCCCGGCGGAGCGCGGATTGACGGCTGCCGCACGGGCCGCGTTGCCGGCCACCGTGCCGCACGGCGACGCTGCGTTGACCGCAGGACGGGCGGCCCTGCTGGTGCACGCGCTCACCGCCGACCCGGGTCTGCTGCTGCCGGCGACCGTCGACCGTCTCCACCAGGACTATCGGGAATCCGGGATGCCAGGCACATCGGCCCTGGTCAGAGCGTTGCGAGCGGCTGGTGTGGCGGCCGTGGTCAGTGGGGCCGGCCCCACGGTGCTGGCGTTCGGCGAGCCTCCGGCAGGCTTCGGAACGGGAACAGACTGGGAGATCTGGCAGTTACCGATAGACGTCAGCGGCGCGCGGGTTGCTCGGGGTAGACTTGGACACGCCGAGCGGGACCCTGTTGCCGCAGGTCGGAAGAGTTGATTACGCTCTAGACCTAGCACAGCCGCGAAGCACGCGATCTCCTGCGAGGCGGCGCACCCCCGAAGCTCTCGGCGGTCAGCCCGTCACACCCCTGCCAAAGGCCTACGCCGCACCGCAGATTCCACAGGTCGCCGCAGACGGCGAGACCTGCTCACCGACGTTGGTGAGTCGGGATACCGACCGGCTGCTGTGTCACAGACTCCCGCGACGCGTCCTTGCGAGGCGGGTGCACCGAGGCCGCCCGGCCACCTGAGTTCCGACTCCGGGCAGTCCCGGCCTTTATCGAGGGAAGGATTCCATTGAGCGACACCACCGACGTGACGTCGGATGTTTCCAACGTCGCTGGCGATGCCACCGCCGCCGCTCCCGCCCGTCGTCGGCGTAGCGGCACCGGTCTGTCGGCGATGCTGCTGCCAGAGCTGCAGAGCCTGGCTGCGTCGCTCGGCATCTCCGGCACGGCTCGCATGCGCAAGGGCGAGCTGATCGCCGCGATCTCCGAGCGGCAGGGCGGCAACGCCGCCGGGACCCCTCGACCGCGGGCCGAGGTCGCTGCCGCGGCCGCCCCGACCCGGGAGGGGGTGCGCGCCGAGGTGCGGGAGACCGCCGAGCGGCCGGCCGCCGAAGGGCGTGGCGCCGAGCCGGCGTCGGCCGAGCCAGCCACCGAGACCGAGGGCCGTGGTCGCACCCGGCGGAGCCGGGCCGCAGCGGCGGAGACGCGTCCGTCCGAGGCGCGTTCGACCGAGACGGCACGTCCGACCGAGACGCGTACCGACGAGGCGGAAGCCGGCGAGCGGGCCGACCGTGGCGAGAACCGCCGCGAGCGGGCCGAACGTCCGGAACGTGCCGAGCGGGCCGAGCGTCCGGAGCGGGCCGAGCGCACCGAGCGTCCGGAGCGGGCCGAGCGTCCGGAACGTGCCGAGCGCACCGAGCGTCCGGAGCGGGTCGAGCGTCCGGAGCGGGCCGAGCGCACCGAGCGGACCGACCGTCCGGAGCGCACCGAGCGTGCGGACCGGGGCGAGCGTGCCGAGCGCACCGACCGCACCGACCGGGGCGAGCGTAACGACCGGGGCGATCGTGCCGAGCGCGGCGAGCGCAACGAGCGCACGGAGCGCTCCGACCGGGGCGAGCGCAACGACCGCAACGACCGGGGCGATCGCAACGATCGTGGTCAGCGCGCCGAGCGGGACAACGACGACGATGACGGTGAGGGCGGCGGCCGGCGTGGCCGGCGCAGCCGCTTCCGGGACCGTCGCCGCGGGCGCGGCGAGCGCACCGAGACCGGCACCGACACCGGTGGGCGTGAGCCGCAGGTCAGCGAGGACGACGTGCTCGTCCCGGTGGCCGGCATCATCGACGTGCTCGACAACTACGCCTTCGTGCGGACCACCGGTTACCTGGCCGGCCCGAACGACGTGTACGTCTCGATGTCCCAGATCAAGAAGTACGGCCTGCGCCGCGGTGACGCGATCACCGGCGCGGTGCGGGCGGCCCGCGAGGGCGGCAACAGCGGTGACCAGCGGCGCGACAAGTACAACCCGCTGATGCGGCTGGACACGATCAACGGGATGGAGCCGGAGGAGGCCCGGCGTCGTCCGGAGTTCTACAAGCTCACCCCGCTCTACCCGCAGGAGCGCCTGCGCCTGGAGACCGAGCCGCACATCCTGACCACCCGGGTCATCGACCTGGTCATGCCGATCGGCAAGGGCCAGCGGGCACTCATCCAGTCGCCGCCGAAGGCGGGTAAGACGATGGTGCTGCAGGCGATCGCGAACGCGATCACCCGCAACAACCCGGAGTGCCACCTGATGGTGGTGCTTGTGGACGAGCGGCCCGAAGAGGTCACCGACATGCAGCGGTCGATCAAGGGCGAGGTCATCGCGGCCACGTTCGACCGTCCGCCGCAGGACCACACCACCGTGGCCGAGCTGGCCATCGAGCGGGCCAAGCGTCTGGTCGAGCTTGGACACGACGTGGTCGTGCTGCTCGACTCGGTGACCCGGCTCGGTCGGTCGTACAACCTGGCGGCTCCGGCCAGCGGCCGGATCATGTCGGGTGGTATCGACTCCACGGCGCTCTACCCGCCGAAGCGCTTCCTCGGCGCGGCCCGCAACATCGAGAACGGCGGGTCGTTGACCATCATCGCCACCGCGCTCGTGGAGACCGGGTCCATGGCGGACACGGTCATCTTCGAGGAGTTCAAGGGCACCGGCAACGCGGAGCTGAAGCTGGACCGGAAGATCGCCGACAAGCGGACCTTCCCGGCCATCGACATCAACCCGTCCGGTACGCGTAAGGAGGAGGTCCTGCTCGCACCCGAGGAGCTGGCCATCATCCACAAGCTCCGGAAGGTGCTGCACTCGCTGGACTCGCAGGCGGCGATGGATCTCCTGCTGGACCGGCTCAAGCAGTCCCGTACCAACATCGAGTTCCTGATGCAGATCGCGAAGTCGACGCCGGGGGAGTAACAGGTCCCGGTTGACCGACGACGAAGGGGCACGGCCGCGGTGGCCGTGCCCCTTCGTCGTTTCCCGCCGGTCGCCCATCGCGCCGTGTCCCGCCCCGCCGTGGCCGGGCTCAGAAGTCGCCGTCGGCCACCTGGAAGACGGTGAGGCCGAGCGCTCGCCACATCCGCACCACCTGGACACGGTCGTCGAAGACGCCGGCCACCCGGTAACGGTCCCGGATCTCCCGGTCGTAGATCTCCCGCTTCACGATCGAGTCCTTCCGGGAGTCGCCGACCGCACGCAGGTGCAGACCGAGGTACGGGACCCGGACGTGCCGGGCCAGCCATTCCTCGGTGGCCGCGCGGGCGGAGGCGTCCCGCCCGGAGCAGAAGACCACCCCGTACCCGGCGGCGTGCATCGCCCGGACCGCCGCGATCACCGCCGTGTTCGGCTGGTCCTCACCCACCCTGCTCATGTCGTACGGGCTGCGGGACACGGCCAACGCGACGGTGCCGTCGATGTCCACCAGGACGATCTCGGGTGGCGCGGCCGACGGTGCGTGCACGGCGGCGGGGCGTCCGGTGCGGGCCTGTGGCACCGGCAACGGCAGTGTCCGCCCCTCGAGGTACCGCTCGTGCAGCCGACGGATCGCCTCCGCGCCGACCTGGTCGGCGGGCGGGCGCGCGGCGTCGCGGCGCAGGCACTCGTCGAGCGGCACGTCGGTGAAGTCGTGCACCTCGAACTCCGCGCCGTGCCGGGCGGCCAGCTCAGCCCAGTCGCGCAGGGTCCGCGAGCGCAGGTTCGTGTCGTCCACGCAGACGTCCGCCCGGGCCCGCAGCAACGCCTCGACCTGGGCCCGCTGGACGACCGTCACCTGGGCCTCGGCCCACTGGGTGAAGAGCCGCTCGCCGTGCAGCATCCGGCGCAGGTCGTCCCGGTTGACCCGGACCACGGACGGCTGGAGCGTACGGGCGAATGTCGTCTTGCCCGAGGCGGGCAGTCCCCGGGTGGCGATCAGGCGGGTCATCGGCGTCCCCGCGGCGTCGTGGACGTACCCCCGGCGGGGTACGCGGCGGCGGCCCGCCGGGTGGGCGAATGCCCCGTCGGGCAGCGGGAATGCGGATGGGGGAGCACGTGTTGACGATGCCGGACGAGGTGTGCGGCCCGATTACCGGGTCGGCTCCGGCCCATGGCACACTTGTCAATCGGCCACCGGTTCCGGTTCACGCCCGAGCCCGTCGTGTACGGCGCGACGAGTGATGACGGCGACCCGGCGACCACCAACGAGAGGACCGAGGCGAGATGAAGGCAAACATCCACCCGGAGTACGTGACCACCGAGGTCAGCTGCTCCTGTGGCAACACGTTCACGACCCGCAGCACCGCCAAGGGCGGGGCGATCCACGTCGAGACCTGCAGCGCCTGCCACCCGTTCTACACCGGTAAGCAGCGCGTTCTCGACACCGCCGGCCGGGTCGCGAAGTTCCAGCAGAAGTACGCCAAGGTTCAGGCCAAGAAGGCCAAGTAACTCCTCGTTCGGCGCCCGCGTCCGGTTTCCCACCGGACGCGGGCGCCGTACGCGTTGTGCCCTGTTACGCACCCGGCGGCCGGCCTTCGGCCCGGCCCGGCCGGCGTCGCACCGTCGAAGGAGCATCCGCAGCATGAGCAGCGAGCGTCTGGCCGGTCTCCTCGACGAGTACGCGGAGCTGGAGAAGCGGTTGGCCGATCCGGCCATCCACGCCGACCAGGCCACCGCGCGCAGGGTGGGTCGCCGCTACGCGGAGCTGGTGCCGCTGCACAAGGCCGCCGGTGAGCTGGAGCAGGCCCGCGCCGACCTGGCCGCGGCTCGTGAGTTGGCTGCCGAGGACCCGTCGTTCGCGGGCGAGGCGGAGTCGATCGCCGGGTCCGTGCCCGCGCTCGAGGAGCGCCTCGCCGAGCTGCTCATCCCACGCGACCCGCACGACGCCAAGGACGTGATCGTCGAGATCAAGGCCGGTGAGGGGGGCGAGGAGTCGGCGCTCTTCGCCGCTGACCTGCTGCGGATGTACACCCGCTACGCCGAGCGGCACGGTTGGATCACCGAGGTGATCGACGCGCAGGATTCCGACCTCGGCGGGGTCAAGGACGTCTCCCTTTCGATCAAGACCAAGGGTGTGCCGGAGGGCGGCAACGGCGTCTGGTCGCGACTCAAGTGGGAGGGCGGCGTGCACCGGGTGCAGCGGGTTCCCGTCACCGAGTCGCAGGGCCGCATCCACACCAGCGCCGCCGGGGTGCTGGTGCTGCCCGAGGCCGAGGACGTCGACGTCACCATCGACCAGAACGATCTGCGCATCGACGTGTTCCGTTCGTCCGGCCCGGGTGGCCAGTCGGTGAACACCACCGACTCGGCGGTGCGGATCACCCACCTGCCGACGGGCATCGTCGTCTCCTGCCAGAACGAGAAGTCCCAGTTGCAGAACCGGGAGCAGGCCCTGCGGATCCTGCGGGCCCGGCTGCTCGCCGCCGCCCAGGAGCAGGCCGACGCCGCCGCCTCGGACGCCCGCAAGGCGCAGGTGCGTACGGTGGACCGCTCGGAGCGGATCCGCACCTACAACTACCCGCAGAACCGGATCAGCGACCACCGGATCGGCTACACGGCGTACAACCTGGACCTGGCGCTCGCCGGCGACCTGGACGGGGTGCTGGACGCGCTCGCCGAGGCCGACCGCGCCGCCCGACTGGCCGGCGACACCGAACTGACCCGCCGCTGACCGCACCCGGCGGCCGTCCGGCCGGACGCGCCGCCGCGGGTGCGCGGGCGGTCAGCTTGCGCGGGGGCGGGACTTGGCGCGGAGCATTTCCCGGTCGGCCTGCTCGAAGGCGACGCTGAGCGCGTCTCGCAACCCGCCGCCGCCGGAGACCTCCGCGAAGCCGATGCTCACCCCGACCGGGGTCCCCGGCACCAGTGACTCCCAGTCTTCGAGTCGGACGGCGGCCTCGATCCGGCGGGCCACCTCGGTGGCCTCGTGCATGCCGGTGTCCGGCAGCACCACCACGAACTCGTCGCCGCCGTAGCGGGCCACGAAGTCACCCCGGCGCATCACCCGGTTGATGACTCCGGCGACGCGTTGGAGCACCAGGTCGCCGGAGTGGTGCCCGTGGCGGGTGTTGACCGCCTTGAAGCCGTCCAGGTCGCAGACACCGATCACCACCCGGTCGCCTCGGGTGACCACCGCCGTGATGTAGCGCTCCAACCGGCGTCGGTTGGGCAGCCCGGTGAGCGGGTCGGTCAACGCCTCGCCCTCGAACCGCGCCGCTTCGCGACGCATCTCCTCGTGGTCGATCCGGGCGGCGATGCCGTCGATGTAGACGTCGCGCAGCCGATCGTTGCGCTGGGCGGCGAGCCGGAACGCCAGTCGGTCGGCTCGGTGCGCCGCCGCGTGGTCGCCGGCACGGGCCAGCGCGATGCTGCGCAGTCGGGCCGGCTCGGCCGCCCCGAGTGTCTCGTTGGACACGTGGATGGTGTCCAACCGGGTGACCGCCTCGATCGGCCGTCCGGCCGCGACGGCGAGGCACACCTGCCCGAGCTGACGCATGTCGCGGGCACGGGAGCTGTCCCCACCGTGGCTCATCAGGCGGGCCGGCCCGGACTTCCCGTCCGTCTCCACCTCGTCACCGAGCGCGGCTTGGCGGGCCGCCGCGTAGCCGTACGCGGCGAGGCTGCTCGGGCGCAGCCGGCCGGCCCGCCCGGAGCGTACGAAGCGGGCCAGGTCGGCGGCCACGTCCCGGAGCACCCGCAGGCAGCCGTCACTGTCGCCGTTGTGGTCCAGGGCAACGGCGTTGCGCAGCCGGATGCCCGGCGCGGCGAACGTCTCCTCGGGGATCCCGGCGACGAGCCCGAGCTGCCGGGCCCGTTCGATGGCGCCCAGGGCGTACCCGTGGAAGCTGAGATAGCTGTACGCCATGGCGAGGTCGTGCCAGCCCCAGGCGGTGTCCCGGTCCGGGTCCTCGACGGCGCCCAGCGCGCGGGCGGCTCGGACGAGGTGCGTGACGCAGCGGTCAAGTGCGCCCTGGTGGTGTGCGGCGAGGGCGGCGAGCGCGTTGAGGTGCCCGTGCAGGTACGGCTCGGCGAGATCGCGGACGGCCGCCGACGCCTCCTCGATGGCCCGGGTGAACTCCGCCGTCCGACCGAGATTGATCAGTGCGGAGAGGCGCTGCACCATCGCGTCCGCCCGCGCCGCCGGGTCGGTGGTGGTGCGGATCACACGTTCCAGCAGGACGTACGACTCCGCGGAGCGACTGGCCTCCTGCAGTGCCCGGGCGCGCATGAGGGCATCAACCTGGTCATCGACCCGGTCGAGCCAGCCCACCCGCCAACCTCCTGTCGTGTGCGCCGTCCGCGCACCCGTTGGTCGCGCCGCCCGCGACGCATCATGATTATCGCGTGACCACTCTGCCGCAACACCCCCCCGAAGGGACAGGCCCCGTCCGCCCGTCCGCAGCGGTGGCTCGGGTGGCCCGCGCACTCGCCGCCGCCGGGGTCGGCTCGGCCCGGGTGGAGGCCGAGGTGCTGGCCGCGTACGTGCTGGGGGTGCCCCGTGGTCGGCTGGCGCTCGCCGACGACCTCAGCGGCGAGCAGGTGGCGCGGCTGGACGGTCTGACGCGTCGGCGTGCCGCGCGGGAGCCGTTGCAGCACCTGACCGGCCGGGCCGGGTTCCGGCACCTCGACCTGTCGGTCGGCCCGGGTGTCTTCGTGCCTCGGCCGGAGACGGAGCTGCTGGCCGGCTGGGGTGTCGAGCAGGCCCGGGGCCGGACCGACCCGGTGGTGGTCGACCTCTGCAGCGGCTCGGGCGCGATCGCCCTCGCGGTGGCTCAGGAGCTGCCCGGGGCGCGGGTGATCGCGGTGGAGCGGTCCCCGGAGGCGCTGGCCTGGTTGCGGCGCAACGCGGCGGAGCGGGCCGGGGCGGGGGACCGGCCGATCGAGGTGGTCGAGGCGGACGTGACCGCGCCGGGCCTGCTGGCGGAGCTGGTCGGCGCGGTGGACGTGCTGCTCTGCAACCCGCCGTACGTGCCGGACGACGTGGTGGTCCCGCCGGAGGTGGCCGGGCACGATCCGGCGGAGGCGGTCTTCGGCGGCGCGGACGGTCTGGCGGTGATCCGTCCCGTCGTCAGCCGGGCGGCGGTGCTGCTGCGCGCGGGCGGTGTTCTCGGCGTGGAGCACGACGACACCCACGGCGCGGCGGTCCCCGCGCTGCTGGCCGAGGACGGCGGGTTCACGGCTGTCACGGCGCATCTGGACCTCGCCGGACGTCCCCGTTACGCCACCGCGTCCCGACGGGCGGACGGCCAGCACGCCCCGATCGGGGTGGCGTGGCAGACTGACTCCTCGTGATGCTCTACGACTGCCGGTCGCCCGCCGATCGGGACCGCGGCATCGCTGCGGCCATCGAGGCGGTCAAGAACGGCGAGCTTGTCGTCCTACCCACGGACACCGTCTACGGGATCGGCGCGGACGCGTTCACCCCGTACGCGGTCAAGGCACTGCTGGATGCCAAGGGCCGGGGTCGGCAGATGCCGCCGCCGGTGCTGATCGGCTCGCGGCACACCCTGGACGGGTTGGTCTTCTCGCTGCCCACTGCCGCCCGGGACCTGGTGGAGGCGTTCTGGCCGGGTGCGCTGACGATCGTGGTCGAGCACTCGCCGAGCCTCCAGTGGGACCTGGGCGACAAGACGGGCACGGTGGCGGTGCGGATGCCGCTGCACCCGGTGGCCCTGGAGGTGCTGCGGGAGACCGGCCCGATGGCGGTCTCGTCGGCCAACAAGACGGGCCAGCCCGCCGCGGTGACCGCCGAGGAGGCACGCGACCAGCTCAGTTACTCGGTGCGGGCCTACCTGGAGGCCGGGCCCTGCCCGGACCCGGTGCCCAGCACGATCGTGGATCTGACCGGCGAGGTGCCACAACTGCTGCGGGCCGGGGCGATCCCGTTGGAGAAGCTGCGCGACGTCGTGCCGGACCTCATCGACGGCCGGGCGGTCTGAGTGCCCCCGTTCACGGTCCTGCACGTCTGCATGGGCAACATCTGCCGTTCCCCGATGGCCGAGCGGCTGCTCGCTCTCGCGGTGCGGGAGCGGCTGACGCGGCGTGCGCAGGACCCGGCCCAGGCCGACGGGTTGGTGCACAGCCACAGTGCCGGCACGGGTGGCTGGCACGCGGGCGAGGAGATGAATCCGCCGGCTGCCCGGCAGGTCGCCGCCCGTGGTGGGGAGGTCGAGGGGTTCACGGCGCGCAAGCTGCGGTCGGATCACATCGACGCCGCCGACCTGGTGCTGACCGCCACCGCCGACCAGCAGGACTACGTGGTGGCGTTGCGGCCGGACGCGGCGGCCCGCACGTTCGTGCTCGGCGAGTTCGGTCGGCTGCTGGCCGCGGTGGACGCGGCCGCGTTGCCGCCGGGTGACGCGACCCCGGAGGCCGTGTACGCCCGGGGGGTGGCCCTGGTGGCGGCGGCCCACGACGCCCGGTTGGGCGCGTCGGCGCTGGCCACGGACGATCTGGACGACCCGTGGGGCCGTGGGGACCAGTGCTTCAGTCGGGTCGCCGACGAGATCGAGGAGGCGGTTCACCCGCTGGCCGGGGCACTGCTGCCCTGAGCGCGGTGCGAGTTTCCTCCGGGTTTGGGGAAAACCCGGGGCGAAAGCGGCGTTCCGGGTCATTCTGAACGGGTCCTAGCGTGACCGGCTCCTGCGGGGAGAGCTGATGATCCGGGCCCATCTCGACAAACTGCTGACCGTGGTGATCGCCGGAGTGCTGGCCGGGCTCGTGCTGGCCGCAGCCGCCCTACCGGTGGCCCTGGTGTTCGGGATCGGCTTCAGCGCCCTGTCGACGCCGTACGCGGAGCTGCCGAACACACTGCGGACGCCGCCCACCGCGCAGCGCTCCAACCTCTACGCCAACGACGGCACCACCCTGATCACCTCCTTCTACCAGGAGGACCGGGTGGACGTGCCGCTGCGCGAGGTGGCCCAGGTGATGCGCCAGGCCATCGTGGCCGCCGAGGACGTCCGGTTCTACAAGCACAGCGGCGTCGACCTGCGGGGCGTGGTGCGCGCGTTCACCGTCAACAAGCGGGACGGGCAGACCCGGCAGGGCGCCTCCACGCTGACCATGCAGTACGTCCGCAACGTGCTCAGCAGCGATCCCCGGCTGACCGAGGCGCAGCGGGTGGCCGCCACCGAGGTCACCACCGCCCGAAAGCTCCAGGAGATGCGGTACGCGCTCGCGCTGGAACGCGAACTCGACAAGGAGGAGATCCTCACCCGCTACCTCAACATCGCCTACTTCGGTGCCGGGGCGTACGGCATCGCGGCGGCCAGCAAGCGCTACTTCTCCCGGTCTCCGGCAAAGCTGACCCTGGCCCAGGCGGCGCTGCTGGCGGGTCTGGTCCAGTCGCCGGACAGCGACGACCCGATCAACGGCGACGCCGACAGCGCGTTGGCGCGGCGGTCGTACGTGCTGGAGCGGCTTGTGGAGTCGGGGCAGGTGTCGGCGGACGCGGCGGCGGCGGCGCGGGCCGAGCCACTGCAGCTACGGCCGAGCGCGACCCCGAACGACTGCACGGCGGTGCCCGAGGCGCTCAACGACTGGGGATTCTTCTGCGACTGGTTCACCCGTTGGTGGAGCAGCCAGTCCGCGTTCGGGGCGACCGCCGACGAGCGGCAGCGCACGCTGCGCCGGGGCGGGTTCTCGATCGTGTCGTCGCTGGACCCGGGGGTGCAGCGGGCCACCACCGAGCAGGTACGCAAGATCTACCAGCCGTCGGCGGCCGAGGCGGTGCCGACCGCTGTGGTGCAACCGGGCACCGGGCGGGTGCTCGCGATGTCGGTGAACCGCACCTACAGCGTGCGGGACAACCCCGTCGGGCAGAAGAACCGCCCGAACACGGTCAACCAGTTGATCGGCGGCGGCGGTGCGATCGAGGGATACCAGGGCGGTTCGACGTTCAAGCTCTTCACGATGCTGGCCGCGCTCGAGGCGGGCCTGCCGCTGTCGACCGACTTCGTGGCGCCCACCCAGTTGCTCACCCGCTTCCCGGTGACCGGGGAGGCGAGCTGTGACGGCCACTGGTGCCCCTCGAACGCCAGCCCGTCCTCGATGGATGGCCCGCGCACCATGTGGAGCGCCTTCGGCCGGTCGGTGAACACGTACTTCGCCTGGTTGACCGAGAAGGTCGGCGCCGACCGGGTGGTGGAGATGGCCGAGCGACTCGGCATCGTGCTGCGGGCCGACGCCGACGCCCGACTGGCCCGGTACGGCGCGAAGGACTGGGGCGCGTTCACCCTGGGCGTCGCCGCGACCACGCCGCTGGACCTGGCCACCGCGTACGCCACGGTGGCGGCCGAGGGGACCTGGTGCGCGCCGCTGCCGGTGGTGTCGATCACCGACGCGGGCGGCCGGCCGGTCGACGCCGCCAAACCGGACTGCCGCCAGGTGCTCGACGTCGACGTCGCTCGGGCGGCCACCGACGCGGCTCGCTGCCCGGTCGGCGACCAGTCGATGTACGGGCGCTGCGACGGTGCCACCGCACCCGGGCTGCGGGCGCGGCTCGGCCGGCCGGTGGCGGGCAAGACCGGCAGTTCGGAACGGTACGAGACGGAGACTGTCGTCGCGTTCACGCCGCAGCTCGCGATCGCCTCGATGGCGGCGAACCCGGACGACCCCCGGGACGCGGTCGGTCAGGCCGTGCAGGCCCGGATGGTGGACGCGGTCGGCGAGGTGCTCTCCACAGCCCTGCGCGGCCAACCGGTGCGCGACTTCGTCCCGCCGAGCGAACGAACCGCCCTCCAACTAACCGGAGCCCGCACCGGCAACTAACCATCCCCCCACCCCACCCCGGCCCGCCCCGCCCCGCCCCACCCCACCCCACCCCGCCCCACCCCGCTGGCCCACGCCGATCTTGCACTTTGTGTTGCTGATTGGTTCGCATATGCAGCTTTTGTCGCGACAGAAAGTGCAAGATCGCGGGGCGCGGGGGTGCGGGGGTGCGGGGGTGCGGGGGCGCGGGGGCGCGGGGGTGCGGGGGTGCGAGGTGTGGGGCGCCGGGCGTGCCGGGGTGCGGGGTGTGGGGCGCCGGGCGTTCCGGGGCGCGGGGTGCGGGGACGGGCTTTCGGGGCGCGGGAGGGTGGGGCCGGCGAGCAGGGGCGACGAGCAGGGGCGGGGAGCAGGGGCGGCGAGCAGGGGCGGGGAGCAGGGGCGGGGAGGTGGCGCGTCAGGGGGCTTGTTCGGCGTTGCGGGCTATGTTGCGGGCCATGCCGCCGAATACCACCGCGTGGAAGGGGGCGACCGACCCCCAGTAGGCGTGGCCACTCAGCCCGCGGGGCAGGAAGACCGCGCGTTGCTGGTAGCGGCTGCGCCCGCCGTCGGTGGGCAGCACCCGCATCTCCAGCCAGGCCCGGCCGGGAAGCCGCATCTCGGCGCGCAGTCGCAGGAGCTCACCGGGGACGATCTCCTCGACCCGCCAGAAGTCCAGCGCCTCACCGACCTGGAGGCGGTGCGGGTCGCGTCGGCCCCGACGGAGCCCGACCCCGCCGACCAGACGGTCCAGCCAGCCGCGGACCGACCAGGCGAGCGGGAACGAGTACCAGCCGTGCTCGCCGCCGACCCCCTCGATGACCCGCCAGAGCGCCGCCGGTGGGGCGTCCACCGCCCGTTCGCGCACGTCGGTGTAGACGCTGCCGCCGGACCACTTTGGGTCGCTGGGCAGCGGCTCGGCTGGCGCGTCCGGGCCGCTCGCGGTCGACCAGCGGGTCTCCACCTGGGCGTCCCGGACCTTGGCGAGCGCGAGCGCCACCGCGTCGTCGAAGCCGGTCAGCCCGCCGGGCGGGTCGGGTAGGTACCTGGCGATGTCGTGCTCGTGCGCGACCGCCTCGTGGATCAGGCTCTCCACCAGGGGGCGGGCGATCGCGTTCGGCACCGGGGTGATCAGGCCGACCCAGTGCGAGGAGAGCGACGGGGTGAGCGGGCGGACCGGCACGATGATCCGTCGGCGCAGCCCGGCCACCCGGGCGTAGCGCTGCATCATCTCGCGGAAGGTGAGCACGTCCGGTCCGCCGATGTCGAAGCCCCGGTTGACCTCCGGCGGCAGCGCGACGCAGCCGGCCAGGTAGCGCAGCACGTCGCGGACCGCGATGGGTTGGATCCGGTTGCGGACCCAGCGCGGGGTGATCATGGCGGGCAGCCGCTCGGTCAGGTACCGCAGCATCTCGAACGACGCCGAGCCGGACCCGATGATCACCGCGGCCCGCAGCACGGCGGTGGGCACCCCGCTGCCCAGCAGGATCCGGCCCACCTCGGCTCGGGACCGCAGGTGCGGGGAGGGGACCTCGGCCTCGGACGCCGGCTCCGGCCCGCCCAGGTAGACGATCCGGCGTACGCCGGCCGCGCGCGCCGCCGCCGCGAAGTTCGTCGCCGCCGTCCGGTCGGCCGCCTCGAAGTCGGGCCGGCCGAGGGAGTGCACAAGGAAGTAGGCGACGTCCACGTCGGCGAAGGCGGCGGGCAACGTGTCCGGTCGGCTCAGGTCCCCCTCGACGATCTCGGCCGCCGAGGCCCAGGGCACGTCGCGCAGCCGGACCGCCTTCCGGGCCAGGCACCGCACGGTGTAACCCTCGGCGAGCAGCAGCGGCGTCAGCCGCCCGCCGATGTATCCGGTGGCTCCGGTCACGAGGCATCTCACGAGGTCCAGTCTGCGGCCCCTTAGACTCGTTCGCTGTGGAGACCGAGACGAGCACCTTCTGGGGGCCGGATTTCGCCCAGCTCAGGGCCACCGACCCGGAGATCGCCGGGGTGGTCCTCGGCGAGCTGGACCGGTTGCGGGGTGGCCTGCAGCTCATCGCCAGCGAAAACCTGACCTCGCCGGCGGTGCTTGCCGCGCTCGGTTCGACCCTCACCAACAAGTACGCCGAGGGCTACCCGGGCCGGCGCTACTACGGCGGTTGCGCCGAGGTGGACCGGGCGGAGGAGATCGGCATCGCCCGGGCCAAGGAGCTCTTCGGTGCCGAGCACGCCAACCTCCAGCCGCACTCCGGGGCGAGCGCCAACCTGGCCGCGTACGCCGCGTTGGTGCAGCCGGGGGACACGGTGCTGGCGATGGACCTGCCGCACGGTGGGCACCTCACCCACGGCAGCCGGGTGAACTTCTCCGGCAAGTGGTTCCATGCGGTCGGTTACCCGGTCCGGCCGGACACCGAGTTGATCGACTACGACGAGGTACGCGATCTGGCGCGGACGCACCGGCCCAAGCTGATCATCTGTGGCGCCACCGCGTACCCCCGGCTGATCGACTTCGCCCGGTTCCGGGAGATCGCCGACGAGGTCGGGGCGTACCTGATGGTGGACGCCGCGCACTTCATCGGCCTGGTGGCCGGCCGGGCGATCCCGTCCCCGGTGCCGTACGCGGACGTCGTCTGCGCCACCACCCACAAGGTGCTGCGCGGCCCACGCGGCGGCATGATCCTCTGCCGTGAGTCGCTCGCGCAGCGGATCGACAAGGCCGTCTTCCCGTTCACCCAGGGCGGTCCGCTGATGCACGCGGTCGCGGCCAAGGCGGTCGCCCTGCGCGAGGCCGCCCAGCCGGAGTTCCAGACGTACGCCCGGCAGGTGGTCAGCAACGCCCAGGCGCTCGCGGCCGGGCTCGCCGACGAGGGGATGCGTCAGGTGTCCGGCGGCACCGACACCCACCTCGCCCTGATCGACCTGCGCGAGATGGGGGTGACCGGCGCGGAGGCCGAGCGACGCTGCGACGCCGCGTCGATCACCCTCAACAAGAACGCCATCCCGTACGACCCGCAGCCCCCGATGGTGGCCTCCGGTCTGCGGGTGGGCACCCCGAGCGTCACCACCCAGGGCATGCGGGAGGGGGAGCTGCGGCAGGTGGCCACCCTGATCGCCCGCGCGGTGCGCACCGATCCCGGGGCGCCGGGCGGCGCCGACGAGCTGACCCGACTCGGTGCCGAGGTGGCCGAGCTGGTCGCGGCGTTTCCGGCGTACCCCCGTGGCTGAGCCCGGGGTGGTCGAGCCGGACACCGACCGGCGGTGGCGGCTGCGGCACCTGCCGGTGCTGTTGGCCGCGTCGGCGGCGCTCGCCGCGGTCGCCGCGGTGGTGGGCGGGTTGACCGGCGGTGTGACTGCCGCGCTCGGCGCGGCGGCCGGCGTGGGCGTCACGGTGTTCAGCTACACGCTCACCACCGTGGTGTTGGCCCGGGCCGACCAGATCAACCCGCAGTTGCTGCTGCCGCTCGGCCTGGGCCTGTACGTGTTGAAGTTCAGCCTGTTGGGTGCGGTGCTGGTGGCGGTGGCGTCGACCGGGTGGCCCGGTTTGATCCCTCTTTGCCTTGGCATCGTCGTCGGAGTGGCAGTGTGGACAGCGGTGCACCTCTGGTGGCTGACCACGGTGCACGCTCGCCGACCGCGCGGCTGACCCGGCGGTCGTCCCAACCAGCGGACGCGCCGCAATGTGTCGGCCTCCGGTCATTTTCCGACGGGCGGAAGGGGAGTAGCGTGCCCACAGACGACGGCGCCCACGAGAAGCCCACACAACGATGGTTGTGCGGGGGGTGAGGCACAGCCTCGTCTTCCCGGCTGATATCGTTCGCCCCGTCATGGCTGATGACCAAACCCCCCGTCCCCCCGGTCAACCGGACGATTATCCGTCCGGTGCCGGTCAGGGCTGGACCGCACTCAGCTACCTCATCGGAGGCATGCTCGTGTGGGGTTTCATCGGCTGGCTGGTCGACCAGTGGCTCGACACCGGTGGCGTCGCCACCGGGATCGGCTTCGTGCTCGGCATGGCCGGGGGAGTCATCCTGGTCATCCGCCGACTCGGCACGCCTACTTAGGAAGGGACGCGGTGTTCGGACAGGCGAACGTCCTGGCAGCGGGCCAGGCAGAATTCCCACCTAGCAAGGAGGACTTCTACCTGCCCAGCATCCTGCCCTGGGACGTGGAGAACTCCTACTGGTTCACCAAGTTCACGTTGATGGTCTGGATCGCGGTCGGTGTCCTGATCATCTTCTTCCTGGCGACCTACCGGAACCCGAAGCTGGTGCCGACCAAGAAGCAGTGGTTCGCCGAGTCGATCTACGGCTTCGTGCGCAACAACATCTCGGTCGACATGATCGGTCACCAGGGCGTGCGGTTCGCTCCGTACTTCACGACGCTGTTCTGCTTCGTGCTGGTGACCAACGCATTCGCGATCATCCCGTTCTTCCAGATCTCGCCGAACTCGCACATCGCCTTCCCGGCGATCCTCGCGGTGATCAGCTACGTGCTGTTCAACTACATCGGCATCCGGCACCACGGCTTCGCCAAATACTTCAAGCACGCCCTGATCCCGCCGGCACCGTGGTACATCCTGCCGCTGCTGATCCCGATCGAGGCGTTCTCGACCTTCATCATCCGGCCGTTCTCACTGGCCGTCCGTCTCTTCGCGAACATGTTCGCCGGCCACATGCTCCTGCTGGTCTTCACGCTGGGCGGCTTCGCGATGATCAACGCCAACGCCTGGCTGGCGCCGATCTCGGCGGTCTCCTGGGTGATGACCGTGGCGCTGACCCTTCTCGAAGCGCTTGTCATCGTCCTGCAGGCCTACGTCTTCACGGTGCTGAGCGCCAGCTACATCCAGGGCGCGCTCGCCGAAGAGCACTGATCCACGCACCATCCGTTGTCGTCCCGCGTGAGAGACACGCGTGATAACCAGGAGGAACCACTAATGGATTACGTCGCCGCCGCAGAAGGTGTCGTTGGCAGCACCGCCGCCATCGGCTACGGCCTCGCGGCCATCGGCCCGGGCATCGGCGTTGGTCTGGTGTTCGCCGCCTACATCCAGTCGACCGCCCGCCAGCCGGAGTCGTCGCGGATGACCCTGCCGTACGTCTGGATCGGCTTCGCCGTCATCGAGGCGCTCGCGCTGTTCGGCATCGCCTTCGGCTTCATCTGGCAGGGAGAGCTCTAATCCGCTCGTCGACCGGGAGGTCACCCATGTACTTCCTCGCCGCTGAGGGTGGTGAGTCAGACCACAACCCGATCATCCCCATTCCCGAGGAGATCGTGGTCGGCATTGTCGCCTTCGCCGTGCTCTGCTTCGTGCTGATGAAGTTCGTCTTCCCGCGGATGGAGCAGACGTTCCAGGCTCGGGTCGACGCGATCGAGGGCGGCATCAAGCGCGCCGAGGCCGCCCAGGCCGAGGCGAACCAGCTGCTCGAGCAGTACCGTGCCCAGCTCGCTGAGGCTCGGACCGACGCCGCCAAGATCCGTGACGACGCGCGGGCCGACGCCGAGGGGATCCGACAGGACATCCTCGCGAAGGCGCGGGAAGAGTCCGACCGGGTCATCCAGGCCGGTAAGGACGCGCTCGCCGCGGAGCGGGCCACCATCGTGCGTGAGCTGCGTGCCGAGGTCGGCACCATCGCGGTGGACCTGGCCAGCAAGATCGTGGGCGAGTCGCTGGCCGACGAGGCGCGACGCAAGGGCACCGTCGACCGGTTCCTGAGCGGCCTCGAGAGCACGGGGGCCCGCTGATGCAGGCCGCCAGCCGGGAGTCGTACAAGGTCGCGGCCGAACGCCTCGACGCGTACGTCCGCGGCGCGGAGCCGTCGGCGGTGACCTCCACCGCCGACGCCATCCTCTCCGTGGCGACCCTGCTGCGGCGTGAGCCGCGGCTGCGCCGGGCCCTGTCCGAGCCGGCTCGCTCCGGCGAGGACCGCGGCGCCCTGCTCGGCGACATGCTGGGCGGACGGATCGGCGCCGACGCGCTCGACCTGCTCGTGGCGTTGGTCTCCGGCCGCTGGTCGGCACCGTCGGAGTTGCTCGACGGCGCCGAGCGCCTCGGTGTGGAAGCGCTGCTGGCCAGCGCCGACAAAGCCGGCGAGCTGGGCGAGGTCGAGGACGAGCTGTTCCGCTTCGGCCAGGTCGTCTCGGGTCAGTCGGCGCTGAGCAACACGCTGGCCGACCCGGTCGCCCCGGTCGAGCAGCGGGCCACCCTGGCCCGCGAGCTGCTCGCCGACAAGGCCCGTCCGGTCACCGTCCGCCTCGTCGAGGTGGCCCTCGGCGGGTTCGGGGGGCGCTCCTTCACCGGCGCGCTGACCCGGCTTGTCGAACTCGCCGCCGAGCGACGCGACCGGCAGGTGGCGTACGTGATCGTGGCGGCCCCGTTGAGTGACGAGGACGAGCGCCGACTGGGTGCGAGCCTCACCGCGATATACGGTCGAGAGGTCTCCGTCAAGCAGACGGTCGACCCGCAGGTCCTGGGTGGCGTGAGCGTGCGGGTCGGTTCCGACCTGTACGACGGCACCATCCTGCGCCGCCTCAACGAGACCCGCAACGCGCTCGCGAAGCGCTGAGCGGCTTCGCCGTCCAGCAATGCGGTGGCTTCGCCGCCCAAGCAATGCGGTGGCTTCGCCGCCTCAGCGTTTGGGGCGGGCTTCGCCGCCGCAGCGCCCGGATTGACAGACGCCATTCGGACCGGTTGGTACTTGGTATCCCGGGCCCCTGAATTTTAAGGAAGCAGAGGATGGCCGAGCTGACCATCTCGACGGAGGAGATCCGCGGCGCCCTGGAGCGCTACGTCTCCTCCTACTCGTCCGACGTCTCCCGCGAGGAGGTCGGCACCGTCGCCGACACCGGCGACGGTATCGCCCACGTCGAGGGCCTGCCCTCGACCATGACCAACGAGCTCCTGGAGTTCGAGGACGGCACGCTCGGCGTGGCGTTGAACCTCGACGTCCGGGAGATCGGTGTCGTCGTTCTCGGTGACTCCGCCAAGTTGGAGGAGGGGCAGCGCGTCAAGCGCACCGAGCGGGTTCTCTCCGTTCCGGTCGGCGACGCCTTCCTCGGCCGCGTGGTCGACGCGCTCGGCCAGCCGATCGACGGGCTCGGTGACATCGCCAACGAGGGCTTCCGCGAGCTGGAGCTGCAGGCTCCGAACGTGATGTCCCGCCAGTCGGTGTTCGAGCCGCTGCAGACCGGCATCAAGGCCATCGACGCGATGACCCCGATCGGTCGGGGCCAGCGGCAGCTGATCATCGGTGACCGCAAGACCGGTAAGACCACCGTCGCCCTGGACGCGATCCTCAACCAGCGGGACAACTGGCGCACCGGCGACCCGAAGAAGCAGGTCCGCTGCATCTACGTCGCCATCGGTCAGAAGGCCTCCACGATCGCCTCGATCAAGGGCCAGCTCGAAGAGGCCGGCGCGATGGAGTACACGACGATCGTGGCCTCCCCGGCGTCCGACCCGGCCGGCTTCAAGTACCTGGCCCCGTACACCGGCTCGTCCATCGGGCAGCACTGGATGTACGGCGGCAAGCACGTCCTGATCGTCTTCGACGACCTGAGCAAGCAGGCCGAGGCGTACCGGGCCGTGTCGCTGCTGCTGCGTCGCCCGCCGGGCCGTGAGGCGTACCCGGGTGACGTCTTCTACCTGCACTCCCGTCTGCTGGAGCGCTGCGCGAAGCTCTCCGACGAGCTGGGTGGCGGCTCGATGACCGGTCTGCCGATCATCGAGACGAAGGCCAACGACATCTCGGCCTTCATCCCGACGAACGTCATCTCGATCACCGACGGCCAGATCTTCCTGGAGACGGACCTGTTCAACCAGGGCGTCCGCCCGGCGATCAACGTCGGCACCTCGGTCTCCCGGGTCGGTGGCGCCGCGCAGGTGAAGCCGATGCGCAAGGTCGCCGGTTCGCTGCGACTCAACCTCGCGCAGTACCGCGAGCTGGAGGCGTTCGCCGCCTTCGCCTCCGACCTGGACCGGGCCTCCCGGGCCCAGCTCGACCGCGGTGTACGCCTCGTCGAGCTGCTCAAGCAGCCGAACTACTCGCCGTTCCCGGTCGAGCAGGAGGTCGTCTCGGTCTGGGCCGGTGTCGAGGGCAAGCTCGACGACATCCCGGTGGGCGAGGTTCGTCGCTTCGAGGCGGAGTTCCTCCAGTACCTGCGGCACAAGCACGAGGGTGTGCTGGCCGGTATCGCCGACAACCAGTGGGGCGACGACATCGTCGGCTCCCTGGACGCGGCGATCACCGAGTTCAAGCAGGTCTTCCTCAACAAGGACGACGAGCGCAAGGTCAACGACGCGCCGGCCGCACCGCTTGAGGGCGACGAGAACCGCGAGACGGTGACCCGCTTCCGCGACGGCGCGACCGACCGCCCGGCCGAGAGCTGATCCCGTGGCGGCCCAGGTACGCGTTCTTCGTCAACGAATCCGCTCGGCGAAGTCGATGAAGAAGATCACCAAGGCGATGGAGCTCGTGGCGACGAGCCGGATCGCCAAGGCTCAGGCCCGGGTGCAGGCGTCCCTGCCGTACGCCCAGGCCATCACCGGTGTGCTCACGGCGCTGGCGTCCAACGCGCGGATCGACCACCCGCTGCTCACCCCGCGCGAGCGGGTGCGGCGGGCCGGCGTCCTGTTGGTCACCAGCGACCGTGGTCTGGCCGGCGGCTACAGCTCCAACGCGATCAGGATGGCCGAGTCGCTCGTCGCGCGGCTCAAGGCGGACGGCAAGGAGCCGGTGCTCTACGTCATCGGGCGTAAGGGTGTCGGGTTCTACCGGTTCCGCAACCGGCCGATCGAGGCGAACTGGACCGGGTTCAGCGAGCAGCCGTCGTTCGAGGACGCCCGTACCGTCGGTGAGACGCTGATCAAGGCGTTCACGGCCGGTGCGGACGACACCGACGGCAATGCCGGGGCGGACGGGGTGCTCGGCGTCGACGAGTTGCACATCGTCTACACCGAGTTCCACTCGCTGATGACGCAGAACCCGGTCACCAAGGTCATCGGTCCGATGCAGGTGGAGGACCGGCCGCGCTCCGAGGGGCTGCTGCCGGCGTACGAGTTCGAGCCGGAGGCGGAGGCGCTGCTCGACGCGCTCCTGCCGAGGTACATCAACACGCGGATCTACGCGGCGTTGATCGAGTCGGCGGCGAGTGAGTCGGCGGCACGGCGGCGGGCGATGAAGAGCGCCACCGACAACGCCGAAGACATGATCGAGAAGTACACGCGCGAGATGAACTCGGCTCGCCAGGCCGGGATCACCCAGGAGATCAGCGAGATCGTCGGCGGCGCGAACGCGCTGGCCGCGTCGGGAAGTGAAGTGTGATGACTGCACCAGTAGAGACCAAGACGGCCACGGGTCGCGTGGTCCGGGTCATCGGCCCGGTCGTCGACGCCGAGTTCCCGCGCGACGCCATGCCGCCCCTGTTCAACGCGCTCAACGTGACGGTGAACCTGTCCGGCGGTGAGAAGACGCTGACCCTGGAGGTCGCCCAGCACCTGGGTGACAACCTGGTCCGTGCCATCTCGATGCAGCCGACGGACGGCCTGGTTCGTGGCGCTGAGGTGCGTGACCGCGGCGAGCCGATCACCGTGCCGGTGGGCGACGCCGTCAAGGGCCACGTGTTCAACGCGATCGGCGAGGTGCTCAACCTCAAAGAGGGCGAGACCCTGACCCCGGACGACCACTGGGGTATCCACCGCAAGGCCCCGGCCTTCGCGGACCTGGAGCCGAAGACCGAGATGCTGGAGACCGGCATCAAGGTCATCGACCTGCTCGCCCCGTACGTCAAGGGCGGCAAGATCGGCCTGTTCGGCGGCGCGGGCGTGGGCAAGACGGTGCTCATCCAGGAGATGATCACCCGAGTGGCCCGTAACTTCGGTGGTACGTCGGTGTTCGCCGGCGTGGGTGAGCGCACCCGTGAGGGCAACGACCTCATCGCCGAGATGACCGAGTCCGGCGTCATCGACAAGACCGCGCTGGTCTACGGCCAGATGGACGAGCCGCCGGGCACCCGGCTGCGGGTGGCGCTCTCCGCGCTGACCATGGCGGAGTACTTCCGGGACGTGAAGAAGCAGGAGGTGCTGCTCTTCATCGACAACATCTTCCGCTTCACGCAGGCCGGTTCGGAGGTGTCCACCCTGCTCGGCCGTATGCCGAGCGCCGTGGGTTACCAGCCGACCCTGGCCGACGAGATGGGCGAGCTCCAGGAGCGGATCACCTCCGTCCGGGGCCAGGCCATCACCTCCATGCAGGCGATCTACGTGCCGGCGGACGACTACACCGACCCCGCCCCGGCCACCACGTTCGCCCACCTGGACGCGACCACCAACCTGGAGCGGTCGATCTCCGACAAGGGCATCTACCCGGCCGTGGACCCGCTGGCGTCCTCGTCCCGGATCCTCGCCCCGGAGTTCGTCGGCGCCGAGCACTTCCAGGTGGCCACCGAGGTGAAGCGGATCCTGCAGCGCTACCGCGACCTGCAGGACATCATCGCCATCCTCGGTATCGAGGAGCTCTCCGAGGAAGACAAGATCACCGTGGCCCGGGCCCGGCGGATCGAGCGCTTCCTCTCGCAGAACACCTACGCGGCGGAGCAGTTCACCGGCGTACCGGGCTCGACGGTCCCGATCAAGGAGACCATCGAGGCGTTCCGGAAGATCAGCGAGGGTGAGTACGATCACTTCCCCGAGCAGGCGTTCTTCATGTGCGGCGGTCTTGAGGACCTGGAGCGCAAGGCTGAGGAGCTGATGAAGGGCTGACAAGCCCGATTCGTCCCGCAACCAAAAAGACTGCCCCGGCCACGCCGGGGCAGTCTTTTGTTCATCTTCGCGTCTTACCATCGTCGCGGTCCGTTACTCGGGGTCGTCCGTACCCAAAACCCGAGATACGTTCTATCCGCACGCTCACCCGAACGAGCGTTGATCTTCGCAACCTTTCGACGACGTGCGCCCGTCTTCCCTCGCGTGGGCGTAACGAACGGAGCTGCTCGTGGGTAAGGCCGGCAAGCGTGGCCGCAAGTCATCCGTCTGGCGCGGCGTGCCGCGCTGGGCGAGGATCTGCACGGTGTTCGGCACCGTGCTGGTCGTGCTCAGCGGAGCGGTGCTGGTCGGCACGGAGGCCCTGATGGCCCGCTACGAGGGTGCGGTCGGCAAGGCGGACCTGTTCGGTGACCAGGCGGCGGGCGCCCAGCCGAAGAAGAGCGACATCAAGGGCCCCCTCAACATCCTGCTCGTCGGCATCGACCCGCGTACGCCGACGGCCGCGCCGCTCGCCGACTCGATCATGGTGCTGCACGTGCCGGCGTCGATGGACCGGGCCTACCTCTTCTCCCTGCCGCGCGACCTCTACGTGCAGATCCCCGAGTTCAAGAAGGCCGACTTCCCCGGCGAGACCACGAAGATCAACGCTGCCATGTCGTTCGGCAGCAAGGTGCCGGGGGCCAACCCCGACGCGGCGCGGGGCTTCGAGTTGCTGGCCACCACCGTGCAGAACGTGACAGGCATCAAGCGCTTCGACGCGGGTGCCATCATCAACTTCACCGGCTTCCAGAAGATCGTCGACGCGATGGGTGGCGTCGACATGTACATCGAGCGCGAGGTCAAGTCCGAGCACAAGCAGCCGGACGGCAAGGCGCGGCCGGGCAAGACGTGGGGCGAGGGTTACGTGGGTCCGCAGGCGGTCTACAAGAAGGGCAACCAACACCTCAGCGGGTGGCAGGCGCTGGACTACGTCCGGCAGCGCTACCCGAAGAACGGTGTCCCGGACTCCGACTACGGCCGGCAGCGCCACCAGCAGCAGTTCGTCAAGGCCATGGTCGGCCAGGCGTTCAGCGCCGACGTGGTCGCCAACCCGATCAAGCTGGACAAGGTGCTTCGCGCCGCCGGCCAGTCGCTGATCTTCAACGGCCGGGGCAGCAGCGTTGTCGACTTCGGGCTCGCCCTGAAGGACATCCGCCCCAACACCATCCAGATGATCAAGCTTGCCGGTGGTGAGCTGAAGAGCAGCAGGGGTGCCTACCTCGGTGAGCAGTTCCAGCCGGATGTCCGGGACTTCTTCACCGCCCTGCACAGCGAGCAGCTCGACCCCTTCCTGCTGGAGCATCCGGACTTCCTGAACAAGACCAAGTAGTCGTGGCACGGGTTCTCCCACCCGCGTGGGGAGCGCGTGCGCGTCAGGCTAGACTTTCGGCAATCCGTCGCCGCAGCAAGGAGACAGCGTGGCAAAGCAGCTTCACGTCGAGCTCGTCGCCGTCGAGGAGAAGGTCTGGTCCGGTGACGCCGAGATGGTCGTCGCCCGGACGACCGAAGGCGAGCTCGGTGTCCTGCCGGGGCACGCGCCGCTGCTCGGCCAGCTCGCGGAGCCCGGTCAGGTCCGCATCAAGCTCGCCGGCGGTGAGCAGGTCTCCTACGAGGTGGCCGGCGGCTTCCTCTCGGTGAGCGCCGACGGCGTCACCGTGCTGGCCGAGAGCGCAACCCCGGTCTCCGCGCAGAGCCGCTGAGCCACACCGGGGATGGACATCGTCGAAGGAATCGGGATCGGCGTTGTCGTCATCCTCGGCGCGCTGCTGACCCTCTTCGTCCGGCGAGCCCTGGTCACCCGCAGCGGTGGCATCATCCGGCTCAGCGTCCGAGTCACCACAATGCTCGACGGCCGTGGCTGGTCGCCCGGCTTCGGCCGGTTCGCCGGTGACGAGCTGCGGTGGTACCGAATGTTCAGCTTCGCGATCCGACCCAAGCGGGTGCTCTCCCGCAAGGGATTGGCCGTGGAGCGCCGCCGGTTGCCGGAAGGTCAGGAACGGCTCTCCATGCCGGCCGACTGGGTGATCCTCCGCTGTACCAGTCACCATGCACCGGTGGAGATCGCCATGGCGCGGTCCACGGTTACCGGTTTCCTCTCTTGGCTCGAGGCCGCTCCTCCGGGGGCGGTCTCGCCGCGTATGGCCTCCCAGGATTGGCCTGCTGCCTGAGGGTGCTTGGGCTGCTCGGGGTGCTTGGGCTGCTCGGGGTGCTTGGGGTGCTCGGTGGTTGCGCTTGGGGGTTTCCGGGGGAGCCCACCCGGCTCCGGGCGGTCAGGCTTGATCCCTGCGCCGGGCGGGCTCCCCCGGAAACCCGTGGTTGTTGCGGTGCGCCGGTCTGGCGCGGTTTTCATCACCTGCCGTTACCGGTTTGGTTGAGTCCTGCCTCGGCGGCAAGCCAGGCCCGAGCAGCGCCTAGATCGACTCGGTTTCCTCGATGTCGGGCCATCCCAGCCAGCACAACACCCCGACATCAAGGAAACCGAGTCGATCACCCCGTCCGACGCACGCGCCACCCCGTCCGACGCACGCGCCACCCCGTCCGACGCACGCGCCACCCCGTCCGACGCACTCGCCACGCAGGCCGACTCGGCACGTGCGCCTAGAAGCGGTCCCGGCTACGCGTGGTGGCGGGCAGAGTGGGAATCCCTAGCTGGACGTGGTGCGGTGACCCGTCGGTCAGCGCTTGCCGCCCGGGACCCATAGCACATCTCCCGCCGGATTTGCCGTTCTTGACAGGATAAAGAGCAGATCGGAGAGCCTGTTGAGATACTTTGCCGGGAGGGTGCTGGTGCGTTCCGGATCGTGGCTGACCAGCGCCCACGCCGCGCGTTCGGCGCGCCGGGCGGTGGTCCGCGCCACGTGGAGCAGCGCCGCACCGGGGGTGCCGCCGGGGAGGATGAAGGAGTCGAGCTTGCTCAGGCGTGCGTTGTACTCGTCGCACCAGCCCTCGAGGCGCTCGACGTACTCCTCGGTCACCCGCAGCGGCGGGTACTTCGGCTCCGGCTCGACGGGGGTGGACAGGTCGGCGCCGACGTCGAACAGGTCGTTCTGCACCGACCCCAGCACGCCCCGCAGTTCCTCGTCGAGCCCACCCAGGGCGAGCGCGACGCCGATCGCGGCGTTGCACTCGTCGACATCCGCGTACGCGGCGATCCGTGGATCGGTCTTCGGCACCTGCTCGTTGTTGCTCAGCCTGGTCATGCCGGCGTCGCCGGCCTTGGTGTAGATGCGCGTGAGGTGGACGGCCATGACGCACAGCCTACGGATTCCCGACCTGACGATCCCGGCGCGGCCGGACAGCGCGACGAGTTGGCCGGTGGTGGTGGGCCCCGGCGACGCGGGCGACCCGGCGGTCAACGACGTCGACGTCATCCGGGTGCACGGTGACGCCCGGCTCGCCGGCACCGTGCACGTGGTGGGGGCCAAGAACTCGGCGTTGAAGCTGATGGCCGCCGCGTTGCTCGCCCCGGGCCGCAGCGTGATCACGAACGTCCCGCGGATCACCGACATCGCGATCATGGGCGAGGTGCTGCGCCGGCTGGGCTGCGGCGTCCGGTTCGACGCGGACGACCCGGTCGACCCGATGGTCGCCCGCGGCGGGGTGGCCCGGTCCCGTTCGGTGACCATCGACGTGCCGGAGCAGCCGGGCGCGGAGGCCGACTACGACCTGGTCCGACGGTTGCGCGCGTCGATCTGTGTGCTCGGCCCGCTGTTGGCCCGCCGGGGGTACGTGCGGGTGGCCCACCCCGGCGGCGACGCCATCGGGTCACGAGGGCTGGACATGCACGTCTCGGGGCTGACCCGGATGGGCGCGGAGATCTCCGGTGAGCACGGCTTCGTCATCGCCTCCGCCCCGCACGGGCTGCGCGGCGCGGACATCGTGCTGGACTTCCCCAGCGTGGGCGCGACCGAGAACCTGGTGATGGCGGCGGTGCTGGCGCAGGGCGTCACGATGATCGACAACGCCGCCCGGGAGCCGGAGATCGTCGACATCTGCACGATGCTCAACCAGATGGGCGCGCGGATCTCCGGCGCGGGCACGTCCACGTTGCGGATCACCGGGGTGCCGGGTCTGCACCCGGTCCGGCACGCCACGGTGGGGGACCGGATCGTCGCCGGGACCTGGGCGTTCGGGGCGGCGATGACCAGGGGCGACGTGACGGTGACCGGGCTGGACCCGGCGTACCTGGAGGTCGCGCTGGACAAGGTGGTGGCGGCCGGTGGCCTGGTGGAGACCCGGGGGGACGGCTTCCGCGTACGGATGGACGACCGGCCCCGGGCGGTGGACGTGGTGACGTTGCCGTACCCCGGCTTCGCCACCGACCTGCTGCCGATGGCGATCGGGCTGGCCGCGGTCAGCGATGGCGCCTCGCTGATCACCGAGAACATCTTCGACGGCCGGTTCATGTTCGCCAACGAGATGATGCGACTCGGCGCGGACATCAAGACCGACGGGCACCACGCGGTGGTCCGTGGGCGGGGTCGGCTCTCCGGCGCACCGGTGCAGGCGACCGACATCCGCGCCGGTGCCGGGCTGATCATCGCCGGGCTGTGCGCGCAGGGGGTCACCGAGGTGTCCCACGTGCATCACGTCGACAGGGGTTACCCGGACTTCGTGGCCGATCTCCGCGCCCTCGGCGTGGCGGTCGACCGGGGCACCACCCCGGACGAACCGTCGCTGGAGATCTGAGGCGGTCGCACCGCGTGCTGTCGTGCTTTCTCGCGAGGTGAGGCGGGCCGCAGCGAGGTCAGGCGGGCCGCAGCGAGGCGCGTACGTGCTGTCGTGCGTCGTGGATGCGTGACTTCAGGGTGCCGATCGGAATGGCGAGGTGGTCGGCGATCTCGTCGTAGGTCAACTGGCACAGGTCACGCATCACCAGCGGGGCGACAAGTTCGGGTCGGTGCGCCTCCAGCCGTTCCAGTGCGTCCAGCAGGTCGAGGCGGGAACCCGCGATCACGCTCGTCGTGCGCGGGTCGGCGGCATCGAGCGGAAGCAGTGGCACGGCCTGCTCGTCGGCCCGGCGCTTGAGGCTTCGGTACGTCTGCCGGGCGCAGTTGGCCGTGACGATGTAGAGCCAGGTGGAGAACTTCGACCGTCCCGCGAAGCCGTCTATCTTGCGAGCGACCTGCAGAAGGGCATCCTGGCACGCCTCTTCGGCGTCCTGCCGGCACGGGAGCAGGCGCAGACACTGCCGCAGGACCTGCGGACCGATCCTGATCAGCAGCGCGTCGAGAGCGGCGACGTCGCCGGTGGCGGCCCGGCCGGCGAGCGTTTCGATTTCAAGATCATCTGCCATGCCCAGGCCCCGTTCCTCCCCGTATTGGAGGTCATAATACGGGCGTGTCAGTACCCGACAAGATCGGCCGATATCGCGTGCTGCGGCGTATCGGTTCCGGCGCGTTCGCCACCGTGTGGCTCGGCGCGGACGATGCCCTGGACGCGTCGGTGGCGATCAAGGTGCTGGCGGACAACTGGTCGTACCACGCCGATCTGCGGGAACGCTTCGAGCAGGAAGCGCGGATCATGCGGCGGACGGATTCCAGCCTGCTCGTGCGTGTGCTCGACGTCGGTGAGCTGCCGGATGGGCGGCCGTACCTGGTGATGCCGTACGCGGCCGGCGGCACCCTCGCGGATCGGCTCGTCTCGGGGCCGATGCCGGTACGGGAGGCCCTGCTTGTCGCGGCCGACATCACATGTGCCGTCACGGTGCTGCACGAGGCCGGTGTGCTGCACCGGGACCTCAAACCGTCGAATGTGTTGTTCCAGCCGGCCGCGGGTCGGGATCGGGTGCTCGTCGCGGACCTCGGCCTGGCCAAGGCGCTCGCGAACGCGTCCGGCTTCACCATCGCGGCCGGCACGCCCGGCTACATGCCACCCGAGCAGGCCACCCCCGGCGGGGGCCTGGACATCCGCGCCGACGTGTACGCCATCGGCGCGACCATGTACCACATGCTCACCGGGAGCCCTCCCGACCAGGCCGGACGCGCCGGCCGGGGCGGGCGGTCGTTGCCCAGGCCGTCCCAGGTGCGGCCGGGCATCCCGTCCACGGTGGACGATCTGGTGCGACGTGCGCTGCATCCGGACCCCCGGCAACGCTGGTCGTCCGCCGCGGTGCTGCTGAAGGAGTTGCACCGGGTCATCGCGGCGATGGACCGGGACACGGGCCGTGGTCGGGTCGCGCGGCGGTTGGCACGGGTCGGCGGCGTCGCTGTCGCACTTGTCGCGCTCTTGGCGACGGCGGGTTCCAGCTCCACGTCGGCGCCAGGGTCAGGCTGGGTACGCGTCCACGATGACTCTGGCGCCCTGTCGGTCGCGGTGCCGTCGAGCTGGGCCGGCGAGGTGAGGGATGCCGGCTGGGATCCCTCGGTGCTGCGACTTCCCGCTGGCGAGGCGCCGGGTCTCGTGGTCGCCCCGGATCTTGACGTCTGGCCCGATCCGGCGAGCGGGATACCCGGTGTGTTCGTCGGTGCGAGCAAGGGACTGCTCGCCGACGGCGCGGCACCCGCGTTGCCCGGCCACACCTCCTGCGTCCAGCAGCCCGACCGGACCGTGGACGTGGGAGGCAACCCGGCGCGGGTACGGCGGTGGACGTCGTGTGGCGCCTCGGTCTCGTTCAGCGAGGTGGTGCTCTCCGTGCCGCAGCGCGGCTATGGCGTCTACCTGCAGATCAAACAGGTCGGCGACGCGGACCTGACCGACGAGATCCTGGCCAGCCTGCGGATGTCCAGCTCGCTGGCGCCGCAGGCCGGCCGGTTCGGGTCCGTCTACTCGTAGCAGTCCTGGTTCGCGTACTGCAGGGTCAGCTGGGCCACGGTGCCCTTGACCGTCTCGATGCGGTAGACGGCCTTGTTGTTGCCGGGGGCCTTGACGACGCCGCGACCGTTTGTCGCGTCCCCGTCGGCCGCCGACCACCCCGGGTAGACGCGAAGCATGTCGGCGCTGGACATGCCGACTCCCGCTCCCTCGGGCGTCTTGATGCTGCCGTACGCGTCGATGGTGGCGATCCCCAGCGCCCGGGAGAGGTTGACATACCCCTCGTCGGTCGGGGCGGACTTCAGTTGTGTAGTCGTGCAATCGCCCACGAAGTCGGTGAGCGGGCGCAGCAGTCCCGTCGCGGTGGCCTGCTGGCGGGGCATGCCGAGCTTCAGTGGGCCGAGCCCGTTCGGTCCCAGGACGAGGGCGGTGCTGGCGGCGTCGCCGGACGGCACGGGCGGCGCGGACGGTGAGGACGGCGCGGACGACGCCGGCGTCCCGGTGGTGGGCGCGCTGGCCGTCTGTTCCGGGGAACCGGCCGGCGCCGCGCCACCGCTCCGGTGCGTGGGTGACGCGCACGCTCCCACGAACAGGAGGCAGGTGAGGGTTCCGACCACAGGCATTGCACGCATCGTTGACTCCTGGCTCATTGCACTGGGTTGCTGTCGTAGGGTTCGATGCGCCCGCAGGCGGTTTTGTTCGCCGCGCGGAGTCGTTAATTTGTCACGCCGGCGCGGGGCATCATGTCACGGCCGACGTCGACCGCCCGGCAACTCGCTTAGTCATCGTTCAGGCTCGCCGACTAGGGTGCAGTGAGGCACTCAATCGCAGCGAGGGAGAAGCAGATGGCGGGTCGACTCGCGGTCGTCGGGGCGGGTTTGATGGGCTCCGGCATCGCTCAGGTGGCGGCGCAGGCCGGCTGGCAGGTGACGCTGCGCGACCTGGACGACGCGGCCACCACCCGTGGGCTCGGCGGCATCCGGAAGTCACTGGAGAAGTTCGCCGAGAAGGGCAAGATCGAGGCGTCCGAGGTCGAGGCGACGCTCGCGCGGATCACCCCGACCACCGAGCTGGAGGCGGCGGCGGACGCGGACATCGTGGTCGAGGCGGTCTTCGAGCGGCTGGAGATCAAGCACGAGGTGTTCCGCGCCCTGGACAAGATCTGCAAGGCGGACGCTGTGCTCGCCACCAACACCTCGGCCATTCCGGTCACCCAGATCGCCGCGGTGACCGAGCGGCCCGAGGCGGTCGTCGGCACCCACTTCTTCTCCCCGGTGCCGATGATGCAGCTCTGCGAGCTGGTGCGCGGCTACAAGACCAGCGACGCGACGCTGGACACCGCGCGGTCCTTCGCCGAGGAGATCGGCAAGACGGTGGTGGTCGTCAACCGGGACATCGCCGGCTTCGTCACCACCCGGCTGATCTCCGCCCTGGTGATGGAGGCGGTCAAGCTCGTGGAGTCCGGCGTGGTGTCCGCCGAGGACCTGGACACGGCCTGCCGCCTGGGCTTCGGGCACGCGATGGGCCCGCTGGCCACCACCGACCTGACCGGCGTGGACGTGCTGCTGCACGCCTCGAAGAACATCTACACCGACACGGCCGACGAGAAGTTCTTTCCGCCGGAGCTGCTCCAGCGGATGGTCACCGCCGGCGACCTGGGCCGCAAGACCGGCAAGGGCTTCTACACGTACTGAGGCACGGCGACCGGGGCGGGCCGCCCGCCCCGGTCGACCACTCAGCCGTCGCGCTTGGTGGTCCAGCGGAAGGTGGTCAGGCAGAGCACCACGCCGATCACGCACCACAGGGCCAGCACCAGGGCGACCCGGCCCAGCTCGAACGAGCCGCCCGGCTCCTGGGTGCCGAAGCTCTCCGGCAGGAACACCGACCGCAGCCCCTGACACATCCACTTGAGCGGGAACAGCGCCGCCACCTGCTGCATCCAGGTGGGCAGGTCGGTGAAGACGAAGAACACCCCGGAGATGAACTGGAGGACCAGGGCGACCGGGGTGACCACGGCCGAGCCGCTGCGGGCGGTGCGCGCCAGCGACGAGATGGCGATGCCGCACAGGGTGCAGGCGGTCACCCCGAGCGCGGCGACCCAGCCGAAGGTGAACCACTTCGCGGCGGTGCCCGGCAGGTCGAGGTCGAACAACGCCACCGCGACGGCCAGCAGCAGCACGGTCTCGGCGATGCCGATCGCCACCACCATGATCACCTTGCCGGCGAACCAGACCCACTTCGGCATCGGCGTGCCCCGGTAGCGCTTGAGCACACCCCGGTCCCGCTCGATCGGGATCCAGATGCCGAGGTTCTGGAAGCTCACCGTCATCAGGCCGGTCGCGATCATGCCGGTGATGAAGTATTGCGTGAACTTGACCCCGCCCCCGATCTCCCCGCTGAAGATCGACGCGAAGATCAGGATCATGATGATGGGGAAGCCCATGGTGAAGACCACGGACTCCCGGCTGCGCAGGAACTGGGTGATCTCCAGTCGGCCCTGACGCAGGGCGAGCGCGCCGGCCGACGGCCGACGGCCCGGGGTCGCGGCGACAGGCGTCGCCGGCTTCGTCGTGGTGGTCATCGCGCGTGTCCGATCATGGTGAGGTAGACGTCCTCCAGGGTCGGCCGGGTCACCGTGAGGCCGGGAACCTCGCCGCCGTAACGCGCGGCCAGCTCGGCCACCAGGGCCGTCGGCGTCGCGCTCTGCGCACTCTCCGGCGTCCCGTCCGGGGTACGCCAGGAGACCGTCGCGAGGGCCTCCTGCCGGTTGCCCAGTTGGTTCGGGGCGGCCACCTCGACAAGTCGGCCGCCGGCGATCACCCCGACCCGGTCGGCGAGCGCCTCCGCCTCGTCCAGGTAGTGAGTGGTCAGCACGATTGTGGTGCCCGCCGCGGCGAGGTCGCGGATCAGCTCCCAGAACTCGCGGCGCGCCTCGGGGTCGAAGCCGGTGGTCGGCTCGTCGAGGAAGAGCAGCTCGGGGCGACCGACGATGCCCAGCGCCACGTCCAGGCGGCGCTTCTGCCCGCCGGAGAGGGTGTGCGTACGGGCCTTCGCCTTGTCGGCCAGCCCGACCCGCGCGATCACCTTGTCCGGGTCGTCGGCGTCGGGATAGAAACCGGAGAAGTGCCGGATCACCTCGGCCACCGTCAACTCGTCGAACTCCCCGGTGCCCTGGAGCACGATGCCGACGCGGGAGCGCCAGTCGGCGTCCGGGTGCGCCGGGTCCGTGCCGAGCACCGAGACCTCGCCGGCATCCCGGCGTCGGTAACCCTCCAGGATCTCCACGGTGGTGGTCTTGCCGGCGCCGTTCGGGCCGAGCAACGCGAACACCTCGCCCCGGCGTACGTCGAGGTCCACGCCCGCCACCGCGACGTTGTCGCCGTACGCCTTGCGCAGCCCGCGGACGGAGATGGCCAGCTCGTCATCCATGCCGTCAAGTGTGCGCCCTGACCCGGTCGCCGCGGTGCCCCGGGGTGTAGCGGTGCGCGCCACCACGGGCGCTTCGCCCCCGGACGTCCCCGACATGGACCTGTGTGGTTTTCCACAGCCCGTTTTACCGGGCGGTAACTTAAGCTCCAGCCATGGATGAGACGGCATCTGCGCTGCGTCTGCCCGAGCGGGACCGCCCGTGGTTGATGCGCACCTACGCCGGCCACTCGTCGGCCACCGCGACGAACGCCCTCTTCCGTCGCAACCTGGCAAAGGGGCAGACCGGCCTCTCGGTCGCCTTCGACCTGCCCACCCAGACCGGGTACGACCCGGACCACGAGTTGGCCGTCGGTGAGGTCGGCCGGGTGGGGGTGCCGGTGGCCCACCTCGGCGACATGCGGGCCCTCTTCGACGGCATCCCGCTCGCCGAGATGAACACCTCGATGACCATCAACGCCCCGGCCATGTGGCTGCTCTCCCTCTACGGCATCGTCGCCCAGGAGCAGGGCTCGACCGCCGCCATGCTCTCCGGGACCACCCAGAACGACATCATCAAGGAGTACCTGTCCCGGGGGACCTACATCTTCCCGCCGGCCGCGTCGCTGCGGCTCACCGCCGACGTCATCGCCCACACCCTCGAGACGATGCCCCGGTGGAACCCGGTCAACATCTGCTCGTACCACCTCCAGGAGGCCGGGGCCACGCCCGTGCAGGAGGTCGGCTTCGCGCTGGCCACCGCGGTCGCCGTGCTCGACGCGGTCCGGGACGCGGGTCAGGTGCCGGCCGAGCGGATGGGCGACGTGGTGCAGCGGATCTCGTTCTTCGTCAACGCCGGTGTGCGTTTCGTCGAGGAGGTCGCCAAGATGCGCGCGTTCGGCGTGCTCTGGGACGAGATCACCCGGGACCGGTACGGGATCACCGAGGCCCGGCAGCGGCGCTTCCGCTACGGCGTGCAGGTCAACTCGCTCGGCCTCAGCGAGGCGCAGCCGGAGAACAACATCCAGCGCATCGTGCTGGAGATGCTCGGCGTGACGATGTCCCGCGACGCGCGGGCCCGCGCGGTGCAGCTACCCGCCTGGAACGAGGCGCTCGGCCTGCCCCGCCCCTGGGACCAACAGTGGTCGCTGCGGATGCAGCAGGTCCTGGCGTACGAGTCGGATCTGCTCGAATATCCCGATCTCTTCGCCGGCTCGTACGTGATGACCGCGCTCGTCGACGAGGTCGTCACCGGGGCGCGGGTCGAGCTGGACAAGGTGCTGGAGCTGGGCGGTGTGGTCGCCGCCGTGGAGACCGGCTACCTCAAGAGCGCGCTTGTCGCCTCGCTCGCCGAACGCCGCCGCCGGATGGAGTCCGGCGCGGACGTGGTGGTCGGGGTCAACAGGTACGCCGAGACCGAACCCTCCCCGCTGACCGCAGCCGGTGCGGAGGCCGTCGAGCAGGTCGACCCGGCGGTCGAGGCGGCCGCCGCGGAGGGCGTACGGCGGTGGCGGGCCGATCGGGACGCGGACGCGGTCGACGCGGCACTGGCCCGGCTGCGCGCGGACGCCGCGACCACCGCCAACCTGATGCCCGCCACCCTGGAGTGCGCCCGGGTGGGGGTGACCACCGGCGAGTGGGCCGGTGCGCTGCGGGAGGTCTTCGGCGAGTACCGGGCGCCGACCGGCCTGGCCGGCGCCACCGCCAGCGGCGGAGACGCGGGCCTCGCCGCCGTCCGCGAGCGGGTCGTCGCCACCGCCCGCGAGTTGGGCAGCGGCCGGCTGCGGCTGCTGGTCGGCAAACCCGGCCTGGACGGGCACTCGAACGGCGCGGAGCAGATCGCGGTACGCGCCCGCGACGCCGGCTTCGAGGTCGTCTACCAGGGCATCCGGCTGACCGCGGGGCAGATCGTCGCCGCCGCCGTCGAGGAGGACGTCGACCTGGTCGGGCTGTCCGTGCTCTCCGGGTCCCACCTGGCCGCCGTGCCCGCGGTGCTGGACGGGCTGCGCGCCGCCGGACGGGCGGACCTGCCGGTGGTCGTGGGCGGCATCATCCCCGCCAATGACGCCGACACGCTGCGGGCGGCCGGGGTGGCCCGGGTCTTCACCCCGAGGGACTTCGCCCTCACCGACATCATCGACGACCTGGTGACGGTCATCCGGCACGCCAACGACCTGCCCTGACCCCGCTGTGGGCGGGTCAGCGGCCGGCGTAGGTCATGCAGTCGGCCAGGTCGTTGTCCGGGCCGACCTTGATCGACGACGCGTGGCACTCCAACTGCTCGTTGTGCCGACAGTCGGAACGCTGGCAGGCGCCGACCTGGGCGGTCATGCCGTCCACGCCGCCCCGGATCGGCGACTCGACGAAGGTGTGGCAGTGCGCGTGATCCATGCTGCCGATCGTGATCGCGAAGGCGTGGCAGTCGCCCGACTGGTTGTAGGCGCAAGCGGCAACGACACATTCCTGGACTCGGGGCATCTCCAACGCTGCAGTCATGCCAACCTCCTCTAGGCCTTTGCCCTGATCCTAGGCTTTTGCCGACCCACCCAACCCCGATTTGGCCGCCCCGCCCAGTCACCGGCCTGGATGATCGGCCCGGGTTGCGTGACGGGGCGGGTCAGCTCGGTTGGCGGCGGGCCGACCCGTGGGGAACGACCAGGCCCGCCTCGTACGCGGCCACCACCGCCTGGGCACGGCTGCACAGGTTCAGCTTGGTCATGGTCCGGTTGATGTGGGTTTTGACCGTCGCCTCGCTGAGTACCAGGGTGTCGGCGATCTCGCCGTTCGTCATCCCCCTGGCGACCAGCCGCAGCACCTCCAGCTCCCGGGCGGTCAACGGCCCCAGGTCGGGTGACGGCCCGGCCGGGTCCCGGTCGCGGTGGGTGTACGCCTCGATCAGCCGCCGGGTCACCGTCGGCGCGAACAGCAGCTCACCCTCGGCAACTGTCTGGATGGCGGCGAGCAGCCGCTGCGGCGGCGTCTCCTTCAGCAGGAAGCCACTCGCGCCCCCGCGCAGCGCGGCGTAGACGTACTCGTCCAGGTCGAAGGTGGTGAGGATGAGGATCCGGGGTGGCGTGTCGCCAGCCGCGGCGAGGATCCGCTCGGTGGCCCGGACGCCGTCGAGGCCCGGCATTCGGATGTCCATGAGGATGACGTCCGGGCGGGTCGACCCCGCCAGGGCCACCGCCTCGTGACCGTTGGCAGCCTGGCCCACCACCTCCAGGCCGGGGGCGGCACTGATGAGCGCCGAGAGGCCGGCACGGATGAGCACCTGGTCATCCACCACGAGCACGGTGATCATGTGAGCTCCCTCCCCGGGTCGGCGCGTTCGTCGTCCACCATCGCAGGTATCGGCAGGGTGAGGACGACCTCGAAGCCGCCCTCCGGGTGTGGGCCGGCGGTGAGCGTGCCGCCGTAGAGGTGCGCGCGTTCCCGCATGCCGACCAGACCATGACCCTCGGTGCCGCCGCGTGGGCCCGCCTCCGGCCCGCCGTCGTCCCGGACCCGGGCGGTCAGCCGGTCCCGGCCGTACAGCAGGGCCACCGTCGCCGCCGCCGTCGGCGCGTGTTTGAGCACATTGGTCAGACCCTCCTGGATCACGCGGTACGCGCAGAGGTCGGTGCCGGGCGGCAACTGTCGTGCGACGCCACCCGTGGTCACCTCGACCCGTACGCCGGCGGCCCGGACCCGCTGGACCAACTCGTCGAGCTGATCCAGCCCGGGCGCCGGGGCGTACGAGCCGTTCTCGTCGCCGGTGCCCTCCGCGTTCAGACGCAGGAGGTGCAGCAGTCGACGCAACTCGTCCAGCGCCTCGCCGCTGGTCTCCAGCACCGTGCCCAGCGCGGCCCGGGCGGTCTGCGGGTCGGAGGCGAGGACGTACCGGGCGAGCCCCGCCTGCACCGAGATCACCGACATGTGGTGGGCGACGACGTCGTGCAGCTCCCGGGCTATCCGGACCCGTTCCTCGACCACGGCACGACGGGCGCGCTGCTCCTGCTCGTACTCCAGTTGCCGGGCCACCCGGGCGAGCCGCTTGTTGCTCGCGGCCAGCTGCCCGGCGCCGTGCCCGATCCACGCGATCGTGGCGGTCCACGCCACGCCCTGCACGACGGCGACCAGCAGGGACTCGTGGCCGGCGTACACCCAGACCGTGGCCGCGATCAGCGCGGCGGTGAGCGCCGTGCGGACCCGGCGTTTCGCGGCGACCGTGTAGAGCGCCAGCAGCATGCCCGGACTGTTCACCACCGGCCAGTAGCCGAGGTCGATGTAGCCGGCCCAGACGGCGCAGTACACCACCAGAACGGCCATCGGTGCCCGCTGCCGCGCCACCAGCAGCGCACCGAGCAGGCAGGTCAGGGCGTAACCCGGCAGGTCCATCGGGCGAATCCCCGCCGGTGGCTGCTGGCTGGCCAACGCCAGGCCGACGACGACCGTCGCGCCGGCCAGCAGCCCGTCCACGAGGAGCGGGCGGTGAGCGACGAGACGCCGCAGGCGGCCCGGCCACCGTGCCGCATGAGCGACCATGCGCGCACGGTAACGCAGCCCTCGTACGCGGGTCGTCAACCCGTGACGGGCTTTCGCCCTACCGCTCTGGTTGTACGCAGATATGGGGCTCCCGACCCTCCGATGCCGGTCGCCACCGCGCCGGTACCGCCAAGGTTTCCACGAACGTCAATCTCCCGCGGGACGATCCGACGTAGTCGCGTCCGTAGCGTCCTCGCTGTGGTTGGCGACCTTTCGCCGGCCCGACCAGGAGGAGGGGCACGATGACGACAGGGGTCAGGATCAGACGCTGGGCCGGCCGCGCCGCGGCCGTCGCCGCGCTTGCGGGGGTCAGCCTCGCCGCGACGACCACGGCCGCCCAAGCCAGCGACGACTGGTACAACGTGGGCGCCAAGAGCGGGCAGTGTCGGCTCGCCCACAGCGTCATCTGGGGCGCGGACACCGACACCAGCATCTGCTGGAGCGGCTACGACGTCTGGGTGCTGGGCTACGTCGAGGACACCGGGGCGGACGGGCTGCGGGCGGTGCTCCAGATCAAGTACGACGTCTGGATCAACGGCAAATGGGTGTCCCACAACCGCAACTACCTCAGCGACACCAATTCAGCGGACGGCGGGACCTCGCCGATCTACTGGTCGAGGGCGCGTTACCCGACCAAGAACCTGTGGGCCCGCGCCTGCACCTACACCGGCTCGTCGCAGGTCGAGTGCGACGATCCCTGGCGCTGAGCGCAACCGGATCGTACGGCGGGACGGCCCAGAGGGGGAGGCCCGTCCCGCCGTGCGGCGGCGAATCGTCAGACGCGGAAGCCGGCGGCGCGGGCCGCCTCACGTTCCCGGCGGCGCGCGGAGCGTCGCCGGAGGAACCAGTAGACGAAGGCCACCAGACCGAGCAGGAAAGCCAGCACCAGCACCGGCAGGATGATCGCCACCAGGGAGACCACCACGCTCGTGGCGTCCTCGGCGGTGCTGGCCACCGGTGCGCCGAACCCGGCCGTGCTCGCGTTGATGATCGGGCGGGCCGCGGACTTGAGCAGGTGTACGCCCAACGCCAGCAGCACGCCGGTGACGACCGGCACCCACTGGTGCGACGAGAAGAAACTCCCCGGGTCGCTGACCGTCACCGTCTCCGACGAGGATCCGGCGCCGAAGGCCAGACCACCGGCGGTGGGTCGGACCACTGTCTGCACCACGTCGTTGATGTGGTCGACGACGGGCACCTTGTCCGCGACCATCTCTACGGCGAGCAGCACGGCCAGGATGACGATGACCCAGCCGTTGCCGAGCCAGGTCCAGCCGCTGGGCAGGTCGATCAGGTCGGTGTAGCGGCCGAGGAGGCCGAGGGCGAGCAGGGGTATGTAGGCGTTCAGCCCCGCTGAGGCGGCGAGGCCGGTGCCGGTGAGGACTTCGAACACCGTCTCAGCATCGCACCGACGCGCCAGTGCCGCTCGGCGGTGACCGGTGGGTCCTCGGCTACCCTCGTCGGGTGCGGTTGGTCATTGCGAAGTGCTCGGTGGACTATGTCGGACGGCTCTCGGCTCACCTGCCGCCGGCCACTCGGTTGCTGATGGTGAAGGCGGACGGGTCGGTGTCGATCCATGCCGACGACCGGGCGTACAAGCCGTTGAACTGGATGAGCCCGCCCTGCCGGCTGGAGGAGGCCCCCGGCGTGTGGCGGGTGGTCAACAAGGCCGGCGAGGAGCTGCGGATCACCCTGGAGGAGATCTTCCAGGACACCTCGTACGAGCTGGGTGTGGACCCGGGCCTGCGCAAGGACGGGGTGGAGGCGCACCTGCAGGAGTTGTTGGCCGCCAACCCCGGTGCGTTGGGCGAGGGGTTCACGCTGGTCCGTCGCGAGTACATGACGGCGATCGGCCCGGTCGACCTGCTCTGCCGGGATGCCAACTCCGGCGCCGTGGCCGTCGAGGTCAAGCGGCGCGGCGACATCGACGGTGTGGAGCAGCTCACCCGATACCTCGAGTTGATGAACCGCGATCCGCTGCTCAGCCCGGTGGCCGGGGTCTTCGCGGCGCAGGAGATCAAGCCGCAGGCCCGGGTGCTCGCCGCCGACCGGGGCATCCGGTGCGTGGTCGTCAACTACGACCGGCTGCGGGGCATCGAGAAGGACGAACTGACGCTCTTCTGATCGGCTCACCCGCCGGCTCTCATCGGCTCACCCGCCGGCACGCACCGCGATCAGCGACTTGGGCAGGCCGAACGCCCGCTCGACGAGCATTGTCGAGTCGGGGAAGTAGTGGCGCATCTGCGAGCGGTCCAGCAACTCGGTCCAGAGCACCTGGTGGATGGCGGCGTCGTGGCTGCGGGTCGGCTTGTGGCCCAGTGGCCAGCGGCGGGCGAGCGCGGTGCGTAGTCGCACCGGCAGGAACTGCATCCCGGGCGCGATCCAGTGCGGCTCGATGGGGAAGTAGCGGTAGGGCGTCTGCACCCAGTGCCGGTCGGCCATCGCGCGGGCGGCCGCGGCGAAGCGCAGCCGGCGTTCGTGCCCGCCCACATGCTCCAGGACCGAGTTGGAGAAGACCAGGTCGTATTCGGTCTTCGCGAGGCGCGGGGGCAGATCGCAGGCGTCGGCCTGTTCGACGTGGGCCCAGTCCGGCACGACGGCGGGCGGCTGCTCCAGGTTGATGACTGTCACCCGGGCCGGACGGACCGTCGCGCGGTGCCAGGTGCCGAGCCGGCCGCCGAGATCGACCACGTGCATGTCGCCAATGTCGGGAAAAGTGCGCGCCAACCAGTCCGAGCGATGCCGGCGCCGCCGCGCACTCCACGACTGGTCGCTGTCGACAAGGCGGTAGCGCAATCGATTGGGGCCCATTTAACGCAATGTACCGCCGCCGACACCGCGTATAAACATGTGGATACGCTGATCTTTGTTGAAGATCGGTTATCCGACACTCACCTTCCGTACATGATCTTGATGGCCTTGACGAGTCGCGCCACGTCGGTCGGAGTCCGTTCGAAGGTCATCGACGGCAACAGCGACCGGGCCCGACGGCGGGTGACCGCCTTGGCCCGGCCGAACTCACGCAGCCCGTCCTCGCCGTGGATCCGCCCGAAGCCGGAGTCGCCGACCCCACCGAACGGCAGGGTGGACATGCCGGCGAAGGTCAGCGCGGAATTGATCGAGGCCATTCCGGAGCGCAGCCGCCGCGCGATGGACACCGCCCGCCGCCGGCCGAAGACCGAACCCCCCAGCCCGTACGGCAGGGCGTTGGCGCGGGTCACGGCCTCGTCGGCGTCGCGGACCCGGCTGATGGTCAGCGTCGGGCCGAAGGTCTCCTCGCGGACGGCGGCCGACTCCTCCGGGACGTCCACGAGCACGGTCGGGTGCACGTACGGCGGCTGCACCGCGCTCGGGCCGCCGAGCACCGCGCGCCCGCCGGACGTGATCGCGGCGTCGATGTGCCGGCGGATCACGTCGATCTGCGTCGGCATGGTGATCGGGCCGATGTCGGTGCCCTCCGGCCCGACGGTCAACCGACCGGCGCGGGCCACCACCTTGTCGACGAAGGCGTCGAAGACGGCGTCGACCGCGTACACCCGCTCGATGCCGATGCAGGTCTGTCCGGCGTTCGTCATGCCGCCCCAGACACACGCCTCGGCCGCGGCGTCCAGATCGGCGTCGCTGTCCACGATCATGGCGTCCTTGCCGCCGCCCTCGATCAGCACCGGGGTCAGCGTCTCGGCGCAGGCGGCCATCACCTTCCGGGCGGTGGCGGTCGAACCGGTGAAGGCCAGCTTGTCGACCCCGGAGCGGCACAGCGCGGCACCCACGTCGCCCAGCCCGTGCACGGCGGTGAAGACCTGATGCTCGGGCACCACCTCGGCGAAGCTGTCCACAAGCCACTGGCCGGCGGCCGGGGTGTATTCGCTCGGCTTGAGCACCACGGCGTTGCCGGCGGCCAACGCGTACGCGGCGGAACCGATCGGCGTGAAGACCGGATAGTTCCACGGCCCGATCACGCCGACCACGCCGTGCGGCTGGTATTCGAGGTGACCGGAGAACTCGGCGAGGATGAGCCGGGACCGCACCCGACGCGGGCCCAGCACGCGGTTGGCGTTGCGGGCGGCCCAGTCGATGTGCTCGATCGCCGTGACGATCTCGACGATCGCGTCGGCGGTCGGCTTGCCACCCTCGACGTGCACCAGCTCGGCCAACTCCTCGATGCGTTTGGCGAGCAGTGCCCGCCACCGCAGCATCCGTTCGCGGCGGTCGGTGAAGCCGAGCCCGGCCCACCACCCCCCGGCGACGCGGGCGTCCTCGACGGCCCGCCGCACGTCGGCGTCGGTCGCGACCGGGAAGCGGCCGGCCTCAGCGCCGGTGGCCGGGCTGGTGGAGACCAGCCGACCCGCCTCGATGACCGGAAGACCCGGGACCTGCACAGCCGTCATGGCGGAAGTCTAGACCCGAGGATTACTCGCCGGTAGGTCCGGATCGCAACCTCGCGGCCCGTAGTCGTACCGCTGTGCCTGATCGTTTGTCAGTGCAGGTCAAGCTGTTGATGGAGAACGGGACCCGCCCGAATCGTCGAACGGCAGGTAGCCGGGAGGTGGCGAGGAGCTGACCGGCCGGTCGGTGTCGATGATTACCGTCTGATGGCAGGCTGACGCGCGGAGTAACGGTGTGGGGTGGAGGGCTGACTGTCCATGGAGGAACATCCGGAACTTATGCCGCTGTTGACGGTGGCGGGTGGGCCGATGCGCGGAGCGAGTTTTCGACTTCGGGTCGAACCGCAGGTGGTCGGTCGGGCACCGACCGGCCACGTCGTCATCAGCGACCCGCACCTGAGCCGCCGCCACGCGGAGGTGTGGCTGGCCCCGGAGGGCCCGTCGCTGCGGGACCTCGGCTCGACAAACGGCACCTGGCTCAACGACCGCCGGATCACCGACGTCGAGCGTCTCTCCGACGGCGACGTCATCCGACTCGGCCGTACCGAACTGCGCCTGTTCGATCCGGGGGTGGCACACACCGATCCGGTGGGGCTCAGCTTCGGCCCGTCCCGGCGGGACGTCCGACCGACGCTGCCGCTGCCGCTGGCCGCGCCGCCCGGCGCCCGCCGCTGACCGACGCACGCCGACCCGGGCGTGGCCCACACCTGGGCCGCGCCCGGGATGGCTGTCAGCCACCTGGACCGGCACCGGGGGGCGTGGCACCATCCCGCGGATGGAAACCGAGCAGCGGAGCGTCACGGCGAACGGCATCACCCAGGCGGTCCGGGTGGCCGGACCACCGGACGGCATCCCGGTGCTGCTGATCCACGGCAACTGCTCGGCCGCCCTGTTCTGGGAGCCGCTGGTCCGGCGGCTGCCGCCGACGCTGCGGGTGGTCGCCCCCGACCTGCGCGGCTACGGCGACTCCGCGACGGCCCCGGTGGACGCCACCCGGGGCCTGCGGGACTTCGCCGACGACGTGGCCGCCCTGCTGGACGACCCGACGCTCTTCGGCGCCACCGACACCCGCCCGGTGGTGGTCGGGCACTCCCTCGGCGGCGGAGTGGCGATGACACTGCTCGTCGACCACCCACACCGGGTGGGCGCGTTGCTGCTCGCGGCACCGGTCTCCCCGTACGGCTTCGGTGGCACCCGCGACCTGACCGGCACACCCACCACTCCCGACTTCGCCGGCACCGGCGCGGGCACGGCGAACCCGGACTTCGTCGCCCGGCTCGCCGCCGGCGATCGGAGCACGGACAACCCGGCCAGCCCACGCGCCGTCCTGCGCGCCACCTACGTGGCCGATCCGGCGGCGCTCGGCGCGGACGAGGACCTGCTCCTGGACACGGTGCTCTCCACCGCCACCGGGGACGACAACTACCCGGGCACGGCGGCGCCGTCGGAGAACTGGCCGGGCATCGCGCCGGGGAAGCGCGGCGTGCTCAACGCGCTCGCGCCGACCTGGTTCCGGCTCGCCGACGAGCTGGTGGCCGTCGCCGACAAGCCCCCGGTCACCTGGGTACGCGGCGACGCCGACGCCATCGTCTCGGACACCTCGCTGTTCGACCTGGCGTACCTGGGCTCGCTGGGTCTCGTGCCGGGCTGGCCCGGCGCGGAGGCCTGCCCGCCGCAGCCGATGGTCGGCCAGACCCGGTCGGTGCTGGAGCGGTACGCGGCGGCCGGCGGCACGTACCAGGAGGTGGTGTTGCCCGGTTGCGGACACAGCCCGCACCTGGAGCGGCCGGCGGAGTTCGTGGCGGAACTGCTGGCACTGACCACCGGACCCGCCGCCTAGCGGCCCGACGCCGTCGGCGGTGAAATATGCCACGGCGTCTCGACAACCAAGCGTCACATGGCAGACTCGCGCGCATAGCCTTAGCGGCCGTTCAGGAGCCGTGCGAAGTGTCTGGGGAGGCCGGTCGTGGCGCGCGAGTTCAGCACCGTGGGTGTGGTGGGGCTGGGCACCATGGGTGCCGGCATCGTCGAGGTCTTCGCCCGAAACGGCATCGACGTGGTCGCGGTCGAGATCTCCGAGCCGGCGCTGGAACGCGGCCGGGCCACCCTCACCGCCTCCACCGACCGGGCGGTCGCCAAGGGCAAGCTCGCCCCGGCGGACCGCGACGCCCTGCACGAGCGGGTGCACTTCGCGGTCGGACTGCCCGCGCTGCACTCCGTCGACCTGGTCATCGAGGCGGTGCCCGAGCACCTCGACCTCAAGCAGCGGATCTTCGCGGAGCTGGACCGGGTCTGCCGGCCGGAGGCCATCCTCGCCACCAACACCTCGTCGCTGAGCGTCACCGAGATCTCGGTGGCCACCACCCGGCCCAACCAGGTGATCGGCATCCACTTCTTCAACCCGGCCCCGGTGATGAAGCTTGTCGAGGTGGTCCGCACCGTTGTCACCTCGCCCGAGGTGGTCGCCGACGTCGAGGCCCTCTGCGCCCGGCTCGGCAAGGTCGACGTCACCATCAACGACCGGGCCGGCTTCATCGCCAACGCGCTGCTCTTCGGCTACCTCAACCACGCGGTCGCCATGGTCGAGTCGCACTACGCCGCCCGGGAGGACATCGACGCCGCGATGAAGCTCGGCTGCGGCCTGCCGATGGGCCCGCTGGCGCTGATGGACCTGATCGGCCTGGACACCGCGTACGAGATTCTGGACACCATGTACCGGCGCGGCGGGCGGGACCGCCGGCACGCACCGGTGCCGCTGCTCAAGCAGATGGTGACGGCGGGGCTGCTCGGCCGGAAGTCCGGTCGGGGCTTCTACACCTACGAACGGCCCGGCTCGCCGGTGGTCGTACCGGATGGGGCGACGCCGCCGGCGACGGACGCGGCGGTCGCCGACGGCGCGCGGGCCATCTACGCGGAGGTCGGCATCGGGAGCGCGAGGAGTGAGCTTGCGAGCCCCGCAGTCGTGACCAAAGTCGGCATCGTGGGCTCCGGGACGATGGCCACCGGGATCATCGAGGTCTTCGCGAAGGCCGGCTACGAGGTCGTGTCGGTGACCCGCGGCGCGGAGAAGTCCGCGACGGTCTGCGAGGCGGTGAAGACCTCGCTGAACAAGGGCGTGGTGCGCGGCCGGCTCACCGAGGCCGACCGGGACGCCGCACTCGGCCGGATCAGCTGGTCGGCCACCCTCGACCACCTCGCCGACGTCGACCTGGTGGTCGAGGCGGTGGTCGAGGAGTTGAGCGTGAAGAAGGCGCTCTTCGCGAGCCTCGACGAGATCTGCAAGCCCGGCGTGGTGCTGGCCACCACCACCTCGTCCCTGCCGGTGATCGACGTGGCGATGGCCACCCACCGGCCGGCCGACGTGGTGGGGCTGCACTTCTTCAACCCGGCGCCGGTCATGCCGCTCGTCGAGGTGGTCCGCACGATCCGCACCTCCCCGGAGGCCACCGCCACCGTCCGCGCCGTCTGCGCCGCTCTGGGCAAGACCGGTGTGGTCTGCGGTGACCGGTCCGGGTTCATCGTCAACGCGCTGCTCTTCCCCTACCTGAACGACGCGGTGAAGATGCTCGAGGCCAGCTACTCGACCGCCGACGATATCGACCACGCCATGAAGCTGGGCTGTGGCTACCCGATGGGCCCCTTCGAGCTGCTCGACGTGGTCGGGCTGGACGTCGCGTTGGCGATCCAGCGCGAGCTGTACCTGGAGTTGCGCGAGCCGGGCTTCGCACCCGCGCCACTGTTGGAGCACCTGGTCACGGCCGGCTACCTGGGTCGTAAGACCCGCCGCGGCTTCCGCGACCACTCGCACCGCTGACCGGGTCAACGCCGCAGGGTGCCCAGGGCGTCTGCAGGGTGTGACCTTCGAGGAGTACGTCAGCAGCCGGGGACCGGCGCTGGTCCGGCTCGCCCGGCTGCTGACCGGTGACGAACACCGGGCCGAGGACCTCACCCAGGAGGTGCTGTCCCAGGCGTACGTGCAGTGGCGCAGGATCGCCCGCGCCGACCGGCCCGACGTGTACGTGCGCCGGATGCTTGTCAACGCCAACCACTCCTGGTGGCGTCGCCGGTCCAGCCGCGAGCTCGTCGTCGACTCCTTCGCCGAGCGGGCCCACCGCGGCGACCTCGGCGGCGAAGCGGCCGACCGGGACGAGATGTGGCGGCTCATCCTCGGCCTGCCCGACCGCCAGCGGGCGGTGCTGGTGCTGCGCTACTACGAGGACCTCGACGACGCGACGATCGCCCAGATCCTGGACTGCGCGCCGGTCACCGTCCGCACCCACGCGATGCGGGCGCTCGCCAACCTCCGGGAGCGCTGCGGCGCCCCGGCCACGAACGGGAGCCGACCGTGACAGACCTCGACCAGCGGATCGACCAGACGCTGCGCGAGCACGCCGAGGGCACTGTGGACACCGACCGGCTGCTGGCCGTCGCCGTGGCCCGGGGCCGGGGACGAATCCGCCGCCGACGCACCACCACCGGCGCGGTGCTCGGGGTGGTGGCCGTCCTCGGCGCGGGCGTGGCCCTCGGCCCGGTGGACCTCACCGACTCCGGCCCGCGCGTCGTCATTCCAGGTCTGGGCCTGCCGAGCGACGCCGTGGAGGCCGTGACGCCGCCCCGGCTCGACGGCGTACCGGGTGCGGCCGCCCGACCCGACCTGGTCGGCGCGGACCCGAACGTGCTGCACTTCGGGTTCGCCCCGGACGGCCCCCGGTACCTCTCCTGGTCCGTGCAGAACGGCGTGGAGATGGCGCGGGTCGACATCGACGGGCGCGCCGTCACCGTGGAGCTGGCCGCCTCCGCGGACGCCCTGCCCATGCGCGCCCAGGGCCTGCCGGCCCTGGTACCGGAGCTGATCAAGGACGGCGTCTACGACGGGTCGGTGTCGCACGCCGAGGGGCCCTACGGCGTCCTGGCCTGGCTGCGGCACTGGCAACCCGCCCCCGGGGTGTACGCCAGGGCCAGCAGCAGCGGCCCCGACGAGCGGGACCTGTTCGACGTGGCCGCCGCGCTGCGCCTCGACCAGGCACACCGGTGCGGTGGCCCACTGCGGCTCACCACGCTGCCGGCGGGCACGCGGCTCACGAGGTGCGCGGTGACGGTGGCGCCGTTCCCGGCGGCGTTCGGCGTGCAGATGATGGTCTCCGGGAGCACCCCGGGCGCGATCCAGGTCGAGTTGCAGTACGCGACGGGCATCGCCGGCACCCGCACCGAAGGGAATCGGACTGTCAATGGCAAACCAGCGCATATCGACCCCCAGGTTGGCGAACTTGAGCTGCTCGGCTTTCCCAGGGCACACCTGACCGCCAACTTCGGTTGGCCGGCACAGGGGTACGACGAGGAGGACGCGGCAGCGGTGCTGGGCGGTGCGCAGGTCGCCGAGCCGCTGGACGAGCCCGCGTCCTGGTGACCGACCGGGCCGCCCCACCAGACGGACCGTACGCTTGGTGACTGTGAGCCCCCGTCGCAATCGCCCTCGCCGGGACGAGAACGCCAACCTGGACGCCGACCGGGTCCGGCAGGGTGTCGCCTCGGTGCAGCAGTGGGCCGACGGCGCCTGGCAGGTACGCGGGATCGGCGCCGGGGCGTCCGTCAAGACGTACCGCTGCCCCGGCTGTAACCAGGAGATCCCACCCGGAGTGGCCCACCTGGTGGCCTGGCCGTCCGACGGCCTGGGTGACCTGACCGACCGACGGCACTGGCACAGCGGCTGCTGGCGAGCCCGGGACCGGCGCGGGCCGGCGGTGCAACGCGGCCGGGGCGCCCCGCGCTACTGACCGACCGGGTCGGGGTGTGTCCTGGCGCGGCTCAGCGACCTGGGTCACGCTGTTTGTGCCTGGGCGGGCGGCGGCGGTGACTTCGCGACAGACTTGGGCGGTGAGCACAGCGATTCGCGCGTCGTCCATCCTGCCCGGCAGCCGGGAGGACATCGAGCTGCACACCGCCGACGGTCTGCGCCTGGTCGGTGAGCTGGCCCTGCCGGCCGACCGGCCGCCGGTGGCCACCCTGGTCTGCCTGCATCCGCTGCCCACCCACGGCGGAATGATGGACAGCCACGTCTTCCGTAAGGCGGCCTGGCGGTTGCCCGCCCTGGCCGACCTGGCCGTGCTGCGGTTCAACACCCGGGGCACCAGCAGCCTGCGTGGCACCAGCGAGGGAGCGTTCGACGGCGCGGTGGGGGAGCGGTACGACGTGGCCGCCGCCATCGAGTACGCGGAGTTCGCCGAGCTGCCCAACATCTGGCTCGTCGGCTGGTCGTTCGGCACGGACCTGGCCCTGAAGTACGGCTGCGACCCGGCGATCGCCGGAGCGATCCTGCTCTCCCCGCCGCTGCGCTTCTCGACACCTGCGGACCTGGCCACCTGGGCCGCCTCGGGTCGGCCGCTGACGGCGCTGGTGCCCGAGTTCGACGACTACCTGCGCCCGACCGAGGCGCGGGAACGGTTCGCCGCCGTGCCGCAGGCCGAGGTGGTCGGGGTGCCCGGCGCCAAGCACCTCTGGGTGGGCGACGCGGAGACGGTGCTCGACGAGATCGTCCGGCGGGTCAACCCGGCCGTCGACGTGCCGCTGCCCACGACCTGGGACGGCCCGATGGAGGCCGGCGACGTCAGCGCGTACGCCGACCGGACGGTGGCCTCGTTCGCCGACACGCCCGTCCCCGGCCCGGCCGCCGGGCAGGCCGGCTGACCCGTTCGCCCGCGGCCTGGTCGGCTGACCTGTCCGTCCGCGGCCTGGTCGGCTGACCCGTCCGTCCGCGGCCTGGTCGGCTGACCCGTCCGTCTGCGCGCCGGCCGCCGGTCGGGCTGGCTGGCGCTCAGCGGGTCTCCTGGCGGGGTAGCACCACCTCGCGCAGGATCAGTTGCAGCGCGGCCACCGTGGGGATGGCGATCAGCGCTCCCACCACGCCCAGCAGCGCCACGCCCAGCAGCGCGGCCAGCAGGGCGGCCACCTCGTTGACCTCCACCGAGCGCCGCATCACCTTCGGGTAGATCAGGTAGTTCTCCACCTGCTGGTAGACCAGGAAGAAGATCGCGCAGGCGATGCCGGTGGGCAGGTCGGTGGCAAAGCCGACCAGGCTCACGATCACCGCGCCCAGGGTGGCGCCGATCTGCGGGATCAGGTCGGTCACCGCCACCACCACGGCCAGCGCGAACGGGTACGGCAGCCCGACGATCAGCGCGAAGACGAAGGTGGTCGCGCCGGCCAGCACCGCGATGCTGAGCGCGCCGACCATGTAGGCCCCGACCTTGGCCAAGATTTCGTCGCCGATCAGCTGCACCCGCTCCCGCCGCGACCGGGGCACCAACGAGTAGCCCAGGGCGCGAAGCTTGTTGAAGTAGGCCAGGAAATAGATCGTCAGCACCAGCACGGTTAGCGTCCGGAACACCGTGCCGAAGATCAGTTGTGCGCCGCCGAGCACCCCGCCGAGCGCCCGGCCGACGGTCTCCGCGTTGGCCGCGCCCTGCACGCGCTCCACCACGTCGTACCGCTCCACCAGGTCATTGACAGTCGGATTGCGCCGCAACTCGTCGAGCAGGTTCGGGATCTGGTCGATGAACTGCCCCGACTGCGTCACGATCGGCGGGACCAGCGCCACCACGCCACCGCAGAGCAGCAGCACCACGACCAACGCGACCGCCGCCACCGCAAGGCCGTGCGGCACACCCCAGCGGCGTAGCCGGACCACCGCCGGGTTGAGGCCGACCGCCAGGAACAGTGCGATCACCACCAGCACCAGGATGCCGCCGGCATTGCGAATCCCCAGATAGAGGGTGTACGCCAGCAGCACGCCCAGCGCCCCGGTGAACCCGATCAGGAAGCTGCTGCGGCGCAGCGGACGCCCCGGTGTGCCGAACTTTCCGGACGGGACCGCCGGCGGCGCGTCCGGGTCGATTCCCGGAGCGGGGACCGGTACCGGCGGTGGTGCGTCTGCTGGCGGTGACGTGTCTGCTGGCGGTGCCGTGTCTGCTGGCGGTGGCGTCTCTGCTGGCGGTGGCGTCTCTGCCGGCGGTGACGCGTCTGCTGGCGGTGGCGTCTTCGCCGGCAGGGGATTGGGGGTCACGTCCGGGTCGTCGCCGGACCTGTCGTGCTGTGGCACAGAGACCTCCCGGCTCAGGCGGTGGGACGAGGAGCGGTGGCCACGAATGCCCGCCACGCGGCCGGCGCGAAGACCAACACCGGGCCGGTCGAGTCCTTGCTGTCTCGCACCCCCACCAGGCTGTCTCGCACCCCCACCAGTCCGGGCAGGTTGTCCGCCACCTCGACACACTCTCCGTTGCCGCTACGGCTGGACGTGCGCCAGCGTGCACCGGTCAGGTCCATGAGGTCACAACTTCCTTCATCAGCTCGATCGACTGGCGGCGGGACAACGCACCGTTTCTGATCATCTCCCAGCGCGCCAGCAGCGTAGCCACCTCATGGTCGCCATCGACCACGAGACCGTCAATCTGATGTTCCATGTGCCCCACCCAACCACCGTCGGCGTCTCGGTCCAGATCGAACGGACCGGAAAGGGCCTGACGTGCAGCCCGGTTTGGGCCGGGACGATGTGCGGGCTGACGTGCGGTCGTTCCTGGCTGGCGACGCGGTGGGTGAACTACTCGACCACCCCGCGACGCACCCACACCCCGCACTGCGACGGATGTGCCGCTGCCGGCAGACGGCCGTCGCCACCCGTCATCGTCCGGGCCTCACCGACGGGGAGATCTTGGACAGTTTCCGTTCCGCGCGAACTGTGCTGTCCCGAGACATGTGTCAAGGTGAAGTCCCGATAGATGTGTCATGGGTTGTTGATCATGTTGTTCGGG
>NZ_JBNCNO010000005.1:495586-636325 GCF_049847025.1 Micromonospora sp. DT231 | reverse complement strand
CCGGACCACCGGCCAACCCGTGACCAGGTCCCTGATCGCCTACGACCACTGACCCGACTTCGGACTTACTCGTCTAGTGGCAGCGTGACAGTGTCTGAGCGCGGATCCTCACCTCGATGCAGGCCCGGGCGGACGCGGCGGGGTCGGTCGGCTGGACGGTGAGCGTGGACTCGTCCGCTCTAGCCGCTCAGCGGGCGGAACCTCTCGGTCGCGCGTACCTGATGGCGGGTAGGCGACCTGCGTCCGCGAGCAGTTCGCCGAGTGGTTGGTTGACGGCTCACGCAGTGGTCCGACCTGAGCCTCGCCAACCAGCGGCGGCGCTCGCTCCTCGCACCTGAGCCGTTCCGAGCAGGTCGGTCAGTTTCGTTGCGAAAGGCCGTCGAGCACGACAGGCAGTGCCGTCCACGTCGCTGGTGACCTCGCCCCGTTGTCGGCTCGGCGAGGCCGCTATCCGACAGACACTGTGCGCACCCGTCGCGAGGTCCTACAACGGACCTTATGCCAGACAGTCAGACCGTCGATGCCTTCAAGTTCGTCGCCGTACGTCCGCCGCAACTGGTCGGGCAACGTGAGGCGGCCCTCGGCTTGATCACCGACCAGCGTAGAGCCCCCGGCGGCGGGTCGCTCGCCGGGCACGATGATGACGAGTCCACGCGGCACCAGGACGCGCGGTTGGCCGCGCTGGCCGAAGCGGCCCGCGCGCTGGCCGACCGCTTCGGCGCGCAGCCCGGCGGCGACCCGCTGGGCGACGCGGACGCGGAGCTGCGTGACGTGCTCGCCTTGGCCGACCGCGATGCCGCCGAGCTGGCCGGGACGGCTTGGGACGCGCTGTACCGGGCGTATCGTCAGGGCCCGGCGGCCGGACCCGACCTGGAGACGCCGACGGCGGCGCTGCGGGCACTGCACTTCGCCGCACTGTGGCGCGCCGACGCGGCAACCACCGCCGCCGACGCGGTGACCGCGCTGGGCGCCACTCCGGTTGTGCCCGCGGAGCTCGCGGTCGTCGAGGTGCCCGAGGCCACACGCTGGCGCGGCTCCGCCTCGGTGGCAGGGCACGCCGAGGTGTCCGACGAGCCGGTCCGCGCGCTTCTGCGGGAGGTCGCGGCGACCCGCACACTGCTGGACGCCGTACGGGCGAACGCCGCGCCGATCCGCGAGCGGGTGCTGTCGGAGGAGCCGACCCAGCACGGCGACGTGTTCCGCAACCGGATCACGCTGGGACGCGTGGCGAGCATGGCGCGGATATTCGAGGGCAACCTGTCCGAGGAAGCGCGGAGCGTCTCGGCCCGTCTACGGATCGGGGAGGCCACCGCGGTGCCGACGGCGACCGCGACCGCTCAAACGCACCTGAGCACGCTGCTGCGGAGGGTGGACGCTCTGCGTGACGACCCGGCGCTGCGGCGCGAGTTCCGGGCGCTGTCGGGCACGCTCGATCTGCACGACGTGGGCACCATCGCGCCGGGCCTGGACCTCCTTGGGATCTTCGATGCCGACCCCGACCCGGGCACCAGCCCCGACGTGGATGTCAGCGGCCGGATCCGGCCACTGGGCGTCGGCGACCTGAAGGTGGTCAAGCAGACCCTGCTCGGGTACGCCCCGGGAGAAGTGGCACACATAGAGAACGTGCTCAAGGGCGAGCACCGCGAGCGGGTGCACCGCATGCTGGACCGGGTCGAGTCCACGTACTTCGAGTCGTCGGAGGAGGTGAACGAGACCGAGCGTGACCAGCAATCCACCGACCGGTTCGAGCTGAAGAAGGAGGCGGACCAGACCGTCAAGGAGGACATGAGCGTCCAGGCCGGAGTGACGGTGACCGCCGCCTTCGGGCCGGTCGTCACCACCGCACACGGCGACTTCGCCTACGCGACATCCAAGCAGGAGTCGACCAGGAGCAGCTCGAACTTCGCCCGCGATGTGGTCGACCGCTCCGTCACGAAGATTCAGAAGAAGGTGAAGACCGAGCGCACCACCAAGACCTTCCACGAGGTCGAGGAGACCAATACCCACGGCGTCGACAACGCCCAGGGCGCAGCGCACATCACCGGCGTCTACCGCTGGGTGGACAAGCGCTACCGGGCGCAGGTCTACAACTACGGCCGGCGGCTGATGCTGGAGTTCATCGTGCCGCAGCCGGCGGCCTATTGGCTCGCCTCGCAGTTGCGGCCGAAGACCGTGGTGGGCGCTGAGCCGCCGATACCGCTCGTCAACGCCAAGAACCAGCCGCTGACCGCCGCCGACCTCAACGAGTCGAACTACCAGATGTTCGCCAGCCGGTACAACGCACAGGGAATCACCACGCCGCCGCTGGAATGGACGTACGCGGCGACGTCGTTCGAGCAGAGTGGCGTCGACAACGGCAAGACCGTATCGAAGATGCTCAAGGACCTGGTCGTGCCGGACGGTTACACCATGATCTACTACATCGCCAACGTGTCGCTGATCTACGTGGTCGGCGGGCCACGGTTCTCGATCCAAATCGGTGATGACGCCGCCGAACTCGTCGTCAGCACCGCGGTCAAGGAGGGCGGAGTGCACACCCTGGGATGGGCGCAGTCCGCGGAGACCTTCGACAACCCGACAGGGCCCATGGCGGTCAGCTGCATCGGGTACGACATCAACGCGTACTCGGTCAACGTCGGCATCAACTGCTACCGGAACCCCGCGCACCTGCAGGACTGGCAGAACAAGACCTTCGAGAAGATCAGCACAGCCTACCTGGCCATGAAGACGGCGTACGACCAGAAGGTGGCCCAGGCCGGCGCGCAGGAGGGGGCCGTGGTGATCCAGGGCCGCAACCCGGCCACCAATCGGGAGATCGAGCGCACCGAGCTGAAGAAGCTGTGTGTCACCATGATGACCGGCAGCCACCTCAGCGGCTACAACGCGATGACGGACCCGGCGGACGCCCCGGCGAAGCTGCCCGAGGTCGACGTGTACGAGGCGTTGGCAGAGGGCCCGATCATCCAGTTCTTCGAACAGGCCTTCGACTGGCCGCAGATGACCTACCTGTTCTATCCGTACTTCTGGGGCCGCAAGACCAAGTGGACCGAGGCCAGCAACCGCTCCGACATCGACCCGTTGTTCGCCCAGTTCAAGCAGGCAGGCGCGGCCAGGGTGGTGGTCCCGGTGTCGCCCGCATACAACCTGGCGGTCGCGTACTTCCTGGCTCGCAGCAGCCCTCGGCTGGCCGACCGGGTCTGGCTCGGCGGCGAGCCGCCAACCATCGACGACCCGCTGTACAGGTCGGTCGCCGACGAGGTGCGGGCGCAGACCGACGACCTGGCCGGCGCGTTGCCCGAGGGCAGCCCGTGGGAGTTCACCGTGCCGACCACACTTGTGTGGTTGCAGGAAGGCCCCGAACTCCCCGTCTACCCAACCTGACTCGGTGGCCATCGATCTGGGCCCCTACCGGCGAATGCTGACCTCGGCTCGTGTCGAGTTCGAGGCCGGCATGACCGGTGGCAGGGCGAGCGCCTTCGAGCTGGCCGTGCTGCGCGGCGGGGTCACCATCATGGCCGAGGATCTCGCTCGGCGGCCTGACTCCCTTGCCGCATACGAGCATCGCAAGGAGGGCGGTCTCTCCGGCCCAGAGCTGTGGAAGGTCAACGCACGGCGGCAGGCGGCAGCCCCGCTGCGCCGCCGTGAGCTGACCCCGGAGGCCTTCACCGCCAAGAACAACGAATACCTAGCGCTGATGCGGATGCTGCGCGAATGCGCCACCATGCCCACGCACCTGGTCGTCGATCGCCCCCGCAAGCGCGTACTGCTGGTACAGGAACACGACCGGGCGTCGGCGGTGCCAGGATCTCCGGTGCCTCCCGAACCTTCTGTTCCCGATGCCCTCGACGCCATTGCGGCGACCCTGGCCGCCTGGGTGATGGCGCACCAGGGCGACGACGACTTTCTCACCCTGCCCGCGGCCGAGGGTATGAGCCGGATGCTGGCACAGCGCCAGGACCTGCTGGTCACGCTGCGGATAGCCCAGCGGCAGCCCACCGACACCAATCCCTTCCCGCTGCCCCTCGAACACCGTCCGGCGGCGCTGGAGGTCGTCGAGTTCGGCATCGCCCTCATCCCGGTCGTCGGCACCGCGGTTGCGATCTTCGAGGCGACCTTCGGGTACGACATCTTCGGCTACGAGCTGACCGAGGTCGACCGGTGCATCATCGCCGGGGGAGTGCTACTGCCGTTCGCCTCCCGGTTCGTCAGGGGCGGTCGGGCGCTCTACACCGCGGCGCGGATGGAGCGGCTGTACGGGCGCGACGCCACACGGTGGAGCCTCGCCCTGGCTGCGGGGGAGAAGGTCAGCGAGGACGTCACTGGGCGCCTCGCCATCTCCGAGGCCCGGACCCTGATTGTGGCGGGAAAGAAGGTCAATTCGGCGCTGGCGGCGAGGGCCGTCAGCGCGCTGGAGAGGATGGGCGTCAAGCGGGGCAGCCCGCGGGGGATGTCCATCGCCACGTACGTCGCCGACTCGCTGAAGAAGCTCGTCAGCGGCACGGCGGTGCTCAGCGAGCTGGACCATCTGGCGCTGATGCGGGTCGTTGAGAAGGGCCCGAACATCAATCTGATGAAGGGGCAGCTGCTGGAGGAGTTCCTGGAGGCGCGGATCGCGGCGTGGCTGCGTGATCCCGCCGGGCTGCGTGCCCTGGGCATCCACATCCCGGCGCCCCAGACGCTGGAGTTCATCCCCGGCCACATGATCCGCGACGCGTCGGGACGCCAGCTCACCGACGGCATCCTGGCCCACCGGCAGAACGGTGCGCTGATCATCGTCGCCATCTTCGAGGCCAAGGCAGGTCGGCACGCCGCCCGGGAGTTGAAGATCGCCTCCGGCGGCATCAGTTCCCTGTCCCAGGCTGAGCGCGCCGAACTGCGCGCGTACGCCCGTGACGTGCTGCGCGCCCGCAACAACCGGGCCCGGCTGCGCGGCGAAAAATTCCCCACCAGAGCCGACGAGGTCGACGCGGCCCTGGACGGGATCGAGCGTGAGGTCGTGCTGAGCGAGGAGGGCGGGCAGGTCCGCCGCGACATCGAACGGCTGGCGGCCAATGAGGACGGTACCGCGGCGGTGATCCAGGTCGGTGAGGAGTTCCTGCCGGTGCGGGTCTCCCCGAAGGACACGAAGGTCTTCGGCTTACTTCCCAGGGATGTGCCGGTGGGGAACATGCAGGAGCAGCTCACGGGACTGGGCTACAACTTCGAGGTGCTCGGAATGAATGTGACGCAGAAGGAGCTGGTCGACCTGTCCAACAGCCTACGCATCCACGTGCCCCCGGAGCATCTGCTGGGCCCGGCTCCCCTGCTCCCCGGCGGCGTGCCCGGCCAGGCCGTCCCGGTGCCCGCCACCGGCCGGCCGAAGTAGCAGCCCCGCGCATGTCCGGTGCGGTGCGGCTCGCCGCGACACGTCACCGAGCGCGTCGTGGTAGGCGTAGGTGTTCCGGCCGACGCCGAGCCACTCTTCAATGGAGGAGACGTCCCGGTAGCGTCCCCAGTGCCAGCCGCCGGGCCTCGGACTCAGGCGGGCGGGTCGGCGGTGTCGAAGCGCAGTCCGCTGGAGCCCTCCCCGCGCCCGACGCTCTTGCGCCTGCCGAGCCAGAGCAGCGTGGTTCCGTCGATCCAGCGTGCGAGCTGGTAGGCGCGGGTCGCCCGGGCGCCTTCGCGGGGGACCTCCTCCTCGCGGAGCCTGAGGGTCGGGTCCTTGACCATCGGGGCCAGCAGCCGGCCCCGCGGGCGCAGTGGCGCGGCGGGCTGCTGGCGCGGGATGGCGCCGAGGCGGAAGCTCATCGACGGATCGGCGGGCAGAAGGCGTTGCGGCAGGAGCGGGAACCAGTGTGCCGGCGGGTCGGTGCGTAGGCGGTACGGCAGCGTGCCGGCGGCCGCCGGTGGTGGGTCGACGGGGGCCGCCTCGTAGGCCGCCTGCGCACGATCTGCCGGGCGGCCGTCCTCGCCCTCGGTAATCCGTTCGATCGCCCAGGCGAGGTTTGCCGCCTCGTCGCGCAGCAGCAGGACATCTTCCAGATCGCGGCCCTGAACGCTCGCGGCGAGCGTGGGCGCGAGCAGCAGGGCGGTGTCCGGCGGCCCGTCCGCGCGCGACAGGCCGAACATGCCCCAGTCGCCGGCCGGGGCGGTCGGCCCGACCGTGGTGGTGCGACCGAACGTGTCGCGCACGTCGAGCCGCGTGATCCGCACGACGCTGCCGATCGCGGCCTCGAGCGGGACGAGCAGCCAGTCGGCGCCGTAGATGAGCCCGAAGCCGGCCAGCAGGAGGCGTCCCAGGTCTTCGGGGTGCGCGTCGACCGCCCCGAAGTTGACGCGCCCGTCCTCGAACTCCCACAGCCGCGGAGCCGGCATGCCGGGGTAGGTGACGGCGGCCGGGACGACCGTTACCGGGCCGAGCGTGCCGCGCCCCACCGGCGGGACGGCCGGCGTACCGGTGGCGTCGAACGCGTGCCAGTCCAGCCGCCCGTCGGAGTACTCGGCGGCCTCGAGCGTGATGCCGTCCGGGGACGCCGTGCCGAACGCGTACTCCAGGCGGTCGGGCATCCAGGCGGCGGGCGCACCGGAGCCGGTGAACACGAGCGTGTCCATCCACGTCACCCAGGCCTGCGCCGCCGCGGTCACGGCGGCGGCGTCGGCCGCGGGGATCGCCGGGGCGGCGGGCAGCGTCGGCGGCGTCGCCCGCAGCGATGTCTTGAGGTCGCGGTACAGCTTCTCGCCGTCGATGGCGCGGCCCGCCACCATGGTCAGGAAGCGCCGGCTGGGCGAGTCGCCGGGGTCGGGTGTCGTCGCGATCGGATAGGCGGTGCGGTAGCCGCTCACGTACGTGCCGAGGCTGCGCGCGGCGAGCAGTCGCTCGAATTGTTGTCCCGCGCGGACGCGCATGCGCGCCGTCGGTGCGGCGTGGATGTCGTCGGCCTCCACGAGCGCCTCCAACGGCATCGCGATGGCCGAGTAGTTGCCGATGCGTGGGGTCGGCGTGAGCCGGCCGGGCCGCAGCTTGCTCAGCGGCGCGACCGACGCCGTGACCTGCGCGAGGATCGCGCTGCCGGCGTCGCTCGCGGCGAACTCGCCGAACTGCCACTGGCGTCCCAGCAGCCAGAGCGGGTCGTGGACGCGCGCCTCCAGGCCCGGCGCGAGCTCCGGGTCGCGGGCGGCGGGCTCCAGTCGGGCCCAGCGTGTCGGCTCGACGGTCATCAGGCACCCCCTTGTGCGACGGCCGTGGCGGCCACGTGCCCGAGGTCGGTGGTCACCGTGTCCGACGCGGGCGCGGAGGCCAGGTAGATCGCCGGCAGGTACTGCCCGAGCGGCAGCGGGGGCGGGCCGGGAGGCGGAGCCCCGGTGGGACCGGCGGCCAGCGCCTCGCCGTCGACCAGCCGCAGCCGGGCCAGCTCGAGTGTCTCCAGCACCGTCGCCTCGAGCGCGGACAGACTCCAGACGTGCGCCTCGGTCGGCGGGACGGCCAGCAGGATCGCCTGCGGCGCGCGGGCGTCGGGCTGGTCGACGTGGAAGCTGAGGCCTGTCACCTGCGTACGGTCGGGGACGACCTCGGTCCACTCGTCGACGACCAGCCCGGTGACGGACGCACCGGCGGCCGGCGGTGCGGCGGCGGCGGACTGCACGACGAGTGACAGCCGGCCCGACCCGATCGGCTGCTGGCTCGTCGCCGGCAGGCCGACCCAGCGGTCGCCGGCCCGCCGCGGCAGTTGGGCGACCCGCAGGCGCATCGGCTGGCCGCCGGCGGTGGCCTCGCCGTACATCAGCGCGGTTTCCAGCCGGGAGGCGCCCTCGCGTACGTGCGCGGCACGCTGCAGCCAGGTGACCGCCGCCAGCGGGTCGCCGCCCTGCAGCGGCGCGCTGTCGGCCAGCGAGCCCACGAACTCGGCCGCGGCGCTGGCGGTGACGCGCGGCAGCAGCCGGAAGTCGTCACCCAGCACGGCGGCGACCCGCGCGGCGTCGGTGCTCGCCGCCGCGACGCTCGCGGTACGGCGGTCGAGCTCGGCGAGGGCGGCGCCGGCCGCCTCCGGAGGCGTGCTGACGCCCAGCTTCGCGGCGCGGGCGAGGGCGGCTCGCAGCGCGTCCGGAGGGCCGCCGGCGAGCGCCGCGGAGAGCTTGGTACGCGTGTCCGCGAGCGCGCCGGTGGCGATGGCGGCCCGCGCGGCCAGGTCGGCCCGGTCGATCCCGGCGTCGGTCGTGGGTCCGGGCAGCGCGAGGTCGCGCGCGTCCAGCGGCCGCGCACCCTCGATCAGCTCGCGGGTGGCCCGCGCGAGCTCGAGGAACTCGGCGAGCGAAAGCTGGGCCGGCGTCCACGTCGGGTCGCGGTCCGGCACCAGCGGGCCGCCGAGACGGGCGCTCAGCGCCTGCTCGATCTCCGTCTGCCCGGTGGGCCCACCGGCTGGGGTCAGGGCAAGGGCGTCGAGCGCCGAGAGCTTCAGCACGCTCAGGTCGGTGGTGGACACTGTCGTCCCGGAGCGCACCCGAATGCGTACGCGGCTCGCCGGGCCGAGCAGGCTGCCCGCCCAGGCTTCGAGGGCCGGCTCGACCTTCGCGCGTACCTGGGTGGCGTCCGTGGGCCAGCCGCTGCCCGCCGTCGCGTCGGCGAGCGCGAGCAGGCGATGCGTGACGGCGGTGCCGCTGCGCGGCGTGCGGACGACCTCCACGTCGGGCGCGGTGGTGTCCCCCCGCGAGAGTGCGTCGACGGTGGCGCCGGCGCGTTGGGCGTTGCCCTGCACCGCGTGGTGGACGCTCTCGGCCGTGAGCAGGTCGGCGAGCGCGTCGACGGTGTCGTCGAGCGCGCTCAGCTCCGCCTCGACCGCCTGACCCTCCGGCGTGGTCCGCCCGGGCAGGCCGGCGCTGCCGAACGGGATCGTGGTGTCGTTCCACACGTTCGCGGCGATCCCCGCGCGCCAGCGCCGGCGCAGGCCGAGCCCGTCGGCGACGTTGTTCGCCAGCAGCGCCTCCGACACGGGCGGCTCATGTGCGCGCAGGTCGTCCACGTGCGCCTGGGCGGCCGTCACGGCGGCGTTGGCGGCGTCCACCGCGTCCTGCTGGTCGCCGACCTGCTGCTCCAGCGCGGCGACCAGCGCGGCGGAGGCCTGCTGCTGCGCGTGCAGCTGCGCCAGGGTCGTCGTGGCGGTGCCGACCGCGGCGTTCGCCGCGGCGACCTGGGGTTGCACCGCACTGATTGTCGCCTCGGTCGCGGTCACGTCGTCGCGCCAGACCAGGATCGAGGGAAAGCCACCGGGCCGGTGCTCCTGCAGCCACTCGAGGTGATTCTGCGCCGATTCCAGCTGCCCGCCGAGCGACGCCGCGCTGGTCTGCGCCGCGGTGAGCGCCGTCTGCGCGGACGCGACCCGCCCCTGGAGTCCGAGGTCGGCCGCCTTGGCCTGTTGGTCCTGTGCCTGCAGCCGGCCGAACACCTGGGCCGCCTCGGTCTGCCGGTCCTGCGCCGCGCTCAGGTCGTGCTCGGCCGCCGTCAGCGCGTCGAGGGGAGCGAGCCCCCGCAGCGCCGCGACGTAGCGGTCCAGCACGAGCTCGGGGTGGTTGTCGTGCAGACCGCGCTCCAGGCGGTAGCCGAGGACTGCGCCGAGCGGCTGGCCGGCTCGCACGCCGTCGAGCACCGAGAGCGCGACGCGCACGCGACGCGACGAGAGGTCGATGGCCAGCGGCGCTCCGGCGTCGGAGAGGTGGGCGCGGTGCCCGGAGCGCAACACGGCCGCGGTGGCCGCCTGGCCGAGTGAGGGCGCGTGGATGTAGCCCTTGCTCGCCGTCGGGGCGCTCGCCGGGCGGAGGTTCTCCACCACCCCGTACCCGCCGAGGCGTACGCCCGCCTTGTGCGTTCGCAGCGTCGCCAGGCGGCGCGAGGCCTGCGCGGTGACCCAGGCGTCGAGCCGGTGCGACGCGAGGTCCAGCACGCCGGCGGTCATCCGCGCGAGCGCGGCGCTCGGGACGGACAGCAGCTGGCGCAGCGCCCCGTGCACCTCCATCAGCTCGGTGAGCTGGGCGGCGGCGGGCGAGCCGGCGGCGCTGTTGACGGCCCGCAGCGCGTCGATGTGCTGGGCGAGGGTCTGGCCGGCCGCCGTGACGCCGTCCAGCGGCGCGGCGAGGCGCGTCCATGGCGACGGCGGCACCCCGGCGGCCAGGCCCGGCTCGTCGCCCTCTCCCGGCTGTGCGAGCCCTCGGGCGCGGACGATGCGCAGCGCGGCCGTCGCGTACGCACGCAGCAGCGCGTGGCGCAGCAGAGCGAACAACAGCGTGTTCGCGCCGGCCGGCGGGGGACCGGATCGCACGGTGTCGAGTCCGCTCAGGACGAGCCAGCGAATGTAGTTCTGGGCTGCGGGGACCGCCGCGGTCTCCGACGGCGCATCGGCGACCAGCGGGCCGGTGAGCGCGGCGAACTGCCTCTCGAACACGGCCACGGCGAGTGCCGGGTCCAGCGTCAGGCCGAGTGCCCGGATCGGCGCAAGGGCCTGGGCGACGCGCAGGACCGTGCCGAAGTCGGGGGACGGGCGGGTGACGACGCGAGCGGCATAGTGGACCGACACCGGGCTCATGGCCACGCTGCCGGCCAGCACCCCGCCGAGGTCCACGCCGGGCCGGACGGACGGCACCCGGTCCAGCGCGGCGCGCCAGGCGGGGGCGAGGCCGGAGAGCAGCGGCACCATCAGCGCGTCGAGGTCGGGCGGGTCGAGCAGCCGCCAGTGTGCGAGCGAGGTCGCGGCCAGCACGCCGTACGGCTGGCGGCCGACCCGCACGACGGGCAACGCGCCGCCGGCCGCCACGTTGGTCAGGAAGTGCCCGCGGGCCAGGGCGACGGCGTCGTCGGAGATCGGACCGAGCAGGTGCTCGAGCACGTAACCCCACGTCGCCGGCCAGAGCGCCACGCGCATCAGGCGCTCCAGCCCGACGGCGCCGCCCCCGGCGCCGTCGACGTGGCCGAGCGGGTCGGTGGAGATCCCGAGCGCGCGGGTCAGCACCGCGCCGTCCGAGTTCGGTGTGGTGAGCGCGGTGCCACGTTCGTTGCGTAGGCTCACGGCCGGGTCGTCGCCGGCGGGCGTCCACCCCGATCGCACGCTCTCGGTGTTGTTGGTCGGCGCGCCCGGCGGGATGAGCGAGAGTCCGTCGGTGTAGTGATGGGCGTCGAGCAGCGCGGACAGCCGCCGCGCGCCCTCGGCGCCGTCGGCGGTGACGCGGACGCCGAGCACCAGGAGCCGGTCGAGGCCGGTGGAGGCCGCGCCGAGCGGAATGCGCAGCGCCATGCCCCGCTCGATCGCACGATCGAAGTCCACGAGCCACTGCGCGGCCGGCCCAAGCGGGGCCGCCGGGTCGCCCGCTGCGGCGTCGTGGGGGTCCGGACCGAGGGCCAGGGTGTCCGCGATCGGACGCCCGATCGCCGCGATCTGGCGGGCGCCGCCGCGGTAGCCAAGCGCGACCCACCGGTCGGGCAACACGTTCGTCCGGGCCGCGCGTGTCCACGCCTCGGCGCGCTGGGGTGGCACCGGCGCCGCCGCGGCCTGGGCGATCCAGGCCGCCCGCGGCGACCCGAAGCGGGTCACCACCGCGCGCCAGGCCTCGAGGGTCGCGGGAGCCGTCACGCCGCTCGCCGTCTCCCGTTCGAGGTACGCCCTGCCCCACGCGAGCTCCTCGGCGGTCAGCTCCGGTTCGTGGGTGTCGACGTGCAGTGTGTCGGGATAGACGCGCACCAGCAGGTCGGTGCCGTCGAAGCGGGTCTCCAGCCGTACCGGCAGCAACGCCAGCGGTACGTCGGCGGCGAGCAGCGCGACCAGGTCGTCGGGGCTGTCGCCGGCGACGAGTTCGCCGCGCAGGCGCTCGACGTCGGTCGGGGCCGCGCCGGCGATGGCGGTGAGCGCGGCGCCGATCAGGGTGTCCCACTGCTGCCAGGCGGCGGTCACCTTCGTACGCTGCGTGGCGATGGCGGTGGTCAGCGTGCCGGGCAGCGCCTCGACCTCCGCCTGGCGCGCCTGCGCGGCGGCGAGCTGCTGCTGAGCCGCGGCGAGCTGCTGCTGGGCGCCGGCGAGCTCCGCCTGTGCCGCCTGAAGCTCGGCGGCCGCGGCGGCGATCGGCGCGTCGAACGCCGCCGCCGCGGCGTCCGCTGTCGCGGCCTGGTGGCGCGCGGCGAGCGCGGCCTGCTGTGCGTTGAAGGCGGCCCGTTGCGCGGCGGCGATCTGGGACGCCGACTCGTGCTCCCGCTGTACCTCCGCCAGCCACTCGAGGGCGCTGTCCCACCGGCTCTGCGCGCTCTGGGCGGCGCTGTCGGCGGCGGCCGCCGCGGCCCGGACGGGCGCGGCCTGCGCGTTGATCGAGTCCCGCGACTGCGTCGCCGCCGCCACCCGTGCCTGGGCCTCGCCGACCGCGTTCTGCAGCGCGGCGACGCGGCCGGGTAGCTGCGCGAGGTCGTCGCGCAGCCGCGCGCGATCGGCCTTGGCGGCGACGAGTTGGTTGGCCAGCGTGAGAGCGTCGGCCTCGGCCGCGCGGCCCGTGGCGCGCGCCGCGGCGATTGCCGCCAGGTCGGTCATGTGGTCCTCCGGGCAATCAGACGCGAGGCGTGCATGGCGATCCGGAACGGCTGCTGGAGGGTCACGAACGCCGTGTTGGCCGCGTTCTTGCCCCACTGGGCCTGCAGCCCGGTGGACGCCGACAGCAGCGGCTTGCTCACGTCGGCGTGCCCGGATGCGGTGACGGGCACGTGCGTCCAGGCCAGCGCGTCCGGGGTGCCCGGGACGCCGGGGCCGGCGACCTCGTCGAAGCCGAACCGCGGCTCGCCGGGGTACTGCTCGAAGACGAAGTACCAGCCCGGCGCGGCGAGGGCCACCTCCTCGCTCAGCCCGAAACCCACAAGCACGATGTCCGGCGGCAGCGCGGCGCGGAACATGGGCTGCAGCCGCGTCGTCGCGTCCAGCGCGCCCGCCCCGGTCGCCTGCGCGGCGTAGATCGTGGTGGTCGGGTAGCGGCGGAGCAACTCGCCGCGCACGAGCAGGACGAGCTGATCGCTGCCGCCCCGCACGTGCCGGCCGAGCGGCGTGCCGGCCCACTGGGCGATCGGCGGGATGTCGGCGAGCGCCTCGGCGTCGCCGGGCTGGCCGCTGACGTCCCAGAACTGGCGGAACGCCGTGCCGGTGAGCACACCGGGGAACTCCCGCCACAGCAACTCCCGGCTGAACTCGTGGTTCAGCCCGGCCAGGTACGCCTCGATGACCCTCGGCGTCGTCTCCAGCAGCGCCACGCCGTCGGCCTCGACGTCCTCGACGCCGGGGAGGAACAACCACGGCGCCACCCGCTGGAGGCCGTCGAACATCGGCTCGGGGAAGCGAGGCGCGATGGCCGCCGGGGCCAGCGGATCGGGTCGGGTCCAGGTGCCCGCGGGGGCGGCCACGCGGGCCATCGTCCGCGCCAGCACGGTCTTCTCGGGCGCGAGGCGATCGAGGAGTTGGGCGCGTAGCACGTCCGCGGAGATCGCCGGGCGGGTGTCCACGGTGGCCGGCACGGCGACGGCAGCTTGCAGGGCGACGGGGGACACGATCACCATGCCGGTCGGCGGCGCCGGCGGCGGCCGCTTCGCGACCTGGTCGACGGCGGCGAGCATGTCCACCGGGCCGGTCTGCGCGGCCCGGCGCGCGAGCGCCCCCTCCGGGCTGGTGAGACGGCGCATGGCGCCCGACGCGGCGGCCGCCGGAATGCGGCTGGCCTGCAACGCGTCGGCCACGGTTCCGCCGGCGAGCGCGATGCGGGTGTGCGCCGCCCGGGTCATGGTCACGAGCTGCGGCGGGGACAGCGGCGTCAGGTGCCGGTCCATGACCACGCCGCCGAGCTCGCGGGCCAACTGCGAGCCGCGCAGGACGGCGTTGGCCTCGGCGGCGGCACCGGCCTGTTCCCAGGCGCGGGCCATCAGGCGTTCCTGGCGGTCCCGGACGACCCGGGTGCCGGCGGCCGCGGCGACCCGCAGGCGCGGGTCGAGGTTGAGCTCGCGCAGCCAGGCCGGCTCCGCGCCGGCCGGCGGGAGCCCGCCAACCCCGGCCTGCACCTGGCCGTACGCCGGTGGCGCCAACGTGTCCGGCGCCGTCGTTCCGAGAAGGCGTTCGAGCGCCGACTGGAACGGCATCCGGGCGGTGTCCGGCCACACCGGGGGGTCGTCCGGGCCGGGCGCGCGCAGCGCGCTCTGGACGCCGATCACCCCTGCGGCGGGCAGGCCGCTGCCGGCGGCGCCCAGGTCGAGGTTCGGCGGCCGTGACGTGGTGGCATCCAGCGGTGCCGGGTGCAGCCTGCGAACCAGCGTCTCGAAGCTGCCCTCGCGCCCCGTCTCGAACTCCCAGGAGTCGTAGACCGGCAGCCGCAGCGGGCCGGTCGGTGTCGCGCCCCAGGCCGGGTCCAGTTTCGCGTCTTCCGGCACACGCATGCCGAGGCCGGCCTGGACGCCGACGGCGAACGCGGGCACCAGGCAGGCCAGATAGGCGGTGCCGGCCTCGAGCTTGCGGGCGCAGACAAGCCGGGAGCCGGCCCGGCCCGGGTCGGTGGCGAGGGCGTCGGCGGGCCGGACGCCGGGGGCGAGCCCGGTGATCTGCGCGTGCGCCCACGCCCAGGACTGCGCGAGATCCGGCAGCTCGGCGGCCGGGTTGTCGAGTTCCAGTACCGGCAGCGGGTTGCCGGGCCGCAGGCGGGCCGCGGCGCCGCGGCGGACCGTCACCAGCACCAGCCACGGACGCAGCCTCGTCCTGGCCGCCCCGGCCGCGGCGGGAGTGAACAGCCAGGGGAGGTCGGCGCGCGCGAACTGGACCTGTGGCAGGTAGCCGGGTTCGAAGCGGGTGGTGCCCGGTGCCGGGTCGCGGCGGACGATTTGCGCGGCGGTCAGGCCGGTCACGTCGCCCGGCCCGTAGAGGCGCACGGACACCGGCACGTCGCCGGCGGGGTCCAGGTGCAGCGACACGGGCAGGGTCACGCGCGCGGGCAGCGTGGCCGCCGGCTCGTCCGCGGCGGCGATCGAGCGGCCGACGCCGCCCTGGACCCAGGGCAGGAAGGTGTACGCGGCGGGCACGGGAGAGGTCATGCGGCATCTCGCAGGGCGAAGGCGGCGGCGGGGGCACTCGTCGGCGCGGTGAGGGTGGCGAAGACATCGGGTGGGAGCGGGAGCCGCTGGTGGCCGGGCGGCGTGATGTTCTCGGCGGTGACGAGGGCCTGTTCGTAGACGACGCCGACGGTGACGGGAGCGCCGGTGGTGTAGCCGTCGGCGCCGAGCGCGGCGCCGGAGGTCATCGCTTCGAAGGACGGCGCGGAGAGCTTCACGTCGTCGCTCATCGTCGTGAACTGCGCGGGCGCGAAGCGGTCCGGGAGCGGGGTGAGCGTGGTGCGGACGCCGCCGACGGTGGCCTGGGTGATGCGGAAGCGTCGAGCGCCGCTGGGGACTCCGGCGCCGAAGCGGTCCAGGGTGCGTTCCAGCGGAGCGACGCGTTGGCGAACCTGCAGCGTCGCCAGCGGGTGCGCGAGGATCGCCGGGCCGGGCTCCAGCCGGCGCAGCGTGACCACATCGGCGCTGGCGGGCAGCTGTGCGTTCCAGGAGCGCGGATCGGCGAGCGCCGCCAGCAGGAGCGGGCCGACGTCGACCGGGTTCGGCAGCGCGGCGGGTGCGGCGTCACCGACCGTGAGGTCGAACCCGAACGAGACGTCGAAGAACAGGATCGAGAACGAGGCGCGACCGTGCGCGTGCCACGGCCTCGGGCCGGTGAGGGTGAGCGCGAGATTGATCGAGAACAGGGTGTGGCTGCCGGCCTTGACCGCCAGCTTCGCCGCGATGTCGACGTGGAACGCCAGCGGCGAGAGGGTGACCAGCGCATCGAAGGCCAGGAAGCCGCCGATGCTGAAGCTGCCGGCGCGGGCGCCGACGTCCACGCGCGCGCCGAACTGCACCGTGTTGGAGGTCAGCGCGAGGTATGCCTCCAGCCGCAGTTTCGGGTTGTCCCCGCTCGCCAGCGCGACCGCGACGCGGTCCAGCGCCGGGAACCCCGGCGGCGCGGCGAAGCGCGGATGGAACCCGCCGACCGCCAGCAGGAAGGTGGGATTCGGGCCCCAGCTCATGCGCAGCGCGAGATCGCCGGTGAGCGCGAACTGGGCGATGCGGGAGTCGATGAGCGTCGCGTCGACGGCGGCGCTCTGCTGGTCGAAGTCGATCACGCCCAGCACGTCGACCTGGAGGCGCACCACCGGGTCGCTCTCCTCGGGCAGCAGCGCCCGTACCCGTCCCAGCGCGACCAGCCGTACCGGTGACGGCAGCTCCAGCACCAGCGCGAGATCGATGGTGATCAGCACCGGTGAACCCCACACGATCCGCGCGGTCGGCGCGAACACGTGCCGGCCCGCCGCCGGCGGGAACAGGCCGGCCAGACTCGCCATCAGGCGGGCCGGGTCGGCCTTCGGATCCGGCGGAGAGAGCACCGCGCCCAGAGCGCCCGCCTTGAGGCCGGCACGCAGGGCCTCGACGGCGACGGTGCGATGGATGCCGAGCAGGCCGCCGACGCCGACAAGCATGAACCCGAGCCCGAGCTGTACCGGCGGCAACTGCGCCGACACCAGCACCAGCAGCGAATAACCCGACGGGCCGGTCGTCAGCAGACCGACGGCGCGCACCGCGATCTGCTGGAACTGCAGCTGCATCTCGCCCGCGTACACCCCGCGGTCGGGGTCGAGGACGAGCGCCCCGCCGCCGGTCACCGGCCCGGCGTCCACGGTCAGCGCCAGCCCCGACGGTGGTGTGAAGCCGACGTGCAGGTCGGCGACCCCGAGGTTGCCACCCCTGGTGGGAAACGTCACGACCGCCGCCATGCCGACGCGATCCACCAGGGCCTGGACGGGACCGATGGACAGCCCCACGCTTGCCGACACCTCGGCCCGTAGTCCCGGGCCGCCGGCCTGCAGACCCAGATGGATCGCGGGCACCGTGAGCCCGTCGAGGGAGACGCCGACCGGCAGCGTCGCGTCGAGACCCGCGGTCCCGTGGAAGGTGAGGCCGCGCTCGCTGGACCAGCTGATGCCGAAGTCGAAGGCGCAGCGCAGCTCCCGCGGGAGGACCTGGGTGACGAATCCGTCGCCGCCCTTCGACGACAGCACCAGCCCGCCGCCGGTGACCTGGAGATCAAATGTCACCCCGGCCGAGCCGTCGGCGGCGAACGACCCACCGATCGACGCCTCGATGGTCGACGCCTCGAGACGGCTGGCACCCCCGATTCCCAGCAGGACGAATGGCTTCCCGGCGTCGGCGGCCGCGCCATGGATCTTCAGTGCGACGCCACCGGGTGCGGGCGGGACGGCGCCGGCCAGCTGCAGCCGCGCGGGCGGCAACAACATCAGGGCAAGACCTTCCCGGTACGCGCCCTGAAGGGCGAGTTCCACGCGCCAGCCGGGGGACGGCGCGGAGAGTGGAATCGTCGCCGAGTCCGTGGCGCTCGCCGTCAGCGTCGCCGCGAGCCCGGGCGGGTGTCGGTCGGTGCTGATGCCGACGGTGAGGCCGGACAGGTCGAGCCCGAGTGCCGGTTGGCCGGTTTCAGCGTCGAGCAGGTCGCCCGCCGCGATGTCGATCGCGTGCAGGAGTTGGCCCAGGCGCCAGAGGAACAGGTCCCACTGGACCGTCTCGGTCTCCCATCCATAGCCGCCTCGCAGGACCGCCTGCAGATCGGTGACGAGCGGAGCGAGACGGTCGACATGAGTGCGCCGCCGCATGACAAGCGCCGCCGTCGCACCGGTGCCGACCTCGACCACCGTCCGGTCGACGACGGTGAGGAGCTCCAGCACCGCCAGCAGCGTCGGATGACTGCGTTCGAGTTCGCCGACCAGAGCGAACTCGAACAGGCGCGGGACGAGTTCGGTGGCCAGGCTCGCCGCCGACGCCGCGAACGGGGTGGATGTGGCGGCTCGTGTGAGGTCGGCCGCGACGGAGTCCAGCGCCCCGGTCGCCGCCGTCACGGCGGCGAGAACGTCGCCGCCCGCCCGCAGCGTCAGCTCGGCGTCGCCCGCGGCGAGGCCGTCGTAGAGCGCGTCGAGCGCGGGCAGCAGCGCGTCGAGGACGTGCGACGCGTCGGTGAGCTTGCCCTGGAACACCGCATCGCCGGAAAGGTCCAGCGCGCCGTCGAGCCCGAGCTCCATGAGGAACTGGGGAAACCGTTTCGGCGTGAAGTTCTCGGGGAGGGCGGCAAGCGCCCGTCCCACTGTGTCGAGGAGTCGCTCGAAAGTCGATGCGTCATGCATCGCGCCCCTGTTCCCGCGCCTAGGGAGTTCCCGCGGTGATCTCCGCGTTCAGCCTTTGGACCGTGGTCACGTCGAATATCCCGTAACCCTTTTTGTCGACCTTGACGCCCAGATGGGTCTCGTAGAACCGGAAGACCAACCCGTAGCCGTCCGGGCACTCGAGGATCTTGTTCGACGGGCCGGTCTTCTTGCCCTGGCGTTCACACACCCGCATCATGAAGAAACCGGACCTCTCGTCGTCGCCCGAGGTCCCCGGCAGCGCGCCGAAGCCGGCCAGCATCGGGCTGGACTCGACGAACTTGAACGCGTAGCCCCGTGCCAACCGCCGCCGGAGGAAACGCTTCACGTCGCCGAACGTTCTGGAGAAGCTCTTGACCGTCTGGTCGGCCGGGAAGAACACCGGGGCCAGGCCCGGGTCGACGACCCCGTAGCGCGTGAGCCACTTGTCCTCGAACTCGAGCTCGACGACCGTATCGTCAGCGACGGCGGCTTTCCGCTTCTTCAGCAGCTTGATGACTTGCAGGAGCAGACTCACCTCGATGTCGAAGTTGCAGCCCCAGGCGCGCATGACGCCCCGAGAATCGAAACTGGCCATGAACCGGAACAGGCGCGAGATCGAGGTGACGGTGCCGTCGGCCGGCTCACCCATGGTGATGTTGAAGTCGATGGATGCACGTCCATCCTTGTCGGTGGTGTCCCGGAGCTTCGGATCTTTCCGGATATTGGAGCTGTTGACGAGGATCGGCCCTTCGATCCAGCCGTGGGAGAAGAAACTGACCTCGAGGACCGAGCCGTCCGGAGCGTCGTGCACCGAGCGATAGACGTCGGCGATCGACATGACCTGGTTCGTGGTGCCGTCCTGTTTGAACCGGGGCTGCTTCTTGTCCAGCTCGGTGTAGTCCGCAGCCACGTCGATGGCGCGGAACGGGCCCTTGCTCACGAAGACGGCGGGGTCGAACGTATCGCCGGTCCCGACGGAGCTGAGCGGCTTCCAGTCCCGCTCGGCCACCGTCGCCCGCTTGACCCCCTGGCCCGCGACGAACGCCCGGTCGATCACCTCGATCTTGCCGGTCTCCACGGAGAAGCGCAGAAACCGTAGCGTCGTGTCCACTGTGACCAGGGCATCCGGCTCACCCACGCTGCCGTTGATGGTCTCGATGCGTTCCCGGACCCGGCCGGTGCACATGCTCCCGAACGCGAGACCCTTTTCGCTGCCCCGGCCTTCGTAGTCGTACCCGGCCACCAGGACAAAGAACTTGGTCGTTGCCATCGGCGGCTCCTCCCCTCGTCGGCGGTGCGGCCGTCGGAGGTCTCGGGTGTCATCTTGCCCGGGGTGGAGCGGCACGAGCCATCCTGTCGCCGGTCGGATGGCCGACTCCGGCGCAGCGCGGCAACAAAGCCAGCCGTCGGCACGTGGCGTGCTCCGACGCCGTCGCTGGTCGCGCCGGCAGGGACGGCCGGCACCGCCCGCTTCGCGGATCTGCCGGCGGGTGAGAAGGACGTCGAGATCTGGCTCCCGCACACGGAGATCACCGGCGGCTGACGCTCGACGTCATCCGTGACGAACTCGCCCGGATCGTCGAACAGCGCACGGTCGACGACCCGAACCTGCACTACCTCGAGTCGACCAGCCGATGTGGTTACCGCGTTCGGCGCGAATTCTCAGCCGCCCCGTTCGACCCAGGTGCTGCGGGCCGCACGGACAAGCGAATAGGCGGTCACCGCGATCTTCAGGGCTTCGCTCTACGTCCGCACCCCGGCGGTCAGGCGGAGGCCCGGATTCATGCGAATCCGGGCCGTCCGCCGGGCGTCCGCCCGTTGACCAAGCCGCTTACTCCGGCAGGCGGATTGCCGGTGAAGTCAGGCGAAGAGGTTGCCGGTGATGTCGGCGTAGAAGTCGGCGGGATCGCGGGAGAGGGAGGCCTTGACGTTGGCGGTGGGCTTGTCAGCGATGACTTCGATCTTGCCTGCTTCCAGTCCGTCGAGGGCTTGGGCGACCACCTCGTGGGGCGCGAGCTTGGGGATGTCGAAGCCAGCCATCATGTCCGTGTCGGCGATCGCCAGCGCCAGGGCGGTGACCAGAGTCTTCTGCTCGGCCAACTCGAGTCGGATGCCGTTCGTCAGGGACCACTCCGCGGCCTTGGAGGCGGCGTAGCCGTTGGTGCCGGGGCTGAAGGTGTACCAGCTCAGCGCCGAGATGACGTTGAGGATGGCGCCACCGGCCAGCCTGGGCGCGAAGGCGCGGGTGACGTTGAGAGTGCCCCAGAAGTTGGTGTCGAGGTCGCGGCGGATGTTTTCCGTGGAGGGGCCGAGCAGCGGGGCTTCGGTGGAGGTGCCGGCGTTGTTGACGAGGATGTCGAGGCCGCCCACCTTGCCTGCGGCGGCCTCGATGGACGCGGGATCCGTGATGTCCAGCTGGAGCGCGATGGCACCGGGAATGTCGATGCTTTCCAGGCGACGGGCGGTCGCATAGACGGTGGCGCCCCGGGCGAGGAGGGCCTCGGCGAAGGCCTTGCCGAGGCCGCGGTTAGCTCCGGTCACGAGAGCTGTTGAGCCGTTGATTTGCATATCGCCACGCTAAAACCTCACGTTGACGTCAGGGGCAAACTTGTGCGAGGTGAATCACGCTCGCCCGTGTCGGCGGCGCTCGGCTCACGGCGACCCGGGTACGGCTGGTAACGCCCAGTCGGGCGGATCGGGCGTCACCGACCGCGCGAATGGGAGGCCGCGTCACTGCATCGCGGTGGCCGGGGGATGATCGAATGATTCGGGGCAGCGGAAGGTGTACAGCGAGTAGCCGCGCCCGATCTGCACGCCGACGGTGGCTGGGGACGCGGTCGGGTCTTCCTCGGATGGGCGCCAGCTGCAGTGCATGCCGTTCCAGTCGCTTGAGCCGACGGTGAGAACCAAGGTCATCGTGGTGCCACAGGCAGCACAGATCATCGGGTACGGATCGGTCAGTGACCAGTTCGCGTACCCGCCGACCTTCCAGCCTGGCGCCAGCGACAAGTCCCTCTGATAGTGGGGACGGCTCTCGTCCTCGTCGTCATCCCACTCGTCGAGCTGCTCGCGTAGGTCGTCGGGGAGCAGGCCGGCGTATTGGTACTCGCGGACCTGCTCGGGGTGAACCACGCACGGAATCGGCAGGTACGTGTCGCTGATCACCGGCGGTTCGGGAGGCGCTTCGAGTAGCGGGCCGACGGCGGAACTGTCGCGCCAGTGGAGAAAGACGCGCGGGCTGTAGTGCCGGTCCGAGTGGTCCACCGGGCACCACAGCACCTGGAGCAGATCCGTGCCGTCCGGACCGGCGTAGTCCGGGATATCTCGTCGGTACAGCTGCGCGACTGGAACCAACGGGATGGGGTCCTCGATCAGGTCGTCCAGGTCCAGAGCGTCGGCCGCACCGAGCTCGGCCCGCTCCTCGGCAGTCAAGAAGTCTCCGCCCGGCAGCGGCTCCCGAGCTTCTGCGGTCGCGAGGATCTGCCGCCTGCGGTGCAGGGCGGCTGGGGTGGTCAGGTTCCATGGCTCGTGCGCCCCGGCGTCGTCGCAGACCGGCCATACCTCGTCGGCCGGCCACAGCAGCGGTCCGCCGACCGAGCTGTCCACAACGGTCGGAGCGCCGGGTCGGGGATGCAGGCGGGTAGCGGTGGTGGAATGTTCCCGCAGTTCAGGGAAGAGCGCGGTGATGTCTAGGGGACGCGGAGGTGTGGTGCGGGCCATAGAATTGGATCTTATGGCCCACGTGCAGGTCCTGAGTTCCGGGATGGCTCACACCGGCCGGCGTCTCAAGTCGCCTAACGCCACCCTGCCGACGTGCTGTCGACAGACCTAGGGCGTTGCGGGCGAGCGGGCGGAAGTGTGCTGCGGGTCCGCCATCTGAGACGCCGATCCCACGAGCAATGTCATGAGGGCGGCCGGGGCGGTGGTGGTGCCGTCGAGGCGCGGACGACGAGCTCGACCGGTTGGTCGGTCGCCGGTGGAAGCTCGACGTCCGGCTTCTCGATGACCTGTACCAGCAGCGCGAGGCCCTGTCGCGCGACCTCGTCGAACGGCTGCCGCACGGTGGTGAGCGGGGGAGTGACGTAGGCGGCGACCGGGATGTCGTCGAACCCGACGACGCTGATGTCCTCGGGCACCCGGCGCCCGGCCTCGAGCTGCGCGCGGATGAGACCGATCGCCATGTCGTCGTTCGCGGCGAACACCGCGGTCACGGTGCCGTCGCCGGCCAGTTTCCGGCCCGCCGCGTAGCCGGACGCGGCCGACCAGTCGCCCTCGACGACCGGCGGCTCGTCCGCGCCGTGGGCTCGCAGCGCCTCGCGCCAGCCGGCGAGACGGTCCCGTGCCGAATACCACCGCTGCGGGCCGGCCAGGTGATGGACGGTCGGGTGCCCCAACTCCAGCAGGTGCTCGGTCGCGGCCCGCGCGAGCCGGCCCGCGCCGACCCTGGCGGTCACGACCTGCGGCGCGGTGAAGGTGGGCGGCGCGCCGAGGACCAGGACCGGCACGTCCACGCTGATGAGGCCGACGCCCTCGTCGATCGGCTCGGAGATGACGAGGCCGTCCACGCCCTGGTCCAACAGCGACGCCAGGGCGCTCGCGATGCCACCCGGGTCGCCCTCGATGGTGGTGGCCACCCGCAGCGTGTAGCCCACCTTCCGGACCGCCCACTCGATGCCCATGAGCCACGACGCCGGCCCGTACAGGGCGCTGCCGAGCGTCACCACGCCGATCGACCGGGTCCGCCCGGAGGCCAGCGCCCGGGCCGCCTGGTTGCGCCGGTAGCCGAGCTCCGCGGCGGCGTCCAGGACCCGCCGGCGCACGTCGACCGAGACATACGGCTCGTCGTTGAGGACCCTGGACACCGTCTTCTGGGAGACGCCGGCCAGCCGCGCGACGTCCACGCTGCGCGGCGCCGGAGGGCTTCCACCAGGCCTCGCCAGTCGCGTCACGGCACCTCCCATCGCCGGCCACAGTCCTGTATGATTGCGCAGTCATGTCTACGCAGTCAGACACTCACCGTTAAGAGCCCGCGACCCGCCCGTGACGCTGGCGAAGCACGTTCCTTGCCGACACCCTAACCCCAGTTTCGAACCGAGAAGTTCAGGCCGGGCCCGCCCGCCGACTTCGCCGAGGACCGCAGCGCTGTCCGCGCCTTGAGCGTGTCACGCCGCCGGGCGCCGCAGAGGCGAATCGGTTCGCTATTCGATCGGTGCGCATCGCTCAGCCGGCGAGACGGAATGTCTGAGTGCGATGCCTTGGCACTCCGAAAGGGGGCCGTATTAATCGGCGGCCGCTCGAAGCTTGCGAGGCGTCAGGAGCAGGAAGTAACCGTCTCGAAACCTTGACTTCACGCGCGCTGCGCCTTTTGATACAGGTCTATGTATCTGGGCCGCAACCATCCTTCCCGGATGGTCGGCGACGCCGGCAGATTTGTCGAATCGATTCGAGTCTCGGCCGTGAGGCTGTGCCCTGAACCGGTGCTGCGGAGCTGGCGGATGAGTCACAGGAGGTAACCGTGCATCGTACGAACGTCCACTGGGGTGGCCGATTGTCGGCGTTGGCCAGAGGGCTGGCCGCGACCGTGGCGCTCGCCCTGCCCCTGACGCTGGGCGGCCTGACCCTGACGACCCCCGGGTCGACCCTGGCCGCGCCGGTCGCGACGCAGAGTGTCGCGGCCGCCGGTGTTGACGGTGTGGCGGCCGGCAACGCCGCGGTCGCCTCGGTCGACCTGGCCGGGACGTGGAACTTCACGCCCGCGGGCCGGGGGGCGACCACGATCGCGGTACCCGGTGGCGGCTGGTACAAGCAGGGCTTCACCACCGTGAACGAGGCGGTGTACTCGCGCAGCATCACCGTGCCGGACTCGGGGCAGCCGCAGTCGACCTGGATCGAGTTCGGCGCCGTCAACCACCAGGCGACACTGTCGGTCGACGGCCGCGTGGTCGCCACCCAGACGACGGCGTTCACCCCTTCGAACTTCGACATCAGCGCATACGCGGCGCCCGGCACCACCCACACGATCACGGTGAACGTGAAGGGCCGCGGCGCGTTGAAGGCATCCAACGGCCGGTACCTGGTGCCCGACGCCGCCACGTGGTCCGAGGCGGTCCCGCAGGGGATCTTCGGGTCCGCGTTCCTGCGGGTGTACCCGGCGGTGTACGTCAGCGACACATTCGTACGTACGTCGGTGGCGAACAAGACGCTGACCTACGACGTGACGGTGCGGAACACGTCGGGCAGTTCCCGGTCGGTGACGTTGACCGGGTCGCTGTCGTCCAGCAACGGAACGGCCTTCAGCTACCCGGCACTGCCCAGCCGTACGGTCACCGTGGCGGCCCGCTCGACCGCGACCGTGACCGTCGGGCCGGTCGCGTGGAACCTCGACAGCACCTCGTACTGGTGGCCCAACGTGCCGTACCGGTCGGGGTACCGGGCGCAGCTGCACGGGCTGACGGTGCATGCCGCCACCGACGACGGCCGGACGAGCGACGCCGAGTACCGGTTCGGGTTCCGGGAGGCCACCCAGAACGGTGACTACTACTACCTCAACGGCGTGCGCGTGAACTTCCGCGGCGACAACCTCCAGGGTGCCGACTATGACCGGATCAACAACGGCGGCAAGGGCGACGCGTACCACACCCTGCCCGGCTTCCTGCCCCCGTCGTCCGGCAACGGCGGCTGGCCGCAGGCGGTGGACAACTACCAGCGGCTGAACTACAACGTGGTGCGCATCCACCAGGAGCCCGGAAGCCCGTACATGTTGGATGTCGCCGACGAGATGGGCCTGATGATCATCGACGAGGTCGCGATTCGCGGCTCCCAATCCTCGCAGGAGTGGCAGAACTCCGTCGGACGCGACAACATGATCAACCACGCCCGTGCGCTGGTCCTGCGCGACCGCAACCACCCCGCGATCATCCGCTGGAGCCAGAACAACGAGCCGAACCAGAGCGGCCAGGATTCCGAGCAGTTCGAGAAGGACCTGTACGCGGCGATGAACGGCGCCGACGGCACCCGGCCGATCATCGTCGAGGTGGGCGTCGGCAACAACGTCAGCCTGTATCCCGGGATGACGTACGCCAACTTCGCGGTCATCCCGCACTACGTCGACGGCTTCGGCAGGTACGGGGAGGGCCTGGTCACCGTGAACGGGCGGCCCGACGGCGAGGGCGAGTTCATCTGGCCGGCATGCAACAACAAGCAGGGCTTCGAGTGGTTCGCCACCGCAACTGCTGCCAAGCGCGGCAAGGGCGCCACCGACCTGCGCCCGTACACGCTGCTGTCCGCCTGGGCCAGCGTCGTGCCCGGCGTGCGGTCCACCGACTTCACCCCGGAGGAGGGCGGTCACCCCATCTACGGCGTCGACAACCTGCCCGACCCGTGGAGCAACCCGCAGATCCAGCGCGTGCAGGCGGCGTTCAACCCGGTGGCCGCGATCGACCTTCCCTACTGGTCCGCCTCCGGCAATTCCGACTCCAACGGCAACTTCCCGCTGGCGCAGGCCGTGCCCACCTACGCCCGCAACGCCACGGTGACCCGCAACATCACCGTGTTCAACGACGACCTCACCAACACCTCGGTGGGCTTCACCTGGACCGCTCGGCTCGACAGCCCCACCGGCGCGGTCGTCGCGTCCGGCAGCACCACCCTGACCGTCCCGCTCGGCTCACGGGTCACCCAGCCGGTGTCCTTCACCGCTCCCGCCACCGGCAGCCGCGTGTACCTGCAGCTGTCGACCGCCAAGTCCGGCAGCACCGTCTTCACCGACGCGGTCGAGTACCTCAACCTCAGTGGAAGCGGCGGCGGAACCGGGCCGGCAGCAGGCACCTACCGCATCGTCAACCGCAACAGCGGCAAGCCCCTCGCCATAGCCGGTAACTCCACCGCCGACGGCGCCAAGGCGGTCCAGCAGAGCGGCACCCCCACGTGGACCGTCAGCGCCACGCAGGACACGTACACCCTGCGCTACACCGCCTCCGGAAAGATGCTCGACGTCAACGCCGGCAGCACCACCCAGGGCCTGCAACTACAGCAGTGGTCGGCCAATGGCGGCGCGAACCAGTCGTGGTACCTGCGGCCCACCGGTGACGGCTACTACACAATCGTCGCCCGCAGCAGCGGACTGGTAGCCGATGTCTCCGGTGCCTCGACCAGCGACGGGGCGCAGGTCGTGCAGTGGGCCGCCAACGGCGGGACCAACCAGCAGTGGCAGTTCGTACCCGCCTGACCAGTGGCAGGGGTGAGCGTCACGTTCGGCCGCCGGTAACCGGCTGCCGATAGTCGCGCCGACTCGGGGGCACGGTTTGTGCTCCCGAGTCGGCCGCGATCCAATCACCGTGGAACGCCGCGATTGCGGCGGCGCTGACAACACACCCGATACACCGACGCGCGGTGGGTCAACCGGCCCGTGCGCGGCCTGCAGCGGTGAGCCAGCCGGCTAGATTCGTTGAAGTTTGAATCGCTGGTTGGCGCCGGCGCCGGGGGTCCACTGGGAGATGCGGGCACCGTCGGCGGTCGAAGCCTGCCACACGTCCATTGCCAGGCCGCTTTGCCGGTTGATGAGTCTGACCACCCCGCCGCCCTGGTCGTCGACCCGCCATTGCTGGCTGGCGGCGTTGGATGCATCGGGTTGCTGGGTGATGTCGGCGCCGGTGCTGTTGCTGGCGGCCTGCAGGAACAGGCCGCTGTGCCGCGCCCTGATCCGGAAGTGGCCCCCGTCCGCCGACACGAACTCGAACTGCTGGTTCTGTCCGCTGGAGCTCTGCCACTGGATCAGCAACCCGCCGGCGGCGGTGGACGCACCGTTGATGTCGGCGGCCTTGCCGCTGTGCTGGGCCACGAGCCGGTAGTACGCACCAGCCTCGACCGGCCCCGAGTTGACCCCGGACGCGCGGTAGGTGTGGCCGGCCTGGCCGGTGAACTCCACGAGGTCGGCCTCGATCCGCGTCGGCTGGACGGCGCTGCCGCTCGTCTCGTCGCGCAGTTCGAAGGTGCCGGCGAAGATCCGGTTGCGAACGCGGATGGGTCCGGCGCGGTCGGGAACGACGACGAGTTCGGTTCGGCTGCTGCTCCACGAGGCGCCAACGGTGTATCCGCCGCGGCCCCGGAGCCCGGTGACCTGCCCGGTTGGCCAGGCGGATGGTAGTGCGGGCAGGAGGTGTAGTTCGCCCGCGTGGCTGTGGAGCAGCATTTCGGCGATGCCGGAGGTGGCGCCGAAGTTGCCGTCGATCTGGAAGGGCGGGTGCAGGTCGAACATGTTCGGCGCGAGCCGGTCGGTGCGCACCAGGTCGCGGAGGAGCTTGTGGGCGCGGGTGGCGTCTTCGAGTCGTGCCCAATAGTTGATCTTCCAGGCGAGGGACCAGCCGGTGCCGTCGTCGCCGCGCAGTTCCAGGGTCTGTCGTGCGGCCTGGTGCAGTTGTGGGGTTCCGCGTTTGGTGATCTGGTTGCTGGGGTGCAGCCCGTACAGGTGGGAGACGTGCCGGTGGGTCCGCTCGGTCTCCACCCAGTCGGCGAGCCATTCCTGGACGTTGCCGCGGGACCCGACACGCGTCGGCGGCAGCCGGTCCCGGGCGGTCAGTACCTGGGCGCGGTAGGTGGCATCCACATTGAGGACCTCGGCGGCCCGTGCGACGCCATTGAACAGGTCACGCAGGATCTGGTTGTCCATCGTCGGCCCCGCGCAGACGCTGGCGTTCGTGTGATGACGCAGCTCGGGCGAGTTCGACGGGTTGGTGACGAGGTAGCCGAGCGTCGGGTGGCTGACCAGCGTGTCGAGGAAGAACTGGGCGGCGCCCTTCATGGCCGGGTAGTTGGCGCGCAGGAACTCGACGTCTCCGGTGAACTGGTAGTGGTCCCAGATCATGGTGGCCAGCCAGGCGCCGCCGGTCTGCCACATCCCCCACAGGGCTTCGTCGACCACCGACGAGCCGCGCCACGCGTCGGTGTTGTGGTGGGTGACCCAACCCCCCGCGTTGTACTGCACCTGAGCAGTACGGGCGCCGGTCACCGTCAAATCTTTGATCAGGTCGAAGACCGGCAGGTAACACTCGGCCAGGTTGGTGGTGTCGGCCGGCCAGTAGTTCATCGGCAGGTTCGCGTTGATGGTGAACTTCGAGTCCCAGGAGGGCGCCATCTGGTCATTCCAGATCCCCTGCAGGTTCGCCGGCTGGCTGCCCGGCCGTGAGGAGGAGATCAGCAGGTAGCGACCGTACTGGAACAGCAGCGCGGAGAATTGCGGATCGTTGACGCTCGCGTGCTGCGCGATCCGTACGTCGGTGGTTTGGTCGGCCGCCGTCGTGCGTCCCAGATCGATCGACACCCGGTTGAACAGCGCCTGGTAGTCGGCCACATGGCGAGTGCGCAACTGGTCGAAGCCGATGGTACGGGCCGCGTCGAGGTGCCGCCGCGCGATGCCCTGGTAGTCGCCGTTGACGGTCCGGTAGTTGACGTAACTGGAACCGATCGACACCAACAGGGTGACGCTTGTCGCGCCGGAGACCCGCAGCGTGCCACCGGAGCTGCTGACCGTGCCGCCGCTCACGGCGGCATTGGCCAGGGCAAGGAACCGGACCTGCCCGTTGATGCCCTCCATGTTGCCGGAGACACCGTCGAGGCCGATCGTGGCGGCGTCCGGGCTGGACACGGTCGTCCGTTGCGGGCTGCTGAACGTGGCGGTGAACGTGATCGCGTTTGCCCGGTCGGCGGTCAGGCGGATCACGATCACCTGGTCCGGTGCGCTGGCGAAGACCTCACGCTGAAACCGCACCCCGTTGAGCACGTAGCTGGTGGTCGTGGTGGCCGTGGTCAGATCGAGGGTCCGCTGGTACTGCGACGCCCCGCTGGCACTGCCAAAAGCCAGCCGCAGGTCGCCGACCGGCTGGTAGGCCAACTGCCCGACCGGACTGCCCAGCATGGTCTGGTTGATCAGATCCTGCGCCTGCGTCCACTGATCGGCGAAGACCCGCCGCCGAATCTCCGCCAGGTTGGCCGCACCACGGGTGTTGGCCGAGTCGTACGGGCCACCGGCCCACACGGTGTCCTCGTTAAGCTGCAGCCGCTCGGTGTCGACATTCCCGAACACCATCGCGCCCAACCGGCCGTTGCCGATCGGCAGAGCCCGTAGCCAATCCGTACCCGCCGCCTCGTCGTACCACAACGCCAGGTCGTTGGCTGCCAGCACGCTTGGGGGTGCGGTCGACCCGGCCCGAGCGGCTGCGGTCCAACCCGCCGGCAGCAGCATGACACCAGCCCCCGCCGCCCCGGCGCCGAGAAGTTTCCTTCGTGTCACTTCGGACATGTTGCCTCCTAGACATCAACGATCTGCCATTCCTGGCTGATCTCGGAGCTGACCGGTTGCTGGATCACTCTGGCGCCGTCCGCGGTGGAGCCGCCTTCGACCCCGACACACCAGCCATTGCTCACATTGACGAGCCGGTGGTATCCGCTTGTCGTCGCCGGGACGAGATTCCACCACTGGTTACGTCCGCCGTTGTCGGCCCATTGCACGAGCGCCGCGCCCTGGCCCGAGCCACCTGGACTGTCCAGGACCTTCCCGCTCTTGACACCGGACAGCCGGAATGAGCCGTCGCTGTTGGGCAGCAGCCGCCACTGCTGGTTGGCCGCGCCAGTCCACGGCCACTGGATGACGGTTGCCCCGTCCGTGGTGGAGCCGCCGTTGACGTCCAGCACCTTCGCGCTGCGCCGGTTGACAAGTCGAACGACGCCGCTCGCGGCGGCGGCCGGCAGGCCGACGACGACCTGTATCTGTTGCCCGGCCGTCAACGAGATCACCCGGGCGTGCGGGCCGAGCGGCGAGGAGGTGACAGTCGCGGACGTGGTGATGGATGCCATCCCGCGCCGGCTGATCAGGGTGATCGCCTGGGTGATCGTCGAGGTGAGTGCCACGGTTACCGAGCGACCGGGCAGGTCCCAGGAGAGGCTGTGGATGCGGACCTGGTTGCGTCCGCGGACGCCGGTGATGGTGCCCCTGGCGAGCTGGCCGGGCACGGCGGGCAGCAGCTCGATGATGCCCGGCCTGGTGTAGACAAGCGCCTCGCTGAGTACGGCCGGCAGCGTGTTGGCCGCATCGGCGTTGTAGGTCTCCAGGTTCGGGTTGTGTGCTGTCATCAGCGACCGGAAGATCATGTTGTTGCCGATGATCTTCCGGAGGTTGCTGTAGACGCCCGCGGCGTCCTTCAGCCGAGCGGAGGCGAGGGCTCGATGCAGGCTGCCGTGCGCCGAGGTGTTCTCGTCACCCCGCAGCGCCAGCGCCCTGAGCGCGGCGGTGACCAGCCCGGGCGCCTCCTCGGGATTGATCTCGTGCAGGGGCCACGCGCCGTACAGGTGATGGACGTGCCGATGGTTGTAGCGGTCCGTGAGCCCCGGCCAGGACCATTCGGCGAGGGCGCCGCTGCCGTTGACCGTGTAGGGCGGGAGCTTCGCCAGCAGGGCCGTCCAGCGTGCGACACCCTGACCGGCACCCTGCTCGACACCGAGCGTGTTGGCGGCCTCGACGGCCGCCCGCAGGGCGTGTCTGCCGGCCTGGATGTCGCCGGTGGCGTTTATCGCCAGCAGGACGTTCGTGCTGGCTGGCGAGTTCTCCATCGAGAACGACGGCACGAACACCACACGGCCGGCCGAGTCGGTGCGGGTCAGGAAGTCCTCGTAGAACAGCGCCAGCTCCATCAGCGCCGGTCCCAGCTTCTCAGCCAGGAACGTCCGGTCCCCGGTGACCTGGTAATACTCCAGCAGCGGGTAGAGCAGCCAGTCCGCGCCGCCGGTCCAGCACTGGCCGGGGAAGCCGGGGTCGAAGTGCAGCATGTACCCGTACTCGCCGTCGGTGCGCGATGGGGCCAGGAAGCCGCGGGCGCCGTACAGGTTGCGAGCGTTGGTGCGCCAGTGCGCGAGCTGACCGAGGATCAGGTTGAAGTAGCCCTGCATGGCGTCGCTGAGGTCGAGAATGTTGCCGCCCGCGACCTGCAGGTTGATGTTGGCATCGGTGGTGAAATCGTCGGCCCAGGCGCCATTCCAGGTGCCGGCCCAGATTCCGGTCAACCGCGGCGGCAGTACGCCGCTGGAGCTGATGAACAGGTACCGGCCGCTGTCGTAGAGGCGCTCCAGCAGGGCCAGATCGATGGTGTTGCGGTTGGCGTTCTGCCGGGCGATCAGCTGGGTGGTCGACAGCTGCCGGTCGGCGGCGGAGACGTTCAGGTCCAGGCGGGAGCGGTCGAACATCGCGGAGTGCAGGGTGACGTGCCGGGTCCGCAGCTCGGCATAGTCGGCGCGCACCGCGGCCAGCGCCGCGTGCAACGGCCTGCTGTCCCAGGCGGTGGGTGACTCGTACCGGTCGAGTTTGGTCAGCAGGACGAGCTTGGTCGCCGCGGTGACGACGATGCTCGACCCGTTCGCGGCTACCGTGCCGCCGGTGGCGACGACCCGGGTGACGCCCTCGAAGCCGAACGCGCCCTGCCCGGACGGGTAGGTGCCGCGCAGGTTCAGGTAACCGGAACCGTCGATGACGCTGGCCAGGGTGGTGAAACGGACCGAGCCGGGGACGCCCGCGAGGGAGGTGTTGACGCTGAGCGTCGCGTCGATCGAGCGGCCGGACGCCGGGGTCAGTTCGTGTACGACGACGTTGTCGGCTCGGGAGGCGAAGGCGCGGCGGGTCCAGGTGCCGTAGCTGTCGGTCCAGGTGGAGGTGACCTCCCCGGTCCGGAAGTCGGTGCTGCGGGCGTACCCGTTGGCGGTGGTCATGCCGGGAGTACTGATCTGCAACTCGAAGCCGGGGTGGTAGGTCTGGGTCCAGCGCAGGCTCCAGCCGGCCGCGAAGTCCGTGTTGGCTCCGGCGTAGTTCCCGGCCAGTGCCTTGTCTCGTACGCCGGCCAGCCGCCCGGAGATTACCGGCGGGGTCACGCCGCGGCTGCCGTTGGGCAGCACGAAGCGGTGGTGATTGAAGATCACCTTCTCGAGGGTCGGGGTTCCGTACAGGACGGCGCCGTACTCGCCGTTGCCGGTGAGGAACCCGTCCGTCCAGGTTGTCGCCGCCGACGCGTCGTAGATCCCGCGCTCGGGCAGCGTGGCCTGAGGCGCGGCGGCGGCGGCCCGTCCGGCGCCCACGGCCGGGATCAGGGCCGCCGAGCCGGCGGTCAGCGCGGCGGTGGCGAGCAGGTGCCTCCGGCTCACGGGCAGGTCTGTCATCAGAAGTTCCTCTCGATACCGCGCGCCGTCACTGGTTGCCGCGGCGTATCGATCGCGGCGTTGCCGGCCGTCACGTCGTCAAGTCCCGCGGCCGCGACACTTCGCGTCGCGACCGGCACGGCCGGGGCCGACCCGGGAGTTGCCAGGGTCAGGCCATCCAGCGTCAGGGGGAGGCCGAGCCCCACGGTCGCGGCCAGCCCGCTGACCGACGCCGACAAACGGCCACCCCAGCGGACGTTCCTACGATGCACGGCAACCTCCTGTGGCTCACCCGGCAGCCTGACGACTTCGGGTCAAGGCTTCGCTGCCGGCGGTCGTCGAATCGATTCGACGGCGCGCCAGCATCGTCGGTCACCCGGGAGGGCGAACATGGCCGACACGTAGATGTGATTAACCGGCAACATGGGCACTGAGTCAAGGATTTAGACTGATCTATCTTACGGCGGAGCCTGAAATTACATCAATCCCGACAAAAGCCTCAACAAAGGTAGGATGAAAGGCCGCACCGGGCGCGTTCACTGGCGGCTCTCCTTGATCTTCGGCAACGGCGTGCCGCCGTCGCACCGCGCCTTGATCTCGCTCTTGTTGTCCGTGGACAGCAGCACCACGCGGATCTCCTTGGTAGGACCCGATTCGTACTCCGTGACTCGGTAGCCGGAGGCAGGAGCGACGTTCGCAACGTGAGCCTGGCCGCCGGTGCAGAGCACGGTCACCAAGCCACCGAGTGCCCGAACGGGGCTGCCCGGCTTCGCGGCCGCCGGTGCCGGTGCGGCAGGGGCCGTCACCTGCTCGCCGCTCGATGGCGCGGTAGGGGGAGTGGCCGACGACCCGGCTCCGACAGGTGCAGCCGGCCCAGCCGGAGCGGCGAACGTTCGGCTTGGCCGTGAAGGTGGTGCGGGCTCCGCGGAGGTCTGCCGGGGAGTGGGTGCCTCAGTGGCAGGCGCATCGGCGGCGCCCGGTGGGGTGGCACCGTGTCGAGAGGCGGCCCCGTCCGACCTGCGGTCGACAGCCGAGAACTGGGGGAGGAGGAGCCAGGTGATCCCTGCCGTCACCATCAGAGCGGGGATCGACAACGAGGCGAGGAGGCGGCGACGCCGGCCGGTGGAGGAACTGGCGGTGGCCGAGGCCGGTACGAGCGGGGCGGGCACCCGCTGCGCTGTTCGTGCCACCTGCCGCTCGGCGTCGTCGCTCAGACCGTGCAGGGCCGTCGCCACCTCCCTGGCGTCCGGCCGGTCAGCGGGATCCCGGGCGAGGCAACGGTCGAGGAGACGATGAACCTCGGCTGACACTCCCGCAATGTCCGGCAGCGGCGCCGGATCGACGTACACGTGCGCATCCAACATCTGCGTGGGGGTCTCCGCCGACCAGGGCAGCTCATTGGTGAGCGCTCGGTACAGCAACAGTCCGAGCGCGTACACGTCGGAGGCAGGCAGGACGGTGCCCCCGGTGAGGCGTTCCGGCGCGAGGTAGGCCGCGGTGCCCAACAGTTTCCCGTCCGCCTCCAGCTCCGGCCGGCCGACGGTGGCGGCCAGACCGAAGTCGACAACCTTCACGCCAGCGGGTGTCAGCATCACGTTTGACGGTTTGATGTCCCGGTGCACCAGATTACGATCATGCGCGGCGGCCAGCGCCTCGGCGACCTGCGCGCACGTCCGCATCGCGGCGGGCGGCGGCAGGGGACCGGCGGCAAGTCGCTGAGACAGGGTCTGGCCGGGCAACAGTTCCATCACCACGTACGACACCTGACGCCCGGCGGCATCGGTGTGTTCGCCGAAGTCGTACACGCTCGTCACGTGGGGGTGCCAGAGGCCCGCCGCGGCCCTGGCCTCCGCATGGATGCGTTGTCGTGCGCCCTGGGCGGCAGCTTGCGCGCCGGCCAGGACCTTGACGGCCACCGCGCGTTCGAGGACCCGGTCCCACGCCCGCCAGACGACCGACATGCCACCGGCGCCGAGGCGGCTCTCGACCTGATACCTGTCGCCCAACAGATCACCGACGATCACTGGGACAGCTTGCCAGAGCGGACTCGTCGTGGCATGGCGACCTGCTCCGACGCGTGTCACAAACCGTCCTGCACCACCCTGCTCGACACCATGATCAGTCTTGTCGCATCGCATTGATGCTCTTGACATGCTCCAAATAGCACCGTTAACATCACCGAAACGTTGTTAGCGCTAACAGCCGCCGGTCGCTGATTCGCGCCGGACGAGACCGAGTCGATGGGCGTGTGCGCGGGAAGCCCAACTGGTCGAGCGGAAATCCTTCTCCCATCCTTCGTGATCAGCGTCGAACGATGCCTCACATCCAGCAATTAACCACGCCAGTCGGGCTGTTCGTAAATCGGACTGCCCGTTGTCAGCGCTAAATGCGCCCAGACGGAAGGTGGCAATTAATGGTTATCGAGAGGGCCGCCGGCAATCGACGTCGAGGGTTAGCGGCTATTGGCCTTGCTCTCGTGGTAGGAGTGGGCGTGGGTCAACTGACGCCTATCGTGTCGGCCTCGGCGGAGAAACCCGCGCCGCCGGCGGCACCCGGCGCCGGGGCTCACACCCCGTCCGCCAAGGTGCCACTGGCCGGTGTCGACATGTCTCAGACGTACGTCAACCCGATCAATCTGCCCGGGATGGCCGTGCGCAACATCGTCGGAACGATGCCGCCTACGGACCAGAATGTCGCAGACACTTCGCAGATCCCGGCCAGCCTGGACCTGGAGACGTGGACGGCGGCGTCCGGGCGGACTCTCGCGAGCCGATCCACCGCCGGGTTCAGCAGGATTTCCGAGAACTCCGCACGGACCGGGGCGGACTGGTCCGCGCTGAACGTCGACGGGACCATCTACCTCTACGCATCAGGCGCCATGCAGAACGCGCCGAACAACAACCGCACTGTCTGGTCCACCACCGACTACCTCACGTGGACGCCCCACCAGATGAACCTCGGCCTGGTCGCACCAACAGTCGTGCAGCTCGGCGACACGTTCTACATGGCCGGCAACAACACGCCTGTCTATCAGGCGGACTCGCCCACCGGGCCGTGGACCAGCATGGGAAGTTTCCTGCGCCCGAACGGCCAGACCCTGAGCGTCGGCGACGTGCAGTTCTTCCCGGACACGGACGGTCGGCTGTACCTGACGTACAACATCGGCTCGCCGATCATGGGCGCCGAACTCGACCCGAACAATCCTCGGCAACTCCTCAGCGACCCGGTCGTGCTGTGGACCTTCGACCCGCGCCAGGAGTGGCAGCACATCGGTGACAACAAGGCGACCTACACCCATGGGTACGTGGAGGGTTCGCAGCTGTTCAAGGTGGGGGACACGTACTACCTGTCGGTCGCGTCCGGCGGCACGGAGTTCACCACGTACGCGACAGGTGTGATGACGTCGAAGAAGCCACTGTCCGGGTTCAAGGTCACCCAGCAGAACCCGATCGGCTACGGAAACAACCACCCGAGTGCGGTATATCCGAACGCCGGGCACGGCAGTTTCGTCGTCGACAAGTCCGGCAACCTGGTGTTCTTCTACACCTATGTCATCGCGTACGAGGAGTTCTTCGAGCGGCGACTGGGGATGGACATCTGCACCGTGAATCCCGCCGGTCCGAAACGGGGAGCGATCGATTGCGAGTTGTCCAACACCCCGCAACTGGCCCCGGGGAAGAAGATCTCGGGCAGGGACGACACCGGACTCTACAATGTCGCCACCAACAGCCAGGCGTACTGGGCAAGCAGCTATGCGCCCGGGCGCAACCCGTACTACGGAAGCGACCGCTCCCTCTCCACCTGGTGGGAGCCGGCTGACGGCGACACCGCGCCCACGTACATCAGGGGCTTCGGGACCGTCTTCCACATCTCCGCCGCACAGATCCAGTGGAAGGAACTCGGACGCGCGTTCACCAAGGACAACGCGGTGCGGTACACGCTGGAGTACAAGGACATCCCCACCAACACGTGGCGGCCCCTGGTCGACAGGAGTACGAACTCCACCGCGTACACGGCTGACTACGTCACCTTCGACCGGGTGCTCACGAACGCGGTCCGACTGAAGGTCCTGGGTACGACCGAGAACGTCAAGGTCGGAGTCCACGAACTGAACGTCTTCGGGGAGAACTACAACCTGGCCGTCGAGAAGGGCATGCTCACTCGATAGTCCGGTCCCTGGGCCGTGCGGTAGGAGCGGGCGAGATCACCAGATCTCGCCCGCTCCCACCTGTGCCGGATCAGGGGTGCCGGTGTGGCTTCCGTACCGTCAATTTCTGGGAATCGGCGGCGTGGGGCTGGTAGGTCGGGTTGCCGGAGTAGGCAACGTGGACCCGGTAGGACCCGGGCTGCAGATCGGCGGTCGGCAGCTCGACGACGGCCCTGCCGTTCGCCAGTGGCACGACGTGCACGGTGCCGCCGAAGGTGACGGTGACCTCGCCGGTGGGGGTCGGAGCGTGGTGCTTGCGCCCGCCCGGCTCAACTGTCACGTTCAATCTGAACGTGTCCCCGCGGACAACCGATGCCGGCGCGGCCTTCGCCTGGACCTTGACGGCGGCCGGGCCGGAGGGCACCCCGAACGATGCCGTACCCGCCGACGCCAACAGGTAGTCGAAGCCGAGGTACTCGGCCTTTACCGTCCGGGCACCCGCCGGCAGACCTGTCGGCAGCGTGACCGTCGCTGCGCCGTCGGTCAGGTGGACGAGCGTCGACCACGAGCCGATGCTGAGCCGCACCTGACCGCCGGTCTCGAACCCGTCGGCCGCCGTGACTGTCACGGTTGCCGTGGTCGTCTGGGCACCGTTCGCGTACGGCTCGACCGCCACCTCGGTGGTGGTCGTGACGTCGCTGTTCGGGATTCCGCGGATGTCGTTCCACTCGCGAACGGTCAGCGGGATCACGGTGCCGTGACGCGGACGGACGACACCCGCGTTTGTCATCGTGATCGCCTTGGCGTTCCAGGTCGGGGCCTCGATGTTCTCGTGACACGCGGCCTGGTATCCACCACCGTTCGTGTACCGGTCACCCCAGAGGTAGAACTGGCCGGGGCAGGAGGTGTCACCGGGGTTCGCCTTGAAGATGACAGGTCCCTCGTACCCCTGGTTGGCGACCCACGTCGTGCGACCCAGAGCCGGCGCGACCAACGTCCAGTTGTCGATGTCGCTGTCCAGGAAGTCGGTGTGCTTCTCCGAGAAGATGTCCGAGCCCTGGTTGCCGGCCTCGTTCTTGGTCACCCGGTAGTAGTGGTCGCCGACCCGGATCGCGGTCGTGTCGATCCGCGACAACGGGGCCGGATCCTGCCAGACCTGGGGAGCGGAGAACGTCTGGAAGTCTCGCGTCGTGGCGTACCACATCTGCGCGTTGCCCTGACCGGTGCGGTTCACGGGGTCGCTCCACAGCGACTGCGCCCAGAACACGACGTAGGCGCCGATCTCCTCGACCCACAGCGACTCTGGCGCGAAGGCGTTGCCCGCGTTGTCGGGCGCGACCTTCACGTGCCGCTGAGGGGTCCAGTTGACCAGATCGTGCGACTCGAACACCTCGATGTACTGGGTGTCGTTGATCGCGTATCCGCCCTGGTCGTACCAGTTCAGGTCGGTGGCGATCATATAGAAGGTGTCGCCGTCGGGTGAGCGGACGATGTGCGGGTCACGAAGCCCCTGGTCGCCCAGTTGGGAGATGAGCGACGGCCGACCTCCGGTCAGACCGGTCCAGTCCAGGGCGGTGTTTCCGTTGGACGTGGCGAACATGATCTGCTCGCCGTCGGCAATACCCTCGCCCTTGAAGTACCCCATGAAGTACCGCTCGTACTCCTCGGACCGCGGCAGGGCCGCGATGGTCACCGGGAACGACTTCTTCTGCGAGGCCGTACCCCTGGTGATGGTCGCCGTCAGGGAAGCGGCGACGTCCTCGTGGCCGAAGGCCGGGCGGCTGACCGCACCCGTCGGGGTGACGAGACCGGTGGTCGACGTCCAGGTGATCGTGGATCCGAACTCGCCCCTGGCGGCGAGGTCGAGGTTTCCGCGTACCTCGTCGGTGGCGTCCAGGGTCAGGTCGAAGGCGTCCCGGTCGACCGCCTGCGCATCGTCGAACTCGGCCTTCACCACGACGGGGATCTCCCGAGTGGTGACCTCCTGGGCGCCCTTGCGAACAGTCGCCGTGAGGGTGGCTGTCGCGTCGGGCTGTCCCCGCGCGGGCCGGGTGATCCTGCCGGTCACCGCGACCTTGCGGGCGCTGGGGAGGGCCGGCGGGGCGTCGACCTCGACGACCGACGGGTCCGAACTCGTCCAGGTGAGGGTCGAGCCCGCCACGGAGCCGACCTTGGGCAGAACGACATCGCGTACGACCGCACTGGTCCGGCCGAGGTCGATGGCCGCGGCGTCGGCGCGGACCCCAGCGGAGACGGTCTTCTCCGCCAGGACGAGTGTCTCGTCGAGACCCACCGCCCGGTCGTACACGCGGAAGTCCCGGATCGTTCCACGGAACGAGTAGTGGCCCGACGTCTGCGAGCGACCGAGGAAGTTGCAGTTGGTCCCCGCCGCGTTCACCGACGGCGCCGTGGTCAGGTCGGCCGACGTCGCGTGCAGCACGCCGTCGAGGTAGAGCCTGCCGGTCCAGCTCGTTCCGTTCGGGTTCAGTGACTGGGTGTAGGTGACATGAGTCCACGCTCCCTCGAGCATGCGGACGCGGTTCTGTTGGATGTTCGCCGGGCCCACCGCGACGCGGAACCGCTGGGTGTTCGACGCGAAGATGGAGCCCTCGGCGCCGGTGTCGACGTCGCACGAGCCGGACTTGCGGCCGAAGCCCCACATCTGGTGCTCGCCGACGTTTGCCGGGTCGACCCACACGTCATAGTCGACGGTGAGGTTGGACATGCCGGCGGTGATGTCCTTCGGCAGTGCCACGTATGCGCCGTCGAGGGCGCTCTCGTAGGAGTCGGGGTTGAGCCGGACTCCTTCGCCGGTCAGGGCCGCCTTCTCGGGATGCACGAGCGTGGCGTTCGCCGCCGCGCCCGCGCTACCCGAGTTGACAAGCGTCGTCCCACTGGTCTCGTCGAGGGCGAAGTGGTGCACCAGACCCTCGTCGAGCTGCTCCTCGGCGGCGTGCGAGGGCGTCGCCGCGAACGAGACCGACAGAAGCGCACCCAGTGCCAGGACCGCGACACCTCTACCCTTGCGACTCAGCCCGAGACGTGGCCTTCGCTGTCGCAGTCTCAACTGATCCTCCTCGATCGTGGTGGCGATCTCTCTAACGTAGACGGAATCGATAACGCTAACTACGGCGTGCTGCCTGGTCAACGCGGTGCGCTGCGACCCGAGGGCATATACGTGGCGCGGCGAGCGGCCGGACCGCTACCGGGGAACGACAGCCTGCTCCCCGGCCGACGAGTCACGCGTCATCGACCGCAGCCCCAGGTAGAGGAACGGCAACAGCAGGAACAGGTCCGCCAGGTGCGCGATGGAGGCCTCCCGGGTGATGCGGCTCAGCGGGAACACGACCGCGCCCAGGCTGACCATGATGCCGACCGGAAGTGGCGCCGCGCGCACCCTGGCCAGCACGAGGCCCAGGACGAAAAGGCTGACGGGAAACAGCGGTCCGCACGTCCAGTACACCGCGAACGCGGCGAAGGGGTGCTCACCAAGTCGTTCGACCGCTTCGGCGTGGGAGACGGCGAACAGTCCCTCGTGAATACTCTGTACGCCGTAAGCCACCCCGCCGATCGCGCCGAACACCGTTGCCGGCAACCCGACCGCGACGTACTTCGGTGTGGTGGGCCGCAACCGCTCGAACAACCCGATCAGCCCGATGAGCCAGCACGCGCTCGACAACACGATGATCGTGCCGGCGGTGACGCCTTGAGTGTCGTTCTGCCAGAAGAAGCCGGCGAGCAGATTCAACGCCGGACCCAAGATAAGAAACATGACCGGAACGCTACGAGCGGCGTACGCGTACCGGATCTGCCATCGGTGGGCGCCGGCCTACCGCGGTCGCGGTAGGCCGACAAGCCCGCTGCGGTACGCGAACACGACCAGCTGTGCCCGATCGCGGGCCCCGAGCTTCGTCATCGCCCGGTTGGTGTGGGTCTTCGCCGTGGCCGGGCTCATCCGCAGCCGGTCCGCCACCTCCACGGTCGACAGGCCGTCGGCGACGAGGCCGACCACCTCACGCTCCCGCGAGGTCAGGCTGTCGAGGCCCGGTACTGGAGGACCGCTGGCGAAGGCGGCGATGAGCCGTCTGGTCACGGCGGGCGCCAGCAGCGCGTCACCGGCGGCGACCACGCGTACGGCTCGGCGCAGTTCGTCCGGCTCCAGATCCTTGAGCAGGAACCCGCTCGCGCCGGCCTGCAGCGCCGCGAAGACGTACTCGTCCAACTCGAAGGTGGTCAGCAGCACAACGCGTACGTTGGGCAACCTGGCATCGGCGAGGATGCGCCGGGCCGCCGTCAATCCGTCGGTGCCCGGCATCCGGATGTCCATCAACACGACGTCCGGCCGGTGCGCCCGGGTGAGAGCGATCGCCTCCTCACCATCGGTTGCCTCCGCGACAACCTCGATGTCCGGCGCCCGTTCCAGCAGGACCCGGAAGCCCGCGCGGACGAGGGTCTGGTCGTCGGCCAGCAGGACTCGGATCGTCATACCGGCAGCCATCCCCGCACCTCGAAGCCTCCCCCGTCGGCCGGTCCCGCTCGAAGCCACCCGCCCAGCCCGCCGGCGCGCTCGGCCATGCCACGCAGCCCGTTGCCGGCTACCGGGACGCCGCCCCGCCCGTTGTCGCGCACCGTCACCGACAGTCCGTCGGGACGGTATTCGACGCGTACCTCGATCTGGGCCGCACCGGCGTGCCGCAACGCGTTCGTCACCGCCTCTTGGACGATGCGGTAGGCGGTGGTTTCCACGGCCCGCGGCAACGCGCGCGGCTCGCCGTCGCAGGTCACGACCGCACCTGTCGACTCGGCGAGGGCGGGCAGCCGATCGAGCGTGGGCGTCGGCGGCTCCGGCCCGGCCGCCGGGGTGCCGTCGCGCAGCACGCCCACCGCCGCGCGTAACTCCACCATCGCCTCGCGGCTGGCCCGGCGTACCTCGCGCAGCGCGGCTCGGGCCTGGGCGGGATCCTCGTCCAGCACGTCGGCCGCGACGCCCGCCTGCACCGACACCACGGCCAAGGTGTGCGCCGTGACGTCGTGGAGCTCCCGCGCGATGCGGATACGCTCCTCGACGACCCGCTGCTCGGCGGCCCGACTCTGGTCGGCCGCCAGCAACGCCAGCTGGGTCCGGCGCCCGCGCACCACCTCGCCGAGCAGCAACGCCGCCACGAATACCACAGTCGAGCTGTCCAGCGACGCGTCGAACGGCCTCGCGCCGGTCACCGCCACCCGCCCCTGGGCATCCAGGAGCACGAACAGGGCCGCGACGACGAGACCCACGCGCTGCCGCGACGCCGCACCGACGGCGTACAGCGCCACCCACGCGGGCACCGCCGGCGCGCCACCCGGGTAGTGGAAGATGTGGTAGGCCAGGTAGAGCCCGCCCACGATGATCAGCACACCGACCGGCCACCGCCGTCGAACGGGCAGCACGAACACCATCGCGGCGGCGACACCGTACGCCCACAGGTCCGGCGCTCGGTCACCCAGCGCCACCGGCGTCGTCGCGAGCCGGTACGCGGTCAGCACGCCCACGGCCGCCACGATCATCGTCTCCACGACCCAACGCCGCATACCGCCAGACTGTACGGACCGCCGGACCCGTCGACATACCACGAAAGTCGTATCCGCCTCGCCCGAGCGCCCGGCTCAGTGGGTTTCGGGCGGGTCGGTGTGCCGGTGTCGTCGCACCGTTGTCCGTCAGCGCTCTCCGCTCAGTGTTGCGTCGTCGACCGGGGTGGTTCGGGGTAGCCAAAGGGCGAGTACGGCACCGAGGGCGACCACGGCCGCGCCCACCGCGACCGCCGGCCTCAGGCCGTCCACGAAGGTTGTGCCGGTGGCGTACCCGCCGTGGGCGGCGAAGACCGAGGCGAGCACGGCGACTCCGACGGCTACGCCGAGTTCGCGGACCGAGTTGTTGGTGCCGGAGGCGACGCCGCGGGCGCCTTCCGGCACACTGGCCATGGTCGCGGTGCTGATCGGGGCGAAGGTCAGTCCCATCCCGATGCCAGCCAGGGCCAATGGCACGGCGAGCACTCCGTAGGCGACGTCGGCCGTACTGACCAGGGCGATCCAGCCAAGTGCGATGGCGAGGGCGCCCTGACCGGCGACGATCAGGGTGCGGACGCCGAGCCTGCCCACCAGGAGCCCGGCCAGCGGGGCAACCACCATCGGCGCCATGGTCCATGGCATCGTGCGTATCCCTGCCTCCAGTGGACTCAGTCCCTGCACCACCTGGAAGAACTGGGCGAGCAGAAACACCGAGCCGAAGACGCCGACCGAGAACGTGAACGCCACCGCGTTGACGAGGCTGAAGGTGCGGGAGCGGAAGAGCCGCAGCGGCAGCATCGGGGTCGAGGTTCGCCGCTCCCACCAGAGGAAGCCGCAGATCAGCGCGGTGCCTCCGACCAGCGCCGCCACCACCCCGGGCGAGGTCCACCCGTGCTCCTCGCCGTGCACCACGGCCCAGACCAGGGCCAGCACGCCACCGGTGGAGAGGCCCAGGCCGGCCGGGTCCAGCCGGGACGACGGGCCACGTGATTCGCGCAGGGTGATCGCGGCCAGTCCGATGGCGAGCAGTCCGACCGGTACGTTGAGCCAAAAGATCCACGTCCAGTCCAGCCCTTCGACCACCGCTCCGCCGACCAGTGGGCCGACAGCGACACCGAGACCGCTGATTCCGCCCCAGATTCCGATGGCGGCGTTGCGGAGCCGCTCGGGGACGGCGGCGGCGAGCAGGGTGAGCGACAGCGGCAGCACGGCCGCTCCGGCCGCTCCCTGGACTGCCCGGGCGGCGATGAGCATCCACGGTTCGGTGGCCAGGGCGCAGGTGGCGGAGGCCAACGTGAACAGGCCGATGCCGGCGAGGAAGAGCCGACGACGGCCGATCCGATCGCCGAGCGCGGCGGCGGTGAGTAGCAACGCGGCGAAGGGAAGCGTGTACGCGTTGACGAACCACTGCAGGTCGGTCAGGGAGGCGCCGAGTTCCGTCCTGATCACCGGCAGTGCCGTCGTCACGACGAGATTGTCCAGGGTGACCATGAACATCGGCACGCCGACGGCGGCGAGCACCGCAGCCAGGGACGGGCCGTCGGGCCGGTCGGGCGGGCCGGGGGGAATCATGGCGGCGCTCTCGGTGACGGCGTCTGCACCGGGCATCAGGGACTCCTTGTTGTTATCGGATGATAACTAGGTTCCTGTGAAAGTAGCTATCGACTGATAACATGTCAACGTCCCTCTGAAGGAGCACCGATGACCAGGACCCGGCTGACCGCCAGCGAGCGCGGCGAACAACTGGTGGCCGCGGCGGTCAAGGCGTTCGCCGCCGCCGGTTACGCCGGCACCACCACCGATGACGTGGCTCGGCTGGCCGGCGTCTCGCAGCCGTACGTGGTCCGGTTGTTCGGCTCCAAGCAGCGACTGTTCATTGCCACGGTCGAGCACGCCGCCGGCCGGATCGAGCAGGCGTTCCGGCGGGCGGCCGAACGGCAGGCGGACCTGACGAGCCTGGCCACCGCATACGAGGAACTACTGACCGAGCACGACCTGCTCGCCGTGCTGCTGCACGGGTACGCGGCCAGCTCCGACCCGACGATCGGATCCGCCGTCCGCGCCTGCTTCGGCCGGATCTACCAGTTGGTCCGGGACCTGACCGGGGCGACCGCCGAGGACACTCGCGAGTTCCTCGCCACCGGGATGCTGCTCACCGTGATGGCGTCGATCCGCGTCATCGGGCCGGCCGCGGTTACGCCGGAACCGTGGATGTCGGAGATCGCCGCGACTATCTACAAACCCGCCCCGGAAAGCGGATCCGGACCTGACGGCGAGGCGGCGAAGCAAGCCGGCAGGTAGTGGCGGGTGGCGAGAGGGCGCCGACCCGGGTGCCGCGGGCCGCGTGGACATGCGAATCGGCGGTGACCGTCCGGGTGACGGTCACCGCCGATCGCGTGGTCGAACCGGTCAGGCGGCTGAGCAGGCGGTGTCCAGCTCCTTGATGGCAGCTTCCAGGGCCTTCTTGCTGGGCTTGGCGTCGGCGTCCTTGTTGTACGCGTCGCTCAGGCCCATCATCTCGTTCTGAATCTTCTCGGACGCGGCGCTGACTGCCTGGTTGGCACCCATCGCGTGCGCCAGGATCGCGACCGAGCCGGCGGCCCACTGGGCACTGACCGCGAAGTGCCCGGCCGGCGGGCCGATCTTCTCTGCCTTAGTGATCTTGGCCGCGTTGTCCTTGATGTCCTTCTTGATGTCGGCGCAGGCCTTCACTGTGACCGCGTCGTTGGCCGCGGCGCTGGTCGCGGTGGTGGCCGCCGCACCGCCGGTCGGGGCGGCGCTCGAGGCCACCGGGGACGGCGAGGTCGCGGTGCTCTCGGATTTGGGCTGCGGATCGCAGCCGGACATCGCGATCGCCGCCGCGACGGCCAGGCCACTCAGGACGAGTCGAGCTCGGTTCATCGATGTTTCCCCCATGATCTTCATGTTCGGCGCACGCTACCAGCCCCGGTCGATCGGGTGGGAGCAGTTAATGGGCCGACGAGGATCGAGCCCCAGGTGGCCCTGGTGACGCCCTAGGATCGGCGGATGCTCGCTGACGAGGAGGGTCTTCCGCGGTTCCCTTATCACCCGGATCCGGTCGGGACGGGTTCGATCGTGGCCGCCGAGGTGGTGTGCGCGTGCTGCGGACGGCGGCGGCCGTTCACGTATGTCGGCCCGGTCTACGCGGTGGAAAAGTTGGCCAGAGCGCTGTGTCCGTGGTGCCTCGCGGACGGCCGGGCGGCGGCGATGTTCGACGCGCAGTTCACCGACGCGAGCTGGCGGGTTCCGAACGATGTGCCTGCCGACGTGACCGAGGTGGTTCTCCGCCGGACGCCCGGCTTTGTGGGGTGGCAGCAGGAGCGGTGGTTGCACCATTGCCGAGACGCGGCGGAGTTTCATGGCTCGGTCGGGGCGGACGAGTTGGCTGACTTTCCGGACGCGCTGGAACACCTTCGGCGGGAGCAGGCCGGGTCTGGCTGGTCGGCCGAGGACAGGGACTGGTATCTACGAGCGCTGAGCAAGGACGGTCCGGTCACCGCGTATCTCTTCCGTTGCCGGCACTGTGGCAGTCACCTCGCGTACTCGGACTCGACCTGACCGTTTGTTCTCTGTCGCGAGGGCTCCGGCCTGCAACCAACCCACGTCTTGCCGCCGATCCGATTCAGCGGCGCGCCAGCGGTGGCTGCTCCGGATAGCGGCCGCCGGCCGCGGCGCCGGGCGGCGTGGCCGCGTCGATCGCGTTCAGCTCGGCCTCCGTCAGCTCGACGTCGACTGCCTGGGCATTTTCCGTCAGGTAGCGACGTCGCTTGGTGCCAGGGATCGGCACCACGTCAGGGCCGCGGCTGAGCACCCAGGCGAGTGCCAGCTGGGCGGCGGTGACGCCCTTGGCGGTGGCCAATTCGCGCACCCGCGCCACCAGCTCCATGTTGTGCCGCAGATTGTCGCCCTGGAAACGGGGCGTACCGCGCCGGTAGTCGTCGGCTTCCAGCTGGGTGAGGTCGGTGATCGCGCCGGTCAGCAGCCCTCGCCCGAGCGGGCAGTACGCCACCAGCCCGATGCCCAGCTCGAGCAGGGTGGGCAGCAGTTCGGTCTCCGGCTCCCTGCTGAACAGCGAGTATTCATACTGTCCGGCGGTCACCGGGTGCACAGCGTGCGCCCGGCGCACCAGGTCCGCCGGGGCCTCGGAAATGCCGAGGTGACGCACCTTGCCGGCCGCGACGAGCTCCGCCAGCGCGCCCCAGGTCTCCTCAATGGGCACCTGCGGATCGACGCGGTGCTGGTAGTACAGGTCGATGTGGTCCACGCCGAGCCGGCGCAGCGACGCGTCGCAGGCCCGGCGCACGTAGTCAGGGCGGCCGTTGATGCCGAAATAGCCATCCTCGGGGCGGCGTTCCACGCCGAACTTCGTGGCGATCACCGCGTGCTCGCGGCGGCCGGCGACGGCCTTGCCGACCAGTTCCTCGTTGGTGAACGGGCCGTACATGTCGGCGGTGTCGAGCAGGGTGACGCCGAGCTCCAGCGCCCGGTGAATCGTGGCGATCGACTCGACGTCGTCGCGGTCACCGTAAAAATCACTCATGCCCATGCAGCCGAGGCCGAGAGCTGAGGTGGTCAGATTCTGGCCGAGCACGCGGTCATGCATCGACGGGGTTACCTCGCCTCTCGGGCGTCGTGGGGGGAGACGGTCAGAAGGTGATGACGACCTTGCCGCGGGTGTGCTTGCCGGCGAACTCGGCGACCGCGCGCTGCGCCTCGGCAAACGGGAACCGGGCGCTCACCTCGACCCGCAGCCGACCCGACGCCGTCGCCTCGACGATCCGCTGCAGCAGGCCGTCGGTGGCCTCGATGTGGGCGTACGAGGCGCGCACCTCGCGGTCGAAGACCGGCGGACCGCCGGCCGGAGAGATGAGCAGCCCGCCGGGCTTGACGGCGGCTGCGGTGGCGGCCAGCGCTAGACCGGCATTGATCAGGTCGACGGCGACGTCGACGCCGCCGGGAACGTGGCGCAGCGCCTCCTCGGTCGTGTCACCGGAGGTGTAGTCGACGGTCGCGGCGGCACCAAGGCCACGCATGTGGTCGGCGTCCGACGGTGGCGCGGTCGCCACCACGCGGACGCCGGCCTGGGCGGCGAGCTGCACCACGAACGAGCCGACACCTCCGGTCGCGCCGACCACCAGTAGCGAGTCACCGCTGTTCAGTCCGGCCTGCTCGACAATGCCGGCCGCGGTCATCGCGGCCACCGGCAGAGCGGCGGCGTCCACCGGGTCCAGCGTCTCCGGCCGGGCCACCACCTCGGGACCGTCCAGCGCCAGCGTGTACTCCGCGACCGCGCCGGCGACCGGGTGGGTGAACGCCACCACCTCGTCACCGGGGGTGAATCGGGTGACGCCCTCGCCAACCGCTTCGACCGTGCCGGCCGCGTCCAGACCCAGCACGAAGGGATGCGACACCGGCATCATCTCGCGCAGCACTCCGGTGGCGAGCTTGACGTCGAGCGGGTTGAGCGCTGCCGCCCGCAGTTTGATCAGGATCTGGCCCGGCCCGGGTGCCGGCTTGGCCAGCTCGGCGATGGTGAGCTGGTCGATCGGGCCGTACGAGGGTGCGACGAGTGCCTTCATGGTGACGAGCCTTTCTGCGGTTCCGAGCCGACCATCCGGGCCGGCCCGTGCGGAGAGAGGTAACGGGACCCTTCGCGAAAGACGAGTTAAGTGGAATCTCTTCCACTTAATCGGAAGGCTATCCGGAAAGGTTTCCGATTGCAACGGTTGCGGCACCGCTGGCCCCGACCCGGTGAAGGGCTGCGTACACTGCCGCGACAGCGCAGGTCACGGCAGAATGGGCGGAAGGGCACAACCGGCTGCCGAACATGTGGCCGGGGGAGAGAGGACCGTCGGGTGGTGGGAGAGCCGGAGGCGTCATCGACGCCGGCCCCCGTGACACTGTCGATCGCGGGACAACCGGGAATCGAACGAGCCGACGCCGCCCGCAACCGCCGCAAGATGCTCGACGCCGCCGCGCGCATCGTCGCCACCGAGGGCGTCAAGGCGCTGGCCCTCGACGAGGTGGCGCGGGCCGCGGGAGTGGGCACCGGCACCGCCTACCGGCGCTTCGGCGACCGCGCCGGGCTGATCTTCGCGCTGCTCGACGAGGAGGAGGCCGTTTTCCAGGCCGCCTTCCTGCAGGGCCCGCCGCCGCTGGGCCCCGGCGCGCCGGCGGCGGAGCGGATCCGCGCCTTCCTGCATGCCCTGGTGGACCGGGTGGAGGCGCAGCTGGAAATGCTGCTGGTCACCGAGGCCAGCTCGCCGGTGGCGCGATATCGCAGCGGGCCGTACATGATCTACCACACCCACCTGGCCAGTCTGCTCGGCGAGGCACGCCCCGACGTCGACCCGCACTACGTCGCGGCCGCGCTGCTCGCGCCGGTCTCGGCCACCCTGATCAGTTACCAGCTGCGCGAGCGCGGCCTCGGCACCGACGCGCTCAAGAGCGGTCTCGACGACCTGCTGCGCCTCAACCTCTGATCTCACCATCCACGGTGGCGCGACGAGTGTGAGCCGCGGCGGTCAGACTCCCGCAAGTCTCCTGGGCGACGGGCGCAGGTACACGTACCAGGTGATGACGAAGCAGATCGCGTAGAAGGCGATGAAGGCGACGTAGGCCGCGTCCGCCGTCTGGTAGGCCAGGAACGACTGCCGGAAGGCAAGATTGACGAGGACTCCGCCGAACGCGCCGATGGCGCCGGCGACGCCGATGAGCGCGCCGGAGAGGCGCCGGGCCTCGTGCTCCGCCGCCCGGTCGTGCGGGTCGGCCGCGCCGCCTGCGGTCACCCGCACACCGCACCTGGCCCGGAAGATCGCCGGGATCATCTTGTATGTCGAGCCGTTGCCGATGCCGCTGAACACGAACAGCGCGATGAAGCCGACCAGGTACAACGGCAGCGAACGGTGCTGGGAGGCGAGCAGGACGATCGACGCGCCGGCCGCCATCGCCACGAAGTTCACGAAGGTGACCCGGGCCCCGCCGAGCCGGTCGGCCAGGACACCGCCAACGGGACGGATGAGCGAGCCGAGCAGCGGTCCGAGGAACGTCAGGTACGCGGCCTTCACCGGGGTGTCGAAGGTGTCGGCGAACTGCACCTGAAGCACCTGGCCGAAGGCGAACCCGAAGCCGATGAACGACCCGAACGTGCCGATGTAGAGCAGGGACATGATCCAGGTGTGCGGTTCGCGGGTGACGTCACGCATGGCCCGCTTCTCGTTGCGGGCATGGCTGAGGTTGTCCATGAACAACGCGGAACAGAGTGCGGCCAGCACGATCGCCGGCAGGTAGATGCCGGCGACGATTCCGGGACTGGCCGACCCCAGGACTACCAGCACGAACAGGCCGACGAGCTGGACCGCGGCGACGCCGAGGTTGCCACCGCCAGCGTTGATGCCGAGCGCCCAGCCCTTGAGCCGGTCGGGGTAGTACGCGTTGATGTTCGCCATCGAGGAGGCGAAGTTCCCGCCGCCGACGCCGGCCAGCGCGGCGATGAGCACAAGCGTCGCGTACGAGACGCCGGGCCGGATCAGGAAGGCGCCGAGCAGACTCGGGACCAGCAGCAGCGACGCGCTGATGATCGTCCAGTTGCGGCCGCCGAACCGGGCCACGGCGAGGGTGTACGGGATCCGCAGCACCGACCCGACAAGCGCGGGCACGGCGGTGAGCAGGAATTTCCCGGCCGGATCGATGCCGTACTGCGGCCCGAGGAACAGCACCAGCACCGACCACATCGTCCAGATGGAGAAGCCGATGTGCTCGGAGTAGATGGAGAAGATCAGGTTGCGTCGGGCAATGCGGGATCCCCGGCGTTCCCAGAAGATGGGGTCCTCGGGCCGCCAGTCGTCGATCCAGTGCCCGCGAAGGGTCAGGCTGCGCCGGTCCTGCTCGATGCTGCCGGGAACGGCCGTGGTCATGGTTCCTCCCAGGTGAGTCCTCGGTCCGCTCGACCCCGTGCGTGGTGCGCTCCTCAGGCCGGCGGCAGACCCACCACCAGGCGTCCGTCGGCGTCGGCACGGACCGGGTACACGGCGAGTGGGGGCTGTCCGGTGGTCGAACAGCCGGTCGCCAACTCGAAGGTGTTCTGGTGCAGGGGGCAGACGACGACAGTCATGTCCACCAGGCCGTCCGCGAGCGGCCCGCCGGCGTGCGGACAGACCGCCGACACCGCGCGCAGGCTGCCGTCCCGCAGCCGGAAGATGGCGATCATGTCGTCACCCACGGCGTAGGCGCGCCCCTCCCCGAGGGGGATCTCGTCGACCGGCCCGAGCCGGTGTTCCACTGCGATGAGCCGGGCCATCACGCCTGCCTCGGGGATGCCGGAGGGACCGGTACGGCTTCGCGGACCGGCACCTGGGGCAGGACCGTCAACGGCAGGGAGGTGCGGAACTGCCCCGGAGTGACCGGGTCGCGCCGTTCCAGCCACGGGTCCCGGTACGCGGCTACGGAAGCGGCCATGGCCGCGTCGAGCCGCTCCGCGATGCCGTCGCTGTCGTCGACGACCACCGCCCTGATGTGGTCGATGCCGAGCCGGGGCACCCACGCGTACGTGCGTTCCAACCAGTTCGCGCTCTCCCGGTAGTACTGCAGGAACCGGCCGGTCAGCGTGATCACCTCGTCGGCCGAGTCGACGACGGCGAGGAGGTCCCCCTTGCGTACGTGGGCGCCGGCGGCCCCGCCGACGTAGATCTCCCACCGGCCGCCGTCGATGGCGACCACACCGAGATCCTTCACGTACGCCTCGGCGCAGTTACGGGGGCAGCCGGTGACGGCGAGCTTCATCTTGCCGGGGCCCTCGATGGCCTTGAACCGGTCCTCGATCGCGATGCCGAGAGCTGTGGAGTCGCCGACGCCGAAGCGGCAGAAGTCGGAGCCGACACAGGTCTTGACCGTCCGGAAGCTCTTGCCGTACGCGTACCCGGACGGCATGTCGAGGTCCGCCCACACCCTCGGCAGGTCTTCCTTGCGGATGCCGAGCAGATCGATGCGCTGGCCGCCGGTGATCTTCACAAGTGGCACCGAGTACTTCTCGGCCACCTCGGCGATCCGCTTGAGCTGCGCCGGTGTGGTCACGCCGCCCTTGATCTGGGGGACGACCGAGAAGGTGCCGTCTCGCTGGATGTTGGCGTGCACCCGGTCGTTGATGAAGCGGGCGTCGCGTTCGTCGACGTACTCGTCGCCCCACATCATCCGCAGTAGCGAGGCCAGGCCCATCTTGCTCTTCGCGTCCTCCTCGCCGCCGGGCACGAGGGTGGCGAACACCGCGGACACGGATTTCAGGCCGTGTTCGCGGATCACCGCCATCAGCTCCGCCTTGGGCATCGGCACACCGGGGACGTACCAGCTCGCGGCCGGGTCGTCCTCGACCTTGCCGTCGGCGGCCCACTCGACGATCTGGGCGACCAGGCCCTTGCACGACCCGCAGCCCTTGCCGGCACGGGTGGCGTCCATGACACCGGTGAGCGTCTTCACGCCGCCGTGCACGGTGCCGACGAGCGCCCGCTTGGTGACGCCGTTGCAGTTGCACACCTGCACGTCGTCGCCCAGCTCCGCGGCACTCACCTCCGCCGACGGCGCGCCGAGGTCGAACAACATCTCGACCCGCTCCTTCGGCAGGGCCAGCCCACGGTCGAAGGCCTGCATGAGGAACGCGACCTTCCGCACGTCGCCGAGGAGGGTCGCGCCGACGAGCCGGTCGTCGCGGATGACGAGGCTCTTGTAGACGCCCTTGCGCGGCTCGGCGAAGACGATCGTCTCGTCGTCGTCGCGTTCCGCCTCCTTCAGGCCCATCGAGGCGACGTCCACGCCCGCCACCTTGAGCTTCGTGGCCAGCCGAGAGCCGTGGTACGCAGCGTTCGGGTTCGTCCCGGTGATGTGGTCGGCGAGCACTCGCGCCTGCTCCCACAGCGGAGCCACCAGGCCGTACGTCTCGCCGCGGTGCTGGGCGCACTCGCCGACCGAGTAGATGTCGACCTCGTCCTGCACGCGCATCTGGTCGTCGACGACGATGCCCCGCTCCACCGGCAGCCCGCTGGTCGCGGCCATCTCGGCGTTCGCCCGGATGCCGGCGGCCACGACGACGACGTCGCAGGCGATGGTCCGACCGTCCTTGAGCTTGACCCCCGTCACGGCGTGCTTGCCGAGCACCTCGGTGGTGTGCGCGCCGAGGACGACCTCGATGCCGAGTCGCTCGATGCTGCGCCGCAGGATCGCGCCCGCCTGAGCGTCCAGTTGGGCGTTCATCAGATGGCCGGCGGCGTGTACCAGGGTCACGTGGGCCAGGTGGTTCTGCAGGCCGCGGGCGGCCTCCAGCCCGAGCAGGCCGCCGCCGATCACCACCGCGCGCTCGTGCTCGCGGGCGTACCGGATCATGTTGCGGGTGTCGTCGATGGTGCGGAACGCGAACACCCCCTGGTGGTAGCCGCGCCCAGGGCGGTGGATGCCGGGAATCGGCGGGACGAACGCCCGGCTGCCGGTGGCGATGATCAGCTTGTCGTACGGCGTCTCGGTGCCGTCGTCCGCGTAGATCCGTCGCGCGAAGCGGTCGATGCGGGTGACCCGGGTGCCGGCGTGCAGGGTGATGTCGTTCTCGGCGTACCACGACATGTCGTTGAGGAAGATGCCCGCCTCGTCGTCGACCCCGGAGAGCACGTTGGAGAGCAGGATGCGGTTGTAGTTGCCGTACGGCTCCTCGCCGAACATCGTGATGGCGAACTGGTCGCCCCCGCCGCGTTCGAGGATCTCCTCGACCGTGCGGGCGCCGGCCATCCCGTTGCCCACCACGACGAGGCGCCGGCGCTTGTCGACGGCGTCCATCAGACCTCGACCAGCCCCAGGTCGACGATCACGGTGCCGGACACCCCGGCGGGCGCCGCCACGTGCACCTCGAGACCGGTGCCGGAGTCGAGGTCCTCGACCACCCGCAGCGGCACGTGGACGTCGGACTTGGCGCCGATCGGGAAGTAGCGCATCGGCTGGCCGTCGCGCATCAGCAGGACACAGATCAGCTCGTCACTGGCATTGCCGCCCCGGAAGTAGACCGGCTGGGCGACGACACCGCCCGGCACCACGTAGCTGAGCGTGCCGTCGACGAGGCCGGGCCGGTCGAGGCCCTTGCCCTCGAAGCTGTAGACGCCTTGCAAGAAACGGGGAGTGGTGTGCACAGCGACGCTCCCTTGCTCACAGAGATGCTGGATTTGGCGGTGGGTTGGTCAACAGGTCGGTGTCGTCCGGGCCGCCCGCGCGCGCGATCGACACCGCGCAGGCCTTGAAGGCAGGCATCCGCGAATGGCGGTCCAGCGTCGGGTCGGTCAGCGCGTTCACGGCGGAGCTGCCGGCCCAGTGGAACGGTGCGAAGATGGTGTCGCGGCGGATGCCGTTGGTGAGACGCGCCCGAAAGAGCGCGCGCCCGCGTCGGCTGCGCAGTTCCACCACGTCGTTGTCGGCGATGCCGTGCCGGCGGGCGAGGTCCGGGTGCAGCTCCGCCCGGGCGTCGGGCAGCGCCATGGTCAGGGCGCCGACCCGGCGGGTCTGGTTGCCGCTCTGGTACTGCTGCATGTTGCGGCCGGTGGTCAGCACGTACGGATAGTCGGCGTCGGGCAGTTCCGCCGGATCCCGGTGCTCCACCCGGAAGAACGTCGCCCGCCCGTCGGCGGTGGGGAATCGGTCGATGAACAGCCGTGGCGTACCGGGATGGTCCTCGCTCGGACACGGCCAGAAGACCCCCTGCTCCGCCTCGATGCGCTCGTACGTGATTCCGGCGTAGTCGGCCGTCCCGCCGGCGCTGGCCCGCCGCAACTCGTCGAAGACACGGCGCGGATCGTCGTCGAAGTACTGGCCGCGCCCGAGCCGGCCGGCGAGGTCGGCGAGCATCCGCAGGTCGGTGCGGACCTGCGGCGGTGGCGACAGGGCCCGCTTACGGCGGATGACGCGTCCCTCCAGATTCGTCATCGTGCCGTCCTCCTCCGCCCACTGGGCCGTGGGCAGCACCACGTCGGCCACGGCTGCGGTCTCGGAGAGGAAGATGTCGGAGACGACAAGCAGGTCCAGCGCCCGCAGCCGGTCCATCACCCGGTTGGCGTGTGGGGCCGACACCGCGATGTTGCTGGCGAGCACGAGCAGCACCCGTACTCCGTCGTCGGTCCCGAGCCGGTCGAGCATCTCCCAGGCCGACCGGCCCGGCCGGGGCAGCTCGTCCGGGTCGATGCCCCAGACGGCCGCGACGTGCGCGCGCGCCGCGGGGTCGTCCAGGCGCCGGTAGCCGGGCAGTTGGTCGGCTTTCTGCCCGTGCTCGCGGCCACCCTGCCCGTTGCCCTGCCCGGTGATTGTGCCGTAGCCGGAGAAGGGCCGTCCGGGCAGGCCCAGGGCGAGGGCCAGATTGAGGTACGCCTGCGCGGTGTCCGTGCCGTTGCTGTGCTGCTCGGCGCCGCGAGCGGTGAGCACCATCGCCGACGTGGCGGTCGCCAGCAGCCGTACCGTCTCCCGCAGGTCCCGTTCCGGTACGCCGGTCATCCGCTCCACCCGGTCCGGCCAGTACGCCGCCACGGTGGCCCGGACCGCGTCGAAGCCGCTCGTGCGGTCGCGCACGTACGTCTCGTCGACCAGGCCCTCGCGGATCGCGACGTGCAGCATTCCGTTGGCCAGTGCGAGATCCGTGCCCGGCAGTGGCTGCAGGTGGAGGTGAGCGCCCCCCGCGGTGGTCGTACGGCGGGGGTCGACGACGACGTGCCGCGCGCCGGCGGCCCGTCCGGCGTCGAAGTACTGCATGGAGGGCGGCAACGCGTCGGCCGGATTCGCGCCGACCAGCAGCACGGCCTGCGCCTGGGCGATGTCGGCCAGGGGGAACGGCAGGCCACGGTCGATGCCGAGGGAGCGGTTCGAGGCGGTCGCCGCGGACGACATGCAGAACCGGCCGTTGTAGTCGATCGACGCCGACCGCAGCGCCACCCGGACGAACTTGCCCAGCGCGTACGCCTTCTCGTTTGTCAGCCCGCCACCACCGAATGCCCCGACGCTGTCCGGGCCGTACCGGTGTTGGCTGGTACGGATGGCGTCGACGATACGGTCGAGGGCCTCGTCCCAGCCTGCCTGTCGCAACGGGCTGGTGCGGTCGGCGGGATCCTTGCGGACGAGCGGGCTCAGCAGCCGGTCACCGTGGTCGAGAAGGTCGGCGGCAGTCCATCCCTTGGCGCACAGACCGCCCCTGTTGACCGGGAACTCGGTGGGCGCCAGCTGAGGCGGCCCGTTGCCGATCGTCAGGGATATCCCGCACTGCATGGCGCAGTAGGGACAGTGCGTATCGATCATGGACGATGGGCTCACCCGTCCGATGCTTGCCGGGCACTGTTTCCGATCCATACCAAGGTCGTAACGCTCTGCGACCCTCGGGCCGCGTACGGAGGGCTGGGGTGGACGACGCGCGGGAGCCCGCCCGCCCCTGCTCGCTCAGCGAAGGTGGTCGGCGAGCTCACGCACCGCCTCGTCGAACGCCTTGTCGGATTCGCAGGGGCTGTGTCCCTTGATCGGCGGCGGAAAGATGTCGCCGGCCGGAGCGGTGACGCCGCGCGGGTCGCGAAGCCGTCGGTCCACCGTCGCCTTCCGGTCGGATGCCGCGGTTACCTCGTCGGGTCGTTGCGGTGGAAGGACGCGGCCGCCGATGGGGTCGGTGTCCCGCCACAGGTTCACCCACCGCCAGTCGACCCGGTCGGCGATCTCGTGGATCACCTCGTCGTTGAGGTACGCGGGAAACAGCCGGGCGTACAGCCGTCGCAGCGGCGAGCCGTGGGTCAGCAGGGCGATCCGGTCGGTGATCCGTGGTGGCAGTTGGAGCACTGTCGCGGCGATCAGGACGGAGCCGTGGCTGTGGCCGGTGAGCACCACCGTGTTGCCGGAGTCGACGAGGTGGGTGATCCGGCAGGTCAGTTCGGGAACGGCCCGTTCGGCGTAGCACGGCGGCGCGAACGGGTGGGCGGCTCGGGGCCAGAAGGTGCCCAGGTCCCACAGCACGCCCACGTACCTGCGGAACCCAGGGGTGCGGTAGGCGAAGATCCCGCCGATGACCAGGCCGACGATGATCGCGGCGATCAGGTAGCTGCCGACACCGATGCCGAAGTCGACGAAGCTGGCCGGCAGCCCCACGTAGCGCTGGATCAACTCGCCCGGTGGCGTCGGCAGCAGGGCGAGCGCGACCATCGTCATGCCGATTCCGGCAAGGCAGGCGTAGAGCACCGCGAGCGGCACCAGTCTCTCGGTGAACCGCGCATGGGCGATGGTCCTGCGCACCTGCCGCAGCCGTGGCGTGGCATCGGCCGGCGCGTCCGGGAAGTCACGAGCGAGGATTGCCGACGCGGCACGGATCCGTCCCGGTCGTGACGCCAGCGAATCCAGGCCGGCGACGGCAAGCGTCACCAGCACCGCAAGTGAGAAACCGAAGATCGCCCAGACGCAGGCACGCGGTGGGCTGGTGATCAGCGCCTCCGCGGTCGGTGCACCCCGGTTCAGGACGTCGGACACACGGTAGGCCAGTTCGGCGGAGAACGTCAGCGCCAGACTGATCGCGGCGACGGAGGCCGCCAGGGCGCCGAACCCGAGCGAGGGCGCTCCGTCCCGCTGTCGGTCCCGGTGCCAGAACAGCGCCGCCCCCAGGGCGGCCAGCAGCACCGCCTGACCGATGAACAGCCCGACAACCGTCAGGTTGTAGCCGGGTAGCCCGTTCCTCTCCGGCCAGGAGGCGGAACTGGTCAGGACGTGGATCCAGACCAGCACGGTCAGCGCGAGGGCGACCGTACACAGGGCGCTGACCAACCGGTCGAGCCGCCACTCCGTGGGCGCGCTCAGCGGTGGAGTGCAGAGCAGCACCGCACACGTGATGAGCAGAAGCCCGGCCGCCGCCGTCAGCGCGACGGTGCCGGTCGACAAACCCTGTGCGGCTCGGGCGCCGAGCAGGCTGAGATCCAGCGTGGCGAACGCCGCCGCGACGTGAATCGAGCGCAGTCGGCCGACCAGCGGGTCGTTGTCCCACCGACCGACGGCGGTGAGCCGGTGCGCCGCGAGAGGCTGGCCGGCCGCGCGGAAGACGTGGAAGGGGAGCGCCGGCCGCGCGCTGAGCCCCCACACCAGGCTGATGGCCGCGACTGGCGCAAGCGCGAGCACCGCCAGGCGCAGTCCCGCCGGACGGCCCCCGAGCCAGGAGAGCCAACTGCGTCCGGCCAGACACTCGGGCGAGGACATGCACTTCCACGCGATCACATCCAGCGCGATCCCCACCATGCTCAGCACGTACATCCCGGTCAGGGTGAGCGCCAACAACCGGCACAGGGCCTTGATCACCGGATCGGAGCCGGCTCTGGCCGGACGCATCCAGATGGCGAGGTTGATCAGCATGAACGGCAACAGGATCACCATCGCCAGCGTTCGCACCGCGTTGCCCGCGGGCAGGTTGTTCCAGCGGTAGGCCTCCAGCGTCACTCCGTCCGCCACGCCGCCCTCCTGGTTTCCCGGCCGCGGTCGGTAGAAGCCGCCCCGGTGGTCACCCGCCACCTGCTGCGCGTGCGGCCGATCCAGCAGGGCCTCCGGGCCGGTGGCGGACACCCCGTGCACCCGTAGTTCCACGAAGCCGTCAGCCCTGGCGCGTCCGCCCGCCTCTCGCCGATCCATCCGGTAACAGCCCCCTGGCGTGTACGCGGCTGACGCCGACCCGCTCGGCTGATCCGACGGCGCCCGCGTGGCGGACCGCGCGTACCCCACGAAGGGGGAAACAACCCTGAGTTGTGGGCGGGAACGCCCCGCCGTCAGCGCGGAATTGACGACGACAAGCGACGGAATGCCCCGACGGCATTCTTCGGGTATCGACTCGACGGCCTGCCCCGTGTGGTACCAATACCCAGGCACACGAAGCCGGCAGAAACGGGCGGCCCATGTCGACAAGGGCAGCGGCGCTGCTTCGAAAGCCGGGGCAACCGCAGCGACCCAGTCTGCTGGAACTCTTCTTCGACCTGGTGTTCGTCTTCGCCCTCAATCGGGTCTCACAACGGCTGGTCGAGGAACTCACCGAGCAACGGATCGTCCTTGTCGAGGCCGGCGAGACGCTGCTGTTGCTGCTGGCCTTCATGGTGTTGTGGTTCGTCACGGCGTGGGTCACCGACCTCTACGATCCGCAGCGGCCGCAACTCCAGTTGCTTGTCTACACGGCCATGCTCGGCGCGCTGGTGATGGCGGTCGCGGTGCCGCAGGCGTTCGGTGACCGGGGTCTGGCCTTCGCCGGCGCGTACGTCGCGGTCCACATCATTCGTGGGCTGGTCATCGTCCCGCTGCTGCGTGGCCACCCGGCTCAGCGTCGAGCGGCCGGAGTGTTCTTCTGGTTCACGCTGTCGGCCCTGCCGTGGATCGCCGGAGCGATCGCGACGGACCTGGCCCGCAGCCTGTTGTGGACGCTCGCGATCGCCATCGACTGCGCGGCACTGCTGCTGTTCTATCCCGCGCCGTGGTCCCGACCCACCCAACAGCAGTGGCCCGTCCTGGCCGAATATCTGTCCGAGCGCTACCGGCAATTCTTCATCATCGCTCTCGGCGAACTCATTCTCACAACGGGATCGGCCTACAGCGACACGTCGTTTCGGCACAGCGGAGCCGCGGCGGCCTTCGCGGTCGCATTCATCACCACCGTGCTGTTGTTCCGCGTCTACCTCTTCCGGGCGGGCCAGTTGTTGCCCGAAGCCATCAGAGCCTCCGTCGAGCCCGCGCACCTCATCCGGGAGGCTTTCCTGGCACACGTCCTCATGGTCGCGGGGATCGTCGCCGTCGCCGTCGGATACGAGATCGTGATCGAACATCCGTTCGGGCACACAAACGCGGGGTGGATCCTCGTCGTCCTCGGCGGACCGATGCTCTTCCTGATCGGGCGAGCCCTGGTGGAATACGCCGTATTCGACCGGGTGTCCCACTCGCGGATCATCGGCGCTCTGACGCTTGCCGGCGCCTCGCCGTTCATGATTCTCCTGCCGCCGCTGGCCGTGGCCGTCACCGCCGTCGTCGTCCTCGCCGGCATCGCCGCCTCCGACGCCATCCACGCCAGGGGAAAACCGCCCGAGCGGCCCCATCCGCCCAACCCCAGGCGGTGAGCGGCTGCCGCTGACACCGGTCCTAGCTTCGAGGAAGCACGGTGATGGCCGCGATGGCGCTGTTGACGACGGTGGCCGTCACGGTGCGGGTCACGGCTGCCGCCGCGGCGTCGGCACCCCAGTCGCCCCGCTCGAGTTCCTTGGCCCGGCTGATCACCGGTGACGTCCACGGGATCTCGCGGTCGAACTGCGGGAGCGTTCCGCTCGCCGAGAGCAGCGCCGCGAGCGCGGCGACCCGGGCTTGCGGCTCCGCACCGTCCACGAGGACCCGCCGAACGTCGGCGAGCAGGCGGGGCCGTCGTTCGGTCCTGCCGTCCCGTAGGGCCGTCGTCCGGAACAGGCCGAGCACCTTGCGGGGCTCCTGGTCGATGTCGCCTCGTGCGATGAGCCGCTCCAACACCGGCTCGCGCAGGGCGGGACCGATCGCGGCCAGTGCCGTCTGCACCCCCCTCGGTTTCTCGGCGAGGTAGTCCCATGCCGGGCGCAGGAGGTCATCCGACGGTGGGTGACCCGCCACGCTGCTGAGCCGCCCCCGGTCCGCCGTGGTCAGGTGCTCGCCGAGGGCGAGGTCCGCGAGGACGGCTCCGCCGAGGACGTAGAAGAGGGTGTTCTCACCCGCGATGGTCCCGGAGCTGGGTTGGAACAGAAGCAGTAGGAGATCTTCCACCAGGGTCGGGGCGTCCGACCGGGGTTCGGTGGTCATCGGCGGGGCTCCCAGCGGAAGAGGCGGGTGGCGAGGGCGACGGCGATGACGACCCAGCCGAGCGTGGGCCCGAGCAGAAGCAGTGAGTCGGCCACGGCGACGCCGCCGTTCCAGGCGTTCATGGTCAGTTCGGTGGCCGCGCCGCCGGGCAGCAGCCGCTTGAGCCAGGCCAGGTTCTCGGTGCCGGAGATGCCCACCCAGCTGGCCACCGCGATCACCCCGAGGGTAACGGGGAGCGTGGTGACCTGGGCGTGTTCGGGGGAGTTCGTGAGCCCGGCCGTGGCCAGGGCCAGGCCGATCATCATGGCCAGGGCCGCGATGGTCGCCACGACCAGCAGGGCGACGTTCGCCGGTCCGCCGGCGACCACGGCCAGGGCGGTCAGGATCGCGGTCACCTGCACCACGGCGAGGATAACCACGGGCAGCAGCAGGCCGGCGAGGATGCCGGCGTCGCCTTCGGCGGTGGAGCGCAGCCGCTTGAGGAAGAGGTTCTGCCGTCGGGACGCCAGGGTGGTGACGGCGGTGGCGTAGAGCCCGAACGCGGCGATCGTGAACATGACGATCGCGGCGATGTAGCCGAGGCTGCCGAGGGCCGCGTAGGTCTCGTGCTGGCGGACGAAGAACGCGCTGACCACCACCGGGATGATGAGGCTGGTGATCAGTACCAGCCGGTTGCGGAAGATCTGGATCAGTTCGCTGGACGCGATGGACAACACGGTGAGGCTCCTGTCGGAAGAACGAAATCAACTGTTGATGGCGCGGAAGACGTCGTCGAGCCGGGTCGGCCCCGCCGCCAGGTCCCGCAGCTCCACGGCGTGGTCCTGCGCCCAGCCGAGCAGGAGGTGCAGGTCCTTCTGCAGCTCGAAGGTCTCGACCACGACCTTCCCGTCCACGTCGACGGCGGCCCGCACCGGCAGCGTCGGCGTCGGCGCCGCGAGGGCGAAGCGGATGACCGCGGGCAGGGTGCGGGTCAGCTCGGAGACGGTGCCCTCCCGGTGGAGGGCGCCCTCGTGCATCAGCCCGATCCGGTCCGCGCGCTGTTGCGCCTCCTCCAGGTAGTGCGTGGTGAGCACGACGGTCGCGCCGTTCTCCCGCAGCCGGTCCACCGTCGCCCAGACCGCGTCGCGGGACTGGATGTCGAGGCCGGTGGTCGGCTCGTCCAGAAAGATCAGCTCCGGGCTGCCGTAGACCGCGGTGGCGAAGTCCAGCCGCCGTTTTTCCCCGCCGGACAGCTGCGACACCTTGCGGCCGGCCCGGCCGGTGAGGTCGACCAGGTCGAGCACCCGGTCGACGTCGTCGGTGCGTCGGGTGAGCCGGCCGACCAGACCGACGGACTCACGGACGGTGAGATCGGGGGAGAATCCGCTCTCCTGGAGCATGACGCCCATCCGGGGACGTACCGCCCGCCGGTCGTCGGGGCTGCGCCCGAAGACGCGTACGGTGCCCGAGGTCGGCGGGCGGTGTCCCTCGACAACTTCCAGTGTCGAGGTCTTCCCGGCTCCGTTGGTGCCCAGCAGTGCGTAGAGCTCTCCGGGCCGTACCTCGAAGGAAAGATCCTTCACGGCGTGGAAGTCGCCGTAGGTGAGGTTCAGCCGTTCGACTTCGATGACGGGTGTGGTGGACATGCACCCATGACAGCGCGGGGACGGCCGACCCGTCAGTGGCACCACGTCATCACCGGATGTGACGTGGTGTCACTGGTCGTGGCCCCGGGCTGCCGGATACTGGGACGGTGACCGCGAGATCGCCGCGCTTCACCGAGTCGACGCAGGGAAGGCTGCGCCGGCTCAACCTCGCCACGGCACTGCCCCCCGTGGTGTTCGCCGCGGTGGTCCTGCTCTACACCGACGCGCGTGTCTGGTGGCACCTCGTCGTCCTCGCGCCCGGGGCCGCGGCGGCCGTGGTGGCGTTCGAACGGTGGACGGCCAACGACCTCGCCCGGGTCGCGCTGCCCTGCCTGGTCGTGGCGGCAGCGGTCTGGCCGCTCGGGGTCCTGGTGACCGGCAGCCCCAACGCCTACTGGGGTGTCTGCGCCGTCGGCTCGCTCGCCCTGCGCGAGGTGCGACGGCACCGGGCCCGGACGATGGCCGGGCTGTTCACCTACGTCGCCGCCGTCGGTACGGCGCGGCTGCTGGTGCAGCGGGACGACATCGGTCACGTCCTGCTGACGTACGTCCTCATCCCGACCGTCCTCACCGTCGTCGTGACGGTCTTCACGGTGGTGGGCGAGCGGTTCTACGACCTCATCCGGGAGCTCGAACAGACCCGGGAACGCGAGGCGGAGCTGGCCGTGGTCCGGGAGCGCGTGCGGTTCGCCAGCGACCTGCACGACATCCAGGGCCACACCCTGCACGTGGTCAAGCTGAAGATCGCCCTGGCCCAGCGACTGCTGCTTCGCGACTCCGCTCGGGCGGAGAAGGAACTGCGCGAGACGTACGCGCTGGTCAGCGACACCATCGCGCAGACCAAGGAACTCGCGTACGCGCAACGGCGGCTCAACCTGACCGCGGAGATCGAGAACGCGAAGAACCTGTTCGAGGCCGCCGGCATCCGGGTCCGGGTGACCCGGGAGGCCGAGGTCGATGCCCGCGCCAGCGAACTGCTCGGGCAGGTGCTGCGGGAGACGACCACGAACATCCTGCGGCACGCGCAGGCCACCCACGTGCAGATCACGCTCACCGGCTCGGGCATCACCATCGTCAACGACGGGGCAACCGACACCACGCCCCCCGAACTCAGGGGACTGGCGGCACTTCGGCAACGGGTGGCCGGCGACGGAGGCGAGCTGACAGTGGAACAGCAGCAGGGACGGTTCCAGACAGCGGCGACGTTCCCCGCCGAGCGTGCCGACGCCGAGCGGAGTGACGGCCGATGACCACGATCGTGCTCGCCGACGACGAGGCGCTGCTGCGCACCGCCCTGGCCGCGCTGCTGCCGATGGAGGGCGACATCACTGTGCTGGCCGAGGCCCAGGACGGCCAGGCGGCGATCGACGCCACCCTGCGCCACCGGCCCGACGTGCTTGTCATCGACCTGGAGATGCCGGGCGTGGACGGCCTGGGCGCGGTCGCCGAGATCCGCCGCGAGCGTCCGGAGCAGGTGATCCTCATGCTGACCCGGCACGCCCGCCCCGGCGTGCTGCGCAAGGCGCTGAAGCTGGGCGTCCAGGGATTCGTCAGCAAGTCCGCCGAGCCAGGCCACATCACCTCGGTCATCGCCACCCTGCACGCGGGGAAACGCTGGATCGACCCGGACGTGTCCGCGCTCGCCGTCACCGAGGACTGCCCCCTCACCGATCGTGAGGCCGACGTCCTGCGGGTCACCGGCGAGGGTTACTCGGTCGCCGACATCGCCGCGCGGCTCCACCTCGCCCCGGGCACCGTCCGCAACTACCTCTCCAACGCGATGCGCAAGACCCAGACCCGGACCCGCCACGAAGCGGCCCGCTACGCCCGCGAACACGACTGGCTGTAACCGGCGGTCCGGCCGGGACTCCTGTCACGACCGGTTGGCCGAGGAGGTCGCGATCGCCACGTGGTGACCGCAGTGGGCGCTCCCGGGGCGCGCTGTACATACCAGTAGGTACACTGCGGGAATGGATTCGCGGAAACTCCTTGTCGACACGATGAGCGAGCTCATGTGGGAGCGCGGCTACGCCGACACCAGCCCGCGTGACGTGCGCGAACGCTCGGGTGTCGGCCAGGGGAGCATGTACCACCACTTCCCGTCCAAACGCGACCTGGCGCTCGCCGCGCTGGAGCGCAACGTCGGCGACCTGCTGCCGGCCGTGTCCGAACTGGACAGCCCGGGCGACCCCATGGCCCGCATCGAGGCGTACCTGATGCGCACGCGCGACGCCCTCAAGGGCTGCAAGGTCGGCCGGATGACCCAGGACCCGCAGGTCCGGGAGGACCCGGTGTTACTTGCCCCGGTGGCGCGCGCGTTCGCTCAGGTCCACGTCAGCTGGGTCAGGGTGCTTCGGGAAGCCATCGCCGCGGGCGAGCTGCGGGACGACCTCGACCCCGAGCGTCTTGCCCACACCCTGATGGCCGTCCTGCAGGGCGGCTACGTGCTCGCGATCGCCCAGCAGGATCCGGGCCCGTTCGACGACGCCCGCGCCGGCGCACTCGACCTGCTCCGGGCGGCGGCGCCCGTACTCACCACACAACAGGAGGAACTGAAGCCATGACGGTACGCATCGGCATCAACGGGTTCGGACGGATCGGGCGTAGCTACCTGCGCGCGGCCCTGGCGAACAACGCCGACGTCGAGGTGGTCGCGGTCAACGACCTCACCGACGCCCGCACGCTGGCTACCCTGCTCGAGTGGGACTCGGTCTCCGGCCACCTCGACGGTGTCGCCTTCGACGGCGACGCAATCGTCGTCCAGGGCACGCGCATCAAGGTTTTCGCGCAGTCCGATCCGGCCGTCATTCCCTGGGGTGAGGTAGGCGCCGATGTCGTCATCGAGTCCACCGGCCACTTCACGGACGGCCCTGCCGCGGCGGCCCACCTCAAGGGTGGCGCGAGGAAGGTCGTCATCTCGGCGCCGGCCAAGGGGGACGTCCCCACGTTCGTGCTCGGGGTGAACGACGACAGGCTCGACCCGGACAGCCACGACGTCTTCTCCAACGGCTCGTGCACCACGAACTCGCTGGCGCCGCTGGCGAAGGTGCTCAACGACTCGTTCGGCGTCGAATCCGGACTGATGACGACTGTCCACGCCTACACGAGCGACCAGCGGCTCCACGACGCCCCGCACTCCGATCTGCGCCGGGCGCGCGCGGCAGCCCTGTCGATCATTCCCACGTCGTCGGGCGCGGCGAAGGCGATCGGCAAGGTCATCCCGGAACTCGACGGCCGTCTCACCGGCTCCGCTCTACGCGTCCCCATCCCGGCGGGGTCGATCACCGACCTCACCGTGGTCCTGCGGCGACCTGCCGATGCCGAGGAGGTCAACGCGGCGTTCCGCGAGGCGGCCAGCTCCCCGCGGCTGCGACACTACCTGCAGTACTCCGAGGCGCCGCTGGTCTCGGCGGACATCGTCGGCAACCCGTACTCGTCCATCTTCGACGCGCCGCTGACCGAGACCGTCGGCAACCAGGTGAAGGTGCGCGGCTGGTACGACAACGAGTGGGGGTTCTCCAACCGCCTCGTCGAGTTCTCCGAGCGGATCGCCGGGACAGCGGCGGCCTGACCGTCGCGGATAGTCCACATCTGCCGGGAGGTCGAGGTAGGTGCACATGCCCGGGTGAACGGCGTCACACTCGGTGCGCCGCACCCCGGGGGACGAGCACCTTTATCGATGGGCCGAGGGTTCCGCCGGTGCCGCGGCCGGCGCGGCGGCGTGCTTGCGGACCAGGACGAGCACCAGGACCCCGCCGGCCAGGGCGGTTCCGGAGGCGATCAGCAGGGTCGCGTTCAGTCCGTCAGCGAACCCGTCCGGCGAGCCGTGCCCGTCGGCGATCCGGTTGGTGAAGACGGTCCCGAAGACCGCGACGCCGAACGCGAGCCCGAGCTGGCGGAACGTGTTGAGCGCCCCGCCGGCCATCCCGCTGCGCTCGCGTGGCACTTCGGCCATCACCGCCGAGGCGTTCGTGGGCAGCACGCAGCCGACGCCGAGACCGGCCACGATCAGTCCGGGGATCAGGGCCGCGCCGGTGCTGTCCGTGTCGATCCTGGCCTGCAGCAGGTTTCCGACGGCGATCAGGAGCAGCCCGAGGCCGACGGTCCAGCGCGCGGCGATCCGCTGCAGGAACCGGCCGGCGGACGCGCCGACGACCAGGGCAGCGGCGGCCATCGGAAGGGCGCCGTACAGGCCGGCGTCGACGGGGCCATCGCCGAGTACCCGCTGCAGCCAGATCATGCTGAACGGCAGGTAGCTGAACGCGGCTGCGTGGGCGAGGAACGCGGCGACGATCAGCACGGTGAACGGCACCCGGCGGAACAGGGTCAGGTCGAGCATCGGGTGGTCCGAGCGGGTTTCGGCGAGGAACAGGACCAGGGCGAGCAGGCCGGCGGCGAACGCGGCCAGGGTTACGCCGTCGGTCCAGCCGGCTTCACCGGCGCGGATCAGACCGTACGTCAGGGCGGCTGCCGCCACGGTGAAGCTGATCGTGCCGGGCAGGTCGAAGCGGCCACCCCACGGCGCCCGGGACTCGCTCACCCCGCGGATCGTGAACCAGACCGCGACCAGGCAGATCGGCAGGTTGATCAGGAACACCGAGCGCCAACTGAAGTGCTCGGTGAGCAGGCCGCCGGCGAGCGGGCCGGCCGCGGCGGCGACGCCGTTGACCGCACCCCAGATGCCGAACGCGACGCCCCGGTCGTGGCCGTGGTAGGTGAAGTTGAGCAGGGCGGCGGTGCACGCGAACATGGCCGCGCCGCCGAAGCCCTGCAGGATCCGGCCGGCGATCAGGGCCTGCTCGTTCGGGGCGAGCGCGCAGAGCAGCGAGGAGATCGCGAAGATGCCGATGCCGCTCAGGTAGGTGCGGCGGCGGCCGAACCGGTCCGCGAGCGAGCCGGCGCCGAGCACCAGGGCGGCCAGGGACAGGGCGTACCCGTCGATGACCCACTGGAGGTCGGTGTAGTCCGCGTGGAAGTCGTCGGAGATCGCCGGTAGGGCGACGACGACGATGAGGACGTCCACCAGCAGGAGGAAGGTGCCGAGGCAGACGGCGATCAGTGGTGACCATTTGCGCATGCACTGCAGGATGCCGACTCTCGCACAATTATCCCTAGTCGGAGTCACCATTCCTGCGGATCTCGACGTTCGATAAGATAAGGCGGTGGAAATCGACGATCTGGACCGGCAGGTGACGCACGCCCTGCGGATCAACGGCCGGGCCGGGTACCGGGAGATCGGCACAGTGCTCGGTGTCTCCGACCAGACGGTCGCCCGGCGTTACCGTCGGTTGCGCGCCGAGGCGGGGCTGCGGGTGGTCGGCATGCCCAACCCCATCGAGCTGGGGTACGAGACCTGGTTGATCCGCCTGCGCGCCGCCCCGGACTCGGCGTTGCCGATCGCTGGCGCATTGGCCCGCCGCCCGGATACCGGCTGGGTGTCGATCACCTCGGGTGGTACCGAGATTGTCTGCAACGTGCGGGTGCCGGCCTCGGTCGACCGGGAGACCCTGCTGCTGCAGAAGCTGCCCCGGACCCCGCGGGTGACCTCGGTCAGCGCGCACTGCGTGGTTCACCAGTTCGTCGGCGGGGCGGTCGGCCCGGACCTTCATGACGACGCGCTGACCGCCGAGCAGATCGCCGCGCTGACCCCGGTCTGGGCGGCACCGGGCGGTGGCCGGTCGGCGGCGCACCTCACCTCCGCCGACGCGCCGCTGCTGGAGGCGCTCGCCTGGGACGGGCGGCTCAGTTATGCGCAGCTGGCGGCCTCCACCGGCTGGCCGGAGTCGAGCGCCCGCCGCCGGATGCAGGAGCTGTTCGAGTCCGGGTCGCTCTACACCGACGTGGAGGTCGAGCCGGAGCTGTACGGGTTCCGCGCCGCGGTCCTGCTCTGGCTGGCGGTGAGTCCGTCCCGGCTGGCGGCGGTCGGTGCGGCGCTTCGCGAGCACGAGGAGATCGTCTTCGCGGCGGCCACCACCGGGCCGACGAACGTGCAGGCCTTGGTGCTCTGCCGGGACATGCCGGCGTTCTACCGGTACCTGACCGAGAAGCTGAGCTCGCTGGAAGGCGTGGAGCGGGTCGAGTCGGAACCGCTGCTACGAAACGTCAAGCAGCTCGGCACGGTGCGATGACACTTGGTGTAGGCGGCGGCTGGATCTCCTCTCGTGGTGAGGGATCGGGCGACGGACGGTCAGGCGTGGGCGGCCACGGACACGGTGCTACCCGTACCGAGCTTTGCTGATCGACTCAGATGAGGAAGACGTAGCAGTCACGGAGGATGCTGACGTCGTCGTCCGACTCGGGCCAGGCGACAAGCGGCTGACCGTGCACGTCGAGGTCGTCGGGCCAGCCGGTGAACACCGGGTCGATGCTCAGCTCGGCCGCGACCTGCGGTGCCGCGCACTCGCCGACGAAGTCCCACAGCTCGTCGGCGTCAAGCCGTTCGGGCGGCCCGGTGCGACCGAGACGGGCCAAGGCGCGCTGCTCGATCGGCAGCGGCTTACCCTTCGACGTCTCCGGCTTCGCACTGCTGAAGCGGCGCACGATCTGACCACGCGAGCCGACCAGCCACGCGTCGCCGTCGCCCTGGCTGCCGTAGAAGTAGGCCTGCGCGTCGCCGTACCGGGAACTCAGCTCCTGGACCCAGCCTTCCACCTGAGGATCGTCGTCGGGACCGCAACTCGGGCCGGAGACCACCGTCCAGCCGTTGAGCATCGGTGAGATGAAGACGTGTCGCCACGTACGCGATCGGTCGGGCCCGCCGTGACCGAGGTGGGCGACGAGCGTCTCGCCGAGGCCGTAGGTGGCGGGCGCGGACCTGGTCAGACCGAGCACCCGCATGATCTCCTGCTGGTCACCGCCACGCACGGTCAGCCACGAGTTGAAGCAGCCATCGATCGAGTACGGCCGGTCGTGGGGAAGTTTGATCGCGATGAGCCGTCTCAGCACGGCCAGGTCCGCGGGGTCGAGCGCCAGTTCGCCGCCGAGGTGCAGCAGAGCGAGCAGCGCGGGCCGCCGGGCCGGCGCGGGACCATCTCGGCGGATCGCCCGTAACTCCGGCAGCATGGCTGCGTCCAGGCCACCGAAGCCCTTGTCCGCCGCGTCGGTCAGCAGGTCCACGAGGTTCACAGTGGACACCCTAGCCCCGGCGACTCACCCCGGGATTGGGCCTCGTTTCGAGGTGATGCCCGATCTGGTGGCCTCGTGTTGCTCCGACGGCTGTGGTCGTCGGCCCATTGGTGGGTGCTGACAGTGCCGCGCCCCGTCGGGGCTGTCAGAATTGTGTCGACGGAGCCGGTGTGCGAAGGCAGGGAGAAGACGTGAGCGACTGGAACGACAAGATCATCGCTGAGTTCCGCGCCAACGGTGGCCAGGTCGGCGGCCAGTTCGCCGGGGCGCCGCTGTTGCTGTTGCACAGTGTCGGCGCCAAGAGCGGCCAGCCCCGCGTGCACCCGATGATGTACCAGGAGGTGGACGGCGGCTACGCCGTGTTCGCGTCCAAGGGCGGTGCGCCCACCAATCCTGACTGGTACCACAACCTGCTGGCTCACCCCAAGGCTCAAGCGGAGATCGGCACGGACAAGGTCGAGTTGGTCGCCAGAGTCGCCACCGGGGACGAGCGGGAACGGATCTGGAGCGCGCAGAAGGCCGCGTATCCAGGCTTCGCCGACTACGAGCGGAAGACCACCCGCCAGATCCCCGTCGTCGTCCTGGAACCGGCGCCGTAGGCGGAGACGGCACAGGGGTCGTACCGCGAGTTACCGCAACGCCGCCGCGAGTTCGGCGGCGTTGTCGTACGCGGATGCCGCCCTTGCCGATTCGTCGTCCGTGAGCGTGACGGACCGGGCGCGGGTCAGCATCTCGGCCGCAGTCTGTGGATCGTGCAGCACCATCGCGAGTTCGGCGCGGTAGACGAGGACCTCCACCTGCTCGACCGGATCGTCGTCGGCGTGTGGGCGGGCCAACGCGCTGTCGAGGATCCGTACGGCCTGTCCGACGCTTCCCCTGGAGTCGGCCTGCACGACAGCATTCGCCAGGGCCTTGGCCAGCCGCCCGGCGGGTGTGGCGGCCGGCATGGGCGCGGCGGCGTCCCGAAAGACGCGGATCCAGTTGCCGCCCGGGTCGATGACGCTGAATCCGCCCAACCCGTCGGCGTTCTTCCGCGCCCTGGGCCGGGTCATCCGCGGCGTGCCGGACACCAGCACCTTGCCGTACGCGGCGCGCATGCCGGCTGCGAATGCCCGATGTAGTCCCTCGATGTCCGCGGTGATCACGAGGCAGGAGCCGTAGGACTGCTCCGGGTCGAATCCGGGGATCTCGAAGAACTGCAGATGCAGGTCTTCCCGCTGCACCCCCACGCACGCGTTGGGCTTGCGTTGCTTGTACGTGGTGTGGAAGCCGAGAACTCCGTAGAAGGTCTCGATGTCGTCAATTGATGCGCACGGCAGCAGAGGAACGGTCCGTTCGTTGGTCATGCCTCCTTCCTAGGCGTCCCAGGGTGTCGATCGCACATGGAAATAGCCGTCCATCGCCGTCGGCCATCCGATCGGCCGATGACTCAGCACGCGACGATGCCCGGCCGAGCCACCGGCTGACGACGTCCTCGGGTCGGTCGGTCCGCGGCGCGGTTGGGCATGATGGACAGGCATGCGGTGCGCCGAAGCGAGGGGGTACGCCGTGGAGCTGCGACTGCGCATGTCCGACAGGGCGCGAGATTTCGTCGAGCAGATCCTGCACGAGATGCTGGTGCGATTCCCGATCACCCGGGACGAGGCGGTGGGCCGGGTGAACCAGGCGTGGGGACACCTCGACCACATCGGCGACAAGGACCTGATCTTCCACGAATCGCCTGACGAATGGGCTCGTACCATCTACTACGGCAAGGACTCGCGCTGGTGGCAAGGCGAGGACGGGCTCACGCCCCTGCCGTACGAGTCGGACGCGTGATCGGGCACGTGCTGCCCGGGTGCTCCGGCGTGGTGCGGCCGGGCGCACGCCGTGGCACGCTTCAGAGTCGCCCGGAGGGCGGCAACTCCGGATGCGCGACGTTCAGTTCTTGGGCAGCCGCAGCCGCCCGATGCGGCGCTCGCCGTCCAGGGCGCGCATCGCCCGGGCCAGCGTCGCGGCGTGCAGCTCGTCCTCGCCGCGTTCGAGCATGGTCTCCGCCGCCACGCCGATCGCCCTGGCCTCCGCCGCCAGCGCCTGCGCGGCAAGGACGCAACCCCGCGCGTCGAAGTGGCCGCTGTCCCGAGCCGGGTTGAGTCGAGCCACCAGGTCGATGATGCGCAGGTAGCGGTCCACGAGTTCCTGCTCGGCGCGGGTCAGCGCGGGAAGCTCTCGTTCCGTCATCGCACTCCTTCCGTGGGCATCCCGCGTGCCGGGCGGGGAGGGAGGCGCAACCCGCGCGCGACAGGATGGGGAGAGCCTATCCACGCTGACCGGGCACCTGCGCGGGAGTGGACGTGCCCGGTTGTGCCTGGTAGGCACAGAGCGTGCGGATCCTTTCGTTACTGCCGGCGGCCACCGACATCGTGGCAATGCTTGGCCTGACCGGGCACCTGGTCGGGCGTACCCATGAGTGTGACTGGCCGCCGGGGGCCCTGGCCGAGGTCCCGGCGGTGACTGCGACGTCCCTGCCGGAGGCCCTGACCAGCCGGGAGATCTCGGCGGCGATCGCCGGTGACGCGCACCGGGGATCATCGCTGTACCAGCTCGACGTCGCCTTGCTGGAGGACCTGAAGCCGGATCTGATCCTGACCCAGGATCTGTGCGACATGTGTGCGGTCTCGTACGAGCGGGTCAACGACGCGGTTCGTCTGATCGATCTCGACACCACTGTGGTGTCCCTGGAGGCGCGGACCATCGACGGGATCCTGGACACCGTCGATGCCGTGGCCGCGCTGACCGGCGCCGAGGGCCGGGCGGCGGAGATCCGAGCCGACGCCGGACGTCGCCTCGCCGCGCTGCCCGGATCGGTGACCGGCGCGCCGACGGTGTTGTTCGTCGAGTGGCTCGACCCGTTGATGCCCGGCGGGCACTGGGTGCCGGAGCAGATCGCCCATGCGGGTGGGCGGTCCCTGCTGCTCGGGCCGGGCGCGCACAGCACCCCGCACCTGTGGTCGGTGGTCGCCGACCTGGCTCCCGAGGTCGTGGTGTTCGGGCCGTGCGGGTTCACGCCCGAGCGCACCTTCGACGAGTTGTCGGTGGCGGCGGCGCAACCCGGTTGGGCGGACCTGCCCGCGGTGCGTCAGGGACAGGTGTGGGTGGTCGACGGGCCTGCCTACTTCAACCGCCCCGGCCCGAGGGTCGTCGACGGCGCGGAGATCCTCGCCGGCATCCTCGCGGGCCGTCCCGACTCCCGCGCTCGACGGGTACCCCTCGACGTGGGGTGACACCATCTGTCGGACCGCCGCCGCCGCCTGCGTCGACATCGGCCGGGTCCGCCCGCGCGCCGTCACTCGGCAGCGGGGAGGGACACGACGCGGCGCTCGTAGGGTGCGATGGTGATGTTCGTGACGAGTCCGTCGTGGACGCTGATCCGGATCAGCGCGAGCGGGTGCCCGCCGGGAGCGACGACCGCGCCGGGGCGGCCGTCGACGAGGACTGGGACGGCGACGGCGATGCGGTCCACGAATGCCCTTGTCTCCTCCGCGACCGCCCGCGCGCCTCGGACGACGGGCTCGGCGCCGTCGGCGAGGAACCCGAGGTCGGCCGTGCGGACGACGTCGGGTGCCAGGAGCGTGACGAGCCGCGCGATGTCGCCACCACGCGCGGCGTCGAGGAAGGCGTCGATGACCTCGAGCTGGCGTGCGGGCCGCGGTCGGTCGACCGGACCGGCCGCCCGGAGTCGGATCCGCGCCCGACTCGCGAGTTTCTTCGCCGCGACCGTCGTCGTGTCGAGCACGGACGCGACCTGGTCGAACGGGACACCGAAGAGGTCGTGGAGCACGTAGGCCACCCGCTGCGGGGGAGAGAGTTCGCCGAGGACGACGAGCAGCGCGCGGGAGATGTTCTCACGGCGGATGAACTCCTCGTCGGTCGCGAGGTGCGCGCCGGGGATGTCGTCGGCCCGGAGCGGGAGCTCTCCCCTGCGGTGGCGGGCGCGGAGCTGGTCCAGGCACAGGCGTGCGGTCACCGTGGTGAGCCAGCCGTCGAGGTTTACCAGTTGCGCGGGGTCGGCTGAACGCGCGCGCAGCCAGGCGGCCTGCACCGCGTCCTCGGCGTCGTGGTGCGAGCCGACGATGCGATAGGCCAACGACATCAGTCGTGCCCGCGACGCCTCGAAGTGATCGATCAGTTCCACGTCTGGTCACCTTTCCCGCGTGCCGGGCGTCAGGAGGGGCGGGAAACCAGAACCTGACGACCCTGCGCACATGGGAGGCACTGATGAGCTTACCGATCCCTCGACCACGCCGGCGCGCGTCATGATCGCCGTACTCGAAGGCGTGCTGCTCGGTGCGACGATCCTCTGCGCCCTCGCCAACGGCTTCGAGGTGGTGGCGAAGGCGATCAGGGCCGATTTCGTGCTGCGCAACTGCGCCGAGGTCGGGCTGTCCACGCGGTGGATCCCGTACCTCGCGTTGCTCGAGGGAGCCGGCGTCGTGGGGCTGGTGCTCGGCCTCCTGGGCGTGCGTCTCATCGGGCTGGCCGCGGCCGTCGGTCTCGTCCTGTTCTTCGTCGGCGCGCTCCTGGCTCACGTCCGGGCGCGGGTGTTCCACACCATCGCGTTTCCCGCCGTGTTCCTCGTCCTCGCCGTGGCCGCCGTGCCGCATTTCGGGTGGACGGCCGCCTGATCGGTGCTGCGAGCCGGAGATCCGCGGTAGGCCGTGATGTGATGGTCGGCATGGACTTGCTGATTCTCGGTGGAACGGCATGGCTGGGACGTGAGATCGCGCGGCAGGCGCTCGACCGCGGGCACCGCGTCACCTGTCTGGCCCGTGGTGACAGCGGTCCGGTGGCCGACGGTGCCGAGCTGGTGCGCGCCGATCGGCTCGGAGCGGACGCGTACGCGCAGGTAGCCGATCGGGATTGGGACGCGGTGCTGGAGGTCTCGTGGCAGCCCGGCATGGTGCGGGCGGCACTCGACGCGCTGGCCGGAAAGGCCCGCCACTGGTCGTACGTGTCCTCGGTGAACGCGTACGCGGACACCGACGTGCCCGGCGCCGACGAGTCCGCCCGCGTGGCCGAGCCGCTGACCGGGGACGAGGCGGACGGCGAGCAGTACGGCCCGGCCAAGGTCGCGTGCGAGCAGGCGTCCACGGCCGCGTGCGGCGACCGGCTGCTGATCGTGCGGCCGGGGTTGATCGGCGGTCCCGGCGACGACAGTGGCCGCACCGGCTACTGGGTCGCCCGGGCGGCGCGGGCCCCGCAGGAGCCGATGCTGGTGCCCGACACCCCCGAGGTGCCCACCCAGGTGATCGACGTCCGCGATCTGGCGGTGTGGCTGGTGACCACGGCCGAGGACGGCCTCACCGGCACGTTCAACGCGGTCGGCCCGACCGTCCCGTTCGGTGAGTGGGTGGAGCTGTGCCGGACCACGGGCGGCCACGACGGCCCGGTCCGGCGGGTGCCGGCCGCCGCGCTGATCGAGCAGAAGGTCGCGCAGTGGGCCGGCACCGACTCGCTGGCCATGTGGCTCGTCGAGCCCGGTTGGGAGGGCTGGTCCACCCGGGACGGTGCGGCGGCGACCCGGGCCGGGCTGCGCCACCGCTCCCGCGCGGACCTGGTCGCGGACATTTTGGCCTGGGAACGCGACCAGGGGCTGGACCGGGAGCGGGGCGCTGGCCTGAGCCCGCAACGGGAACGGGAGCTGATCGAGGCGCTGACCTAGCGGCCGCTGAGCAGCTCGGGTTCCAGTGGGCCTTCGGGGGAGCGGCGCGTCATGATCACTTCCTTGTGCGGGTCGCCGTCGAGCATCGCCTGCAGGATGTTGCTTCGGCCCTCGCTCACGCCCAGCAGCGTCGCGCCACCGTAGAGGGTGCGCAACTGACGCGGCTCCAGGCCGCTGGCCGCGCTCAGCTCGGCGGCGACGTCCGAATCGGGGCCGCCGGCGAGGAAATCGTGGATCTCGTCCAGGCGGTCCAGCAGATGCGGTCGCTCCCGGGTCAGATAGTCGCCGAGCCGCTCGCCCTTGCCCGCGAAGGGGGAGTAGACCATGCAGATCAACTGCTCCTCGCCGAGCCCGTACGCTTCGGCGGCGAAGCCGTTGGCCCGCTCCCGCATCCGCGCGGCGGCGTCCGGGCCGTCGTACCGCTGCCGCACCCGGTCGACAAGCCAGTCGGGGAACTCCTTGGTGTGCATCAGCCGGGTGGCGAAGGCGACGTACTCGTCGAGGCCCTCGCCGTAGTCCCGGCCGTACAGCCGCTCGCACTTGAGCCCGCGCAGGTGCGCCATCAGCGTCGGGTTGGCGCAGTCGGACTCGGTGAAGCTGAACGCCAGCTCGTCGAACGCGAAGCCGAGGAAGCCGGTCAGCAGCGGCCAGTGGTGCAACGAGGAGTATCCGGTGTCCTCGAAGATGGAGAAGAACCGCAGCTCCTTCGGCACGTCCGAGGCCACGCCCCGGGCGGCCACCTCGTCTTTCGCGTCGGCGCCGAAGATCTCGGTGAAGTACACACCCGCGATCGCGTCGGCGGAGCGCAGGAAGCTGCCGAAACCGGCGTCCCCCGTCTGGCGCGGCTGCCGGCCGTGGTTACGCGCCAGCCGGTTCACCCAGAGGTAGTAGGACCGCTGCTCGGCAGGTGAGTCGCCGGTGATGACGAGGTCGACCCCGCCGTCGTACGCGGTCGCGATGCCGAACGAGTTGACCATGCTGAGGTTGCACGAGTTGCAGAACGTGGGCCGGCCCTCGGCCATCGTCCGGTGCCCGGTCATCAGCATGTCCAGGCGGTTGCGGGCGAGCACCCGGGGCGACGCCGGCTCGTCGCGGCGGAACGGGCGCACCTCGTCGTCCTCGATCATTATCGCGGTGCAGTCCGGGTCCTCCGCGAAACCCAGCGCCTGGTACGCCCGGTCGATGTTGTCCATCACCGCCTGCGGCATGCCCGCCTGTCGGTTGGTGGCCGAGCGGAGCCGGAACGTGCTGCCGTACCGGTCGTGCAACAGCAGTTGCACCATCCGGACGAACGCCAGCGTGTACGTGCTGTCCTTGCCGCCGCCGTACGCGACGAGGACGACGTTGTCGCCGGGCCGCTCCCGGACCGGCAGCGCCGCGTACAGCCGCTGCGCGCAGTTCTCGGCGCCCGCGACGTCCTCGGCGGACAGCGCGTCGCGGAGCCCGGCGAGCGTGCGCGCTCGAATGTCGGCGAGGTCGGGCGGGACGGTCCTGGTTGTCGGCATGCGGTTTCCCCCGGGAGCGAACGGCGTACGGAATTCGTCGAGTGCATCGATGACCGTGCGCCGAAGACGGAACGAGACGGAATCAGGTGGTGGTCCGCGACCGGCGGGCGGCGGAGAGCTGGGCGGTCCGGCGCGCCGAACCGCGCTCGCTGCCGGTGGACACGGACTCGGGCGCGGCCGCACCGGTGAGGAACGTCGCCATGGCACGGATGGTCGGATGCCGGAACAGGTCGATGACGTGGACGTCACGACCGAACGCGGCGCGCAGGGCCTCCCGCAGCCGGATGATCAGCAGCGAGTTGCCGCCCGCGTCGAAGAAGTTGTCGGTCGCGCCGGCCGCGCCGCCGAGCACCTCCGCCCAGCAGGCGGCCACCCGCTCCTCGGCCTCGCCGACGGTGGCCTCCTTGGGCCGGTCGGCGGAACCGGCCGCGAGCAGGGCCAGCACCGCCTTACGGTCCAGCTTGCCGCTCGGCAGCAGCGGCAGGCTGTCGGTCACCCGCAGCACCGCGGGCACCATGTACGCGGGCAGCCGGTCGGCCAGGAAACCGCGCAGCTCGGCATCGCTCACCGCAGCGCCCGGTCGGGGTGCGGCCGCCGCCACCAGTTCGTCGCCGGACGCCGCGCGGCGCACCATCGCACAGGCCTCGCCGACCGCCGGATGGGTGAGGATGATCGCCTCGACCTCGCCCAGCTCGATCCGCGCTCCGCGCAGTTTGACCTGGTGGTCGACCCGGCCGACGTAGAGGATGCGCCCGTCCGAGGCGTACCGGACGAGGTCGCCGGTGGCGTACAGCCGCTCGCCGCCGGTGGTGGAGAACGGGTCGGGGATGAACCGCTCGGCGGTGAGCGCCGGCCGGTTCAGGTAGCCGCGGGTGACCCCGGCGCCGCCGAGGTGCAGCTCGCCGACCACCCCCGGCGGCACCGGACGCTTGCGCGGATCCAGGATGTACGCCTTGGTGTTGAGCATCGGCCGCCCGATCGGGATCGCTTCCCCCGGGCGCACGATGTTGAACAGTGAGAACGTGGTGGTCTCGGTCGGGGCGTACATGTTGTAGATCCGCTCGACGCCGGGCAGTTCGGCGAGCCCTCGCAGCACCGACGGGGCCAGCACCTCGCCGTTGGAGACGACGGTGGGCGGGGAGCCGGGCGGGCCACCCATCTTCAGCAGCTCGCTCCAGATCGACGGCACCGCTGTCACAAGCGACAACGTGTCGGTGCCCGGTGTACGCGGCAGCGCGAGCGCGTCCTCGGCGATCACCACCGTGCCACCGCCGGCCAGCGCGGTGAAGATCTCCCACATGCACACGTCGAAGGTCATCGAGCTGATCAGCGGCACCGAGGTGAAGGTCTCCGGGCCCAGCTCACGGTGCGCCCAGGTGATGATGTTGATCAGGTTGCGGTGCTCCAGCACCACCCCCTTCGGGCCGCCGGTCGAGCCGGAGGTGAACAGGATGTACGCGGCGTTGGCCGGCCGTACCGGCGAGTCGACCGGGCCGTCCGGGCCGGTGCGCAGCCGCGGATCGTCCTCGGTCAGCTCGACGTGGCGGGCGGGATACCCGGCCACCCGCTCGGCGTACCGCGGCGCCGCGACGATCACGGCCAGGCCGGCATCCGCGACGATCTGGTCGAGCCGTCGCTGCGGGAGTGCCGGGTCCAGCGGCACCCACACGCCACCGGCCTTGAAGATGCCGAGCATGACGGCGAGCATCTCCAGCGAGCGGGGCAGACACACGCCGACCCGGGCCTCGGGGACGACGCCGAGATCCAGCAGCAGGTGACCGGCGCGGTTCGCGGCGGCGTCGAGCTCGCGGTAGCTCCACCGCCGGTCCCCGGAGCGGGCCGCGACGGCGTCCGGGGTGACCGCCGCCTGGCGTTCGAGCAACTGGTGGATGAGCAGGTCGGGCACCTCACCCGTGGTGTCGTTCCAGTCGTGCAGAACGAGCCGGACGTCCGCGTCGGTGGCCGCGATCAGGTCGGAGACCGGCTGCGCCGGATCCTCGACGATCCGGCCGAGGATCGTCTCCAGCCGCTCCAGCATGCGTTGCACGGTCACCGCGTCGAACAGGTCCTCGCGGTAGCCGATCCGGAACCGCAGACCCTGCTCCGTACGGGTGAGCGCGAAGTCCAGCTCCACCTTGGCCGTCGGGAGCAGCGGATAGGACACGCGGACGGTCAGCTCACCCGCGCTGGCCGGCGCGGGCACCTCCTCGTAACCGAACATGACCTGGTAGAACGGGTAGTAGCTGGGGTCGTGGGCGACGCCGAGCGCCCCCAGCACCGTCTCGAACGGCAGGTCCGGCTGCTCCATCGCGTCCAGCAGGCTGCCCCGCACGCGGCCCAGCAGGTCGCCGAACGACGGGTCGTCGCCGAACTCGGTGCGCACCACGACCGGCCGGGCGAGATAGCCGATCAGCTCGGCCGTCGCCGGATCGTCGCGGCCGGCGAGCGCGAGCGCGGTCACCACGTCGGTGACGCCGTGCTGGCGGAGCAGCACGTCGCAGGCCGCCTTGGTGAGCATGTACTCGCTCGCCCGGAACCGTCGGGCCACACCGGCGAGCCGGTCGGCCACGGCCGGGGCGATCGTCCGGCTCAGGTACGCCATCCGGTGCCGCGTCACCGCCGGGCGGGAGCGGTCCAGCGGCAGGTCCATCACCTCCGGAGCGCCGGTCAGGTGTTTGGTCCAGAACGCCGCCGCGCCGTCACCGGCCGCCGCCGCACGGCGACGAGAGTAACCGGCGTAGTCGGCGGGCTCCCGCGGCGCCGGCTCGGCGCCCGCGGCGTACGTCGCGTACAGGCTGATCAGCTCGGTGCGGAAGAGGTCCAGCGAGACGCCGTCGAAGACGACGTGGTGCACGCAGCCGACCAGCCGGTGCTCCGTCTCGGACACCCGGACCAGCAGGAACCGGGCGAGCGGCTCGGCGGCGAGGTCGAAGCCCCGGTCGAGGAAGGCCGCGACGTCGTCGTCCTGCCCCGTCGCCACCTGCACCGGTCCGGGCGCCGCCACGACCTGCTCGACGTGGCCGTCGACGGCGCGCAGCCCGGTCCGCAGCGCGGGTTGCCGCCGGGCCAGTTCGGTCAGCGCGCGGCGCAGCGCCGCCGGGTCGAGCGGCCCGTCGAACCGCACCTCGAACGGCACGTTGTAGAACGGGTCGCCCGGCCGCATCTCCGCCATGAACCACAGCCGCTGCTGTGCCGCGGACGCGGGCAGGATCTCGACGCTCATCAGGCGTCCTCCCTCGGCTCGTTCAGTACGGCTGCGACCGCGGCCACCAGCGGCTCGCGCATCATCGTGTAGTGGTTGCCGTCGACCGTCCGGACGGTGAGCCCGCCGCCGGCCAGCTCGGTCCAGCGGGCGTACAGCGCCGGGTCCTCGTCGCGGGCCAGCACCAGCGTGTACGGCGTGGTCAGCGGCCGCGGCCGGTACTTCCACACCAGGTGCAGGTTCGCGACCCACAGGTCGAGCACCAGCGCCATCCGGTCACGGCCGGCGTCCGGCGGCAGGTAGTCGCCCTTGCGCGCGATGTCGAGCAGGTAGTCCAGGTGCTCGTCGTCGGTCATCTCGCGCAGCTGGTCGAGGCCGAGCAGACCGTCGCCGTAGTCCCACTGCAGGTTCTGCGCGAGGGCCGCCACGATGTCCGACCGGTCGGGCTCCTGGTCCGCGGTGACGTAGACCGGCGGGTGCGAGTCGAACAACGTCAGCTCGACCTGCTCGCCCTGGCTCTCCAACTCGGCGGCGATGGCGAACGCGTTGACGCCGCCGTAGCACCACCCGGCGACCGTGTACGGGCCGGCCGGCTGCTGCCGGCGGATCAGCTCGACGTACGCGGCGGCCCGCTGCTCGAACGTCGCGTACGGCAACTCGCCGTCGACAAGCGGTGGGGGTGCGATCGCGTACATGGGACGGTGCAGTGGCTCGGTCAGCCGGGCGAACGGCATGTAGCAGACCACCTCGCTGCCGGCCGGGTGCGCGAAGAAGATCGGCCGCCCGGCGGTCCCGAACCGGATCTCCACCAGGTGCGCCTCCTGCTCCGGCGCGTAGCCGTCGCGCAGCAGGTGGGCGAACCGTTCCACGGTCGCGCCCTGGAAGATCGCCGCCATCGGCAACTGCCGGCCGAACCTGCTCTCGATCTCGGTCATCAGCTTCAGCACCAGCAGCGAGTGGCCGCCCAGGTCGAAGAACCTGTCGTGCAGGCCGACCGGGCGGGTGCCGAGCACGTCCTCCCAGATCGCGGCCACGGCGAGTTCCACCGGGTCGCGGGGCGCGACGAACCCCGCGCCCTGTCGTTCGGCAGGTGGTGGCGGCAACGCTCGGCGGTCGATCTTGCCGCTGGTGGTCAGCGGGAAGTCGGCCATCGCGACCAGGGCAGCGGGCACCATGTAGTCGGGCACGAACGCGCGCAGATGCTCGCGCAGGTCCTCGGGCCGGAACGCCTCACCGCTCGGCTGGACATAGGCGACCAGGCGGCGATCGCCGGGCCGGTCCTCGCGCACCATGGCGACCGCGCGGGCCACCTCCGGATGCCCGGCCAGCCGGGTCTCGATCTCGCCCAGCTCGATCCGGTAGCCGCGCAGTTTCACCTGGCCGTCGTCGCGGCCGAGGAAGAGCAGGGTGCCGTCCGGGCGGTAGCGGACCTGGTCGCCGGTGCGGTACAGCCGGGCGCCGGGGCGACCGCTGAGGTGGTCGGGCACGAACCGTCCGGCGGTGAGCCCGGGCCGGTCGTGGTAGCCGCGGGCCACCCCGGCGCCGCCGATGTACAGCTCGCCGGGCAGCCCGGCACTCACCGGTTCCAGGTGCTCGTCCAGGACGTACACCTCGGTGTTCGCGATCGGGCGGCCGATGGAGATCTGACCCGCGCCCGGCTCGACCCGCCAGCAGGTGGACCAGATCGTCGTCTCGGTCGGGCCGTACACGTTCCACACCGGAGCGGGACCGTCGGCGAGGACCCCGGCCAGCACCGGCGGCAGCGCCTCACCGCCGACCAGCACCCGCAGCGCGCCGGTGTTGCGCCAGCCCGACCCGGTCAGCAGGTGCCAGGTGGCCGGGGTCGCCTGCATGACGGTGACGCCGCGGTCGGTGAGCAGATCGCGCAGGGCGACACCGTCCTGGCCGACCGCGCGAGGCACGACCACGACCTCGGCGCCACGCGCCAGCGGTGTGTACAGCTCCAGACCGGCGATGTCGAACGAGACGGAGGTGACCGCGGCCAGGACGTCGCCGGCGGTCAGTTCGATCTCGTCGGCCATGCCCAGCACCAGGTTCACCAGGTTGCGGTGGGTGACCTCGACGCCCTTCGGCCGCCCGGTCGACCCGGACGTGTAGATGACGTACGCGAGCCGCTCGTCGGACAGCGCCGGACCGGCCCCGAGCGGCCCGCAGGTGGCGATCGCGTCCCGGTCGAGATCCAGGCAGACCACCTCGCCGGCACACTCCGCGAGCACCGGGCGCAGCTCCGCCTCGGTCAGCAGCGCCATCGCGCCCGCGTCGGCGCACATGGTGGCGAGCCGCTGCGGCGGATGGCCGGGGTCCAGGGGGAGATACGCCGCGCCGGACATCAGCACGCCGAGCAGACCCACCACCAGGTCGACGGACCGCTCCAGGCAGACGCCGACCACGCGCTCCGGCCCGGCGCCGCGCTCGCGCAGGTACGTCGCCAGGGCGCCGGCCCGCTCGACGAGTTCGGCGTACGTGATCCGCTCGTCGCCGGACGACACCGCGACCGCCGCCGGGCTCGCCGCGGCCTGCCGCCGGATCAGCCCGTCCAGGGTGAGCCCGGCCTCCCGGGGGACGGCCGTGCTGTTCCATGCCGTCAGCATCGTGGCGAGCTCGGCGTCGTCGGCAAGCGACAGGCGGCCGACCGGCCGGCCGGCGTCGGTCACCCCCTGCTCCAGCAGCCGGCGCAGGTAGCGGGCCAACCGTGCGATCGTCTCGGTGTCGAACAGGTCGGTGTTGTACTCGAAGAGCCCGAACAGGTGGTCGGCCAGCACCGCGTCGTCGAAGACGCAGAGCATGCACTCGTCCTTGGCCGTGTGGTTGTCGAAGATCAGCGCTTCCAGCCGCAGCCCGGACAACGGCACCGGGTCCTCGTGGAAGTCGACGAACATGAACGACGTCTGGTAGACCGGGTTGCGGCTCGGATCCCGGTCGACGTCCAGCTCGTCGAGCAGCGTCCCGAACGGGATGTCCTTGTGGTCGAACGCGTCCACCACGGTGCGCCGCACCGAGTGCAGCAGCTCCCGGAACGTCATCTCCGGACGGATGACCGTCCGCAGCGGCAGCATGGTCAGGAAATAGCCGATCAGCGCCTCCAGCTCGGACCGGCTGCGGGTCGACGAGGTGGTGCCGACGATGATGTCCTGCTGCCCGGTGAGTCGGTGCAGCAGCAACTGCCACGCCGCCAGCACGACGACGTACACGGTCGTGCCCTCGCGGCGGGCCAACTCCCGGACCGCCTCGGTGAGCGCGACCGGCAGGTGGAACTCGTAGCGGGCGCCGTTGAACGTCTGCACCGGCGGCCGGGGCCGGTCGGCCGGTAGCTCCAGCACCATCGACGCCCCGCCGAGCCGCTCCCGCCAGTACGGCACCTCACGCGCCTTGATCCGCTTGTCCACCCAGCGCGGCTGCCACTCGGCGTAGTCGGCGTACTGGACCGGCAGGGCGCCCAGCTCGGGCTCCCGGCCGGCCAGCTTCGCGTTGTAGAACTCGGCGACCTCGGCGCCGAAGACGCCGAGCGACCGCCGGTCCCAGACCAGGTGGTCGATCGTGGCGATCATGACGGTGTGGTCCGCGGCCAGCCGGAGCACCGAGATGCGTACCAGCGGTCCGGCGACGATGTCGAACGGCCGGCGCACCTCGCCGGCGCCGAGCTCCCACATCCGTTGTTCCCGGGCCTCGGCAGGCTCGTCCGTCAGGTCGAACTCGCGGTATTCGTACGCCAGCTCGTCGTGCACCACCTGCACCGGCCGCAGACCGTCGAGCCGGAACGTGGTCCGCAGCGCCTCGTGTCGGGCGACGAGCGCGCCGAGGGCCCAGCGCAGCGCGTCCAGCCGCAGGTCACCGCGCAGGCGCCAGGCGAAGAAGACGTTGTACGCCGGGTCGTCACTGTCGAACTGGTGAATCAGCCAGATCCGCTCCTGGTCCACGGTGAGCGGACTGGGCCGGCCGTGGCCGCGCGGGGTGATCGGCTGCTCGGACGGCGCGGCGCCGCCCCGTTCCCGCAGCCGCCTGTCGAGCAGCGCCCGCTGCTGCGGGGTGAGTTTTGCCAGCCGGTCGGCGATGTCGGTCATGCCGCGTCCTGCTCGCCGCGGTAACGGTCCTTCAGCTCGGTGAGGTGCCGCAGGCTGTCCAGTACCCGGGCCTGCTCGACGCCGAAGTCGACGAGGCAGGCCACCTCGTGCACCCCGATGTCGACCAGGTCCTCGATCAGCGTCTCGCACTTGTCGGGCGTGCCCAGCAGCGCGATCGTGTCGTAGTAGCGATCGAACATCGCGCTCAGCATGGCCTCCCGCTCCTCTGTGTTCAGCTGCGAGAACACGCTGCCGAAGCTGTCCTGTTGGGCCAGGAAGTCGGTGAGGTAGTCGATCAGCGGGCGGCGGACCAGCTCGCGGACCTCGTCGTCGGACGTGCCGACGAACGTGTGCGCCATCGCGCCGACCCGCCCGGGACCGTGACCGTTGTCCCGCCTGGCCTCCTGGTAGGCGGCGATCTTGCGGCCCAGGTCTGGCAGCTGCTGGGCGACCAGCCCGGTCAGCACGTTCGCGCCGGCCCGGCCGGCCTGGACGAACGTGTCGATGTTGCCCGATGCGGAGATCCAGATCGGCAGCTCCGGCTGCAACGGGCGCGGCATCGACCGGACCTGGATGGTCTCGCCGTCCGGTCGCTGCAACGGCACGGATTCGCCGCGCCACAGCCGCTGCACAAGCGTGATCCGCTCGAACATCTCGGTCCGGCGCTGCTGGTAGCGGTCCGGGCTCGGATCCGGGGCGAGCACGAAGTCGTCCGGATGCCAGCCGGAGGCGCAGGAGATCGACACCCGGCCGCCGGAGAGGTTGTCCACCACCGACCAGTCCTCGGCGATCCGGACCGGATGGTGCAGCGGCACGACCACGCTGCCCGCCCGGATCGACAGCCGCTCGGTCACCGTCGCGATCGCCGCCGCCAGCAGCGCCGGGTTCGGGAACAGGCCGCCGAAGTCGACGAAGTGCCGCTCCGGCACCCAGATGCCGGCGAAGCCGTGCTGGTCGGCGTACCGCGCGCAGTCCAGCAGCATCCGGTATTTGCCCGGGCCCTCGATCGAGCCGTCGCTGGAGAAGAAGAACAGGCTGAAGTCCATCCGGCTGGTCGGCCGCCGGGTGCGGCGGTCCCGGCCGGCCCGGGTGCCCGGCGATCCCTCGTCGGGCCGGGCGAACCACGGCAGTGCGCTGCGCCGCTCCTGCAACCTGCGTTCCAGCAGCCGGCGCTGCGGTTCGGACAGCGACGCCACCCGCTCCCGCAGCGCCCGAGTCGTGTCGACGTCAGACATCATTTTCCCCCAGCCGGTCGGCGGTCTCCTCGGCGGACAGCCCTTCCACCTCGCGCAGCAGCGCCTCGAACTCGTCGAGGCCGAGGCCCGCGGCCTGCTGCTGCCGGATCGCGGCGGCCACCCCGGGCACCGTCGCGGCCTCGAAGATGACGTTCATCGGCAGATCACCGTGCAGTTCCCGGAGCCGGGCGATGATCTGGATGGCGAACAGCGAGTTTCCGCCGAGCTCGAAGAAGTCGTCGTCCGCGGCGAAGCCGTCGCGGCCGAGGACGTCGTGCCACACCCGGGCGACGCTCTGTGCCACCTCGTCGTCGGGCCAGGTGTCGGCCGGATCCCAGGAGGAAGCCGCGGTGGCCAGGCCGCGCAACGACTCGGCGACCGCGTGCGCGTCGAGGGCGGCCCCGCCGGCCAGCACCGACCGCAGATCCACCGCGGACACCACGGCGCGCGGAAGCCCGGCGGCCAGTACCGCCCGGGCGGCGGCCACGCCCTCCTGCGCCCGTACGCCGGCCTCGCGCCGGTGCCTGGCGAAACCGTCGCGCATCGCCGGAGTGCCGGCCTGCTGTTCGTGCCAGTCGTCGAAGGCCCACTGCGCCCACGCGATAGTGGTCACCGGCCGGCCACTCGCGGCGCGCGCGTCCGCGAACGCGTCGAGGAACGTGGCCACCGCGGCGTTCTCCGCCTGGCCGATCCCACCGACAAGTCCGGTCGTGCTGGAAACGGTGAGGAAAAAGTCCAGGTCGCCAGGGAGCAGTTCGTCGAGCAGCAGGGTCGAGCGCACCCGGGCGTTCAGCACCGTGTCGATCTGCTCGGCGGTCTTCAGGGCGATCAGCCCGGAACCGCGTACGTCCACCGCGTGCACGACCCCGTCGACGGTGCCGAGGTGGTCGCGGGCCGCGTCCACCACCCGCCGCACGTCTTCCCTACTGGCCAGGTCGGCCGCGACGAAGCCGATTCGGCCGGACTCGGCCAACCGGACGAGCCGGTCCCGGGTCTGCGCCGGCAGCTCGGTCGTGGCCCACTCGTCGAGCGCCGGGAAGCCGGGCGGCCCGGCCAGCATGACCCGCGCGCCCTGGCCGATCATGTCCTCGGCGAAGGACAACCCGGGTTCGTGCGTGGCGCCGGTGACCAGATAGGTGGCGTCGCGGTTCCAGACCTGGTCGGCCGGCGCCGGGCCGAGGTCGATTCCCGCGTACGCCGGAAGCCAGCGCCGGCCGCCGCGCAGCGCGACCACCTCGTCGGGGCTGTCGGCGCTCAGTTCGGCCACCAGGTGCTCGGCCAGCCCGGTGTCGGACCGGCGGACGTCGACGCAGCGTGTACGGATGGCGTCGAACTCCTGGGCCAGCACCCGGGCCGCGCCGAGCACCGTCGCCCGTTGCGGCCCGTGCGCGCCCGTGCCGTCCACGTCGTGCAGCTCGTCGGTCAGCACGTCGATCCGGACCGGCCGGCTGTCTCCGGAGGCGCCGAGCGAGCGGGCAACGTCGAACAGTGCCGGCAGGCCCGGGTCGCCGCCGATGCCACGGGCGTCCACGACGTGGTCGAACCGGCCGGCGGGCAGGCCGTCGTCGGCGATCCGCACGGTGTCGCCGCGGGCTTCCAGCAACGGCACGAGACTCGCGGCCAGACCGGCGTGGTCGGGCAGGACCAACCAGCTGCGCGGGCCGGTCGGCGCGGGTGCCGGCCGCGGTGCCCGCCGCCACACCGGCACGCTCGTCCAGCGGGCCGGGTCGAGACGGCCCGTCGGGCTCTGCTCACCCGGGCGGGGCAGCAGGTGGTCGTCGCCCTCGAACGGATAGCCCGGCAGCGAGACCCGACGCCCGGCAGTCCGGTGCCACGCCGCCCAGTCCACCGGCACGCCGCGGCTCCACAGCTCGGCGACGCCGTCGCGGAACGACTTGACCTCGTCGGTGGGTGAACCCTGGCGGTGCCGCAGCAGAGCCACCGCGGCGACCGGCGCGTCGTCGCTGCCGTGCGCCCCGGCCAGGGTGGTCAGCGCGCTGCCCGGCCCGGCTTCCACGAGCACCCCGCGACCCAACACCGTGCGTACGCCGTCGGAGAACCGGACCGGTTGGCGGACGTGCCCGACCCAGTAGTGCGGGTCGGTGGCCTGCTCGTCGGTGATCCACGTGCCGGTCACGTTGGACACGAACGGGATCCTCGGCGCGGCGAGCGGGATGCCCCGAAGGACGTCGCCGAACTCCGGCAGGGCCGGCTCGACGAGCGCGGTGTGGAAGGCGTGCGAGGTGGCCAGCCTCTTCGGCCGCAGACCGTGCTCGGTGAGCCGCCGCTCGGCCTCGGCGATCTCGTCCGGCGTACCCGCGACCACGCAGGAGCGCGGGCTGTTGACGGCGGCGACCACGGCGTTTCCGTCGCCGTCGAGCAGCTTCTCGACGGTCTCGGCGGGCGCGGCCACGGTCAGCATCCGGCCCGGCGCGGCCTGGTTCATCAACCGTGCCCGCGCGGCCACCACGGTGATCGCGTCGTCCAGCGTGAACACGCCGGCCAGGCACGCGGCGACCAACTCGCCCAGGCTGTGCCCGAGCAGGGCTGCGGGCCGGATCCCGGCGGCCAGCAGCGTGCGCGCCACCGCGTAGTCGAGGCTGAACAGGACCGGCTGGGTGTGCACGGTCTGCCGCAGCCGCTCGGCCGCCGTGTCGTCGTCGGCGAAGGCGACCGCGTGCAGGTCGATCCCGAGCCGGCTGCCGAACCCCTTGGCGCACTCGTCGAAGGCGGCCCGAAACTCCGGCTCGCTGTCGTAGAGCCGCGCGCCCGCGCCCGGATACTGGCTGCCCTGGCCGGGGAGGAGGAAGACGGCGGCGGCCGGCTCGGATCGCGTCGCGGTGCGCGTGGCGCGCAGGGCCGCGATCACGTCGGCGGCGTCCGTGCCGGTCACCGCCCGCCGGAACGGGAATTCGACACGGCCGCTCTGCAACGTGTACGCGACGTCCGGGAGGTGCAGTCCGGCGTCCGCGGCCAGCCGGTCGGCGAGCCGGGCACAGGCGGCGTCGAGCGCGGCCGGCGTCCGAGCCGACACCGGAAGGACCTGGCCGGTCTGCTCCGGCAGCCCACGGGCGGCCGACGCCGGCGGCGCCTCCAGGACGACGTGGACGTTCGTGCCGCCGATACCGAACGAGCTGACCCCGGCCCGAGCGGGATCGGGCGTTCGCGGCCACGGCTCACCTGTCGCGCTGACCCGGAACGGGCTGCCGTCCAGGCCGGTCGCCGGATTGGCGCTCCGGTAGTGCAGCGTCGGCGGGAGGTACCGGTGCGCGATGGCCAGGGCCGCCTTGATCAGGCCGACCACCCCGGCTGCCGTGTCGAGGTGGCCGACGTTGCCCTTCACCGAGCCGAGCAGGCAGCTCCCCGGCGCGGCCACCGGCCCGAACACCTCGGTCAGCGCCCGCACCTCGATCGGGTCACCGAGCGGGGTTCCGGTGCCGTGCGCCTCGACGTACCGCACGGTCGCCGGGTCGACCCCGGCCACCGCCAGCGCCTCCGCGATCACCTCGGCCTGGCCGCGCGGCGACGGCGCGGTGAACCCGGCCTTCTCGGCGCCGTCGTTGTTGACCGCCGAGCCGCGGATCACGGCGTACACGTGGTCGCCGTCGCGCTGGGCGTCGTCGAGCCGCTTCAGGGCGACCACCGCGGTCCCGTCGCCGACGACAGTGCCCGCGGCGGCCGCGTCGAACGGCCGGCAGTGCCCGTCCGGCGACAGGATGCCACCCTCGTCGTAGTGGTAGCCCTGGGCGTCGAGCAGCCGCACGGCGGCGCCGCCGGCCAGCGCGACGTCGCACTCGCGCAGCAGCAGGCTCTGCGCTGCCAGGTGCACCGCCACCAACGACGAGGAACAGGCGGTCTGCACGGTCACGGCCGGGCCGCGCAGGTCGAGTTTGTACGCCACGCGCAGCGCGAGCATGTCGAGGTCGGTGCTGACGGCTGCCTGCACCGGAAGTGTGGTGCGACGGCGTTCCGGGTCGGCGTCGATGCGCTGCGACCGGTACCCGCTCGTGCTGCCGCTGGCGAAGACCCCGACCCGGCCGGTGAGCTGCTGCGGGGCGTACCCGGCGTCTTCCAGCGCGTGCCACGCGGTTTCCAGCAGCATCCGCTGTTGCGGGTCGGTCAGCTCCGCCTCGGCCGGGGTGTAACCGAAGAACTCGGCGTCGAACCGGGCGGGCCGTCGCAGGGCGCCGACCACCGGCACGTACGCCGGATCGTCACGGGTCTCGGCCGGCACACCGGCGTCGGCGAGCTGGTCCGGGGTCCACCGGGTGAGCCCCTCCTCGCCGGCCACCAGGGCGGCCCAGAACGCGTCGAGGGTCTCGGCACCCGGCAGGCGACCGGCCATCCCGACGATCGCAATGCCGAGCCCGTCGTCACCGTTGTCAGCCATGCCGTCCTCCCCGGGATCTGATTCGTCCCGCTGTATTCACATTTCGAAATGGTTGTGCGACCTTGGAGACCACTGCGGCGTTTGTGGGGGAACGATGAACGAAGTGATCTTCCGCGTGGTTCGGAACGACGAGGAGCAGTACTCGGTCTGGCCGACCGACAGCGACCTGCCGCCGGGCTGGTCGGCGACCGGCTTCGAAGGCCGCCGGGACGAGTGCCTGGCGCACGTCGACCAGGTGTGGACGGACATGCGACCGGCGAGTGTGCGCCGGGCGGCCGGCTGAACGACCACGGTCAGCCCCCCACCCGCGTGATCAGGCCGGTGAGCAACCGGCCGACCTCGCCCAACTGTCCACGGTGGAAGAAGTGGCCGCCGGGCAGCAGGGCGATCTCCAGCGGGCCGTCCACGACGTCGGCCCACGACCCGAGCGCGGACGCCGGGCAGCGCAGGTCCGCCGTACCGCCGAGCACGACCACCGGCGCGTGCACCCGCTCCCGGCCGGCCGAACTCGCAGCCGCGACCGCGGACGTCCGCCGGGCGAAGGCCAGCCCCCGCCGAACCAGCGGGAGGTAGAAGGAGCGCGCGTCGGCGTCGTCGAGGACGGCGGCGGGAATGTCGCCGTCGGCGCCCAGCGCGGCAGCGAGGGCGGCGTCGCTCAGCACGCTGAGGTCGGGCACGAGGTGGCCCTGGTGGGCCGGCACCGAGCCGGACAGCAGCAGCGCGTCGACCGGCCGGCCGGCGGCCTGTAGCACCAGGGCCACCTCGTAGGCCAGCATCGCGCCGAGGCTGTGCCCGCCGAGGATCAGAAGCCTGCCGTCCAACTGTGCCCGCACCTCGGCCAGCAGCCCGGCCAGCTCGGTGATCATGACGGCCGGGTCGTCGATCGGCTCTTCGCTGATCCGGGAGCCGTAGCCGGGGTACTCGACCGCCGACAGCGCGAACTCGGCCGGGAGAATCGACGCCCAGTCCCGGTACGCGTAGGCGCTGCCACCCGCGTGCGGCAGCATGATCAGCTGACCCGTCGTCACCGGCCGGACGATCGGCCGCAGCCACGGCGAGTCCGACAGGGACTGCGCTGTCACCCGTACGTTATCCACGGCACCTCCTCCAGGGCCGCGACCGTTTCGGCGAGCTCGTCGTGGGTCGCCACCGTGCCGGATACGGCGGCCGCGTTGACGGTGGCGCCGAGCTCCCAGCCGGCCGGGCTGCCCGGGCTGGTCAGCACCGTCACCCGGTCGGCGTTGGGGACCCGGCGCAGGGCCGGCACGCCGTGGATGGCCCGCACCTCCGTCACCCCGACGGGCGGGACGAGCAAGTAGTGGAAGGCGATCGGGTTGTCCGGCACGGCCTCGCGGCGTCCGTCGAACGGCAGACCGAGCGCGGCGCGTACGGCCACCTCGGCCGGGACCGCCGACTCGGACCGTACGGCGAGGTCGTCGACCCAGGCGCCGAGCCGGCCGTTCACCTCGATCACCCGCGGCCCGTCCGGGGTCAGCTTGATCTCGACGTCGGCGATGCCGGTGGTGACACCGAGCGCCTCGACCGCCCGGCAGGCGAGCGCCTCGACCTCGGCGACGAGTGCCGGCTCCACCACGGACCGGGTGCCGTACGCGCCGCGCTCCCGGAACGGCTCGGCAAGCGTGAACTTGCTGGAGGTGAACAGCGCCTCGGCGCGGCCCTGCCGGACGGCGCAGTCGACGGCCATGTAGTCGCCCCACGGCGCCGGCGTGGGCCGGCCGACGAGCAGCTCCTCGATGATCAGCGCGCTCTCCGGAACCCCGGGGCCGGTGCCGGCGAGGAGCCCGGCGACGAAGGCGTGCGCCTCGGCCGCCGTGTGCACGGCGCGGGTGTTCCGGCTGGACGCGCCCCACACCGGCTTGACCACGGCGGGAAGGCCGACCTTCTCCAGAGCCGCCTCCAGCTGGCCGGGCGCCGTGACCACCTCGGCGCGCAGCGCGTCGACGCCGCGTTCGGCGAACCGTTGCCGCTGCGCGTCCTTGAGGGTGATGGCCGGGATGTCGTCGAGCGCGTGGTGCGGCAGACCGAGCCGGGCGGCCAGCCGGGCCGTCGGCGCCAGCTGGAACTCGCTGAAGGTGACGATGCCGGCCGGTTGGTGCGCGTCGATCGCGGTGAGCAGCTCGTCCAGCCGGCCCGGCACGCCGGTCACGACCTCACCGCACATGCGCAGCGCCGGCATCATCTCCTCGGCGTGTGCCGCGGCCGCGGGGATCGGCGTTCCGGTCGCCGCCTCGGCGCCCACCACGAACAGCAACTCGGCCTCGTTGCACGCGGCCACCTCGGCCAGCCGGGTCGGTGACAGGCTGCCGCGGTCGTAGACGACCACGAGTGTCGAACGGTCAGCCACGACGCGCCTCCGACGGCTCGGCCCGCACGCTGACATCGACCTCGCCGGCCGCCCGGCCGTCGACGATGGCGGCGGCCAACCGCGCGACGGTCGGGAACCGGAAGATCGCCTGGATCGGCACCGTGAGCAGAAACTCGCTCTGCAGCTCCCGGGTGACCTGGGTGGCCAGCAGCGAGTCGCCGCCCATCGCGAAGAAGTCGTCGTGCACGTCGAGGTCGTCGGCCCACAGCGCCTTCTGCCAGATCCGGGCCACGGCCCGCTCGGCAGCCGTCCGGGGTCGGGTCAGGTCGGAGGTCGCCGACGCGGCGTCGTCCGGCGGCCAGGCGAGGATCTCCGCCGGGCCGGGCAGCGACCGGTCGTCGATCTTGCCGCTGCCGGTCAGCGGAAGCGCGGGCAGTCGCAGGCAGACCGTCGGCACGAGATGGCCGGGCAGCGTGACCGCACACCACTCCCGCAGCTCGCCGAGGGGCATCGGCTTGTCCCCGGCGGTGACGACGAAGGCGACCAGCCGGGTGTCGCCGGGGCCGAACTCGCGGGCCCGGACCACCGACGCCACGATGTCCGGGTGCTCGTTCAACCGGGCCTCCACCTCGCCCGGCTCGATCCGGTAGCCGCGAACCTTCACCTGAGCGTCGATCCGGCCCAGCAGGCGCAGCCGACCGTCCGGCGCCCACCAGGCCAGATCGCCGGTGCGGTACACGGTGGACGGCGTCGCCTCGTGTCCCCAGCGGTCCGGTACGAACCGATCGGCGGTCAACTCCGGCCGGCGCAGATAGCCGCGTGCCACGTTCGTCCCGCCGATCAGCAGCTCACCCGGCACACCGGCCGGTAGGGGCCGGTCGTGCTCGTCGACGACGTGCAGGACCGTGCCGTCGACCGGCTCGCCGACGGTGACCTCGTCGGCCGTGGTGATCTCCGCAACGGTCGAGTAGATGGTGGTCTCGGTGGGGCCGTACCCGTTGAAGACCCTGCCCGCGACGGCCAGCAGCCGGCCGGCCAGCGCGGGCGTCAGCGGTTCGCCCGCCGCGACGACCTGCAGCCACTCCCGGCGGCCGCCCGGCGCCAGCGCCTCGGCCAGAGCCCACCAGGCCGACGGGGTGGCCTGCACCAGCCGTACCCGGTGCCTGTCGATCAGCCGCGCCAGCTCGTCCGGCGCGCGGACCTGATCGCGGTCGGCGATCACCAGGTGGCCGCCGTTGAGCAGCGGTAGATAGATCTCCACGGTGGAGATGTCGAAGGCGGCGGACGAGCTGACCAGGACGGCGTCCCCGGGCCGCACCCGCACCAGCCGACCGACGGCGTCCAGCAGCCGGCCGACGGCCGCCTCCGGCACGGCCACACACTTCGGCTCGCCGACGGAGCCCGAGGTGTAGAGCAGGTATCCGAGCCGCGCCTCGGCCACCGCCCGCTCCGGGGCGAGGGCCGAGCCGCCCGCGCTCGCGTCCGGGCCGGGGTGGGTCACCGCACGGTCGGCGGGACCGGCCGCGATCGGCTCCGGGCCGAGGCGGATCACCGGGCGGTCGGCGGGAACCGTGGCGTCCGGGGTGGCCAGCACCACGCGCGCGTCGGCGTCGTCGAGCAGGAAGGCGATCCGCGCCGTGGGATAGCCCGGATCGACCGGCAGGTAACACCCGCCCGCCCTGAGCACGGCCAGTTGGGCGACGACGAGGTCGAAGCCCGGCGGCAGGCACACCGCGACCGCGACGTCCGGCCCCACGCCGTACGCGACCAGCCGGTCGGCAAGCGTGTCGGCCCGCTTGTCGAGGTCGCCGTAGGTGAGCCGGTGCGAACCGTGGACCGCCGCGAGCCGGTCGGGCTCCCGACGTGCCCATCCCCGAACGATCTCGTGCCGCGGGCTCGGCGTGTCCGCCGCCTGCCCGGCGGCCCTGCGCCACACCTCGGGCGGGCCGGTGTCCTCCCCGCTGAACGCCCGGAGCCGCGTCAACGGCACCGACGGGCCGGCGGCGATGCGCTCCGCCGTACGGGCGACAAGGCCCGCCAGCAACGCGGCCTGGACCGGGCCGACCGACCCGGCGCTCAGCCCGACCCGTCCCTGTTCGATGACCAGAGCGACGTCGTCGGCCGCGTCGACCGCGTCCGTGCCACCCGCCGCACACGCCGCGACGAGATCGGCTCCGGTCCCGAGGGCGTCCAGGTCGGCCTCGATCACCCGGTGCGTCCCGTCGACGGTCACGGCCGTCCGCACCGTGCCGCTGCGGCGCAGCGCACCGAGGACTGTCGCCCAGGCGGCCACCACGGTCGGGGCGTCGACCGTCACCGGCACTCCGGCGGCGGCGCTCATGACGCTGCCCGGGCGGGCTGCCGGTCGATCCTGCGGGTGGTGCGTGTCAACGCGATCGCGGGCACGATCAGGATCACCCCGGTGACGATGATCGACGCGGCGATGCCGAGAAAGTTGGCGGCCGCGCCGCCGAGCAGCACACCGATGATCGTGAAGTTGACCATCAGGGCGTTGAGCAGCGCGATCCCGCGCCCGCGCAGATCGTCGGGCAGGTCGCGCAGCAGGATGTTCGCGACCGGCACCTGGACCAGGCTCATGCCCATCCCGGCGAGTGCGCACCAGGCGCAGATCACGGCCAGGCCGCCGAACCGGAAGTGGTCGATCGGCCAGAGCAGCACCAGCGACACGGCGAACAGGGCCACCGCGGCGGCGAGCAGGTCGGCCAGCGGTACGCGTTTGACGAGCACCGGCCCGAAGAAGGCGCCGAGGATCGCGCCCGCCCCGAGCATCGCCGTGGCCAGGCCGAAGTCGAAGGCGCCCAGCCCGAACGCGACGAGCAGCTGGGTGTTCACGTTCGTGGTGAACACCCCGAACGCGATCATCGCCGGCACCATCATCCAGGCCACGATCCGCAGCGTCGGAATGCCGAGCGCGCGGCGGATGCCGTCGCGCAGCGACTGCCAGTACTGCCCGGCCGGGGTGGCCACCACCGACGCGTTCCGCAGCACGGCCAGGTTGCCGAGCAGGAGCGCGCTGACGACGAACGTGGCGGCGTCGATGATGAACGACCACCGTACGCCTGTCGTCGCGATGAGCACGCCGCCGACCAGCGGGCCGACCAGGTTGAGCGTCTGCACCGTGCTCTGGAACAGCCCGATCGCCGCCGGGAGGCTGTGGTTGCCGACGACCTTCGGGATGGCCGCCATCCGGGCCGTCTCGAAGACCGCCTTGCCCAGGCCCTCCAGGAAGATCAGGACGAGTAGCAGGGCCGCGTGGTGTGACGCCGGGATCATCGCCAGCACGATCGCGACCCGGGCCAGGTCGGCCCCGACGAGCAGGCTACGCGGCGACATCCGGTCCACCAGCGGCCCGATGAAGGTGCCGAGGATCCCGGAGGGCACCAGCTGGGCGATCACCACCGCGGCGATGAACAGCGCCGGGGCGTCGGTCAGGGTGGCGGCCACGTAGACCACGGTGACCTTCACGATGCCGTCACCCAGATAGGAGACGACCACGGCCAGCCAGTAGCGGAGGTAGACCTTGTCGCGCAGCAGTTCTCTCACGTTCTCGACTCCACGGGAGCACTCGGGGACAGGTCCGGTACGGGGTCTTCGTCGAGCAGCCCGGCGAGCAGGCCCACGGTCGGCGCGTCGAACAGCGCGCGCAGCGACACGGCGAGCCCGTAGCGCTCCCGGGCCAGCGCGACGGCACGGGTGGCGAGCATCGAGTGCCCGCCCAGGTCGAAGAAGTCGTCGTCGAGACCGACCTCGGCGACGCCGAGCACCTCGGCCCAGATCTCGGCGAGCTGCTGCTGCACCGGGGTCCGCGGCTGGACCAGCGGGGCCGACAGGGCCGGCCGTTCGGTGCCCGGCTCCGGCAGGGCAGCCCGGTCCACCTTGCCGTTCCCGGTCAGCGGCAGCCGATCCATCGTCACGAAGACGGCGGGCAGCATGTAGTCCGGCAGCGACCGGGCCAGGTGGGCGCGCAGCTCGTCCGGCGCCGCGGCGGCGCCGAGGACGACGTACGCGACAAGCCGCGCGTCCTGCTCGGCGCGCTCGTCGAGGACTGTCACCGCTTCGTGTACGGCGGGATGGTCGCCGAGGGCCGCGTCGATCTCGCCGAGCTCGATCCGGTGCCCACGGAGTTTCACCTGGTGGTCGAGGCGGCCCAGATACTGCAACTCGCCGTCCGGGCGGACGAGACAGCTGTCACCCGAGCGATACAGCCGGCCACCCCACTCCGGTGGCCCGGTCACGAACCGGGCCCGGGTGAGATCGGGCCGCCCGGCGTAGCCGCGGGCCACCCCGGCCCCGCCGACGTGAAGCTCGCCGGGCGTACCGGTGGGCGCCGGCTGGCCGGCCTCGTCCAGGACCACGGCCGTCCAGCCCGCCAGCGGCAGACCGATCAGGCTGGCGTCGGGCTCGGCCAGGTCGGCCGTGGTCATCCGCCGCCACGTCGAGTGCACAGTGGTCTCGGTGATGCCGTACATGTTGACGAGCAGTGGCTGCTCGTCCCCGTGCCGGTGCAGCCAGGGCCGCAGCATCGCCGGCGTCAGCGACTCACCGGCGAAGATCACCCGGCGCAGGGCGGGCAGCGTGGCCGCGTCGGTGTCCTCCTCGTGGCGCGACAACTGACGGAAGGCGGCGGGCGTGAGATTCAGGACCGTGACGTTCTCCCGGCGCAGCAGGTCGTGCAGCGCTGCCGGTGAGCGGCGGTCGTCCTCGTCGACGATCACGAGCCGTGCGCCGTGCAGGAGGGCGCCCCACATCTCCCACACCGACACGTCGAACGCCAGCGAGGCGAACAATGTCCACACGTCGTCGCGTGTGAACCCGAACCGGGCGCTGGTGCTGCCGAGCAGGGCGACGACGTTCGCGTGCTCCACCTGGACGCCCTTGGGCCGGCCGGTCGAGCCGCTCGTGTAGATCAGGTACGCCAGGTCGTCGGCCTCGGCGCCCGTCGCCTCCGGCGCCGTGTCGACGCCCGGGCCGACCGCGGCGATGTCGAGGACCGGCAGGCCGGACGGATGCTCCGCCGGCTGGTCCGTGACCAGCAGCCGGGCACCCGAGTCGGCGCAGACGAAGGCGTGCCGGTCAGCCGGGTGGGCGGGGTCGAGTGGAACGTACGCGCCACCGGCCTTGACCACCCCCAGCAGCGCGACCACCGCGTCCGGCGTCCGGCGCACTCGGACGGCGACCAGGACGCCCGGGCCGACGCCCTCCACGCGCAGCCGGTGGGCCAGCGCGTTCGCCCGTCTGTCGAGCTCTCGATAGGTGAGGTGGCGACCGGCGTGCGTCACCGCGACGGCGTCCGGGTGGGCGGCGGCCCGCTCCGCGAACAGATCGTGCAGGCAGGCCCGCAGCCCCGGCGTCAACGCGGTCATCAGGACGCCGCCTGGTCGAGGCCGCCGGCGCGTTGCCGGGTTCGCCGGATGGCACCCTCGAAGCCGCTCGGCGCAGACAGGTCGACGAGCGCGTCCGGATCGCGCACGAGCGCGTGCAGGGCTTCCGTGTAGGCGTCCAGCACCGCCGCCGCGGTCTCCCGCTCGTAGACGTCGGTGTCGTACTCCAGCTCAAGCCGCATTCCGGGACCTCGGCCGATCGCATACAGGCTCAGGTCGTACTTGGCCGACCCGGGCGGGCTGGAGAACTCGGGTGCGGTGTCGGCCAGGCCGTGGAAGGCGACGAGCGGCGAGTTCGGTTGGTACGAGAAGAGGACCGGGGCCACCTGCCCGGACGCCCGCACCAGCCGGTCGAACGGTGCGTCCTGCGCGTCCAGGGCCTCCCACGTCGCCTCGCTGACCTGGGCGACAAGCGCGGTGCCCGTCGCCGCGGCGGCGGGCCGGACGACGACCGGCACCACGTTCACGAAACAACCGACGGTCTCCTGCCACCGTGCGTGGACCCGGCCGGACGCCGGTGTGGCGACCGTGAACTCCGGCTGCCGGCCGGCCCGGCCGAGCACGACGACGAACGCCGCCATCAGGATCGCGAACGGGGTGACCCGGCACCGCCCGGCGAGCCGCCGCACCGCACCGACCGCGGCGGGCTCCAGGCGGTCGTGGACGGCCGCGCCGACGAACCGCGCCAGGCGGGGGCGTGGCCGATCCGTCGGCAACCGCACCGGGGGGACACCGGCGAGCGCGGCGGCCCGGGCCGCGACAGCACGGTCCATCGCCGCGGACCCGTCCGGTGACGATTCCCACCGGGCCACGTCGCCGTACGCCCGGGGGGCGCCGCCGGAAGCCGCGACATCGCCGCGCACCCGGGCCGAATACCTGTCGCCCAGGTCGCGGACCAGCTTGTTCACCGTCACCCAGTCGACGGCGATGTGGTGGAACGTCGCGACCAGGACGAGACGGGACCGGCCGCGGCGCGCCAGCACGAGCCGTACGGGTGGCTCCTGCTCCAGCCGGAAGGGGATCGCCGCCTGCTGGGTCGCGAGGCTGTCGAGGGCCGCGGCGGGATCCGCCTCGGCGGACAGGTCGATCGACGGCAGCGGCGGCGGCGCATCCGGTGCACCGACCCTGGCCAGCGGAATCCCGGCCGTCACGGGATAGGTCGTGCGCAGGATCTCGTACGCTGCCCAGACGTCGGCGAGCGCCCCCCGCAGGGCGTCCTCGTCGACCGGGCCGGCGAGTTCGAGCCGGACCGGCACGTTGTAGGGCACCGCGTCGTCGGCGAGCTGCTGCACGAACCAGATCCGCTGCTGGGCCGACGACAGGGGATGGTCGGCGGCGGCGGTCGCCGCCGGCTCACCGGACGCGGGCGGGGGACCGACCAGGGCGGCCTGGACGACGGCGCAGACCTCGGCGACCGAGCGCTTGCCGAGCAGGTCGTCCGCCGTGAGATCGATCGTGAAGAGGGAGTTGATCCGGGCGGCGAGTCGGGCCGCGCCGTCGGGGCCGGCCGCCGTCGGCGACGCGTCCCAGATGGCGCCGACCTCCTCCAGCAGGTACCTGGAGACAGGCGGCAGCGTGTCGTCCATATCGCTCCCCCCGTGGCCCGGACGATGTGGACACTTGCACAGCTCAAACCGGCGGTCAAGCCACATATAGAGGATGAAAAATAATTCGGCAAGGATCTCTGGATGACTATTCGTCCATTGATCATCGTCGCCCTCCGTGACTGATCGTCGTGGCGGCGGGGGAGCAACGCGGATTGCCCGGGGCGGTTAATCTAGGCCCGCGTTACCGGTCCATTCCCACGATTCCGCAGGCCACCCCACCCGGAGGATTCCTCGACGATGAATCGCGACGTTGGAAAGACCCGAGTCCTGATCATCGGCCTGGGTGACCTGGGCCGGCGACTGCTGCACATGCTGATCGCCGAGCCCGGCTCGCCGTACGAGGTGGTGGTGGCCGCGCGCTCGGCCGAGACCGCGCTGCGGCACGCCAACCTGGCCCGGTACACAGCGGCGAACCTGGGCGTGTTCACCTCGGTCGGCTCGGCCGCGATCGACCTGGAGGACATCGACCGCACCGCCGAGCAGATCGACCGGATCGGGCCCGACGTCATCGTCAACGCCGCCTCCCTGCAGGCCGCCCGGGCCATCCTCGACCTGCCGGCGGAGGTCTTCCGCGAGGTCGACGAGGCACAGCTCGGACCGTGGCTGCCCATGCACCTGGCGCTCAACCACCACCTGATGCTCGCGCGCAGCCGGGCCGACTCGGCCGCGGCCACGGTCAACACCGCCTACCCGGACGCGGTCGGTCCCGCACTGGCGTCGATCGGGATGGCGCCGCACATCGGCATCGGCAACGTGGGCAACATCGTCCCGGCGCTCACCTTCGCGGCCGCCGGTGAGCTGGGCCGCGACCCGGCCGGGCTGACCGTACGCCTGATCGCCCACCACTACTTCAGCCACCACGTGCACCGCTTCGGCGAGGCGCAGGGTGTCCCGTTCGCGATCGAGGTGTCCGACCGGGACACCGGCGAGGTGCTGGCGCCCGAGCCGGAGCGGATGTTCGCCCGCCTGACCGGGGAGCTGAAACGCCAGGGCGGGACACACGGTCAGCAGCTCACCGCGGCTTCGGCGCTGCAGGTGATCCGGGCCCTGTCCGGCGCCGAGGAGCAACGCCTGCACGCGCCGGGGCCACAGGGTCGCACCGGCGGCTATCCGGTCCTGGTCTCGGCCCACGGCATCCGGCTCGACCTGCCGGCCGGGATGACCGAGGCCGCGGCCGTCGCCGTCAACGAGGAGTGCCAGCGCATCGACGGCATCGACAGCATCCACCCCGGCGGCCGGATCGTCTTCGCCAAGGAGAACATGTCGATCATGCAGCAGCTGTTCGGCTACTACTGCCCCGAGATGGTCGTCGAGGACAGCCTGCCGCTCGCCCGTGAGCTGGCGGTCAAGTACGACGCCTTCGCCGACCGGGTGCGGTGAACGATGGCCGGGCCGAAGGTCGTCCTCTTCGATCTGGACGGGGTTCTCGTCGACAGCCAGGGGGCCGAGAACGACGCCCTGCTGTATCTCGCCGACCTGGTCGGCGCACCCATCACGGCGGCGGACGCCGAACTGATGTTCACCGGGCGCCGCATCGCGGAAAGTGTCGACTATCTGACCGAGTACGCGACGCGGCCGATGCCGGCGGACCCGGTCGGTGTCGTGCGGGCTCGGTGTGAGGAATTGGTCGCCGGTCGGATGCAGGCGGTGCCGGGGGTCGAGTCGGCGCTGCGCGCCATCACCGTGCCGAAGTACGTCGTGTCGAATTCGCCGCTGGAGATGATCGGCGACCGGCTCCGGATGACGGGACTCGACGGTTACTTCCCCGAGGCGCATTTCTCGGCGTACGAACTCGGGGTGTGGAAACCCGATCCGGGGCTCTATCGCATTGCCGCCGAGTCGGTGGCGGTCGAGCCCGCTGACGCATTGGTGATCGAGGACAGCATGGTAGGGGTGGTCGCCGCCGCGACGGCGGGAATGCGGGTCCTGTGGTACCGCCCGCGACCTGATCCGGCCGATCCTGACATCCCCGGCGTCCGCAGACTCCCGGACATGTTCGGCCTCGCCACCGCGGCGGCGACTGAGAGCGGAGACCTGTGGCATTTCGCCCCGCAGGCCAAAAAACCAATTCCGGATCGCGCATAGTACGGCGACGGCAGTAGGCGAATCGAGTCCGGTTCGCGTCCGTTGGTCTGCGTGTCGTCGCGGCAACCTCTTCCTCGCCGGTCATCGCCGCAGACGGTGAGATCCGGTGCCAGCGCATCGCTGGTTAGACTGCCGTCCTTCACGACGATGAAAGCGAAGGCCGTGACCGCGACCCTCCCCACCAACACGCCGGCACCGGCACTGGAACCCGAACCGGGACCGCGGAACGAGCCCGCTCCGCCACCGACCAGCGTCGCCCCGCCCCGGCTCTACGCCCTGGACCTGCTGCGATTCGGTGCCGCAATGGCAGTCGTCCTCTATCACACCTTGCCGGTCGTCGCCTTGCGCTCCTTCGTATCCGTCGAGGACCTCGTCGGACATCCGTTGGCCAAGCTGTCGGCGTACGGCTGGCTCGGCGTGCAACTGTTCTTCCTCATCAGCGGCTTCGTCATCTGCATGTCCTCGTGGGGGCGCGGCCCGACCCAGTTCTTCACGTCGCGGGTGACCCGCCTCATGCCCGCGTACGTCCTGGCCGTGCTGATCACCGCCGCCGTGCTGACACTCTGGCCCGACCCGGGCCCCAACGCGCACCCCGTCACCATGCGCCGACTCCTGGCCAACCTCACGATGTACCAATTCCACCTGGGCCAGGAACACATCGACCCGGTGTACTGGACCCTGGTGATCGAGGTGACGTTCTACGTCCTCTTCCTCGGTCTCGTCGTGGCCGGCCTCACCTACAAGCGCGTAGTCGCGTTCTGCCTGGTGTGGACGGTTGCCTCGTTCTACGCCCAGGCCTCGCACAGCGCGCTGCTGTCCACGGTCCTCGTGCCGACCTACGCCCCGTTCTTCGTCGCGGGGATCGTGCTCTACCTCATGCACCGGTTCGGCCGGAACCTGATGCTCTGGATGACGCTGGCGGTGACGTTTGCTCTCGCGGCCCAGTCGGTGATCGAGGAGACCGATGCCCGCAGCCAACGCGGCGACCAGATCAACAGTACGAACGCGACCCTCGCCCTGGTCGCGTTCTACGTCGTGATGATCGGTGTGGCATGCGGCTGGTTCGACTGGATCCGCTGGCGCGGCCTGGTCCTCGTCGGCGCACTGACGTACCCGCTCTACCTGCTGCACGACGTGATCGGCGCGACGATAGCCCGCGAGACGTTATTTGTCCTCGGGCCGTACCAGATGTTGGCGGTGACCCTCGGTGGGCCCCTGTTACTCGCTTACCTGGTCTACCGGCTGTGGGAACGGCCGGCGGCCCGCTGGATAGGTCGAAATCTGCGGTCGAGCTTCGCCCAGATGCGGGCCCAGGGCCGACCGAGATCCTGACGTGGATCGACCAGAGGGCCCCGGGGGTAGCCCCGGGGCCCTCTGTCATTTCGGCCGGACAGGTCCGACCCGTCCAGGAGGCGGGAAAGAGCCGTCGCCAGGTCGGTGCCGCAGCGGGGCGGCGGCGAAACGCGACGTGGAGTACCGTCAACGGGACGGCGCTGCTCGTCCCCCCGTGCGAGCAGCGCCGTCCTTGGCTGCTCGGCGCCAGGAGTTGCCGGACCGGCGTTGGCACCGCTTCTGCCGACGGTGGCAGCAACAGCATCTGGTCGGGGGCGACCATCCGGAACGTCTTGGTCACCGCCTCAGACGGTCGCCGGCTGCAGCTGATGCGGCATGTTCCAGCCCTCGGCGAGCCTGGACGGATGCACGTTCTGTCCGCCGCCGAAGAACTCGGTGAACTTCATGATGAGCGGGTCCCACTTCAGCGGGTCAACGTAGTGCGTCCCCGGGATGATCAGCTCCTCCTCGACGTGGGTCCGGAGGATCTCGACCTGGAAGGCGGTGGCGAAGGAGGGGGCGCCGCCGAAAGGGGTCGCCGACACGACCTTGCACTCCATCTGGATCGGGCATTCCGCGGCCCGGGGCGGAAGGACCAGATCTGAGGCCTGCTCGGTCAAGCCGGCGGTGACGAACTTCTCCGGCTCGTACCGGTAGCCCTGCGCTGCCTTGCCTTCCGGCACCACAGGCCTCCCGGTGGTCATCGCGATCCGGTCGACTGCTTCGACCATCGCCGACGACGGCAGGTTCAGGACGCATTCACCCTCGCGCAGCAGGTTCGCCGTCGTCTGGCCGTGGTTACCCAGCCCCAACATGCATGACTGGCCCAGCCACCACGCCGAGGACATCGGCGCGAGGTTCGCGGTGCCGTCCTCGTTGCGGGTGCTGATCAGCACCACCGGGGTTCCGAAGTACAGCACCCTGAGCCCGGGGACCACATGCATGTCATTGCCTTTCGCAGGACGTGAGCGGAACCGACTCGCCGTGCGCAGCGCGAGCCGTGTTCGACTATCCGTGAACCACGCGAAAGGCGCTGGCGGCAATCGGACCCCGCGTTTCGGGCCGGACGGGTCGCCTACCGGAGGCACCGACCACCTCAGCCCCACCGTGCCCGGCGTCGGCTACCACGCTACCCACGCCGCGCGGGCGTGGCAGGCGGTTCTCGACGTGTTCGGCGAGAGCATCGGGGCGCGGTGACCCGAGGAGGGCCGCACGTCGGCGGTGGGGCAGGAGGCCGGTCGTCGGGTGAAAGGGCCGGTCACTGTCTCTGCACGGCGTCGGGACGGCGGGTCCGGTCCCCGGCCCAGGCCGCTTCGAGGATCGCGGTCAGGCTGGCGGTGTCGCTCGGGCCCGGATGGTTCTGGATCAGGCGGGTGACGCCACTGGCCATCTCCGCGAAGCGCGGGAGGTCGGCGCGTGCCACGCCGATGTCCGCCAGGGTGGGAGGGATGCCGATGTCGGCAAGGAGCCCGTCGAGCCAGGTGAGGAACGTATCCGCGGCCTCGGCATCCGAGGCGTCGGCCACGTCGAGCCCGCACACCCCGGCGAGGATGGCCAACCGGTCGCTGATGGCATCCCTGGCCGCGTCCAGCGCGTAGGGCAGGAGCAGCCCGACGCCCAGGCCGTGCGGCGTGTGCGTGGCCGCGCCGATGGGGTACTGGAGAGCGTGCGGGGCCGCGTTGCCCGCGTGGGAGAAGGCGAGCCCGGCGAGCATCGACCCGTAGGACATGTCCGCGCGCGCGTCCGTGTCGCCTCCGTCCCGGACCGCACGACGCAGGCTGCGGGCGATCCGCTCCGCGGCCAGGAGCGCGTAGTGGTCGGTGATCGAGTTGCGGCCGAGGAACACCTGCTCCACCGGGTCGCGCGGTCCGTGGGCCCGGGGTCGCGCGGTGTAGCTCTCCACCGCGTGACAGAACGCGTCGATGCCGGAGTGGGCGGTGACCGTCGCCGGGCAGGTGTAGGTGAGCTCGGGGTCGACGATGGCGAAGTCGGGCACGATGTGGACGCTGGAAACCCCCACCTTCAGCTCACGGTCCGGGTCGGTCAACACCGAGACGGGCGTGAGCTCGGAGCCGGTGCCTGACGTCGTCGGGACCGCGACGAGAGGAATCGTCGGCCCCGGCACCTTCGACTCGCCGTAGAAGTCGCGCGGCGACCCACCGTGGCGTCGGATGACGCCGACGATTTTGGCGAGGTCGATCACCGTGCCACCCCCGATGGCGAGGATCACGTCCGCGTCCACCTCGGCGGCGGCCGAGACGGCCAGGGCGACGTCGGCGAGCGGCACGTCCGAGGTCGCGTCGGAAAACACCTCGACGACTCCGACCTTCTCCCGCACGGCGGCCACGATCTCGGCCACGCCCGGCTGCCCCAGGAGAACCTGGTCGGTCACGATGAGGACGCGCGAGCCACTCTCGGCCACCACTCGTGGGATGTTCTGCGCGACCCCTTCGCCCACGATCAGCTGGCGTGGTCCGCGGACGGTCTCAAGCATGTCGGTGCCTCTCCGGAACGTCGGCGGCGATGTGCGGGGCGGACGTCCAGGTCACCTGCGCGACCCCGAGGGCGTCGGCAGGGTCGGCCAGCGGGTTCGTGCCGGCCGTGGCCCGGGTCGCGTCCGCCGGGTGGGGTCCGGTCACGGTAGGTCGATCGCCGCGTAGGTGAGGTCGAGGTACTCGAGGATGCCCTCGTGCGACCCCTCCCTGCCGATCCCGGACTGCTTCACGCCTCCGAACGGAGCGGACGGGTCCGAGATCAGACCACGGTTGATGCCGAGCATCCCCGTATCCAGGCCCTCGGCGAACCGCAGCGCCCGCTGAAGGTCACGGGTGAAGATGTAGCCGACCAGGCCGTACTCGGTGTCGTTGGCCTTCGCCAGCACCTCGTCGTCGGACGTGAACGAGACGATCGGCGCCACCGGGCCGAAGATCTCCGCCTCCAGCATCCGCGCGCCCTCGGGCACGTCGACGAGGACGGTGGGCGGGTAGAAGTAGCCGGGCCCGTCCGGACGCTCACCGCCCACCAGGACCCGCGCGCCGCGCTCGACCGCGTCGGCGACGAGCTCGTCGATCTTGGAGACCGAGGCCTCGTCGATCAACGCCCCGACGTCCACGCCGTCGTCGAGTCCGTGGCCCATCGACAGCGCGCCCATCCGCTCGGTGAAGCGCGCCGTGAACTCCTCGCGCACCGGCTCCTCGACGTAGATCCGGTTGGCCGCGATGCAGGACTCCCCGATGTTGCGCATCTTGGCAACCATGGCACCGTCGACCGCGACGTCCAGGTCAGCGTCGGCACACACGATCAGCGCCGCGTTGCCGCCCAGTTCCATCGAGGTACGCAGCACGTTGTCCGCCGCCTGTCGGAGCAGCACGCGCCCGACCTCGGTCGACCCGGTGAACGAGAGCTTGCGGGTCCGACTGTCGGCCAGCAGTGCGGAGACCACCGTGCCGGAACGCTTGGTGGTCACCACGTTGACGACGCCCGGGGGAACGCCGACCTCCTCCATGATGCGGGCCAGGAGCAGCATGGTGAGTGGCGTCTGCCCCGCCGGCTTGGTGATCGTCGTGCAGCCCGCGGCCAGCGCAGGAGCGATCTTGCGGGCACCCATGGCCAACGGGAAGTTCCAGGGCGTGACGAAGACGCACGGTCCGACCGGCTTCGGCACGGTGAGGATGCGATAGCCACCTCCGGGAGCGGTGCTGTAGCGCCCCTCGACGCGTACCGCCTCCTCGGCGAACCAGCGGAAGAACTCGGCGCCGTAGGCCACCTCTCCCCGGGCCTCGGCGAGCGGCTTGCCCATCTCGAGCGTTATCAGCCGGGCGACCTCCTCGGATCGCTCGGTCAGTGCCCGGTACGTCGCGGTCAACAACTCCGACCGTCTCCGTGGCGGGGTCGCCGCCCACTCCGCCATCGCCCTGCTCGCCGCGTCCAGAGCGGCGAGCCCGTCGACGACGTCGGCGTCCGCCACCTCGGCGATGGTCTTGCCGGTGGCGGGGTCCTCGACGGCAAAGGTGGCTCCGCTCGCGGCGTCGCGCCAGGCGTCGCCGATCCGGAGCCGCCGGTGCTCGGGGGCCAGGACGTTCATCGGGTCACTCACTGCGTCGCCTCCGGTGATCTTCGTGGTGCCAGGTGCGGGCGCATGTCGACACACGCCCTAGCGTCCAGCCTCGGACAGCGACAGCCCGGTGTCCGCGTCGAACAGGTGCGCACGGTCCAGGTCGACGGTGACCTGCAGCCGCTCGCCCGGCGTACCGGTGACTGTGGGTCGTGCCTTGACCTTGACCATCTCGGTCCCCACTCGGACGTCGACCACCGTGCGGTCACCGAGCGGCTCAAGCCCGTAGAGTTCCCCCGCCAACGACGCGTCCCCGCGCTGCTCGACGGACAGGTCCTCCGCGCGCAGGCCCAGCAGCAGGGCACGACCGTCCTCGGCCGTGGTCCAACGGGGCCGCGGCAGCGTCCAGCCCTCGGCACCGACCAGACGGTCTCCCTCGGCACGGCAGGCGAGCAGGCTGATCGGTGGGCTCCCGACGAATCCGGCGACCCACTTGTTGGCGGGACGTTCGTACACCTCGGTCGGTGTTCCGACCTGTTGCACAGTTCCCTCCTTGAGGACCGCGACCTGGTCGGCCATGGACAGGGCCTCGACCTGGTCGTTCGTCACGTAGACGAATGTCGCGCCGAGGCTGCGGTGGATGCGGGTGAGCTCGGTGCGCATCTCGACGCGGAGTTTGAGGTCGAGGTTCGTCAGCGGCTCGTCCATGAGGAACGCGCGTGGGCTACGGACCAGCGCCCGGGCCAGGGCGACACGCTGCATCTCACCGCCCGACAACTGTGCGGGTCGACGCCGCAGCAGACGTTCGATGTGCAGCAGGTTCGACATCTGCTCGACGGCAGCGGCGATCTCGCTCGACGAACAGCGCCGCGCTCGCAGCGGCGAGGCGATGTTCTCGTACACCGTGTGTCGCGGGTAGAGGGCGTAGCTCTGGAAGACCATGGCCAGGTCGCGCGCGGCCGGGGTGTCACCTGTCGCGTCCCTCCCGTCCAGGTGCACCGATCCGGCGTCGAGCTTGTCCAGGCCGGCGATCGCTCGCAGGGTCGTCGTCTTGCCCGCCCCGGAGGGTCCGAGCACGACGAAGAACGCGCCGTCCGGCACGTCCAGCGTCACCCCGTCCAGGGCCTGGACTTTGCCGAAGGACTTGCGCAGCCCTTGCACTGCAACGGTTCCCATCAGGCCACCAGCTCTTCCGTGCTCACGTCGTAGACCGCCGGGGTACCACCGGTGTGCCGTAGCCCGACCTTCGCGTCAGCGGCGAAACGGACAGTCGGTGGCATCCGAACCCGGACGTCGCGCTGACCGCTGTGGTCGACCACGTAGATGATCTCGTCGCCCAGCCACTCCGCCGAGACCACGCGGGCCGGGACCGACCGTTCCGCCCCTGGTGCGGTGACTTCCAGCGCCTCCGGTCGGACGCCCGCGACCAGGCGACGGTCGCGCGACAGGCCCGGCGGTGGCGTGAGGACCAGTCCGCCCTGGCCGCGTAGCTCACCGTCGGCCACCTCGACCTCGATGAGGTTCATCGGCGGGGAGCCGATGAATGCGGCGCAGAACAGACTCGCCGGACGGTCGTAGACCTCCAGGGGTGTGCCGATCTGCTCGACGCGGCCCTTGTTGAGAATGGCGATCCGGTGACCGAGCGACATCGCCTCGACCTGGTCGTGGGTGACGTAGACCATCGTCGCCCCCAGTTCCCCCTGCAGGTGCTTGATCTCCGTGCGCATGTCCGCTCTCAGCTCGGCGTCCAGATTGGTGAGCGGCTCGTCCATGAGGAATGCGCGCGGTCGTCGTACCAGGGCGCGAGCGAGCGCGACGCGCTGCTGCTCCCCGCCGGACAGCTGACGCGGTCGCCGGTCCAGGAGCGGACCGAGCCGCATCAGCCGGGCGGCCTCGTCGACCCGCTTGTGCACCTCGGCCTTGGGCAGTCCCTCGGCACGCAGTGGGAACGCCAGGTTGTCGCGGGTCTTCAGGTGCGGGTAGAGAGCGTAGAACTGGAACACCATGGCGATGTCGCGCTCGGCGGGCGGCAGGTCGTTGACGAGCGTGTCGCCGATGCGGATGTCGCCGGTCGTCTGCCTCTCCAGGCCGGCGATGGCCCGCAGCGTGGTCGTCTTGCCGCAACCCGAGGGGCCGAGCATCACGAACAGCTCGCCGTCGCCGATGGACAGGTCCACGTGCTCGACCGCGACCGTCCCGTCCGGGTAGCGCTTGTGCAGCGCGGTCACCTCGATGCCCGCCATCAGCGACGCACCGCCCCGAGCGTGACGCCGGCGATGAGGTGCTTGCGCACCAGGTAGGCGAAGACGAGCACCGGTAGGGCGAACACCACGGACGCGGCGGCCACGAGACCCCAGTCCGTGGTGGTGCCACCGATCAGGCCGGCGATGGCGGGTGGAGCCGTCCGCACGTTGTCGCTGGAGGTGAGGAAGATGGCGAACACGAACTCGTTCCAGGAGAAGATGAGCGCGAAGACCGCCGTCGCGGCGATCCCGGGCACGAGCAGCGGCAGGGTGTATCGCCAGAACGCCTGCAACCGCGTGTAGCCGTCGAGCATCGCGGCGTCCTCGTACTCGGCCGGCACCTCGTCGACGAACCCCTTCATCATCCAGATGGTGAACGGGACGTTGAACGCGGCGTAGATGAGGATCAGGCCGAGCTTGCTGTCGATGAGCCCGACCTGGCGGTACATGAGGAAGATCGGGACCACGACCACCACGGGCGGCATGAAGCGGGTGGACAGGATGAAGAACAGTTGGTCCTTCTTGGCCTTCAGGGTGAAGCGTGAGTAGGCCCAGGCCGCCGGCACCCCCAGCACGGTGGCCAGCACCGTGGAGACCCCGGCGACCACGACGGAGTTGAGGAACGCGACGGACACGGCCGACCGGCCGCCGCCGGGCGCCACGAACACGTCCTTGAAATGCTCCATGGTGACGCTGAAGCCGAAGAACTTGGCCGGGATGGCGTAGACGTCCCGGTTCTCCTTGATGGACGTCTCGATCATCCACAGCACCGGAAAGAGCATCACGACGGCCAGCACGATCAGCAGCGCGACCTCCAGCCCGGAGCGGCCCCGGCTGCCAAGGCGGCGCGCGGGGGGCGTGTGATCCGCGGCCGGACCTGTGGCCACGGCCTCGTCGACGGAGACGGCCATCAGCCCTCCTTGAGCTTGTTCAGATAACGCAGGTAGAGCTGCGTGAGGACGATGACGACGAGGACCATGAGGATGCCGTACGCCGAGGCGGTCCCGGTGTTGAAGCCCAGGAACGCGACCTTGTAGACGTGGAACGACAAGGTCTCGGTGGAGACACCCGGACCGCCGCTGGTGAGGATGTAGACGAGGTCGAACAGCCGGAAGGCCTCGATGGCCCGGAACAACACGGCGATGAGGAGCAGCGGCCACACCAGCGGAAGGGTGATGGTGCGGAACCGGAACCACTCGGACGCCCGATCGATCGAGGCGGCCTCGTACAGGTACTTGGGAACCGCGGTGAGGCCCGCGAGCGCGATGAGCATGATGAACGGCGTCCACTGCCAGGTGTCGACGACGATCAGGGAGACAAGTGCCGTCCGCTGCTTCGTGAGCCACTCCACCTGCCCCAGGCCGAGCGAGCCGAGCATGCTGTTGATCACGCCGAACTGCGCGTCGAGCATGAATCGCCAGAACAGCCCGACCACGACCGGCGACAGCATCATCGGCACCAGGAACAGAGTGGTCAGCACTCCCCGCCCGCGCGTACGCCGGGAGATCAGGTAGGCGATGGTGAAACCGAGCACGGTCTGCAGGCCGACCGCGCCGATCACGTAGATCAACGTCGTCAGGGCCCGCTGGTGGACCTGCGCCGACGTCAGGATGGCGGTGTAGTTACCGAAGCCGACGAAGTTGGCGGGCCCCCCGCGGGTGGCCGAGTAGTCGGTGAACGACAGGTACAACGCCCACAGCAGCGGGAACACCGACATCGCGAGCAACAGCAGCAGCGCGGGGGAGATGAAGGCCACGGCGAGCCCGCGATCGCTCAGCCGGCGGGACCGACCCGGTGCAGGTGGCGTCGCGGACGCCACCTGCCCGGGGTGTTCGGTCGTCAGAGGGACAGAGTCACTCACAGTCCGCCGCCGCCCTTGCGGCTGCTGGAGTCGAGCACGCCCTGCTGCTCCTTTGCGATGTCGTCGAGCGCGTCCTTCGGCTTCTTCGCACCGTTGAGAGCCGCGTTCACGTTTGTGTTCTCGATGTTGACCAGGCGCGCGTACTCGGGCACGTTCCACATGTCCCGCATCCGCGCGACCGAGTCGGTGTACACCTGGTTGAACGGCCCGGCGTTGAGGAACTCGGGCGACTCCAGGGCGTCCGTACGCGATGGCACGCCACCGGCCGCGGCCCACTTCTTCTGGACATCAGCCTGCTCGAACCACTTCATGAAGTTCAGGGCCTCGGCCTGGTTGGCCTTCGAGGAGTACGCCGAGACGTGCATCCCCATGCCGCCGAGCGGGACCAGGTTCGTCTTCTGGGTCGGCAGGGTGGCGAAACCCAGCTTGTCGAGGATCTGCGCCCGCGTGGTGCCGAGCGTCGACTGCTTCGGATCGAGCAGGCCGCCGCTGGCGGCGATCCAGTTGAACGCGATGCAGGCCTTGCCCTGGGCGACGGCCGCGTTCACCTCGTCGATGAACCAGTTGCCGGAGCCCTTGGCGGTCAGCGGCTTCATCTTGTTGACCAGGACGTCCATCGCCTCCTGGCCCGCGGCGTCGTTGAGGACGCCGTCGATCTTGCGAGTCTTGGAGTCCCAGAGGTTGCCGCCGTAGACGCCGTTGACCGTGTTGTAGGTGACGGCCGCGGCGTCGGAGCCGTTCGCCTGGTGGAAGGCCAGCCCGCTGACGCCGGGGTTCTCCGCCTGGCACTTCTCGGCGGCTGCGATCATCTGGTCCCAGGTCTGCGGTGGCTTGTCGCCGATCAGGTCCTTGCGGTAGATCATCGTCCAGGTGTCACCGAGCAGCGGCAGCCCGTACAGGCTGGCGTTCTCGTCGCGCTTGCCGGTCTCCGCCTGGGGATACTGGCCGTAGGCGGCCAGGAGGTACGGGTTGTAGGCAGTGACGTCGATGTTCTGCTTGACGAAGTCGGTGAGGTCGAGGATGTTGCCGTTCGTCACGGCCTCGCCGATGTGCTGCGAGTCCAGGATCGCGATGTCGAAGTCCGTCTTGTGCGCGGCGAACTGGGTGAACATCGCGTCGTGCCAGTTCGCGTTCGGCACGGTGTTGACCTTGATGGTCGCGTTCGGCCGTTCCTTCTTGTACTCCGTGTTCGCGAAGGTCTCCAGCGCCTGGGCGGGGGGCCAGTCGAACCAGATGAAGCTGAGGGTCAGCGGGTCCTTGGTGAGCTCCGGGACGGTCGCCGGCGCCTTCGGGGCGCTCGCCTTCGCGTCGTCGTCCTTGCTGTCGCCGCAGGCCGCCACGGTCGTGGCCATCAGCAACAGGGCCGCCGTCGCCAGCCGCACCTTTCGGCCGGGAACGGATGTTCGTCCTGTTCGGTGTGGATGCCGCATTCTCTTGCCTGCTTTCTGGTGGTGGGGGACTTCTAAGCCTCGCTATGCGCTTCGCCGAGCAGTTGCTGGGTCGTTCAAGCGTGTTACCGGGCTGTCGCGGGGCCGACCCGCGAACCGTCGTCACGGGATCGATGTGGAGCGATGGCGGGTGGAGCCGCGATGGTGCAGGATGGCGAGCATCCGGCACTTTTCCTATACGATCCAGTGGGGGCGTCAGCATCCCGCAGCGTTGTGACTGATGTCAACAGGTTCCCGAAGGCGCAAGAAAGGACCTCAGGTCACGATGGACGAGGAAGCGATGATCGCTCCGGGCCGTAGGGCCGTAACGGGTGGAACGCCGCCGGGCAGATCCGGCGGCCGGCTTGCCGACGAGGTGTACGACACGCTGCTCGGACAGCTGATGTCGCTACGGATCGAGCCCGGATCCCGCGTCACGATCGACGTCCTGGCGCGCGAGCTGGGGGTCTCGCAGACACCGATCCGAGACGCTCTGAACCGCATGGAGGCCGAGGGGCTGGTCGTGCGTGTGCCCCATGCCGGCTACCGTATTCCGCCCCAGATCACCCGTCACCGATTCGAGGACATGCTCGAGGTTCGCCTGCTCCTCGAGCCGGCGGCGGCACGCAGATCCGCCGAACGCGCATCCTCGGCGCAGGTGGCCGGTCTACAACGGATGCTGGAGGAGATGGCGGAGCTGGAGGGAGGCAGCGGGCACGCGGCCTACGGCGCCTTCGGGCTACGCGACGCCGCTTTCCACGACCTCGTCGCCCTGAGCGCGGAGAACCAGGTCATCCGTGAGGCGCTCGCTCGCCTGCACAGTCACGTGCACCTCTTCCGGCTTCACCACGACACCCAGGTCACCCACCTGGCCATGGCCGAGCACGAGGAGGTGGTGGCCGCGATCGCCGCGCGTGACCCGGACGCCGCCGCCTACGCGATGCGTCGGCACATCCTGCGATCGGGCGAACGTTTTCGACGATTGTTCGACGAGGTCAGGGACGCGGAGGGAATGGCGGTAGAGGCTTGACGGGCGGGCTGGGCCGAGGAATGCTATCAATCGATCGGATCGGATTGGATCCACCCCACCCCCAGACGCGAGGAGAAGCAGGTGCCCAGAGCGCTGCTCCTGACCGGCGACGCCGCCGAGGAGCTCGACACCATGTATCCCTACTATCGCGTGCAGGAGGGCGGTTGGGACGTCGAGGTCTCGTCCCGGACGTTGCGTGACGTGCAACTGGTCATCCACGAGTTCGACCCCAACTCCGACGCCTACGTGGAGAAGAACGGCCGGAAGCTGCCGGTCGACGTGCCCTGGGCCGAGGTCGACGTCGAGCGCTACGACGCCCTCATCATCCCCGGGGGGCGTGCCCCCGAGTGGATTCGGGTCGACGCCGACGTCCGGCGCATCACCGAGCACTTCTTCGCTCGCAACCTCCCCATCGCGCTCGTGTGCCACGGTGCGCAGGTGCCAGCGGTGTACGGGCTGCTCAAGGGTCGTAAGACGGCGTGCTTCCCGCCCATCACCGGTGACATGGAGAACGCGGGCGCGACGGTCATCGACGCTCCCGACGTCGTGGACGGCAACCTCGTCTCCTGCCGGGGATGGCCCGACATGCCGCAGTTCGGCAGGGCGATGATGGAGCTCTTCTCGAAGTCGGTCGACTCCGCATCGGCATGAGCACGACTGGCCTGCCCCGGTGACGGCACTTCGGACTGTCACTGTCGACGGCTCTCCCGTCCACGTCCTGGAGGGCGGCACCGGTCCCGCGGTGCTGATGCTGCACGGCTCCGGACCCGGCACGACCGGGTCCGGCGCCTGGGCACCGACGGCGCAGGCGTTGGGCGCGTCCTGGCGCGTGGTGGCTCCCGACCAGGCGGGGTTCGGCCGTACACCTGTCCCGACGGGCCTCCGGGGCGGGCTTCGACTGTGGACGGAGCAGGCCGCCGCCCTGATGGATGCTCTCGGTATCGAGCACTACGCCGTGGTGGGTCACTCCATGGGCGGTGCCGTGGCGTTGGCGTTGGCCGCCGCCCGCCCCCAGCAGGTCACAGGTGTCGTGGCGGTCTCGACGATGGGCACCCCCGGGGCGCCGCTGTCCGCCGACCTCGACGCGCTCTGGGCCGCCCCCGCCGGCCCGCTCGGGGCACGAGACATGCTGAGCCGCCTCCTCTTCGACCAGGCGCTCGTGACCGATTCGGCAGTCGAAGCCCGTGCGACCGCGATGCGGGCGGGGGAGGCCGCGTTCGCGTCGTTGTTCCCTCCACCCAGGGCACGATGGGTCGACGATCTCACCCTCTCGGCGCAGACGCTGGCAGCGGTGCGCGCGCCAGTGCTGCTCGTGCACGGCGCCGAAGACCGCGTCACCCCGCTCGGGACGGCCGCCCGGCCCCTGCTCGAACACCTGGCCGATGTCCGTCTGCACGTGTTCGGTCGATGCGGGCACGTGCCGGCGATCGAGCACCCGCAGGAGTTCAGGGAACTGCTGTCGTGCTTCCTCCGCCGCCCGGCGCGCGGGCCCGTACCCGGGTAGAAATCGCCGGTTCGCCGCGAAGGCGGCGGTCTTCCGCACGGCAACCACGCGGGTGGCTGCCTCGTCCCGGTCTCAGGTGTCGGCGGGCGCGGCGACCGGGCGGGTCAGCCGCGCCACCACGGATGCCAGCCGGTCGTCGAAGGCGGCGGCGTCCAGTGCGGCACCGAGTTCGGTGCGGCTGACCCGGGTGGCCGCGGCGTGCCGCTCGGTGCCCAGGTCGGTGATCTGGCAGTAGACGCCGCGGCGGTCGTGGTCGCAGCTGACCCGGGCGGCGAGTTGCTTGGCGGTGAGGCGACTGACCAGGCGGCTCATCGAGGACTGGTCGAGGGCCACCGCGTCGCTGAGGTCCTGGATGCGCATGCCGCGTGGGTTGCCGCGGGTCAGCTCGTCGAGCACCAGCAACTCGGTGAGGGTGAGGTCGAACTCCCGCACGAGGCGCTTGTCGAGGGTCTGGCCCAGGCGGCCGGTGAGGACCGTCAGTTGCCGCCACAGGTCGAGCACGTCCGGCTGCCCGCCGCGTCGTTCCGCCATCCCGACCGCCCTCCAAGTCGTCGCCGTACATCTTACACGTCCATGTACACGCATTTATTCTTCGTAATGCCGGAGCCCAGGACGCGGCCGGCTAGGGCGTGGAACGCTTAAAAATGTCTGCACCTACATGTATTCTGTGCGCGTCAATCCGGACCGCGCACCCGCTCGGAGGTAACGACCATGGCCAGCGACACCAGCGCGCCCCAACGCGCTCCCGGCGACAGGCCCGCTGTTCCGGATGCCGACCGCCTCGATCCCGCGTTCCTCAAGATGGCCGGAGTCCTGCTGCTGGCACTGCTCATGGCCCTGCTGGACGAGACCATCGTCAACGTCGGGGTGGACCGCCTCGGCACGGTCTTCGGGACCACGCTGCCGACCATCCAGTGGGTCACCGCCGGATACCTGCTCGCCGTCGCGGTCGCGACCCCGATCTCCGGCTGGGGCGTGGACCGGTTCGGCGTCCGTCAGGTCTGGGTGTTCTCGGTCGTCCTGTTCACCATCGGTTCGCTGCTGTCCGGACTGGCCTGGTCGGCCGGCAGCCTGATCGCATTCCGCCTGCTCCAGGGGCTCGGCGGCGGAATGATCTTCCCGGTCGTGCAGGCCGCCATCGCCCGCGCGGCGGGCCCGGCCAGGGTCACCAAGGCGATGGGCCTGATCTCGATCCCGCTGACCGTCGGGCCGGTGTTGGGTCCGATTCTCGGCGGCTTCTTCGTCGACGACATCAGCTGGCGTTGGATGTTCCTCATCAACCTGCCGGTCGGTGTCATCGCTCTGCTGCTCGCGCTCCGGACGCTGCCGGCCGACGCGCCGGACCCCGCAGCGCCGCGGCCACGCCTCGACGTCATCGGCCTGGCCCTGCTCTCACCCGGCTTCGCGGTGCTCATCTACGGGCTCACCACCGCGGCCCACCGTGGCGACCTCGGCGATCCGGCGGCGGTCACCGCCTTCGCCGTCGGCGCGGCACTGCTGCTGGCGTACGTGCTGCACGCCCGCCGCGTGACCGAGCCCCTGATCGACGTACGGCTGTTCACCCGGCGCGGTTTCGCGATGTCGGTGGTCACCATGCTGCTCGTCGGGGCGGTCGCCAACACGCTGCTGTTCCTGACACCGCTGTACTACCAGCAGTCACGCGCGTTCGGAGCCCTGCACGCGGGCCTGCTCATGGTGCCCTCGGGCATCCTCGGCGCCGCGGGGGCGATCTCCGTCGGCAAGGCCGGCGCCCGGCTCACCGCCCGCGTGACCGCTCCGATCGGGATGCTGCTCGCCACGATCGCCGCGCTGGTGCTGTCCGGCGTCGGTGACCACACCTCGACGGCCCTGACCGCGATCGCCTTCGGCGTCGGTGGCTTCGGCATCGGCTTCACCGTGCCCGGCCTGATGGGGTTCATGTACCTCGCGGTCGGCCCCGACGACGCTCCCCGGGCCACCAGCGCCCTGTTCATCCTCAACCAGATCGGCGGGTCGTTGGGCATCGCGGTGGTCGCGGTCGCATTGCAACAGCGGCTCAGTGACACCTCGGGCTTTCCCTCGCAAGCGTACGGCCGAACGTACTGGCTGGTGGCGGGCTTCGCCGTGGTGGCGGGGCTCGCCGCAGCCCTCCTACCCGGGCCGTGGCGGACCCCGCAGCAGCAACGACATCGCCCTCTTCGGTGAGCGGCGCGGCTGCTGACCGGAGAGGGCGACGTCGGTGCGGGTCACCGCCGTGGGCGTGTGCGCCGTACCGTTCGGGTCAGCGCGTACGTCACCATGATCGCCACCACGGTCGGCGCGCCGACCGTCCACGCGACCCGGAACGTCTCGACGAACAGCATGCTCACGACCACCGCCGCCATCGCGACCGCCGCCGCCGCGCTCGTGCGCCAACCGCCGGGCAGTGCCAGCGGCGACCGGCGCGTCTCGTCGGCGGTGCGCCGGCGGCGGAAGGCCACGTGGGTCGCGAAGATGAGCACCCAGGTCGTGGCGACGCCGAACAACGCGATGCCCAGCAGTTTCGCGAACGCGTCGTCGGGCGAGACGAGCGACACCGCCACCGCCAGGGGGAGCCCGATGGCCGACGCGGCGACCGCGTTCACCGGCACGCCGTGGCGGTTGACCCGCCTCGCCCAGGCGGGCGCCTGGCCGTCGACCGCGAGCGAGTGCAGCGTGCGGGTCGACACGTAGAAGACCGTGTTGAGGGCCGACAGCGCGGCGGTGAGCACCACGAAGTTCATCACCGCGGCGGCGGCCGGCAGCCCGGTCCATTCGAAGACCAACACGAACGGGCTGGTGGTGAGCGCGCCGTCCGGCGCCCGGCCGACGGCCTGCGACACCGAGACGATGACCACCATGCTGAGCAGGTAGTACAGGCATACGCGCAGAATCGTCCCCCGCGCGGCGCGTGGTAGGTCGCGTCCGGGGTCGGCCGACTCGGCCGCGGTCAGCACGAGCGCCTCGGTGCCACCGAAGCTGAATGTCGCCACGATCAGCGCGACCACGAGGCCGGTGAGTCCGTGTGGCAGGTAGGACGGCGCGTCGGTGATCGCCGACAGGCCGGTCGCCGGCCGGTCGGGCAGCCCGACGGTGACGAGCACGGCGCCGAGGACGAGGAACACCACGATCGCGGCGACCTTGATGGACGAGAACCAGTATTCGACGGTGCCGAAGGCTCGCACCGGAAACACGTTGACCGTGATGATCGCCGCGGCGGCGAGGGTGACCGGGATCCACAGCGGCACCTGCGGCCACCAGTACCGGACGTAGATTCCCACGGCGACGGTCTCGGTGCCGGCGCCGATCGCGACCACACCCCAGTACAGCCAGCGTTGGGTGAACCCGGCGAGGGGGCCGAGGTAGCGGTGGGCGAGCGCGCCGAACCCGTGCAGGTCGGGATGGGCGACCGCCATCTCGGTGGCGGCGTAGGTGAGGGCGATCGCGAGGAGCCCGCCGACGACGAAGGTGACAAGCACGGCCGGGCCGGCCATGGAGACGGCGAGTCCGGAGCCGAGGAACAGCCCGGTGCCGATGACCCCGCCGATCGTGAGCATCCCGATCTGGCCCGACGTGAGGCCACGGTGGAGCGATGACCTGGTAACAGGAGGTGACATGACCATGTCACCATGCAAACAAGCTGGTCGGGGCCGGACAACGAAGGAGAATACGCAGAACGTCAGGCAGGATCGGTGCCGTCGGTAGAAGCCGGACCTCCACCAGATCTTCGGAGGTGGTCCTCGGCGTCCGGCGGCGCGGACCTATCCGGGGATCGTCGTGTGGTCGATCGACGGCTCGGCGAGTTCGCCGAGGAGCCGTTCGGCGCGCCGGGCGAAGAGCAGGGCCCCGCAGGCGGTGGAGTGGGCCCCGGCGCGTTCGGCTGCGGCCCGGACCACCGCGAGGGGCTCCCCCCGTGCCTGCGACAGGCGCGCCCGCAGCAGCAGGAGCAGCCCTTCGCCGTAGCGCTGGCCGTGCTCCCAGACGGCCTGGTCGGCCCGGTCGAGGGCGGCTCCGGCCCGGTCCGGGAGGCCGGCCGCCAGCCACATCTCCGCGATCAGAGCATGATGGTAGGCGATTCCCCACTGTGGCGGGTCCAACAAATTGGCGGCCAGCAGTGCCTCGGCCTCGGCGGCGACACCGGCCGGGTCGTCGCCGGTGAGAGCCCGTGCCCAGCACCAGCTCTGCCTGATGTAATGGTCGATCTGGGATTGGAGGCGGGCCAGCCCGGCGGAGACCCAGCGCTCGCCGGCACGTCTGGCCAGCTCCGCGTCACCGGCCATGGACGCGATCATCGTGGTGTAGTAGACCCAGACCGCGGCCGCGTACGGATCACCCGGGGTGTCCCAGGTATCGACGAAGGCCAGCGCCGACTCGACGTCACCGTGCAGCGCGGTCATCACGGCCCGCCATCCGGGTCCTTCCCCCGGAATGCTGCCGTCGCGCCGCAGCGGGGTTTCCTCGTCCGGCACGGAGGGGTCGCCGTCCTCTCCGGCGAAACAGCGGTACGCCTCGCCGATGTTGCCGAGGTCCCAGTGGTACAGGCCCCAGGCCTGTCGCCCGTATCGTCGGGCACCCGGATCGGAGGACGTCTGACCGTACTCGTGCATCCGGCGGGCGAACCGCCCACGATTCCTCTCCAGGCAGGTGTACGCGCCCATCAGGCGGATGAAGGCGAAGTCGGCGGCCTCCGCCTCCCGGGCGAGACCGCGGGCCAGATATTCGGCCCGCTCCAATAGATCGAAGGTCGAGGCGTCGTAGCCGGACTGCCGTCTGACCACGATGGCGAGCAGCGTGAGGGCCGACAGCTCCAGCTCCATGAGACCCGCTGCCCGGGTGATCTGCACGGCGGCACGCAGGTGCCGATTGGCGGACTCGAACGCGAGCTTGGACGCCGCGTAGCGTCCGGCGCGGATCAGCGCCTCGCCGGTGCGATCAGGCTCGGCCAGGGCGCCGGCTGCCCACAGGTGGAAGGCGAGACGTTCGGCGGCGGCCTCGTCGTGGGCGTGGGTCCCTTCGAGGGCATCCGCGACGCGCAGGTGTAGCCGGACGATCTGCTGTTTCGTCGTGGTCTCGGAGACCGACTCGCGCACCAGGTCGTGCGCGAAGCGTATCGAGGACGGATTGTCCGGCCCGGGTTCGAGCAGGCCGAGGGCGTGCAGCGGTTCGAGGCTTTCGAGGCAGTCCGCGACGTCCACGCCGGCGGCGCGCGAGAGCAGCCGCAGGTCGATGTCACGGCCGATGAGCGCGGCGACGTGCAGCAGTTCGCGGGCGTGGTCGTCGAGGCCGGCCATCCGGTCGCGGACGACGTCGCGCACTGTGGACGGAACCCCCGCCGGCGCGGATGCGCCGTCCTCGCTGAGCGCGCCGTCCTCGCTGAGCAACCGGGACAGTTCCCGGACGAAGAACGGGTTGCCGGCGGTACGGGCGTGGATGGCGCGGGCGACGGCGTCGTCGGGATCGTGGCCGGCCTCGTGGCGGATGAGTGCGGTGACGTCGGTCAGCCCGAGCGGGCCGAGTCGGAGCCTACGGTGGCCGGGCAGCCGGCTGGCCGTGGCAAGCACCTGGGAGAGGGCCGAATCGAGCACCGGCGCCCGGTCGCGAAGCGCGCCGAGGATGGCGGTGCCGTCGGGCAGCCGGCCGGCCAGGTGACTGAACAACCGCCGGGAGGCATCATCGGCCCATTGCAGGTCGTCGAGGATCAGGAGTGTCGGTCGTTGTGCCGAGGCGCTTCTGACGAGGGCGACCACCTGCTCGAAGAGCCGGAACCGGGCGCTACCGTCGGGGACCGCCCGGACGGCGTCGCTGCCCGGCCCGAGCAGGATGCCGAGCTCGCTGGCGAGCCACTTCTCCCGCTCCAGCGCGGGCAGACTGTCGACGACCGCGCTCAGCGCCTGCTCCCACGGCCACATCGACGGTGTTCCGTCGCCCTCCAGACAGCGGCCCCAGATCACCAGGGCGCCGTGCTGGTCCGCCATCGTCGCGGCCTCTTCCAGCAGGCGGGTCTTGCCGACCCCTGGTTCGCCCTCGAGGATGCCGATGGCCGTGCCCCCGGCGACGGCACTCTGCACGGTGCGTCGCAGCACGGCGAGTTCCTCGGTCCGGCCGACCAGACCGACCCCGGTGGTCACCCGGACCTCGCCCGCCGTGTCCACTGACGACGGCGACACCGACGGCTGGGCCAGAACCCGCAGATGTGCCTCCGCAAGTGCCGGACCCGGGTCGACGCCCAACTCGTCGGCGAGGCGGTCGCGGACCGCACGGAAGACCGCGAGTGCCTCCGCCTGGCGGCCTGCGGCACCGAGGGCACCGACCAGGCCGGCGTGCACGGGTTCGTGGAAGGGCGCCATCGATGCGGCAAGTCGCAGGGCGCGAAGCACCCGCTCCGGTCGGCCCAGGGACACCGCCCGCTCGGCGGCGGCCGAGCAGGTGTCGTAGAACTCGTCGTCGAGCACGGTGAAGGCGGCCGCCGCGCTCGTCCCGTCGGCGATCCCGCCACCTGCCGGGCCGTGCCACAGGCCGAGCGCACCGACATAGTGGTCGAGCGCCGCTTCGTGGTGCTGTGCCGAGGCGGCCGTGGCCGCGCCGACGAGTCTTCGGAAGGTGACGAGGTCCAGCGTGCCGGGGGCGGCGACGAACAGGTAGGAGTTGCCGCGACGGTGCAGGAACGAGCCAGCGCTGCGGGCGGGAAGGTCCGGTTCGAGGATCCGTCGTAGCGCGCCGACGTACTTCTGGATCACGTTGAGGGCGCTGGCGGGGGCGTCGTCGCCCCAGATCAGATCGATCAGCTCGCTCGTGCTGACCGGCCTGCCGACGCGGGCCAGGAGCAGCGCGAGGAGGTATGCCTGTTGCGGGGGGCCGGCGTCCAGCTCGACGCCGTCGCGCCAGATTCGGAGCGGGCCGAGGATCTGTAGGGACAGCGAGGACCGACCAACCGGCGGATCTTCGTCGCCGGGTGGGTCGGGAGGGACTGGCACGGCCACGCTTATCGACCCCGAACCGACATGACAGCGATCGTCGCTTTCGCCCACCTGCACGGCGTACGTGGACCAGTCGATTCTACCGGTTCGGCAAGTCGGCCTTGTTACGTCGAGGTGCGACGGTCGGCGGCGTCTCCGACTTGACGGCCAGTTGATGGCCCGCGATCGGCGCGTTCAGTCGCTGTCCACACCCCGCGCCTAGCGTCGATCCCGACCGCACCCGAGGATCAGGGAAGAGGTACGCCATGGTGAGTGGAGACAGCCGACCGACGATCGTGCTCGTCCACGGCGCGTTCGCGGACAGCAGCGGCTTCGATCCGGTCGTCCGGCGGCTGCTGGCCGGCGGGTACCCGGTGGTCGCGGCGCCGAATCCGCTGCGCGGCGTCGCCTCCGACGCGGCCGGGGTCCGGGCGCTGCTGGACCGCATCGAGGGGCCGATCGTGCTTGTCGGCCGCTCCTACGGAGGTGCTGTCATCTCCACGGCCGCGGCCGGCAGCGCGCACGTGCGGGCGCTTGTCTACCTGGCGGCGTTCGTACCGGACACCGGTGAGGCGGTCGAGGAGTTGGTCGCCAAGTTCCCGGGCAGCACGGTGAACGAGTCGCTGAAGGTGGTGCCGCTGACCGACGGACACGTCGACCTGTACATCGACCCGGCGGTCTACCACGACCGGTTCGCGGCCGACGTCCCCGCCGAGGACGCGGCCGTGTACGCGATCGCGCAGCGGCCGGCCGCTGCGGCGGCGTTGGGCGAGCCGGCGGCCGGGCCGCAGGCGTGGCACACGATCCCGTCCTACACGCTCGTCAGCGGTGCCGACCTGATCATCCCGCCGGAGACGCAGGAGTTCATGGCGGTGCGGGCCGGGGCCACCGTCCGGGTGGCCGACGGCGCTTCGCACCTGGTCTTCGTCTCGCACCCGGACACCACCGTGGCCCTCATCGACCAGGCGGCCCGCGAGACCGCGAGCTGACGGGTTCGCTCCGCCGGGGCGCAGGCCTGGGACAGCCACTCGACGAGCTGTCCCAGGCCTGCGGTGGAGAAGGGTCAGTAGCGACGCAGGACGCGCTTGTCGGCATCCAGGTCGCGGTCCAGCTTGAGCACGATGAACTCGTTGTTGTCCGCCTGGCCGGCGGCGCGGCCCGAGGACGACGGGAAGTTGTTGTCGTTGAGGACTGCGATCGTACGGTCGTCGAGGATCACCACGTCCTCGATGGTCTGGAACGGGAACGTGAAGGTGCTGCCGAACCCGCCGACGTGCCGCGGGTTGGCGATGTTCATCAGGTCGGCGACAAGTGTCTTGTCGAGGCGCCCGTCCCGGTTCCGGTCGCGCTTGTCGGCCAGGTAGATCCTCTTCACCTTCGCCGTCTCACCCTGGCCGTTGTCCCGTTCGATGATCAGGAAACGGTCCCGGTCGACCATGATCGCGTCACCGATCGCGTGGTCGGCGGCGTCGAGCGCGTAGGTCCAGTGCCGACCGGTGTAGGCGTTGGTCCGGACGTCGAACTCGTTGAGCCGAAGGGTGCCCGTCGGGTCGCCCGCGACCGTGCCCTCGAGCAGCGGATAGAGCGTGCCGCCGTCCGGTGACTGGGCCATGCCCTCGAAGCCCTTGCTGCTGGAGATGTTGGCCGGGGTCGTACCTCGGGTCGGGTTCTCCGGAGCGAACACGCCGGGCAGTGGCACGGGCGCCTGCAGGAGACGACCCGCGCGGTCGAAGTGCAGCAGGTACGGACCGAACTCGTCACCGATCCAGTACGTGCCGTCGGCCGTCCGGGTGATCGACTCGACGTCGAAATCGGCGCCGGTGAGCACGCGGTCGGCACGGGTGAGAGCGAACGGAACCTTGCCGTACGGGTCGGTCAGGTTGATGCCGCCGACCACGTCGACGGCGCCGCCCGCGAAGCCGGGCGCGACCCGCTGGACCCGCAGCAGGAAGTCGGCGCTGTTGGCCTTGTTGCCGAAACCGTTGTCGGACAACACGTCGAAGGTGCCGTCGGTGTTGCGAAGGACGCCGCTGAACCCCTGGACCGGTTGGTCGAGGAACGGCGGGGTGATCCCGTTGATCGGGGCAGTGCCGAGTGCCGCGCCGGACGGTTCGCTACCGGGAACGAATGTCGCCGCCGGCAGCATGGCGAACTTGATCAACTCGGCTCGGTGCCGCGTGCTCTGCTCGGCCGCGGACGCGGCGCCCGGCAGCGTCAGGATCAGCGCGGCCACCGCAGCGCCCACGCCCACCCGCTTGCGTACTGCCATCAATCCTCATTTCGTGGAGAACGAAGGACCATGGTGATCCGATGGCAAGGTAGAGAGACGCGGTGAACTCGGACTGGCCACAGGGAATCCGCGCCCGGACCGTGCGGTGACCCTTCAACGCGTGTCGGTGGTCAGCGGGGCAACGGGGGCAGCGTCGGGCTGTCGAGCCAGGCGGCGAACAGATCGTCCAGGGGCTCGCGGGCGAAGCGCTGGGCGTGCAGCCGGAACTGCTCGGTCGTGACTGTCGCGTGCTGGTGCTCGGCGACCCACGCCCGCAGGAGCGCGAAGAACGAATCGTCGCCAACCCGCCGGCGGAGGGCGTGCACCGTGAGCGCGCCACGCTTGTAGACGAGCGGGTCGAACATCCGGTTGACGCCGGGATCCGCGACGACGACGGTGCGCGGGCGATCCGCGACCCACGCGTACCACCGGGCGGCCAGGGCGTCTGTCGGCAGGTCGCCGCACACGCCGGACCACAGCCACTCGGCGTACGTGGCGAAGCCCTCGTTGAGCCAGATGTGCCGCCAGTCCGCCACGGTGAGGCTGTTGCCGAACCACTGGTGGGCCAGCTCATGCACGATCAGCCGTTCGTGCGTGCGCCGGCCGTCGACGTGGTTGCGGCCGAAGACCGCCATGCCCTGCGCCTCGACCGGGTCGTCGAGGTCGTCGTCGGCGACCACGACGACATACTGCGTGAAGGGGTACGGCCCGAAGAGCCGCTGTAGCGCCGCCATGATCTCGCCGTGCCGGCCGAAGTCGTGGGCGACGGTGCGGCGCAGCGCGGGCGGCACCGCGGCGCGCTGCGCCACCTCACCGACAGCCAGGTCCACCATCTCGTAGCGGCCGATCTGGACGCTCATCAGGTACGGCGAGGTGGGCTCGCGCCGCTCGTACACCCACGTCGTGGTGCCCGCGCCACGGCGCTGTCGCACGGGATCGCCGGTCACCAGGACCGTGTACGGGGAGGGGGTCGTGACCGCCACCCGGAAGGTGGCCTTGGCGCCGGGCTGGTCGTCGCACGGGAACCACGACGGCGATCCGTTCGGCTGGCTGGCCACGAGCACCCCGTCGGTGAGCTCCTCCCACCCGAGGTTGCCCCAGCGGCCGGAGATGGGCACGGGCTTTCCCGCGTACCGGATCTCCACCCGGAAGGTGTCTCCGGCGCCGATCGGCCGCTCGGGTTTGATCTGTAGCTTGTCCGGGCGGTGCAGGTACTTCGCCGGGCGCCCGTCCACCCGGACGTCCTGGACGCGGAGCCGACCGAGATCGAGGGTGAACCGCGACAGCGACTGCCCGGCCACCGCGGTGAGGTCCGCCCGGCCACCGAGGCGGTTCGTCGCGACCCGGTAGTCGAGTTCGAGGTCGTAGTGCCGCACCCGGTAGCCGCCGTTGCCGTGCTCGGGCAGGTAGGAGTCGCCGGAGCGGTCGGCGCCGGGCGTCGCGCCGCTCGACGTCGACGCCGCCGTCGGACTCACGCCGACCGTGCCGCTGGCGCCGGCCAGGTGGTGATCGGGTTACCCAACCACCGGCTGTCGCACGGCACGGCGTCGCCCCGGGTCACAAGCGAACCGGGCCCGACGGTGGTCCGCGCCCCGATGCTCGCGCCCGGCAGGACGATGCCGTGCGGGCCCAGCGCGGCGCCCGCGCCCAGTGTCACCTCGTCCATGCTCATCACACGATCATGGAACAGGTGGGTCTGCACCACACAACCGCGGTTCACCGTCGCGCCGTCGCCGAGGCGCACCAGGTCGTACTCGGGCAGCCAGTACGTTTCCAGCCAGACGCCCCGGCCGATCGTCGCGCCGAGCGTGCGCAGCCACGCCGCCAGCAGTGGCGTGCCGGTCGCGAAGCGGACCAACCACGGCGCGGCGAGGACCTCGACGAACGTGTCGGCGAGTTCGTTCCGCCAGACGAAGGAGGTCCACAGCGCGCGCTCGGTGACCCGGAAGCGCCCGACCAGCAGCCATTTCGCGGCCGTCGCGAGGGCGGCGGCGATGATCGCCGCGCCGAGCAGCACCGGCCCGGCGGTGAGCGCGGCCGCCCACCACCCGCCGGTTCGCCACACGAGCGCGAGGACGGCCAGCACGCCGACCGCCAGGGCGCCGGCGCACATCACCGGAACGATCCGGCACAGTTCGATCGCGGCCCGGGCGAGCTTCAGCCGCAGTGGCGGGTCGAAGGTGCGGCTGGTGTCGGCCGCCTCCACGGTCCGGCGCAACGGCATCGGCGGCGCGCCGAGCCACGACGAGCCCTTCTTCGCCTTGAACGGCGCCGACGACAACACGCCGACAAGCCCACGCTTGGGCACCGAACGCCCGGGCGCCGCCATCCCGGAGTTGCCGAGGAACGCCTGCTTGCCGATGCGGGCCGGGGCGACGCGCAGCCACCCGTGGCTCAGCTCGTAGGTCGCGACCATCGTGTCGTCGGCCAGGAAGGCCCCGTCGGCGACAGTTGTCATCGCCGGCACCGCGAGCACCGTGGAAGCCTCCACCCCGCGCCCCACCTTGGCGCCCAGCAGCCGCAACCACACGGGCGTGAAGAGACTGGCGTAGAGCGGGAACAGCCCGACCCGCGCCAACCCCATCAGCCGCTCGGTCGTCCACACCTGCCACGCCACCCGCCCCCGCACCTGGTGGTACCCGGTGCGCAGGCCGATGCTGAGCGCCCGGACAGCCCCGAGGATCAGCAGCGCGTAGCCCAGCACGTAGGCGACGCTCGCCACCGCGACGGCGGCCAGCACCGCGCCGACCGTTGGCCGGGCGGCGAGCGTCCAACCCAGCAGGGCGATCGCCGGCAGGGCGGCCACGACCGGCACCAGCCCCAGCAGTTGGGCGGTCAGCGCGTACGCGATCGGCCAGCCGCGCGACCGCAGTCGCGTTCGCGGGGGCCGCTGACCGGGCCACTCGGCGGGATCCTTGGCAGCGGGCGCGGCAGGCGAGCCGGCCCAGCGCTGATTCGCCGGTACGGCGCCGGTCACTGTCGAGCCGGCGGCGATGCGCGCGCCCTTGCCGACGCGGGCGCCGGGCATCAGGGTGCTGCGGGAACCGACCCGGGCGCCCGCGCCGACGCGGACCCTGCCGACATGGACGACATCGCCGTCGACCCAGTGGCCGGACAGATCGACCTCCGGCTCGATCGCCGCGCCGCGACCGAGCTTCAGCAGTCCGGTGACCGGCGGCGCGGAGTGCAGGTCCACGTCGGGAGCGATGGACGCGCCGAGCGCCCTGGCGTACGTGGTCATCCAGGATGCCCCGGCGACACTTGTGGCGCCGGTCAGCTCCGCGAGGCGTTCGGCGGCCCACAGCCGCAGGTGTACGCCGCCACCGCGCGGGTAGCTGCCGGGGCGTACCCCGCGTAGCAGCAGTCGCGCTCCCGCGGCGGCCAGGGCGATCCGGCCGAGCGGACTGAACAGCAGAAGCCAGCCCAGCGCCACCCACCACCACGACACGTCAGGCGCCCACGGTGTCGGCACGAGCAGGGTGAGCACGATGCCGAGGGCGGCCAGGACGGTCAGCCAACGCAGCCCGACGAGCGCGAGCATCGGCGTCATCAGCGCGGCCTGGATCAGCCCGGCCCGCCTCGGCGTCGGCCGGACCTCCCGACGGACCGCCGCCGTGGTGTCGAGCGCGTCGACCATCGCCGCGAGCCGCGACAGTTTCGGGCGAAGATAGATGTCCGCCACCGAGACGCGGGGGTGCCGGCGGCGGATCCACGCCACCAGTTGCGCCGCGTTCAGGCTCCCGCCGCCGTGACTGAAGAAGTCCGCGTCGGCCTCGGTGGGGCGTACGCCCAGGATCTCGGCCCAACCGCCGGCGAGCCATTCCTCCGTCGCGGTCAGCTCGCCCGCGGTGTCCTGCGGCGTGGCCAGCGGCCAGGGCAGCGCGGCCCGATCCACCTTGCCGGACGTACGGGTCGGCAACTCGTCCACCACGGCCAGCAGCGGCACGAGCGCGGCCGGCAGTTGCTCACGGATCCGCAGCGCCGCCGACGCGGCGTCGAACGTGACACCGTCGTGCGGGACCACGTACCCCACAAGCAGTTGGTTGCCGGCGGCGGTGCGTTGCACGGCCGCGGCGGCGCCGGCGACGTCGGGCAGCGCCTGGAGCGCGGCGTCGATCTCACCCAGCTCGATCCGGCGTCCGCCGAGCTTCACCTGTTCGTCACCGCGGCCGACGAACAGGAGTCCCTCGGGCTCCGCCCGGACGATGTCGCCGCTGCGGTACGCCCGCTGCCAGCCGAGCGCGGGCAGCGCCGCGAACTTCTCGGCGTCCCTGCCGGCGTCCAGGTAGCGGGCGAGTCCCACCCCGCCGATCACCAACTCGCCGGTCTCGCCCATCGCCACCGGAGCGCCGGAGGCGTCGACCACCGCGAGGTCCCAGCCGGCCAGCGGCAGCCCGATGCGTACCGGCCCCTCGCCGGTCATCCGCGCGGCGCAGGCCACCACCGTCGCCTCGGTCGGTCCGTAGGTGTTCCAGACCTCGCGGCCCTCCACGGCGAGGCGCTGCGCCAGCTCCGGCGGGCAGGCCTCGCCACCGAAGATCAGCAGCCGGACCTCCTCCAGCGCCTCGACGGGCCACAGCGCGGCGAGCGTCGGGACCGTCGACACCACCGAGATGCGCTGCTCGGCCAGCCACGGACCGAGGTCGACGCCGCTGCGGACGAGCGCCCGCGCGGCAGGCACCAGGCAGGCGCCGTGCCGCCACGCCAGCCACATCTCCTCGCAGGACGCGTCGAACGCCACCGACAGGCCGGCCAGGACCCGGTCCTGCGGACCGATCGCCTCGCTGGCCTCGTCGGCGAGGAACAACAGTGCCTCGGCGTCCACGAAAGCCGCCGCCGCGCCGTGGCTGACCGCCACCCCCTTCGGGGTGCCCGTCGAGCCCGAGGTGAAGATGATCCAGGCGTCGTCGTCCGGGCCGGGCCGGCCGTTCCGACCTCCGGGGGTACGACGCAGCGTCACCGCCAACCCGTCGCCGAGGACCGCCGCGACTCCCGCCTCGGTGAAGACGAGCTCGGCGCGCTCCTCCGGATCGTCCGCGTCCACCGGCACGTAGGCCGCGCCCGCCGCGAGAACGCCGAGGATCGCCAGGTACAGCTCGGCCGTACCGGAGGAGATCCGGACACCCACGCGGTCGCCGACACCGATGCCGTGCCCGGCCAGCGACCTGCGGACGGCCTCGACCTCGTCGGCCAGGTCGCGGTACGTCAGCGCCGTGGCGCCGCTGTCGAGCGCGGCCGCGTCGGCGTGCGCGCGCACGGAGTCGTCGAGAATGTCGACGAGCGTGCGGCGGGCCGCCGCCGGGGAGGATCGGAACACCGCGGGGACCGCCGGTGCGGCAACGGTCGGCGGCAGCGAAGCCACCTGGGGTTGACTTGTCACGGGCACCCGGCGTTCACCATCTTCGTCTCACGGATCAGCGTCAACCAGGGGTGCGGCATGCGGACCCGCCCTGGGCAGCCCTCAACGCTACGTCGCGTCCGGCCGGAAGAGACGGCGAAGTAACGGCTTCGTGTCCACCACCACAGCGACCCCTTGCACGAACACCGACCGGCGGACCCCACTTCTGCGTCGTCGATTTCACTCCTAGTTCACCGCAACCGGTGTGCGTCAACGGTGTTCCCGCAGGCAGCGGCGGCGTTGGCCGGTGGGCCGTCGCGTTCACCAGGTGAACGCGCCCGTTACCAAGATCCTTCCGAGCGTCGGCCGGAGTTCATCCGCGGCCCTCAGTTGGTCCCTAGGGTCTTGCGCCGGCACGCCTTTCGCTGTCCGCGACGCCCGGGAGCCCTTCATGAGTCAGGCCATCGACATCCGCACCCCGCCGGTGGGGGAGGGTCCACTGTGGCAGGCGATCGTCGCGCAGGCCCGGCGCCGGCCCGCGGCTGCGGCCGTGGTCGACGGCGCGGGCGCCCTGACCTACGCGGAGCTCGTCGCCCGCGTCGAGGAGCGGGCGGCGGAGTTGACGGTGGCCGGGGTGTCGGGCGGCGACCTGGTGGTGTTGCGCATGCCGCGCGGCCGGGACGCGATCGTGGCGATGCTTGCGGTCCTGCGGGTGGGCGCGGGCTACGTGCCCATCGACCCGGCCTATCCGGCGGCCCGTCAGGAGCTCATCCTCGCTGACGCGAGGCCCCGCGCGGTCATCACCCCGGATGGCGTCGCCGCGACGGACACCCCGGTCGGCACGGAAGCGCACGGAGTGGCCGGCGCGGCGTACGTCGTGTACACGTCCGGGTCGACGGGGCGGCCCAAGGGCGTGGTCGTGCCGATGTCCGCGCTCGCCGCGTTCTGCGCCGCCGCCCGGGAGCGCTACGCGCTGTCCGCCGCCGACCGCGTCCTGCAGTTCGCGTCGTTGAGCTTCGACGCCAGCGTCGAGGAGATCTTCCCGGCGTTGACCTGTGGGGCAGCCGTCGTGCTGCGCGACGATGACATGATCAGTCGCCCCGACCTGTTCCTGGACGGCTGCGCGGGACTCGGCATCACCGTGCTGGACCTGCCGACCGCGTACTGGCACGACCTGGTCGCCGCCCTGGACCGCGGCGAGGCGACCCTGCCCGCCACGATCCGGTTGACGATCATCGGGGGCGAGGCCGCGCGGCCCGACGCGGTGCGCCGGTGGCAGCGTGCCGCCGGCCCCCGGGTACGGCTGCTCAACACCTACGGGCCGACCGAGACCACAGTCGTCGCCACCGCCGCCGACCTGACCGGCTGGGCCGGCGACGTCGTGCCGATCGGGCACCCACTGCCCGGCGTCACCTGTCGCGTACTGGCCCCGGACGGCGCGGAGACCCCAGACGGTGAACCCGGGGAGCTGGCGATCGGCGGAGCCCAGGTCGCGGCTGGGTACCTGCGCCGGCCGGACCTGACCGCCGAGCGGTTCCGGCCCGAGCCCACCGGTCGCGAGTACCGCACCGGCGACCGGGTACGCCGTGCCGCGGACGGGTCGCTGGAGTTCCTGGGACGCCTCGACGAGCAGATGAAGATCCGTGGTTTCCGGGTGGAGCCGGGGGAGATCGAGGCGGCGCTGCGGACCGTGACGGGCATCGAGGACGCGGTTGTGGTGCTCGGTGAGCGGGGCGGCCAGGCGCGGCTGACCGGACACGTGGTGGGCGCGCGCGGGATCGACCTGACCGCCGTTCGCGCCGCCCTGGCCGAGGTGCTTCCCGCGTACCTGGTCCCGGCAGCTCTGGTGCGCCACGACCGCCTGCCGCTCACCGTGCAGGGCAAGGTCGATCGGCGGTCCCTGGCCGCGGTCGTCCCGGACGGCCCGGTCGTGGACGCCGGCCTCACCCCCGCGCAGCGCGCGGTCGCCCGGATCTGGACGGCGGTGCTCGGCATCCCGCAGGTACGCCAGGACGACGACTTTCTCGCGCTCGGCGGCGACTCACTCGACGCCGTACGGATGATCAGCGCCCTGCGGCACGAGCACGGCGTGGAGCTGACGCTGAGCCGGCTCTACGCGGCGCCCACCCTGGCGGAGGTGGCCACCCTCGTCCGGAGCGCCGACACCGGCGGGGTAGCCGAGACGGTCGCCGTGGCCGAGGGCGTCCCGGTGGCGCTGAGCGCCCTGCAGCGGGACTTCTGGATCGCCGAGCAGGTCTGCGCCGACCTGCCCGCGCACACCCTGGGCATCCGCTACCGCTTCGCCGAGCCGGTCGACCCCGCCGCGTTGGCCCGAGCCCTGACCGCGCTGGCTCGTCGACACCCACTGCTGCGCGCCCGGTTTCCCGACGACGGCGCCGAGCCGCGGATGGTGATCGGTTCCGACGCCCTGCTCGAGCTGGTGCAGGGGGAGCCGGTCACGGCGACGTTCGACCTCGCCGCCGGCCCGCTCGCGCGGGCGTACCTGGGCGCCGACGGTAGGCACCTGGTTCTGGCCGTCCACCATCTGGTGTTCGACGGCTGGTCCGCCACGGTCGTCGGGGAGGAGTTGGCCGCGCTGTACCGCGCTGCCCACACCGGTGCGGAGCCCGACCTGGCCCCTGCCGTCGCGCTGCCCGATCTGGCGGCGCGGAACACGGCCGCCCGCTCCGACGCCGCCCTGCGGGAGTACTGGCGGCAGCGGTTCGTCGACGCGGACCTCGACCTGGAACTGCCCGTCGACCGGCCGCGCCCGGTGGCCCGGTCCTTCGCCGCCGCGCGGCTCACCCGTTGCGTCGACCCGGCGCTGCTGGAGCGGCTGCGCGCCTACGGGCGAGGCGAGCGCGCGAGCCTGTTCATGGTGGTGCTGGCCGGGCTGCAGACGGTCCTCGCCCGCTACACCGGCCGCACCGACGTGACCGTGCTGACTCCGGTCGCCGGGCGCACCGGACCGGGCGAGGCCGCCCTGGTCGGGCCGCTGCTCAACATCCTGCCGATGCGCGGTGACGTGGCCGGCGCGCCGACGTTCGCCGAGTTGGTTGCGCGGGTCCGCGACGCCGTCCTGGCCGACCTCGACCACCAGACGCTCGCCCTGCCCGACCTTGTCGACGCGTTGGCGCGGCCCGGCAGCGGCAACCGGAACCGGGTCAGCCCGGTGATGCTCACCGTGCACAACACGCCGACGCCGCGCGACACGACCGTCCGGTACGCCGGGGAACTCGCGCCCGCCGCCACCATGGTGGACCTCGCCGTCGGCCTGGACTTCCCGGCCGACGGACCGCTGCTGACCATCGACTACGCCACCGAAATGTTCGACGAGCCACGGGTGGCGGCGCTGGCCGACCATCTGCTCACCCTGCTGGCCGCCGCCGCGAGCGACCCGTGCACCGAGGTGCTACGCCTGCCGCTGCTGACCGCCGAGGAGCGGCACCGGATCCTGCACGACTGGAACGACGTCGCGGCGCCCGTTCCGGATGCGACGACGGTCCACGAGCTGTTCGAGCGGCACGCCGCGGCCACACCCGACGCGCCGGCGCTGACGTTCCGCGGCGTCACGATGAGCTACGGCGACGTGAACACGAGGGCCAACCGCATCGCCCGGCGGCTGCGGGCCGCGGATGTCCAACCCGGCGACCGCGTGGCGATCTGCCTGGATCGGGGCCTCGACCTGTTCGTCGCGATGTGGGGCGTGCTCAAGGCGGGCGCGGCCTACGTGCCACTCGACCCCGCCTACCCGCGCGAACGGCTCGACTACATGCTCGCCGACAGCGGCGCCGCCGTGCTGATCGACGCCGCGTACCTGCGGGACCCGCTGCCGGAGGACGGCAGCGACCTGCCGCCGGCCGCCGCGGCGGACGACCCGGCGTACGTCATCTACACCTCCGGCTCCACCGGCAAGGCCAAGGGCGTCGTCGTGACACACCGCAACCTGGTGCACGCCGCCGACATGTGGCAGCGCGCCTACGACCTTCGCCCGGAATGGACGTACCAGCAGGCGGCCAGCTTCTCCTTCGACATGTTCGTCGGGGAGACGCTGCGGGCCCACACCACCGGCGGGCGGCTGGTCGTCGTGCCCCGGGAGACGCTGCTCGACCCGGCCGACCTGTACGAGCTGATGCGCGCCGAACGGGTCGAGTGCACCGAACTGGTCCCTGCCGTGCTGCGTGGGCTGCTCGCACACGCCGACCGCACCGGCGCGGGCCTCACCTGGCTGCGGATGCTCATCGGCGGCGGCGAGAAGTGGCACGTGCACGAGTACGAGCTGGCCCGCCGACTGGTCGGGCCGCACGGCCGGGTGGTGAACGCGTACGGCGTGACCGAGGTGACAGTCGACAACGTGTGGTTCGACGGCTCCGCGGCGCACCTGCCCGCCGAGGCGCCGCTGCCGATCGGGCGCCCGTTTCCCCGCAACCGCGTGTACGTGCTGGACGCCCACGGCGAGCCCGTACCCGCAGGTGTCGTCGGGGAGCTGTACCTGGGCGGCGCCGGTGTCGCCCCCGGATACCACGGGCGGCCCGAGCTGACCGCGCAACGTTTCGTCGACGACCCGTACGCCCCCGCACCCGGGGCCCGCATGTACCGCACCGGCGACGCCGCCCGCTTCCACGCCGACGGCACAGTCGACTTCCTCGGCCGCCTCGACGACCAGGTCAAGGTCAACGGTTACCGGATCGAACTGGGTGAGGTGGAGGCCGCGCTGGGCGCCCTGCCGGGCGTCGCGTCGTGCGCGGTCGCCGTGCACACCCCGACCTCGGGCATCGCCCGGCTGATCGGATACGTGGTCACGGCGACCGGCGAGGAGGCCGACGAGGCCGCGCTCCGTGACTCGCTGGGTCGTACCCTGCCCGTGCACATGGTCCCCGCCCGCGTGCTGACCCTGAGCGCGTTGCCGTTGACACCCAACGGCAAACTCGACAGGCGCCGCCTGCCCGCGCCGCCGTTGACCGGCGCCACCGTGACCGGCCCCACGCCGGGGACACCACGGGAGAAGGCGATCGCCGAGGCGTGGTCCGCCGTGCTCGGTGTCGCCGACATCGGTCTTGACGACAGCTTCTTCGCCCTCGGCGGGGACTCGTTCGCGGCGTTGAAGGTGGTCCGGCAGATCACGCCCGCGCCCACGCTGCTCGACCTCTACCAGCAGCCGACCGTACGCCGACTCGCGGCACTGCTGGACAGCCGCGTGGAGAGCCCTCCCGCCGAGCGGCGGATGCTGCACCGGCTCAGCCCGCGCGACGCGGACGTCGCCGCGGGTGGCGTGACAGTCGTCGGCGTCCCGTACTCGGGCGGCAGCGCGGTCGCCTACCAGCCGCTGGCCGACGCGCTGCCCTCCACCTGGGCACTGCTTGCCGTCGAGCTGCCCGGGCACGACTACGCGCGCCCCGACGAGCCGCTGCTGCCCTCGGCCGAGGTGGCCGAGCGGGTGCTCGTCGAGCTGCGGGAGGTCAGCGGACCGGTGCTGCTGTACGGCCACTGCCTCGGCGTCGCCGTCACCATGCAGATCGCGCGGCGCGCGGAGGAGGCGGGCGTCGAGCTCGCGGGTGTGGCGCTCGGCGCGGGCTTCCCGACGGCCCGACTGCCGGGACGGATCTTCGACTGGTTCTACCGGTTCGTGCCGACCGACGCGTTCACCTCCGACCGCGAGTACCTGGCCTACCTGCGGGGCCGTGGCGGCTTCACCGACGTGGACGACCCGCAGCAGCAGGCGTTCGTCCTGCGCAACGTCCGGCACGACGCCCGCGACGCCGAGGAGTTCTTCACCGCCGCCTATGGGGAACAGACCGCAAGACTGAAGGCTCCCGTGCTGGCCGTCGTGGGCTCGCGCGACCGGGTGACCGAGCACTACGAGGAGCGCTTCCACGAGTGGGAGCACTTCGGCGAGGGCGGTGTGCGCCTCGCGGTCCTGCCCAAGGCCGGGCACTTCTTCGTCAGGTCACACGCGCAGCCGCTGGCCGCCGAGCTCGTGGCGTTCGCGGGCGGCGCGACGACCGAACCCGTTCGTCAGAACCACCAGGCGGGGCCGGCGCCAAGTCTCGCGCGCTTCGCGACGGTCGCCGCCGGTCAGTTCCTGTCGATGATCGGCAGTGGGCTCAGCGCTCTCGTGCTCAGTATCTGGGTCTTCCAACGCACCGGATCCCTCACCGACTTCGCCGTCGTCAACGCGATCGGCCTGCTGCCCGGCATTCTCGTCGGGCCGGTCGCCGGCGCGGTCGCCGACCGCTGGGACCGGCGACGGGTGATGCTCGCCAGCGACACCGTCGCGGGACTGTCCATGGTGGCGCTGGCCCTGGTGGTGTTCGTCGGTGGTGGCCTGCAGCTCTGGCAGATCTACCTGGCGGTGTCGGTCACCTCGATGGCCGGCGCGTTCCAACGGCCCGCCTACCTCGCGGCCGTCACGCAACTGGTGCCCAAGCGGTTCCTCGGGCACGCCACCGGGATCAACCAGCTCGGTGTCTCGGTCGGCACCGTGTTCGCCCCGCTGCTCGGCGCCGGCCTGATCGCCACCGTCGGTGTCTCCGGCGTGCTCCTCATCGACACCGCCACCTTCGCGGCCGGGGTGCTGTCCCTGCTGCTCGTGCGGATCCCGAACCTGATGTTCCGTCGGCGGGAGGAGACGTTCCGCACCGAGATCGCCAACGGCTGGCGTTACATCCTCCGCCGCCCCGGCCTGCGGGCCGCGTTGCGGTTCTTCGTCGTCGACCATGCCTTCTACACGCTCGGCTTCGCCGTCATCACCCCGATGCTGCTCATCGAGCAGAGCCCCGCGGTGCTCGGTCTGGCCCTGGGCGCCGGGGGCATCGGAGGGCTCGCCGGGAGTGTCGTCATGGGCGTCTGGGGCGGAACCGTCCGCCGCGCCCACGGTCTCATCCTCTTCATGGGCCTGGCGAGCATCGCGATGACGGTCGTCGGGCTCGGCGCCGGCCCGGTGTGGGTGATCGTGGGCATGTTCCTGCTGACCTTCGGTGAGTCGCTCGCCGAGGGGCACTGGATCGCCGTCGTGCAGACGAAGGTCGGTTTCGAGTTGCAGGGCCGCATCCTGTCGATCTTCATCTCGCTGATGATGCTCACGATGCCGATCGGCTACCTGGTGGTCGGCCCTCTCGCCGAACGCTACGTCCAGCCGCTGCTCGAACCCGGCGGCGCCCTCGCCGGCAGCGTCGGTGAGGTGCTCGGCACCGGCCCCGGCCGCGGACTCGCGCTGCTGGTGACAGTCAGTGGCCTGCTGCAACTCGCGTGGGCCGCGCGGGGCTGGCTCGACCGCCGGCTGCGCCTGCTCGAGGACGACCTGCCCGACGCCCTCCCACCCGCCGAGATCGGCTCCCGCGACGACCTGCAGCGCGCGGCCGACGCCGCCCTGCCCACCACCCGCTGACATCCTCCCTCGCGAAAGGCCGCCACGTGTCTGTCGACACCCACATCGAGCACCCCATCGACGCGTACGGGACGCCCCTGATCGACGCGCGGGACCTCGTACCCGGCGTCCGGATCCTCGTCAAGGACGAGACCCGGTACGCGTCCGGAAGCCACAAGGAACCGGCCGCACGCCAGGTCGTCGCCCGGGCGATCGCCGAAGGTCGACGGCGCATCGTCATCGCCACCTGCGGTAACTACGGACGCGCGATGGCCATGGCCTGCGGCGCCATCGGCATGCCCTGCACCGTCGTGCTGCCCACCGGCTGGAGCGACGGCGGCGCCTTCATGCGCTCGGCAGGCGCGGACGTGCACCTGATCGACGGCAGCTACGAGGACGCGGTCGACGAGTCCCGGCGACTGGCCACCCTCGACGGCGCGATCGACGGCAACGTCGACGGACCCTACGTCGAGGCGGTGTTCACCGGCCACGGCACCGTCGCGCACGCTCTGCACGCCGAGCTGGACGAACCCCCGGCGGCGCTGTGGATCCCGGTCGGCAACGGCACCACGGTCATCGCCGTACACCGGGCGTTGGGCCAGCTCGGGTGGAACGTGCCGCTGCACGGCGTCGGCTCGGCCGGCAACAACCCGCTTGTGACGAGCTGGCCGGGACCGTACCGGATGCTCGATCCGGACGGCGTCGCCACGACCGACCACAACCAGCCGCTCGTCAACTGGCACGCGCTACAGGGTCCCGAGGCCCTCGACGCGATCAGAGCCAGCGGTGGTGCCGTGCACGCGGCCACCGACGACGAACTGCTCACCGCGCGGCACCTGCTCGCCGAGTACGGCGCCCAGCCCACCGCCGCCGGCTCGGTCGCCCTGGCCGGGCTGCTCGCGCACGCCCGCGGCACCGCGGTGACCGGAACCCACGTCGTCCTGCTCAGCGGCCGCTGATCCCGCCCACACCCGCCTCCGAGGAAGAACCATGACGCTCACCGCCGCGCCCGCGTCCACCCCCACCCCCGCACCGACCCTGTTGTTCGCCCGCGCCCGCACCACAGGCGCCGACGAGCGCGTCTTCCTCGGCAAGCTCGGTGTCCTCGCCCTGCTCACCGCGGCCGGGGCCACCCTCGCTCTGCGTCCGGAGCCGGGTGCGGTCGTCGCGGGCGTCCTGTTGCTGGCCGCCATGTACACCCACGCGGTCGAGCTCCAACACCAGGCGCTGCACCACTCCGCGTTCCGCAGGGCCTGGCCCCACCGCCTGGTCGGGGTGCCACTCGGCCTCCCACTATTCGTGGTCTACAGCCACTACCGGGTACGGCACCTGCAGCACCACCGCTTTCTGGGCACCCCGCACGACACCGAGTTCTTCGGGTTCGACACGCGCCAATCGCTGACGCTCGCCACGCTGCTGCGCGGTGCGTTCGACTACCACCGCGTCCTGGTCGTGTTGCGGGACGTCGTCCGCAGCGCGGCCGGCCGGTGGACCTACGAGTTCGGTGACATCAGCCCGAAGATGCGGCGGCACGTCGTGCAGGAGCACCTGGTCCAGGGCGCCGCGGTTCTCACCGCCACCGGTCTGGCCCTCGCCGGTCTCGGGGAATATGTGGTGCTGCTCTGGGTTCTGCCGGTCGTCGCCGCCGTGCCGATGCACTTTCTCGTCGAGCTGCCCGAGCACATCCTCTGCGACACCGAGACCCCCGACGTGCTCCACAACACCCGTTCGATCCGGGGTAGCTGGTTGAGTACCTGGTACACAAACGGCAACAACCTGCACATCGAGCACCATGCCGCGATGAGCGTACCCATCAACCAGCTCCCCGCCCGGCACGACGAGACGAGGCGGTTCGCCAGGCACGTCGAGCGGACGTACGCCGACTTCTACCGCAAGCTGTGGCAGGCGCTGCGCCCCCCGAGGTAGCACCCGGCTCGCACCGCTGAGAGCGCACTCGACAGGTCCGGGATCCGCAGCCCCTGCGCCCCCGGCGATCCGGCCGCTGGTGGGGGAGAATCGAGTCATGTTTGTCATCAGGGAGCGGTTCTTCTCGATCGGCGACGACTTCGACGTGCTCGACGAGCACGGCGCCAAGGTCTTCCACGTCGACGGCAAGGTGCTCAGCGTCCGCAACAAGGTCGTCATCGAGGACGCGTCCGGCCAGGAGGTCGCCACGCTGCACCGGCACCTGGTGGCGCTGCGTCCGACGTACGAGATCCGCATCGGCGGCGAGAAGGCAGCAGAGGTCCGCAAGAAGCTGCTCACGCCGTTCCGCGACAAGTTCACCATCGACGTGCCGGGGCCCAACGACCTGGAGATGAAGGGTGACCTGCTCGACCACGAGTACGTCATCGAACGCGACGGCACCGAGGTGGCCGCGGTCTCCAAGCGGTGGCTGACGATCCGGGACACCTACGCCGTGCGGGTCACGGCCGGCATCGACCCGCTGCTCATCATCGGCAGCGTCCTCGCGCTCGACCTGGCCCTGGACCGCGACGAGAAGAAGAAGAAGGAGGACGAGGACTGACCGTCACCTCGCGGTGCGCCGCAGTACGCGCATGATCAGCAGTCCCGTCCTGCGCTGGGGCGGTCCCGGTTCGGGGCCACGCGCCCGTGGATACGCACTCCCTCGGGACGAGGTGGGCGTCAGGTGCGCAGGGTGTGGCTGGGGCTGGATGCGTAGGCGGCGCGGTAGTCGGTGCTGAAGCGTCCGAGGTTGGTGAAGCCCCAACGCTTGGCGATCACGGTGACGGTGGCACCGGTGGTCGGGTCGGCGGCCTGCAGGTCGCGGTGGGCGCGTTGGAGGCGGACCTGGCGGACGTACCGCATCGGCGTCGTGTCGTGGTGGCGGCGGAACGCGAGTTGCAGAGCCCGAGGACCCACACCGGCCGCGGCGGCGACCTGGTCGACGGTGATCGGCTGGTCCGCGTGCTCGTCGATGTAGGTCACGGCTCGGCGTAACGCCTTCGGAGTGACCTCGCCGGCGGCCCGTGGGGTTGCGGCGTGGGCGGTGTTGGGAAACACGGCAAGCGCCGTCGCCGCGAGCAGGTGGCGGGTGTTCCCGGCGACCAGAGGGTTGGTCAGCAGAGCGGGGTCGGACAGCACGCCGCGGGTGAGGTGGGAGAGCGTCTGGGGCCAGTGTCGGCCGAGTGTCGGCGAGATCGGCCGGGGGCCGTCGAAGCGCAGGTCCGCGCCGCTGATGCCGGTTTGGGTGTGGGCGACCTCTTCGAGCAGGGCACGGGGGAGGCGGGCGACGAACGTGTCGACGTTGTCGTAGGCGAGGTCGGCGGACTGGTCCGGCAGGATCAGCATCACGTCGCCGGGCCGTAATCGGTATTCGTCCTTGTTCTCGGCGATGGTGAAGCGGCCGCCCATCAGGTGGGTGATGTTCAGGTCGCCGTCGGGCGCGGTCTGGGCCTGGGTGCGGGCCGAGTAGTGCAGGCGGGTCACGCCGATGTCGGCGAGGGCGGTGGTGGCGGTGCGCAGGCCGACTCCGTCGCGGCCCTTGGCGTAGGAGCGGACCTTGATGTCGAGGAATGCCTGCCGAACGAAGTTGTGGGCCTGGTCGGTGTCGTTGGTGGCGTAGCGCTGCCAGTGTGAGCCGGAGTAGACCGTGCCGTCTGTCATGTCCACGCCTCTCCCGCTCGTGCTCTGGGCGACCGTTCCCAGCCACGATACGCATCACCTTCGCGGCAGGCGTAGGTCGCCGCGCGATGTCTGGCGGTACCGCTCCTGTGCGGATATGCAGCAGGTGGATCGTCTCTCCGGCTCTTGCCGAGGCGATTCCGCGGGTGCCCTTGGTCAAGCAGTCGGGCAGGGGCACCCGTGTCCTACCGATCGGGTGACGCTGGCCCGTTTGGGGGTGTGTCCTCCAACAAGGTGAAACCTGAGCCATTTTCCCCTTCTGCGCGGGATCTCCGCTGACCGTCAGTACGGTGAGTGTCGGGCCATCGAGCAGGTCATCGCGGCACCGGCGCCCAGCCGCCAACGCTGCGCGCCGCTCGGCTGCGCTCGCAACCGCCTGCGGCTTCGGCGGGGTCGCGTTGGTGCCACGCACCTCTGCCCGCGTTCGGAAACCACTTACCAACGAGGGGGAAGAGATGCTCGGTATCTCGCTACGTCGGCCGAAGACCATCGCCGCGACGCTCGCCGCCGCGACGCTTGTGACGGTGCTCGGCTCAGCCGCCCCACACGTGTACGCGGACGGCGGTGTGCATCCCACCCCGGACCCGGGGCACGGCGACAGACCGACAGTCGTCCTGGTGCACGGCGCCTGGGCCGACGGATCGAGCTGGAGTGGGGAGGTCCGCAGACTCCAGGCCCGCGGTTTCGAGGTCCAGGTCGCGCCGCAACCCAGCCGGGGGCCGTCGATCGACAGCGGCTACCTGAAGGACTTCCTGTCCACTATCGAGGGTCCCATCGTGCTCGCGGCCCACTCGTACGGCGGTTTCGTGGCGAGCGACGCCGCGACCGGCAACAACAACGTCAAGGCCCTCGTGTTCGTCGACGCGTTCGCCCCGGACAAGGGGGAGACCGTGGAGGAACTCACCGCCGGCTCCGGCTCGGTGCTGGAGCCGGCCCTGACCGACCCCACGAGCGTGTTCAAGCTCGTGCCGTTCCCCGGTGCCCCGGAAGGGGCCGTCGACGCGTACGTCCTGCCGAAGGTGTTCGTTCCCGGCTTCGCCAACGGTCTGCCTCGGCGGCAGGCGGAGGTGCTCGCCGTGAGCCAGACAGCCCTGGCCACGAACGCCCTGGCCGAGCCGGCCACCGAGCCGGCGTGGAAGACGATCCCGGTGTGGGCGGTTGTCGGGACCGAGGACCGGGTCATCCCGCCGGCCCGCCAGGAGGAGATGATGAAGCGGGCGGGGGCCGACATCACTCGGATCGACGCCGGCCACCTGGGCCTGATCTCGCATCCCGGTGAGGTTACCGAGGTCATCCTGGAGGCGGCCCGGACGACCGCCTGACGGGACCTGAGGACATCGGCGGCACATTGCCGGAAAGACAGAGACGCGCCTGCGAAAAGGCCGGCCGTGGGGGGGCCGGGGGGGAGGGCCCCGCCGGGGGGGGGGGGGGGGTTGGGGGAGCGGGGGGGGGTGCGGGGGGGGCGGGTTGGGTGGG